>NZ_VCBB01000004.1:0-270 GCF_005843915.1 Enterobacter sp. MF024 | reverse complement strand
CACTACCATCGGCGCTACGGCGTTTCACTTCTGAGTTCGGCATGGGGTCAGGTGGGACCACCGCGCTACAGCCGCCAGGCAAATTCTGTAATCTGTATCAGCTGAAAATCATCTCAAACCCACCGAAACAGCTTCGGCGTTGTAAGGTTAAGCCTCACGGTTCATTAGTACCGGTTAGCTCAACGCATCGCTGCGCTTACACACCCGGCCTATCAACGTCATAGTCTTTAACGTTCCTTCAGGACCCTTGAAGGGTCAGGGAGAACTCAT
>NZ_VCBB01000036.1:0-350 GCF_005843915.1 Enterobacter sp. MF024 | reverse complement strand
GCGACGAAGGCGGCGTTGTCCCTGGTGCAGTCCGACCAGGCGGTGGCGATGGACCAGGCGAAGGGGGCCTCTGAAAGCAGCAACACTAACACCGTGGGCATCAACGCCTCGCTGGGGTCCCAGTCGTCAAAATCCTCCTCGCACATGCGGAGCGAAACATCGGCGGGCAGCAGCCTGAACGCGGGCAGCAACGTCACGATTAAGGCCACCGGGAGCGACATCACCGTGGCGGGCAGCCAGGTTAAGGCCGGTAAGGACGTACTGCTTGATGCGGCCCGGGACGTGAACCTGCTTGCCTCGCAGGACACGCAGCAGACGACGGGTAAAAACAGCAGCAGCGGCGGCAGCGT
>NZ_VCBB01000035.1:0-440 GCF_005843915.1 Enterobacter sp. MF024 | reverse complement strand
TTCATGCCGTGAATTTTGGAGGTGGCCGCGTAGTTGCCCTTGTCCCCGGTGCCGGAGCCGCCGGTACAGGTGATGCGCGACGGGTTGGCCTCATCGTCCATCACTTCCGGGCTGCAGGATTCGACCGCCGCCACGGTGGCCACGTCAAACTGCACGCCGCCGATGTCGAAGTTCTTTACCCCGGCGCCCTGGCCGTCGTGGTTCATCCAGAAGTAGTCGTTGATGCCCTGCTGCGGACGCTGATGGAAGTCACGCCCCGCCCAGATATAGGCGTTCGGGTTGGATTCCAGAATGTTGGTCACCCCCGCGTAGGCTTTTTTCAGGTTAACTTCGTCGCCCCAGTGGTCGATCATCACGTTGACGTCCCAGATGGCGCCGTTCTCGCCCTTGAAGGCCTTGGAGAGCTGGAACTCGCCGCCGTTGCCTTCGTTACCCAGACG
>NZ_VCBB01000034.1:0-233 GCF_005843915.1 Enterobacter sp. MF024 | reverse complement strand
CAGGCTGGCTCTTCTGTTCTGGCCCAGGCCAACCAGGTTCCGCAGACCATGCTGTCCCTGCTGCGTTAATCGTCAGTTCGTCATTAAAAAGCGCTGCAGGTCAGCGCTTTTTTTCTTTTCAAATCAAAGCCAAATAAAAAATTAACATTAAAATTACTAAAGTTTGAAAGTGTCCTGTCGATAATCCTGGAGAAGGCGATGAAGCCACTGGCGCATGCCGAAACTCATGACTA
>NZ_VCBB01000033.1:0-319 GCF_005843915.1 Enterobacter sp. MF024 | reverse complement strand
AGAACAACCTGAGCAAATCTCAGTCAACTCTGGGTACTGCGATTGAGCGTCTGTCTTCCGGTCTGCGTATCAACAGCGCAAAAGATGACGCAGCGGGCCAGGCGATTGCTAACCGCTTCACCTCCAACATCAACGGTCTGAACGTTGCTGCACGTAACGCCAACGACGGTATCTCCCTGGCGCAGACCGCTGAAGGCGCGCTGAGCGAAATCAACAACAACTTACAGCGTGTACGTGACCTGACCGTTCAGGCGCAGAACAGCTCCAACTCCGCATCTGACATCGACTCCATCCAGGCTGAAGTTAACCAGCGTATGGA
>NZ_VCBB01000032.1:0-650 GCF_005843915.1 Enterobacter sp. MF024 | reverse complement strand
GACCTCGAGCTGTACGCCAACTACGGCTTTGACTCGAAGGCCATCGACACCGAAGAGCGGACCAACGCCTGGCAGGGCGGCGTGGTGCTGAGCCACACCAACGACAGCGGCGTGAACAAGGTGATCGCCCGCTACTCTGATAACTCGGACAACAGCGTGTTCAACAAAACCGAGGACCTGACCACGGTGTACGCCAGCTTCGAAGGGCTGCACAAGTTCACCCAGGCGACCCAGGTGGAGTACATTCTGGCCTTCCACGACTTTGATAACAGCCGCGACAAGACCGACAACCGCAAGAACTACAACGCCATCGTGCGCCCGATGCACTGGTGGAACGACGTGCACTCCACCTGGCTGGAAGCGGGCTGGCAGCATGTTGATTACGACAACGGCGGCGACAACAAGGGCTGGAAGCTGACCCTGTCGCAGAACATGTCCATCGCCATGGGCCCGGAATTCCGCCCGATGCTGCGCTTCTACGTCACCGGCGGCAAGGTGGATAACGAACGCACCGCCCGCGTGAACAACACCAAAGACGAAACCCTCGACGACTTCAACGTCGGCGCGATGTGGGAGGCGTGGTTCTGAGGTAAAAGCAAAACGGCAACCAGGTTGCCGTTTTTAGTGTTTGCACCCTCTCCCGGTGGGAG
>NZ_VCBB01000031.1:0-1052 GCF_005843915.1 Enterobacter sp. MF024 | reverse complement strand
GCTGCAATCACTACCGTTCTGGCAAAAACCTACGGTGGTTCTGCTCGTGCATTCGACCAGATCGATAACGCACCAGAAGAAAAAGCTCGTGGTATCACCATCAACACTTCCCACGTTGAATACGACACCCCGACTCGCCACTACGCACACGTAGACTGCCCGGGCCACGCCGACTATGTTAAAAACATGATCACCGGTGCTGCGCAGATGGACGGCGCGATCCTGGTTGTTGCTGCGACTGACGGCCCGATGCCTCAGACCCGTGAGCACATCCTGCTGGGTCGTCAGGTAGGCGTTCCTTTCATCATCGTGTTCCTGAACAAATGCGACATGGTTGATGACGAAGAGCTGCTGGAACTGGTAGAAATGGAAGTTCGTGAACTTCTTTCCCAGTACGACTTCCCGGGCGACGACACTCCAATCGTTCGTGGTTCTGCTCTGAAAGCGCTGGAAGGCGAAGCTGAGTGGGAAGAGAAAATCATCGAACTGGCTGGCTACCTGGATTCTTACATCCCGGAACCAGAGCGTGCGATTGACAAGCCATTCCTGCTGCCAATCGAAGACGTATTCTCCATCTCCGGTCGTGGTACCGTTGTTACCGGTCGTGTAGAGCGCGGTATCATCAAGGTTGGTGAAGAAGTTGAAATCGTTGGTATCAAAGAGACTGCGAAGTCTACCTGTACCGGCGTTGAAATGTTCCGCAAACTGCTGGACGAAGGCCGTGCCGGTGAGAACGTTGGTGTTCTGCTGCGTGGTATCAAACGTGAAGAAATCGAACGTGGTCAGGTTCTGGCTAAGCCAGGCTCAATCAAGCCACACACCAAGTTCGAATCTGAAGTGTACATTCTGTCCAAAGACGAAGGCGGCCGTCATACTCCGTTCTTCAAAGGCTACCGTCCACAGTTCTACTTCCGTACTACTGACGTGACCGGTACCATCGAACTGCCAGAAGGCGTTGAGATGGTAATGCCAGGCGACAACATCAAAATGGTTGTTACCCTGATCCACCCAATCGCGATGGATGACGGTCTGCGTTTCGCAATCCGTGAAGG
>NZ_VCBB01000030.1:0-1245 GCF_005843915.1 Enterobacter sp. MF024 | reverse complement strand
GAACCTTTCTCCCGCGTCGCGCTGTCTTCCTGAATGGTGTGTTTTTACTCAAGAAGCCACCGCTGGAAACGGTGTTGCTCCCTGCTTTCAATTTTATCCAGTGCTGTTAAAGAACCTGTATCTGTATGACCAATTGCTATTCCCGCAGCCCCAGCCTGCGCCTGAACGGCAACTGGCTGGCAGAGGCGGGATTCAGCACCGACACGCCGGTCATGGTCAGCGTGGAACAGGGAAGACTGGTGATCGAGCCGGTCAGGGACTGACGGATAAAAAGATCCCGGCGCTGGGGCCGGGATCTTCTCAAGCCATCATGTTGTCTAAAATATGGCCTATATCATTAAGTAAGGCACAGACATCTTCTTTAGAAGCCCCTATCCTGGTTTCAAATTCAGGAACAGAGATACCATTACAAATTTCATTCAAAGCTGAATTCAGGATCAATAACTCATTTTCATCAATGGTTAATTGAGCTTGTTTCCCAGCAACAGATATTACATCCATTCATCACCTCAAATTATCGAAGTATGCCCTACCGTTTACAGGTCTAAAAGCGGTTCCACCATCTGATGCTTTAGGATTGCGGATTACAACAGTACCAGTAGATTGATCCCAATAAGCTGACCGACCATTGCTCAACTCTTTAGTAGATGTCGGATTCTTAACAACATTTTCAATATGTTGTGCAAACTGAGCTCTTGTTCTTATACCCAGACCAGTAAACTCACCTTGCTGAAGAACATGTTTCTCAAAAGCATGCCCACCCGCAATTTCTTTACCAACTAATTCAGAATTTAAATTCTTTCCATTAGCTGAGTTATGAGCTTCGTTGTTTCGCGCATTCTCCTCATCCTGCGGCTCCCAGCCTCCTGGCGTTCCCGACCCAGACCCACCCAGTTCAGCCTTCTCCGCATCCGTCAGGTTCTTGCCTGCATTCGGTCCTTCAGTTTGCTCTGCATCATCAGCAGAGCAGGCCCGCCCGAAGGAACACTGGGTTGCTTTATCCAGAGCATCCTTCATCTCTTTTATCTTCTTGTCCAGCGCTGATGCCATTGTCTTGTTGGCATCATTCACCGCATCGCCGGTGTTAGTGCCCGCGATCGGTGGTGGTGGAGCCGGAAGTGCCAACGCATTATTCTCAGCCGCATTCTTCCCGGCCCCGGCTCCCGCTGCCGCACCCGCCGTGCTGTCTCCCGCCAGACCACCGGCCATTCCCGCCGAAATCGTGGCCAGGGCGCTGACCGTCTG
>NZ_VCBB01000003.1:0-629186 GCF_005843915.1 Enterobacter sp. MF024 | reverse complement strand
CAAAGAGGTAACCATGTCCCATCCTGCTCCGCTGACCCTCAGCACCCTGATCACTCGCCGCGACTGGGAAAACCCCGGCGTCACCCAATGGAATCGACTCCCTGCCCACGTGCCGTTGAGCAGCTGGCGCGACGAACACGCCGCGCGGGATGAGGGTAAGACGCCCAGCGTCCGCTCGCTTAACGGCGACTGGCAGTTCAGCTTTTTTACGGCTCCGGAGCAGGTTCCCGACAGCTGGACGCAACAGGATTG
The DNA here is from genome assembly GCF_005843915.1 of Enterobacter sp. MF024. Lineage (NCBI taxonomy): Bacteria > Pseudomonadati > Pseudomonadota > Gammaproteobacteria > Enterobacterales > Enterobacteriaceae > Enterobacter > Enterobacter sp. MF024. The sequence continues at coordinate 628,934 of NZ_VCBB01000003.1, read as the reverse complement.
CGCGGATGCGGTGGTGATGCCCGTCCCCTCCAACTGGCAGATGCAGGGCTTTGATACCCCGATCTACACCAACGTCACCTATCCGATTGCGGTGAACCCGCCGTTTGTCCCGGCAGAGAACCCGACCGGTTGTTACTCGCTCACATTCGAGATGGAAGAGAGCTGGCTGGCGAGCGGCCAGACCCGGCTGGTCTTCGAGGGCGTCAACTCGGCCTTTTACCTGTGGTGCAACGGCCAGTGGGTGGGCTACTCCCAGGACAGCCGTCTGCCTGCGGAGTTTGATGTTTCTGCGTTCCTGCGCGCAGGCAGCAATCGCCTGGCGGTGATGGTGCTGCGCTGGTGCGACGGCAGCTATCTCGAAGATCAGGATATGTGGCGGATGAGCGGCATCTTCCGCGACGTCACTCTGCTGCACAAACCGGCTACCCATATCGCCGATTATCACGTCGAGACCGAACTGAATGCCGATTATGACCGTGCCCAGCTTAAGCTGGGGCTGACCCTCGGCGGGAGTGATTACGCCGATTGCGAGGTGAGCGTCAACCTGTGGCGGGAAGGGGAGCTTATCGCCAGCGCCGTCGGCCTGCCGGGCTCGGACATTGTCGACGAGCGGGGTCACTGGCAGGAGAGGGTCAATGTTTCACTGAAGGTGGAACAACCGGCGCTGTGGAGCGCGGAAATCCCCGCCCTGTACCGGCTGACCCTTGCGCTGCGCGACGCTCAGGGCCAGGTTCTGGACATTGAAGCCTGCGACGTCGGCTTCCGCCACGTTGAGATAGCCAACGGGCTGCTGAAGCTCAACGGCAAGCCGCTGCTGATCCGCGGGGTGAACCGTCACGAGCACCATCCCGAGCGCGGGCAAGTGATGGACGAAGCCACCATGCGCCGCGACATTGAGCTGATGAAGCAGCACAACTTTAACGCCGTACGCTGCTCGCACTATCCTAACCATCCGCTGTGGTACCGCCTGTGCGATCGCTACGGGCTTTACGTGGTGGATGAGGCCAATATTGAAACCCACGGTATGGTGCCGATGAGTCGACTGGCCGACGATCCGCGCTGGCTGCCCGCCATGAGCGAACGCGTCACCCGGATGGTGCAGCGCGACAGAAATCACCCGTCGATTATTATCTGGTCCCTGGGCAATGAGTCCGGTCATGGCGCGAACCACGACGCCCTTTACCGCTGGATCAAGACAACCGATCCAACCCGCCCGGTACAGTATGAAGGCGGCGGCGCCAATACCGCGGCGACCGACATTATCTGTCCGATGTACGCCCGCGTCGATCAGGATCAGCCTTTCCCGGCAGTACCAAAATGGTCACTTAAAAAGTGGATCGGCATGCCGGATGAATCCCGCCCGCTGATCCTCTGCGAATACGCCCACGCGATGGGCAACAGCTTCGGCGGGTTCGCGAAATACTGGGAGGCCTTCCGCAAACATCCTCGCCTGCAGGGCGGTTTCGTCTGGGACTGGGTTGACCAGGCGCTGACGAAATACGACGAGCAGGGCAATCCCTTCTGGGCTTACGGCGGCGATTTTGGCGATAAGCCTAACGACCGACAGTTTTGTCTCAACGGGCTGGTGTTCCCGGATCGCACCCCGCATCCGGCCCTGTACGAAGCCCAGCGCGCCCAGCAGTTCTTCACCTTTACCCTGCAAAGCCACTCTCCGCTGGTGGTGGAGGTGCAGAGCGATTATCTCTTCCGCACTACGGACAACGAGCAGCTGCGCTGGTCGGTGATGCGCGATGGCGAAGTGCTGGCCACCGATGTTGTCGCCCTGAACATTCCGGCCCAGGGCACACAACGCCTCGAGATTACCCTGCCACAGTGGGCAGCTGCGCCGGGCGATGTCTGGCTGAACGTGGAAGTGTTCCAGCCTGCGGCCACGCCGTGGTCCGGCGAAAACCATCTCTGCGCCTGGGATCAGTGGCCGCTGCCCGCGCCGTTATTCGTCGCAACGCCAAAAGCTGCCGGGGAAACACCGCTGCTGACCCGCGCGGATGACGCCCTGGTGGTAACGCATCAGCAGCAGCGCTGGCAGTTTGACCGCGCCAGCGGCGACCTGACCCAGTGGTGGCGCGAGGGAGAGCCAGCCCTGCTTTCACCGCTGACCGATAACTTCACCCGCGCCCCGCTGGATAACGATATCGGCGTCAGCGAAGCGACCCGCATCGATCCCAACGCCTGGGTGGAGCGCTGGAAGGCGGCGGGGATGTACAACCTGACGCCGCGTCTGCTGCAGTGCGACGGCGAGCAGCTGGAGCAGGCGGTGACTATCACCACGCTGCATGCCTGGGAGCATGGCAACCAGGTGCTGTTCCTGAGCCGTAAATACTGGCGTATCGACAGCCAGGGTGTGCTGCATGGCGATATTGAAGTCCAGGTGGCGAGCGATATACCCGAGCCTGCGCGTATTGGGCTCTGCTGTCAGCTGGCCCTGACGCCGCAGACTGTAAGCTGGCAGGGGCTCGGGCCGTATGAGAACTACCCGGATCGCAAGCTCGCCGCCCGTCAGGGGCGCTGGGAACTGCCGCTGGCTGAGCTGCATACGCCTTACATTTTCCCCACCGACAACGGCCTGCGCTGCGATACGCGTCAGCTGAACCTGGGACAGCATCAGCTGGATGGCGACTTCCACTTCTCGGTAAGCCGCTACAGCCAGACGCAGCTGCGTGAGACGTCGCACCACCACCTGTTACGGGAGGAGTCCGGCTGCTGGCTGAACCTTGATGCCTTCCATATGGGCGTCGGCGGGGATGATTCCTGGAGCCCAAGCGTCTCACCGGAATTTATTCTGCAGGGGAAAAAGGTGCGTTACGCCTTTAGCTGGCAACAGAACTAAACTTAATCGCTGATGCGGCCACAACGCGTGGCCGCACGTTCACTTCGGAGGTTTATCTGATGAAGTATGTCGATGGTTTTGTGGTTGCCGTTCCCGCGGGTAATAAGGAGGCTTATCGCGAGATGGCGGCGAAAGCCGCGCCTTTGTTTAAAGAGTTTGGCGCGCTTCGCATCGTAGAGTGTTGGGCAGATGACGTGCCTGACGGCAAATTAACCGACTTTCGCATGGCGGTGAAGGCGGAAGAGAACGAAGAAGTGGTCTTCAGCTGGATCGAATATCCTTCCAAAGCGGTTCGCGACGAGGCGAATCAGAAGATGATGAACGATCCCAGGATGAAAGAATTTGGCGAAGCCATGCCCTTTGACGGTAAACGGATGATTTATGGAGGCTTCTCGCCTCTGCTGGACGAATAAACCTGCCGCCCGGCGGCGCTCTCCGTCGGGCGCTAAGCGCGACTCTCCGGCTCGAGGTTATTTTCCGCCCACTGAATAAATGCCTCTTTCGGCAGCGCTTTGCTGTAAAACCACCCCTGACCGTACTGCACGCCGTGGCTCCGTAACCATGCCAGCTGGCCTTCGGTTTCAATTCCTTCTGCCACCATATCCAGGTTGAGCGATTTGGCCATCTCGATGATGTGCGAGGTGACGTTTTTGTACTCCAGCGCGTCGACAAAGGACTTGTCTATTTTCAGCGTATCGACGTCCAGATCCTGGAGATAGCTGAGGCTGGAATAGCCCGTTCCGAAATCATCGATATAGACCGAGTGGCCTGCACGCCTGAACGCGGCAATGGCCGGAGCGCTGACGGCGGGATCGGCGAACCCGCGCTCGGTGAGCTCCAGCGCAATCTGTGAGGGGGGAAGTTGCCACTGATTCAGCAGGCGGCTCAGCAGCGGAAGCACGTTACCGGAGATCAAATCCTCCGGGGCAAGGTTAATCGAAATATGGTGGCCCGGATGCTGGCGCAGCCACTCCCCCATCTCTTCAAAAACTTTTTCGATGATAAGCGTGGTCAGCTGATTCGTCAGGCCCGTCTGCTCGGCCAGGGAGACGAAAATATCCGGCGACAGGTAGCTGCCGTCCGGTTGCGGCCAGCGTGCAAGCGCTTCCGCACCGGTCAGCCTGCCGCTGTTTAACGCCACAATCGGCTGGAAATGAACCTTAAACTCCCGGGCATTAATGGCATCCAGTAAACGGTACCGGGGCGACTGCAGGCGGCGCAACACGCGCAGGATAAACCAGGCCGTCAGCAGACTGATCAGGACGCCAAAAGGCAGCCAGAAAATAAGCTGGTGGTGCCAGCTCTCTTTTAGAGGTTTGAGGGAGGACCAGGTGACGATGGAAAACCCCAGGTCGGACACGTTATGGACGTTGTACATCGCGCCGTCATGCTGAAAATGGGTGCTGCCGCTGCGCCGCATCTCATTGAATACCTGAATATCCAGGTTATTACTGCTGGCAAAGATCACATTGCGCAGGGTGCCGATCAGGGCCACGTCGATCGGCCAGGAGCCTAAGGGGATCACATCGATCAGCGAGGCCGGGTCAACCAGCACGATATAGTGGTCATTGCCAATTGCAGCCATATAGCGATCGACGGCGAGGTCGTTGTGCGAGGTGATCCAGGCCCGATAGCCATCAGGCGTTACCCGCATTGCAGGCGGAAAGGGGGCGGCATGGCTCTCCTGTTCCAGCGAGGAGCAGCGCGGCTTGAGATCCTCAATGTAGATGACCTCCTGAATATATCGCCAGGAAAAAGAGGTGCGGCGCATGGCCAACGTGTGTTCGTAGCTACAGGGGATCCCTTTAAACGACGCCATCTCAGTAAGCGCTGACTTTGCCTGGGTAATGACTTTGTCGGTTCGGATCTGCACCCGGGAAGAGTAGTTATTCAGATCGTCAACAAACCGCTGCTCCGCATTGCTATGCGCCAGCCATACGCTCAGACAAACAGGAACAAGCACTGAAATAATTAGCACGCAGGTAACCATGCTCACCAGCTGTCGGGTTGTCATGCTCCTGTTTCCTTTTTATAACGCCGGGCCCGGGGCGTGCAAAACGATGACGTTAAAACGAAAAGTACTGTTGAAGTGTAGCGTTATAGCATGCGGCTGGCATTGATTTCATTCTGCAATTTAGGGGGCCAGGAAAACTCCGGCGGCCTGGCTTCCGGCGTGGGTTGTTTTCCGCTCGCCACTCGGATATGCTTATTGTTATGTTATAACAATTCATATTTGAGGTAAGCATGCAGGTTCTGAATTCATTGCGCAGTGCCAAACAACGTCATCCCGATTGTCAAATCGTCAAACGTAAAGGGCGGCTGTATGTGATATGCAAATCCAATCCGCGCTTTAAGGCGGTGCAGGGGCGGAAGAAGAGACGTTAAGCGGGTAAGGTGCCTGCCGCTGAAAGGTAAACTGTCGGCGGCAGGTCTAAACGGGATCAGGCAGGTGTGCGGGAGAGGGTAAAGACGTCGTAGAAAGAGAGCTCGCCCTTGGTGGCGATCATCTTCTGCAGTTTCTCTTTTTGCTGTAACTCGACGTTGGGCGAGTGCAGAATGTTTTCGATCAGCTGTCCAGGCACAAAGCGTGTGTTGTACCACTCCCCGTTGTAGCAAACGCGAAAATCCAGTACATCAATATCTTCATAGCGATAGCGTGGATTAACGTCGAAGAAGAAGAAGGCGTTAAAGACGATGAACAACACCACCAGCAACCAGACGGAACCGATCAGGGTTTCTGATTGCAGCATCACCACCAGCGTCGCCAGCCACGCCGCATACATGGCGACAAACAGACCAGGATGTTTGCGAATAAAGCTGATGCTGAAACGCGGTTTATTGTCACGCTTTTCGCGAACATTGAGATCGTCAATGGTTTCGGTAAGCAGGCGTTGTATCTCGGTCATCTTCTGCCCTTTGTGAATTCAACTCAATACGAAGGATCCGTATATTTTAAGTGACCACAATGTTTGTGGAAAGTAACAGTTAGACTAAGAAAAATCATAACAGTTACCTGAAAAGGGCGGGTGAGATGAAGTGACCAGTCTGTTCTCTACAACGCAAAATTCCCTGGACGATAGCATGAGCCTAACCGGATGAAGAGCTGCCAGTAACGCAAATTTGAAGCGCCGGAGAGTCGCGCAACACCTCTGGCATCTGTAAACAGAATCAGCGTACAAACTTCCATACTGCGGTAGGAATTTTATCATACAGCTTATTCATCGTCAGTTCGGCCAGGCGATGGTCGGCCGCAGAATAGAATACTGCCAGTTCATTATCAGAAAGCTCGTATTTATTTTTTTCAATCACGCGCTCAAGGGTGTCAATTGACTGACAACGTCGCAGACGCATCAAATAATCAGTCTTGGTTAATGGTTTATCAGACATAAATTCACCTAATTGTTTGTAATAGTTTTAACCGGAGAAGCTAACGGATTAGCTCTGCTTGCCGTAACAAAACAACGAAAAAGCCGATTGCCCGATTTACGCCATTTTTGCAAATCCTGTGCGTTAATGCCGTAGCTGCTGAATAACATAAAAGTGTCATCCAGGTATTCGTCAATTTGCTCAATCAACTTATTATCTTCGTTATACTTAATTTTATAATTAAGGGCGAAGGTAGCAATATGTTCAATCAACTCGTTTAACTGCAAATTAATGGCAGAAGTAGGGTCATTTACCCAGCCATGATTGCTCTCGTCGAGATTTGTCAGGCAGTCATGGTACAGGGATTCACAAAGGAATTTCAACTGTGCAATATCTTGCCTTTTGGGCGAGTATTCGTCCATAGCGCATCCCCTTTTTGAGTGATTCTTTACTCACCGAACATCGCTGTCGGGAAGGGTACAACTGGCTTAGCGTCAACGGCTACTGTTATGCCTCTTGCTTTAACTATAATCTACTCTAATCAGGATTTCACCGCGCTATTACGAAAAATTACAATTACGCAGCGCTTTACCGTCTTTGACCTTCACTATGTTATATATTTTTTTCTCCTGACACCGAACTTTACTTATCACCACATGTGATTTCTCAAGCCCGTTTAAAATCAAAAAACACCAGGAATACTCTTAATACCTAAGAAGCAACGCATGAAATTGAGAATTTCTGTAAAAGAACCAGACTAAATATGATATGTGGTTTAAGCGTTACATTAAATATATAAACCCTCAATAAGCTAATTTTATGATTTTCAATTGCTAAAAAAAAGGCCGCATATGCGGCCTTTTTAACGGTTAAACCCGAATCTGTGTCATCACACCGGGTGATTGTGTTCCACATCATCGCTCTTACGGCTAAAACGACGACGTACAACCACGAAGAACACCGGAACGAAGAAGATCGCCAGGACGGTCGCGGTCACCATCCCACCCATTACGCCGGTACCTACGGCGTTCTGCGCACCGGAACCTGCACCCGAGCTAATAACCAGCGGCATAACGCCGAGGATAAAGGCGAGGGAGGTCATCAGAATCGGACGCAGACGCATACGGACTGCTTCCAGCGTTGCTTCAATCAGGCCTTTGCCTTCTTTATCCATCAGATCTTTGGCGAATTCGACGATTAATATCGCGTTCTTCGCCGACAAGCCAATGGTTGTCAGCAGGCCCACCTGGAAGTACACGTCATTACCCAGCCCGCGGAACGTCGCCGCCAGCAGGGCACCAATGACCCCCAGCGGTACAACCAGCATAACCGAGAACGGAATCGACCAGCTCTCGTACAGCGCCGCCAGACACAGGAACACCACAATCAGTGAGATGGCATACAGGGCAGGGGCCTGGTTACCGGACAGACGTTCCTGATAGGACATCCCCGTCCAGTCGTAGCCAATACCCGCAGGCAGTTTACCCGCCAGCTCTTCCATCAGGTTCATGGCTTCACCGGTACTTCTGCCCGGTGCCGCCTGGCCCAGGATCTCCATGGATGGCAGACCGTTGTAACGTTCCAGACGCGGTGAACCGTATTCCCAGCGAGAGGTAGAGAAGGCTGAGAACGGCACCATCTGCCCGTTGCTGCCGCGCACATACCAGTTATTGATATCGCTTGGCAACATACGGTATTGCGCTTCAGACATTACGTACACCTTCTTCACACGACCGCGGTCGATGAAGTCGTTGACGTAGCTCCCGCCCCAGGCTGCGCCCAGTGTGGTGTTGATGTCGCTGATAGACACGCCCAGCGCCTGTGCTTTTTCCTGATCGATATCCACTTTGAACTGCGGGGTATCTTCCAGGCCGTTTGGACGAACGCCAACCAGCAGGTCAGGGTGCTTGGCCACTTCGCCGAACAGCTGGTTACGCGCCTGAGTCAGTTTTTCATGGCCCAAACCACCCTGGTCGATAAGCTGGAAGTCAAAGCCGGTCGCCGTACCCAACTCAACAATCGCTGGCAGGTTAAAGGCGAAGACCATCGCATCTTTAATCTGCGAGAAGGTGCCCATGGCGCGACCGGTAATGGCTTCTACCTTATTCTCGTCACCCGGACGATCAGCCCAGTCTTTCAGAGAGACGAAGGCAATACCGGTGTTCTGACCACGACCTGCAAAGCCAAAGCCGTTAACCGCAAACACCGATTCAACGTTGGCTTTCTCTTTATTGAGGTAATAATCAGTGACTTCATCCAGCACTTTCTGGGTACGCTCTTGCGATGCACCCGCCGGGAGCTGGGCCATCGTCAGGAATACGCCCTGGTCTTCATCAGGCAGGAAGGAGCTTGGCAGACGAACGAACAGGTAGGCCATGCCGACCACGATGATGATATAGAGCAGCAGGTAACGACCGGTGCTGCGCAGGATATTGCCTATGCTGTCGGTGTAGTGGTGCGTGCTCTTATCGAACATGCGGTTAAACCAGCCGAAGAAGCCTTTTTTGTTTTCTCCGTGATCGCCTTTAGCCACCGGTTTCAGCATGGTGGCGCACAGCGCAGGGGTCAGGATCAGAGCGACCAGTACCGACAGGGCCATCGCGGAAACGATGGTGATCGAGAACTGGCGATAAATCGCACCGGTAGAACCACCGAAGAAGGCCATCGGGATAAATACCGCCGACAGAACCATAGCGATACCGACCAGCGCGCCCTGAATCTGACCCATGGATTTACGGGTCGCTTCTTTCGGCGGCAGTCCCTCTTCGGACATCACACGCTCGACGTTTTCGACCACCACGATGGCGTCATCCACGAGCAGGCCGATGGCCAGCACCATCCCGAACATCGTCAGGGTGTTTATCGAGAAGCCGAAGGCCGCCAGGATAGCAAAGGTCCCGAGCAGAACCACCGGTACTGCGATGGTTGGAATCAGCGTCGCACGGAAGTTTTGCAGGAACAGATACATCACCAGGAATACCAGGATGATCGCTTCTACCAGCGTTTTCACTACTTCGTGGATAGAGATTTTAACGAACGGCGTGGTGTCATACGGGTAAACGATCTTCAGGCCTGACGGGAAGAAAGGTTCCATTTTCTTCAGTTCAGCACGGATCGCGTTAGCAGTATCCAGGGCGTTAGCACCGGTCGCCAGTTTAATACCCAGACCGGATGCCGGCTGGCCGTTAAACTTGGCGATAACGTCGTAGTTCTCACCACCCAGTTCCACCTTCGCAACGTCGCGCAGGCGAACTTGTGAACCGTCCGGATTCACCTTAAGCAGAATCTTACTGAACTCATCTGCGGAGGTCAGTCGGGTCTGTGCGATGATAGAGGCGTTCAGCTGCTGGCCTTTCACCGGCGGCGTACCGCCTAACTGACCGGCTGCAACCTGGGCGTTCTGCGCTTTAATGGCGGTGATCACGTCCACAGGCGTCAGCTGGAAGTTGTTCAGCTTGTTCGGGTCCATCCAGATACGCATCGCGTACTGAGAACCGAACAGCTGTACGTCACCCACACCAGAAGTACGGCTGATGGCGTCCTTCATGTTGGCGCCCACGTAGTCGGAAATATCCTCCTGCGTCATGGTGCCGTTGGTGTTGATAACGCCGACAACCATCAGGAAGCTACTGGAGGATTTCTCCACACTCACACCCTGCTGCTGTACTTCCTGCGGCAGTAACGGCATCGCCAGCTGCAGTTTGTTCTGCACCTGTACCTGGGCGATGTCCGCATCCGTACCGGATTCGAAGGTCAGCGTGATCTGCACCGTACCGGTGGAGTCACTGTTGGAGGACATGTACATCAGGTTATCGATACCGTTCATGTTCTGTTCGATAACCTGCGTCACGGTGTCCTGCACCGTTTTCGCATCAGCCCCTGGGTAGGTTGCGGCGATTGAAATTGCTGGCGGCGCAATGGTTGGATATTGCGCGACAGGCAGCTTCAGGATCGCGAGTCCCCCGGCTAGCATGATGATTATGGCGATCACCCACGCGAAAATGGGGCGATCGATAAAGAAATTAGGCATGTCTTAACGGCTCCTGTTTAAGTTAAGACTTAGGTTGTTCTGACTGACCGCCTGCTGAGGCTTGTTGTTGATTGTCAGACGTGACCTCTTGCGCTTTTACCTTGGCGCCTGGGCGAACTTTTTGTAATCCGGTAATAATGACGCGATCGCCATCTTTCAGACCGTCGGTCACCAGCCATTTATCACCAATGGCCTGGGTTGCCGTGATCTGACGAACTTCGACTTTGTCTTCAGCGCCAATCACCATCGCACTGGCATCGCCGCGCGGTGTGCGGGTCACGCCCTGCTGTGGAACCAGCAGTGCGGTTGGGTTGGTCCCTTCTTCCAGGCTGGCGCGGACGAACATGCCCGGTAACAGCGTATGGTTCGGGTTCGGGAAAATTGCGCGCAGGGTGATGGAACCGGTGGTCTGATCGACCGTCACGTCAGAGAACTCAAGGCTGCCGGCCTCAGGGAACTTAATGCCGTCGCTGGTAACCAGTTCAACTTTCGCTTTGCCGTTTTCCTGCTTCAGCGTGCCGTTCTCCAGCTCCTGTTTCAGGCGCAGGAAATCATTGCTCGACTGGGTAACATCGACATAGATCGGGTCGAGCTGCTGCACGGTTGCCAGCGCGTTAGTCTGGCCGTTCTGCACCAGCGCACCTTCAGTCACGGACGATTTACCAATGCGGCCGCTGATAGGCGAGGTCACTTTGGTATAGGCCAGGTTAATGCGTGCGGTTTCAACTGCGGCTTTTGCCGCGATGACGGCAGCGTTAGCCTGCTGTGCGTCAGCCTGGGCGCTATCGTATTCCTGTTGGCTGATGTACTGAGTACCCAGCAGTTTCTGATAACGGCTGACCGTCAACTGGGCAATTTTTGCTGCAGCCTGCGCTTTGGCCAGATCGCCTTTCGCGCTTTCGTAGTTAGCCTGGTAGGTCGCGGGATCAATCTGATACAGAGAATCACCCGCTTTAACATCACCCCCTTCCGTAAAATTACGTTTCAGGATGATGCCACTCACCTGTGGACGCACTTCCGCAATGCGGTAAGCACTGGTACGGCCGGGTAATTCAGTTTTGATCTGGAGAGGTTCGGTTTTGAGCGTCACGACGCCAACTTCTGGCACCTGCTGAGCTCCTTGTTGAGCCTGTTTCTCGTCACATCCTGTAAGCGCTAAGCTGCCTGAGAGCATCAGAACGATCGCCAGAGGCGTTAACCCTCTGTTTTTGTTCATATGTAAACCTCGAGTTTCCGATTTCAAATTGATCAATGGATCACGCGTCCACAAACCCATTGCTGCGTTTATATTATCGTCGTGCTATGGTACATACATTCATAAATGTATGTAAATCTGACTCCTGTAAATTCACCTGCGCATGGCACGAAAAACCAAACAACAAGCACTTGCAACACGCCAACACATCCTTGATGTCGCTTTACGCTTGTTTTCGCAACAGGGGGTTTCATCTACCTCTCTGGCACAGATAGCTCAGGCGGCTGGGGTAACCCGGGGAGCGATTTACTGGCATTTCAAAAATAAGTCAGATTTATTTGGTGAAATTTGGGAGTTGTCAGAGTCCAGTATTGGGGATCTCGAGACTGAGTATCGGGCAAAATTCCCTGACGATCCACTCTCAGTTTTAAGAGAGATTCTGGTTTATATTCTTGAGGCGACAGTTATTGAAGAGCGACGCCGTCTTATGATGGAGATCATCTTCCATAAATGTGAATTCGTTGGGGAAATGGCGATCGTGCAACAGGCGCAGCGCAGCCTCTGCCTGGCCAGTTACGACCGTATTGAACAGACGCTGACTCACTGTATCAAAGCGAAAATGCTACCCGCCAATCTGCTGACCCGTCGCGCCGCTATTCTGATGCGCAGCTATATTTCCGGACTGATGGAAAACTGGCTCTTTGCGCCGCAGTCTTTTGATCTGCAACGTGAAGCCCGTGATTACGTCGCCATTCTGCTGGAAATGTACCAGCTCTGCCCTACGCTCCGCGCCCAGCCTGAGCCCCTGCAGGCCTGACTCCCAGGAATTATCCGGGAGCCAACAGTTCACGCTATTTTGCTTTCAACCGCCGTGATATTCTTCACGCCGGTCAATTGGGTCATTCATCACACAAATTACACACTACTATGTCGCACTACACACGCAAACAGCATCCTGTTTTTGCCTTTATTCTGGTTTTCTTTCTCGCCTTTCTGGCTTCGCCGGTTGCATTTGCGCGTGGTGATAACACCAGCGACATGCCAACCCGCGCCGATGTCCAGAGTCAGCTCGATGCCCTGAGCAAACAAAAAGAGCTTACTCCGCAGGATAAGCTGGTGCAGAAGGATCTGACGGAAACTCTGGAAACCATCGATAAGATCGAGCGGGTCAAGGCCGAAACCACACAATTACGTCAGAAGGTGGCGCAGGCGCCAGAAGCGATGCGCAAGGCGACAGAGAGCCTGAACGCGCTGGGCGATATCGATAATGATGACGAAACCCGCAAGACGCTGGCGACTCTGTCATTGCGCCAGCTGGAACTGCGCGTGTCGCAGCTGCTGGACGACTTACAAACTGCCCAGAGCGATCTCGCCACCTACAACAGCCAGCTGGTCTCCCTGCAAACTCAGCCGGAGCGCGTGCAGAATGCGATGTATACCGCGTCTCAGGAGCTGCAGCAGATCCGCAATCGCCTGAATGGCACCTCCGCGGGAGAGGCTGCGTTACGCCCCACCCAGCAGACGCTACTCCTGACGCAGCAGCTTTTGCTGAATGCCCAGATCGAGCAGCAGCGTAAGAGCCTGGAAGGCAACACCGTGCTGCAGGATACCCTGCAAAAACAGCGCGACTATGTCACCGCCAACATCAACCGTCTGGAGCACCAGCTGCAGCTGCTGCAGGAGGCGGTGAACAGCAAACGGCTGACCCTGACCGAGAAAACTGCCCAGGAAGCCGTTACCCCGGACGAAACCGCCCGTATCCAGGAAAATCCGCTGGTGAAGCAGGAGCTGGATATCAACCATCAGCTCAGCCAGCGTTTGATCAAAGCGACCGAAAACGGCAACTCGCTGGTTCAGCAGAATATCAAAGTGAAAAACTGGCTGGATCGCGCCCTGCAGTCGGAACGCAATATTAAAGAGCAGATTGCCGTCCTGAAAGGCAGCCTGCTGCTGTCGCGTATTCTTTATCAGCAACAGCAGACCTTGCCTTCCGCCGATGAGCTGGAAGACATGACCAACCGCATTGCGGATCTGCGTCTGGAGCAGTTTGAGGTCAACCAGCAGCGCGACGCCCTGTTCCAGAGCGATGCCTTCGTCGCCAAACTGGAAGAAGGGCACAGCAGCGACGTCAATGACGAAGTTCATGATGCCCTGCTGCAGGTGGTGGATATGCGCCGCGAGCTGCTGGATCAGATGAACAAACAGCTGGGCAATCAGCTGATGATGGCCATTAACCTGCAGATCAACCAGCAGCAGCTGGTGAGCGTCTCTAAAAGCCTGCAGGAGATCCTCACCCAGCAAATCTTCTGGGTAAACAGCAACAAACCGATGGACTGGGACTGGATCAAATCCTTCCCGGGCATGCTTAAAGATCAGATTAAGGCGATGAAAATCACCGTTAACTGGGAAAAAGCAGGCCCTGCGGTGGCCTTTGCTTTCCTGGCGGGCCTGCCGCTATTACTGATTGCCGGTTTAATTCGCTGGCGTCTCGGCTGGCTGAAAAAATACCAGGCGAAGCTGGCACAGGAAGTGGGGCAGCTGCGTAATGACAGCCAGCTTCACACCCCGAAAGCGATTCTTATCGATCTGATCCGCGCTCTGCCGGTCTGTCTGCTGATCCTCGCCGCCGGACTGATCCTGCTGACCATGCAGCTCAATATCAGCGATCTGCTGTGGGCTTTCAGCAAAAAGCTGGCCCTCTTCTGGCTGGTCTTTGGCCTGTGCTGGAAGGTGCTGGAGAAAGACGGCGTGGCGGTGAGTCACTTTAATATGCCTGCGCAGCTGACCAGCCACTGGCGCCGCCAGATTGTGCGCGTCAGTCTGGCGCTGTTGCCGCTGCACTTCTGGTCCGTGGTGGCGGAACTCTCCCCGCTGCATCTGATGGACGATGTGCTGGGGCAGTTTGTTATCCTGCTTAACCTGCTGCTGATCAGCGTACTGATGTGGCCGATGTGCCGTGACAGCTGGCGCGACAAAGAGTCGCACACCATCCGTCTGGTGACGGTCACCGTGCTCTCTATTATTCCCGTCGCGCTGATGGTGCTGACGGCAACCGGCTACTTCTATACCACCCTGCGTCTGTCAGGGCGCTGGATTGAAACCGTCTATCTGGTGATCTTCTGGAATCTGCTCTACCAGACCGTGCTGCGCGGGCTGAGCGTTGCAGCTCGTCGTATTGCCTATCGCCGTGCCCTGGCGCGTCGACAGAATATGGTGAAAGAGGGGGCCGAAGGCGCCGAGCCGCAGGAAGAGCCGACCATCGCCCTGGAGCAGGTAAACCAGCAGACGCTGCGTATCACCATGCTGGTGATGATTGCCCTGTTCGGCGTGATGTTCTGGGCGATCTGGTCTGATTTAATCACCGTCTTTGCCTATCTCGACAGCATTACGCTGTGGCACTACAACGGCACCGAAGCGGGTGCGGCGGTGGTGAAAAACGTCACCATGGGCAGCCTGCTGTTTGCGCTGGTCTCGTCGGTGGTGGCCTGGGCCTTGATCCGCAACTTGCCAGGCCTGCTGGAAGTGCTGGTGCTCTCGCGCCTGAACATGCGCCAGGGTGCCTCCTACGCCATTACCACCATCCTGAACTACGTGATTCTGGTGGCGGGTGCCATGACGGTCTTCGGGTCGCTCGGGGTGTCGTGGGATAAACTGCAGTGGCTGGCGGCGGCGCTGTCGGTCGGTCTTGGTTTTGGTTTGCAGGAGATCTTCGGTAACTTCGTCTCGGGTCTGATCATCCTGTTCGAACGTCCGGTGCGTATCGGCGATACCGTCACCATCGGCACCTTCTCGGGTACCGTCAGCAAGATCCGTATTCGTGCCACCACCATCACCGACTTCGATCGCAAAGAGGTGATCATCCCGAACAAAGCGTTCGTGACTGAGCGACTGATCAACTGGTCGCTCTCGGACACCATCACCCGCGTGGTGATCCGCCTCGGTGTGGCCTACGGCTCCGATCTGGACGCGGTGAAAAAAGTACTGCTGAAAGCGGCGATGGATCATCCGAAAGTGATGCACGATCCGGAGCCATCAGTATTCTTCACCACCTTCGGACCAAGCACTCTGGATCATGAACTGCGTCTGTACGTACGTGAACTGCGTGACCGCAGCTACACCGTAGATGAGCTGAACCGCACCATCGAACGCCTGTGCCGCGAGAACAACATCAATATTGCGTTCAACCAGCTTGAAGTGCATCTGCGCAATGAGAAGGGCGACGAGCATACTGAAGTGAAACGTGACATTAAGGGTGACGATCCGACTCCAGCGTAACGTTACCCCTCACCCTAACCCTCTCCCCAAAGGGGCGAGGGAATGGTTTGCTCCCTCTCCCTTTCAGGGAGAGGGCAGGGGTGAGGGTCTTTTTCCTTCGAAATCCCGCTTCACAATTTCCAGTGCTTTCAGCACCGTGTCGATCGGCAATTCATGATTCTCCAGCAACATAATCAGGTCGACGGCCAGCTTGACTTCATCGGGGGCGTTTTCCAGTGACACACACTACTCCTGTTAACGGGTCAGACGCGCGATAACGCGTTCAATATCATCCAGTGCCTTGCGGCAGCGTTCAAGCCGCCCCTCCAGCGCGGTAATTTCGCGCATCAGCATCTGCTGCTCTTCCAGCGTTTCGGCCTGGTTCAGCCGGGACTCGCGTTCATTTTTCATCTCGCATAGCCGACGTTCAAACTCCTGGTGCTCCAGGCGCTTGCGCTGCCATTTTGTGGTGCCCGCAGAGGCACCGTCCCAGACGCGTAGCGGCCAGGCGGCTATCTCCCGGTGCAGGGCGGCGATCTGTTCCGCCAGATGAGCGGCCAGCCAGGTGACCTGCTCAGCCTGCGCGTTATCCACGGCGTGACGCAGCTCGTCCAGATGGTGCTGGGCTTCATCGAGGTAATCTTTCATTACGGTGCTGCGGGTGCGGAACAGCTGCCGGTCAAAACGCGGCTTCAGGGTGGCGTGCTGCATCAACGGGGCGGCCTGCTCGCGCAGGGTCGTCAGTTGATTTTGCAACGTCTGTAAAAGCAAGGCTGTTTTCAATCCGCACTCCAGTGGTACAGTAGCCGTTCAGTTTGATAACGATTCGCATTATGCAGCGTACTATTCTAATCATCATTGGCTGGCTTGCGGTAGTGCTCGGCACGCTGGGCGTTGTTTTACCTCTTTTACCCACCACGCCCTTTATATTGCTGGCGGCGTGGTGCTTTGCCCGTTCTTCGCCGCGTTTTCACCACTGGCTGCTCTACCGCTCCTGGTTTGGCGGCTACCTGCGCCACTGGCAACAGCACCGTGCCATGCCGCCCGGCGCTAAGCCACGGGCCGTTGCGGTGATCCTCGTGACCTTCGCCTTTTCATTATGGATGGTAAAAATGATGTGGGTGCGGATCCTGCTGCTGGCAATCCTCACCTGCCTGCTGATTTTCATGTGGCGGATCCCCGTCGTTGATGAAAAGCAACAAAAGCAATAATCATGAGTATGGCTGTTGCAATTCTTGCGCGCAGCCAGTAAATTCGACCGTTTTCGAGCACGGGCAGAGCTGGTCAAAGGTTAAACAATTGTTACTTTGACCGACCATTCATCCGCTCCGTGAGTAACACCGTTTTCATCAGGCATCCATTTATGACCGCAACTGCGCAGCAGCTTGAATTTCTTAAAAACAGCATCAAAAGCATCCAGGATTATCCGAAGCCTGGCATTCTTTTCCGTGATGTCACCAGCTTGCTGGAAGACCCGAAAGCGTATGCTCTCAGCATTGAACTGCTGGTTGAGCGCTATAAAAACGCCGGGATCACCAAAGTTGTAGGCACCGAAGCCCGTGGCTTCCTGTTTGGCGCGCCGGTTGCGCTGGCAATGGGCGTGGGTTTTGTGCCGGTACGTAAACCGCGCAAACTGCCTCGCGAAACCATCGCTGAGAGCTACGAGCTGGAATACGGCACCGACCAGCTTGAAATCCACGTTGATGCGATCAAGCCTGGCGATAAAGTGCTGGTGGTTGACGATCTGCTGGCAACCGGCGGCACCATTGAAGCCACCGTGAAGCTGATCCGTCGTCTGGGTGGTGAAGTGACCGATGCGGCCTTCATCATCAACCTGTTCGATCTGGGCGGCGAACAGCGCCTCGAAAAACAGGGCATCACCAGCTACAGCCTCGTGCCTTTCCCGGGACATTAATCCTCCCGCCCGCAACCTCGCCCAACGGGTGAGGTTGTGTTAGCATTACCCCCCTGAATATCCACCTTCCAGCGTTGCAGAGCCTGCCCATGAGTTATCAGGTGTTAGCCCGAAAATGGCGACCCCAAACCTTTGCTGACGTTGTCGGCCAGGAACATGTGCTGACCGCCCTGGCGAACAGCTTATCGCTAGGACGTATCCATCACGCCTGGCTTTTTTCCGGTACCCGTGGCGTCGGTAAAACCTCTATTGCCCGTTTGCTGGCGAAAGGTCTTAACTGCGAAAGCGGCATCACCGCCACGCCGTGTGGCGTCTGCGATAACTGCCGTGAAATCGAGCAGGGGCGCTTTGTCGATCTGATTGAGATCGATGCCGCCTCGCGCACCAAAGTCGAAGATACCCGCGATCTGCTGGATAACGTCCAGTACGCTCCGGCGCGTGGCCGCTTCAAGGTCTATCTGATCGATGAAGTGCACATGCTCTCGCGCCACAGCTTTAACGCCCTGCTGAAAACGCTGGAAGAGCCGCCCGCACACGTTAAGTTCCTGCTGGCGACCACCGATCCGCAAAAGCTGCCGGTCACTATCTTATCCCGCTGCCTGCAGTTCCACCTGAAGGCGCTGGACGTTACGCAGATCCGCGATCGGCTCGAATACATTCTCAACGAAGAGCAGGTTGCGCATGAGCCGCGTGCGCTGCAGCTGCTGGCGCGTGCTGCCGATGGCAGCCTGCGCGATGCCCTCAGCCTCACCGATCAGGCGATTGCCAGCGGTGAAGGCAAGCTGACGACCCAGGCGGTGAGCACCATGCTCGGCACGCTGGATGACGATCAGGCCTTGTCGCTGATTGAAGCGGTGGTTGAGGCCAACGGCGAGCGGGTGATGGAGCTGGTGAACGCCTCTGCGTCACGCGGCGTCGAGTGGGAAGCCCTGCTGGTTGAAATGCTCAGCCTGCTGCACCGCATTGCGATGGTGCAACTCTCCCCGGCGGCGCTGGGCCCGGATATGGCGGCCATTGAACAGCGGATGCGCGAGCTGGCGCGTACCATTCCGCCAACGGACGTACAGCTCTACTATCAAACCCTATTAATTGGCCGTAAGGAACTGCCGTTCGCGCCCGACAGACGTATGGGGGTCGAGATGACCCTGCTGCGCGCGCTGGCGTTCCATCCGCGCATGCCGCTGCCAGAACCTGAGGTGCAGCCGCAGTCGTTCGCTCCGGTGGCGCCGACGGCAGTGCTCACGCCGCCGCAGGTGCCCACGCAGCAGAGTGCGCCACCGCCGCGACAGGACGTGCCGCTGTCGGATGCCACCAGTTCGGTGCTTGCTGCCCGTAGCCAGCTACAGCGTGCTCAGGGAGCAACCAAACCAAAAAAGAGTGAACCGGCAGCGCCTGCAAGAGCGCGGCCGGTAAATAACGCCGCGCTTGAACGTCTGGCTTCGGTCACGGATCGCGTCCAGTCGCGTTCGGCAACGGTCACCTCTGAGCCAAAGGCGCCGGTTAAGCAAGAGGCGTATCGCTGGAAAGCGACCACCGTCACCGAAGAGGTGAAGGTGGAGGTTGCCACGCCGAAGGCGCTGAAAAAGGCGCTGGAGCACGAGAAAACGCCGGAGCTCTCCGCCAAACTCGCCGAGGAGTCGCTTGAGCGCGATCCCTGGGCGGCAGAGGTCAGCAAACTCAAGCTGCCGAAACTGGTGGAGCAGGTCGCGCTCAACGCCTGGCGCGAGCAGGAGGGCAACCGTATCTGTCTGCATCTGCGTCCGGGCCAGCGTCACCTGAATTCGGCGAGCGCGCAGCAGGTGCTGACTGAGGCGCTCTCCACATTACAGGGTGCGCCGGTTGAATTGACCATCATTGAAGATGATAATCCGGCGGTGCGAACGCCGCTGGAGTGGCGTCAGGCCATTTATGAAGAGAAACTCGCGCAGGCGCGTGAGTCGATTATCGCGGATAATAACATTCAGACCCTGCAGCGTTACTTCGATGCAGACCTGGATGAAGAGAGTATTCGACCCATTTGATCGTGAGTCTGACTTACGGTTGTTATCTTTAACGTGAAAGAAGAGAGAAGCCTATGTTTGGTGGTAAAGGCGGTCTGGGTGGTCTGATGAAGCAGGCCCAGCAGATGCAGGAAAAAATGCAGAAGATGCAGGAAGAGATCGCGCAGATGGAAGTCACTGGCGAATCTGGCGCAGGTCTGGTCAAAGTGACCATCAACGGCGCACATAACTGCCGTCGCGTGGAGATCGACCCTAGCCTGCTCGAAGACGACAAAGATATGCTGGAAGATCTGGTCGCCGCTGCATTTAACGATGCTGCGCGCCGTATCGACGAAACTCAGAAAGAAAAAATGGCCTCTGTATCCTCCGGAATGCAGCTGCCACCGGGCTTTAAGATGCCGTTCTGATGCAAACCAGTCCGCTGCTTACGCAGTTAATGGAAGCGCTGCGCTGCCTGCCGGGCGTCGGCCCGAAGTCGGCGCAGCGTATGGCGTTTACCCTGCTGCAACGCGATCGCAGCGGCGGAATGCGCCTGGCGCAGGCTCTGACCCGCGCCATGTCGGAAATTGGTCACTGTGCCGATTGCCGCACCTTTACCGAGCAGGACGTGTGTAACATCTGCGCCAACCCGCGTCGTCAGGAAAACGGTCAGATTTGCGTGGTGGAGAGTCCTGCGGACATTTACGCCATCGAACAGACCGGGCAATTTTCTGGCCGCTACTTTGTGCTGATGGGCCACCTTTCACCGCTGGACGGTATTGGTCCGGATGATATCGGCCTGGACCGCCTGGAACAGCGCCTGAAATCGGAAACGATCTCTGAGGTGATCCTCGCCACCAACCCAACGGTGGAAGGGGAGGCGACAGCCAACTATATCGCCGAGCTGTGCGCGGAGTCGGGCGTCGACGCCAGCCGTATCGCCCACGGTGTCCCGGTCGGCGGCGAGCTGGAGATGGTGGACGGCACCACGCTGTCGCACTCTCTGGCAGGTCGTCACAAGATTATTTTCTGACCAAACGGAGGCTGCGGCCGTGGCCTCCGCTTGAAAACTTACCCGCTTATCCCCATCTCTCCCTCAACGCTTATAAACCCCATTAAATGGCATTGTTGAGGTCGACTTAGTATGAAAGGACAAGAAACCCGTGGTTTCCAGTCAGAAGTAAAACAACTTCTGCACCTGATGATCCATTCTCTTTATTCCAATAAAGAAATTTTCCTGCGCGAGCTTATCTCTAACGCCTCTGATGCGGCAGACAAGCTGCGTTTTCGTGCGCTCTCGAAGCCAGAGCTGTATGAAGGTGACGGCGAACTGCGCGTGCGCGTCTCCTTTGATAAAGAGAACCGCACTCTGACTATCGCGGATAACGGCATCGGCATGACCCGCGATGAAGCCATCGACCATCTTGGCACCATCGCCAAATCCGGCACCAAAGCCTTCCTGCAGTCGATGGGCTCCGACCAGGCGAAAGACAGCCAGCTGATTGGCCAGTTCGGCGTGGGCTTCTACTCCGCCTTCATCGTGGCGGATAAAGTCACCGTGCGTACCCGTGCGGCAGGCGAAAGCGCTGAAAGTGGCGTGTTCTGGGAATCACACGGCGAAGGTGAATACACCGTTGCCGACATCACCAAAGCCGATCGCGGGACCGAAATCACCCTGCACCTGCGCGAAGGGGAAGATGATTTCCTCAACGACTGGCGCGTACGCTCCATCATCAGCAAATATTCCGACCATATCGCGCTGCCGGTAGAGATCGAAAAACAGGAAGAGCAGGACGGCGAAACCGTTATCTCCTGGGAGAAGATCAACAAGGCGCAGGCGCTGTGGACGCGCAACAAGTCTGAAATCAAAGACGAAGAGTACACCGAGTTCTACAAGCACATCGCCCACGACTTTACCGATCCGCTGACCTGGAGCCACAACCGCGTGGAAGGTAAGCAGGAGTACACCAGCCTGCTGTACATCCCGGCGCAGGCCCCGTGGGATATGTGGAACCGCGATCACAAGCACGGCCTGAAGCTGTACGTGCAGCGCGTGTTCATCATGGACGAAGCCGAGCAGTTCATGCCGAACTACCTGCGCTTTGTGCGTGGCCTGATTGACTCAAACGATCTGCCGCTGAACGTCTCCCGTGAGATCCTTCAGGACAGCACCGTGACCCGCAATCTGCGCACCGCGCTGAGCAAGCGTGCGCTGCAGATGCTGGACAAGCTGGCGAAAGACGACGCGGAAAAATACCAGACCTTCTGGAAACAGTTCGGCCTGGTGCTGAAAGAGGGCCCGGCGGAAGACGCCTCCAACGTTGAAGCCATTGCTAAGCTGCTGCGTTTTGCCTCTACCCATACCGACTCTTCCGAACAGACCGTGTCGCTGGAAGAGTACATCTCCCGCATGAAAGAAGGGCAGGAGAAGATCTACTACATCACCGCCGACAGCTATGCCGCGGCGAAGAGCAGCCCGCACCTGGAGCTGCTGCGTAAGAAAGGCATCGAAGTGCTGCTGCTTTCCGATCGCATCGATGAGTGGATGATGAACTACCTGACCGAGTTCAGCGGCAAAGCGTTCCAGTCCGTTGCCAAAGCCGATGAGTCTATCGACAAGCTGGCGGATGAGGTGGACGAAACTGCGAAAGAGGCGGAGAAGGCGCTGGAGCCGTTCGTTGAGCGCGTGAAAACCCATCTGGGCGATCGCGTGAAAGAGGTGCGTTTCACCCACCGTCTGACCGATACCCCGGCCATCGTCACCACCGAAGCCGACGAGATGAGCACTCAAATGGCGAAGCTGTTCGCCGCTGCGGGCCAGAGCGTACCGGAAGTGAAGTACATCTTTGAACTGAACCCGGATCACGCCCTTGTGAAACGTGCGGCCGAGACCCAGGACGAAGCGGGCTTCGCCGAGTGGGTTGAACTGCTGCTGGATCAGTCCCTGCTGGCCGAACGCGGCACGCTGGAAGATCCAAACCAGTTCATCAAGCGCGTGAATGCGTTGCTGTTAGCTTAATACAATTACCCCTCACCCCAGCCCTCTCTCCAAAGGGGAGAGGGTGTTATAGTTCCCTCTCCCCTCTGGGGAGAGGGTCAGGGTGAGGGGAGCCGTTACCGCACCCTCTAATAAATTCCCCTCATTAACCGTTTCAGCCGCCCCGCCTTCCTTGAGCCATACCCGTTCTGATGGTATTGTTTAGCGCTTTTTGAAAAATTGAATCGACTTTTGAGGGGATTTTCGCAATGCGTATTATTCTGCTTGGCGCTCCGGGCGCGGGTAAAGGAACTCAGGCTCAGTTCATCATGGAGAAATACGGTATTCCGCAAATCTCTACCGGTGACATGCTGCGTGCCGCTGTTAAATCTGGCTCCGAGCTGGGTAAACAGGCGAAAGACATTATGGACGCCGGCAAGCTGGTGACCGACGAGCTGGTAATCGCTCTGGTTAAAGAACGCATTTCCCAGGAAGACTGCCGTAACGGTTTCCTGCTGGACGGCTTCCCGCGCACCATTCCTCAGGCTGATGCTATGAAAGAAGCGGGCATCAACGTGGACTACGTGCTGGAGTTCGACGTACCTGACGAGCTGATCGTTGACCGTATCATCGGTCGTCGCGTACACGCCGCTTCCGGCCGCGTTTACCACGTTAAGTTCAACCCACCGCAGGTGGAAGGTAAAGACGACGTGACCGGCGAAGAGCTGACCACCCGTAAAGACGATCAGGAAGAGACCGTGCGTAAGCGCCTGGTGGAATACCATCAGATGACCGCGCCGCTGATCGGCTACTACACCAAAGAAGCGCAGGCGGGTAACACCAAATACGCGAAAGTTGACGGCACGAAAGCCGTTGCTGATGTTCGTGCAGAGCTGGAAAAGATCCTCGGCTAATCGCGCGTCTCTCACCCGGGTCCTCCGGGTGAGAAAATTTCTCATTTCGTCTATCGCAGCAATGGGTTCCGTTTACGCGCTTTTCAGATACACTTATCAGCCAGTTAAATGGTTATGAGGCGTGAATGAGTCAGGCGAAAACCGGCATCCTGCTTGCCAATCTAGGTACCCCCGAAGCCCCAACACCCGCAGCGGTCAGCCGTTATCTGCGCCAGTTTCTGAGCGATACACGCGTTGTGGATACCCCGCGCCTGCTGTGGTGGCCGCTACTGCGCGGCGTGATTTTACCGATCCGTTCTCCGCGCGTGTCAAAGCTCTATCAGTCCGTCTGGATGGAAGAGGGCTCGCCGCTGATGGTCTACAGCCGTCGCCAGGAGAAAGCGCTGGCCGCCCGTCTGCCGGATATGCCGGTGGCGCTGGGCATGAGCTACGGTAAACCGTCCCTGAAAAGCGCCGTCGATGACCTGCTGGCGCAGGGCGTTGACCACATCAAAGTGCTGACGCTCTATCCGCAATACTCCTGCTCCACCGTGGCCGCGGTCTGGGATGAACTGGCCCGCATTCTGGCAACACGCCGCCGCATTCCAGGCGTGACCTTTATTCGCGACTACGCGGATAACGAGCTCTACATCAAGGCCCTCGCCAGCAGCGCCCGCGCGTCCTTTGAGAAACACGGCGAGCCGGATCTGCTGCTGCTCTCCTACCACGGTATTCCGCAGCGATTCGCCGACGAAGGGGATGATTACCCGCAACGCTGTCGCGACACCACCCGGGAACTGGTTTCCGCCCTCGGCCTGCCGCCGGAGAAGGTGATGATGACCTTCCAGTCGCGCTTTGGCCGCGAGCCGTGGCTTACCCCCTATACCGATGAAACCCTCAAAATGCTGGGCGAGAAGGGAGTGAAGCATATTCAGGTGATGTCGCCGGGCTTTGCGGCGGACTGCCTGGAAACCCTGGAAGAGATCGCGGTGCAAAACCGTGAGTTTTTCCTCGAAGCGGGCGGCACAAAGTATGAGTATATTCCGGCGCTTAACGACGACCCGGAGCATATCGATATGATGGTCTCTCTGCTGACCAACAGCCGCTGATCGCACTCTGCGCCGGGTTTGTGCTACCATTCCCGGCCCATCCGTCACTCATAGCCCAGAACATGAAATTTCCCGGTAAACGTAAATCTAAACACTACTTTCCCGTTAACGCCCGCGATCCGCTGCTGCAGCAAATTCAGCCGGAAAATGAGACCAGTGCCGCCTGGGTGGTAGGCATCGATCAGACGCTGGTGGATATTGAAGCTAAAGTGGACGATGCGTTTGTCGCGCGTTACGGCCTGAGCGCCGGGCACTCTCTGGTTATTGAAGACGATGTGGCGGAAGCGCTGTATCAGGAGCTGGTGAGGGAGAACCTCATCACCCATCAGTTTGCCGGTGGCACCATCGGCAACACCATGCACAACTACTCCGTGCTGGCGGACGACCGCTCCGTTCTGCTGGGCGTGATGTGCAGCAATATCGAAATTGGCAGCTACGCCTACCGCTATCTCTGCAATACCTCCAGCCGTACCGATCTGAATTACCTGCAGGGCGTGGATGGGGCAATTGGCCGCTGTTTCACGCTGATCGGGGAATCCGGCGAACGTACCTTTGCCATCAGCCCGGGGCACATGAACAAACTACGCGCCGAGAGCATTCCGGAAGAGGTGATTGCCGGGGCATCAGCGCTGGTGCTGACCTCCTACCTGGTGCGCTGCAAGCCGGGCGAGCCGATGCCGGAAGCGACCATGAAGGCCGTGGAGTATGCGAAGAAATACAACGTGCCGGTGGTCCTGACCCTGGGCACCAAATTTGTCATCGCCGACAACCCGGAGTGGTGGCAGGCGTTCCTGAAAGAGCACGTCTCGATTCTGGCGATGAACGAAGAAGAGGCCGAAGCCCTGACCGGGGAGAGCGATCCGCTGCTGGCCTCTGACAAGGCGCTGGACTGGGTCGACCTGGTGCTCTGCACCGCCGGACCGGTAGGCTTGTATATGGCCGGTTTCACCGAAGAAGAGGCGAAGCGTAAAACCCAGCATCCGCTGCTGCCGGGGGCGATTGCCGAGTTCAACCAGTTTGAGTTCAGCCGCGCCATGCGCCATAAAGACTGCGTCACTCCCCTGCGTATCTTCTCCCATATCGCCCCGTACATGGGCGGCCCGGAGAAGATCATGAACACCAACGGCGCAGGCGACGGCGCGCTGGCCGCCCTGCTGCACGATATCACCGCTAACGCCTTCCACCGCACCAACGTGCCGAACTCCAGCAAGCATAAATTCAACTGGCTGACCTACTCGTCGCTGGCGCAGGTATGTAAGTACGCGAACCGCGTAAGCTATCAGGTGCTGAACCAGCACTCACCGCGCTTAACGCGCGGCCTGCCGGAGCGGGAAGATAGCCTGGAAGAGTCGTACTGGGATCGGTAAAAGAAAACCCCTCACCCTAACCCTCTCCCCATAGGGGAGAGGGAACTCAAACACCCTCTCCCCTATGGGGAGAGGGCCGGGGTGAGGGGCCCAGGCCGCACAAGTTTTACCCCGTCACCGTCGCTTCAACCGGCGGTTTCTCCAGCAGCGACAGCATGGTATTGGCAATCTCGCGCTCGCCCATCACCACCTGATTCGCGCCGCGCTCCATAATGTAATCCACTTCGTCGTCGTAATGCGCCCGGGCGATAATCTCCAGGTGCGGGTATTTTTCACGAGCGGAGACCACGATCTCACCCGCCTCGTAACCGTTAGGGATAGTCAACAGCAGCCAGCGGGCGCAATCCAGATGCGCCAGGTTCATGATCTCTTCGTTAGCCGCGTTCCCCAGCACCGCGCGGATCCCGCGCTCGCGCAGCTCATCCACGCGGGTGCGGGAGGTTTCAATCACCACCAGCGGAATGCCCTGGGCCATCAGCTTCTCGCCCAGCAGGCTCCCGACGCGGCCAAAACCGACCAGCAGGGCGTGGTTGCAGATATCCACCGGGATCTGCTTCTCTTCTTCGATCGCCTCTTCCAGGGTCTGCTCTTCGAGGGTTTCGGTTTTATCGAGGTATTTTTCCAGCAGCGCGAACAGCACCGGGTTCAGCATAATGGAGAGGATTGCCCCTGCCAGCACCAGGTTTTGCCCGGCCTGCGGCAGCAGATCCAGCGCCATGCCCAGTCCGGCGAGGATAAAGGCAAACTCACCAATCTGCGCAAGGCTGGCGGCGATGGTCAGCGCGGTACGCGGCGAGTGACCAAACATGCGCACCAGGAAGAAAGCCGCCACCGACTTACCAAAAATAATGATCGCCAGGGTGCCCAGCACCGCCAGCGGCTGCTCAATCAGCACCAGCGGATTGAACAGCATCCCGACCGAGACAAAGAACAGCACCGCAAAGGCATCGCGCAGGGGCAGGGTATCGTGGGCGGCACGGTGGCTCAGTTCCGATTCGTTCAGCACCATCCCGGCAAAGAAGGCGCCCAGCGCGAAGGAGACGTCGAACAGCTCCACGGCGCCAAAGGCAATCCCCAGCGCCAGCGCCAGTACCGCGAGGGTAAACAGCTCGCGCGAGCCGGTCGCCGCGCTGCGGGAGAGGATCCACGGCACCAGGCGGCGGCCCACCAGCATCATAATGGCGATAAAGGCCACCACTTTGCCGATGGTGATACTCATATCCAGCGCCAGGGAGGCGAACCCGACGTTCTCTTTTTCGAGCATTCCGGCGACAGCAGGCAGCAACACCAGGGTTAAGACCATCACCAGATCTTCAACAATCAGCCAGCCAATGGCGATCTGCCCCCGCTGGCTGTCAATCAGCTGTCTCTCTTCAAGCGCGCGCAGCAGTACCACGGTACTGGCGGTGGAAAGACACAGGCCGAACACGATGCCGGTCATTAGCGGCCAGCCCAGCATCGCTGAAAGCGCCATACCCAGCAACGTCGCCACGGCTATCTGGGCGATCGCGCCAGGAATGGCGATCGACTTTACCGCCATCAAATCCTTCAGGGAGAAATGCAAACCCACACCGAACATCAGCAGGATCACCCCAAGCTCCGCCAGCTCGGGGGCAAGTTTCGTATCAGCAACAAAACCAGGGGTAAACGGACCAGCTAACACGCCCGCCACTAAATAGCCCACCAGAGGGGAAATACGCAGTTTGTTGGCAATCATGCCGAGTATAAAAGCGAGTACAAGTCCACCAACAATGGTGGTGATAAGCGGTGTGGCGTGGTGCATTCCGTCTCCTTTCGTTGCTGTATGACTCCATTTTTGGTTCGTAAACCAAAAAGCCGTGTAATAGTTTATGACAAAATTAATGATTACGTTTATGAATAATTATTGAATTTTAATGAAAACAGCAATAAGGGTTAAACGGACGTACATCCGGACGATTTATCAGAGGTGTGGTGAAGAAAGGCTGATGGCAGAAGGGAAGGGCGCGGCCAAAGCTGTAGTTTGGCCGCAGATAAATCAGGATTTATGCCGGTTATCAGGCAGGAATATAGTCAACATCCCAAGAAGTGGCAGGAAAGCGCAGATTTTGTAGACCAGGAAGATGCTGGTATGGTCTGCAATCAGCCCTAATACCGCCGCGCCAAGGCCGCCCATCCCGAAGGCAAAACCAAAAAACAGCCCGGAAACCATGCCGATACGCCCCGGAAGCAGCTCCTGAGCGTACACCAGAATGGCAGAAAAGGCGGATGCGAGGATAAAACCAATGATCACGGTTAAAACGCCCGTCCACCACAGGGTTGCGTAGGGTAAAATAAGCGTGAAGGGCGCAACACCGAGGATAGAGCCCCAAATCACATATTTACGTCCGATTTTGTCCCCCAGCGGCCCACCAATAAAGGTCCCGGCTGCGACGGCAAACAGGAACGCGAACAGATGAAACTGGGCGTTTTGTACCGATAGTCCGAATTTTTCCATCAGATAAAAGGTGTAATAGCTGCTGATACTCGCCATATAGAAGTATTTGGAGAAAATCAGCATCAGCAGGATGCTGACGGCCAGAATCACCTTGTTGCGTGGCAGGGGATTTATCACCGGCGCTTTTGGTTTGCCTTTATTGACCCGGTGCTGAGCCGCATACCAGCGGCTGATTTGCGCCAGCACCACAATCGCTAACAGCGCGGCCAGCACAAACCAGGCCACGTTGCCTTTGCCGTACGGGGCGATAATCACCGCCGCCAGCAGCGGACCGAGGGAGCTGCCGAAGTTGCCGCCCACCTGGAACAGCGACTGTGCCAGACCGTGACGGCCACCGGAGGCCATTCGCGCCACGCGGGACGACTCCGGATGGAAGACCGACGAGCCGGTGCCCACCAGGGCGGCTGCCACCAGCACCCCTTCAAAGCTGCCCGCCATCGCCAGCAGGATCAGGCCGCTCAGGGTAAAGCACATGCCAATCGGCAGCGACCATGGCATCGGATATTTATCCGTCCAGTAGCCCACCACCGGTTGCAGCAGCGACGACGCCAGCTGGAAGGTGAGGGTGATCATGCCGATCTGCACGAAGGTGAGAGAGAACTCGGACTGCAGTAACGGGTAGATCGCCAGAATAAGCGACTGGATCATATCGTTAAGCAGATGCGAAAGACTGATTGCGCCGAGAATACCGAATGAGGTGCGGGCCTTAGCCGCCGACACCGGAGGAGTAGATTCGCTGATTGCCATAAATACCACGTCGATTGTTATTGGAAGTGCAGGGAGTAATTATTATCCGACTAACATACCTGTCCCTGACATTTGAGGAAAGTCGCAATTCTGAAAACATATTTGTCTATTCTGATGACTCATTGTAATTTTTGCGTTTGTCTAAGATCAGGGAGTGAAGAAATGAAGTTAATGAAGCGAGGCGTCGCGCTGGCAATAATAGCGGCGTGCGGTCTGCTCAGCCTGCCAGCCCAGGCCTGGGAAAAAGATAAAACCTATAACATCACCATCCTGCATACTAACGATCATCACGGCCACTTCTGGCGCAGCGAATACGGTGAATATGGCCTCTCGGCGCAGAAAACGCTGGTGGACGGGATCCGTAAAGAGGTGGCGGCAAAAGGCGGCAGCGTGCTGCTGCTCTCCGGTGGCGATATTAATACCGGCGTGCCGGAATCCGATCTACAGGACGCGGAACCCGATTTTCGCGGCATGAATCTCATTGGCTACGATGCGATGGCCGTGGGTAACCATGAGTTTGATAATCCCATCGACGTATTACGCCAGCAGGAGAAGTGGGCTAAATTCCCGTTCCTATCCGCCAATATTTACCAGAAAAGCACCGGCGAGCGCTTATTTAAGCCCTGGGCCATTTTCAAACGCCAGGATATTAAAATTGCGGTGGTGGGGCTGACCACCGATGACACGGCGAAAATCGGCAACCCGGAATATTTTACCGACATCGAATTCCGTAAACCGGCTGATGAAGCGAAGCTGGTGATCCAGGAGCTGCAGCAGAACGAAAAACCGGACGTGATTATCGCCACCACCCACATGGGGCACTACGATAACGGCGAGCACGGCTCGAACGCCCCGGGTGATGTTGAGATGGCGCGTAGCCTGCCGGCGGGCTCGCTGGCGATGATTGTGGGCGGTCACTCCCAGGATCCGGTCTGTATGGCCTCGGAAAATAAAAAGCAGGTGGATTACGTGCCAGGCACGCCGTGCGCGCCGGACAAGCAGAACGGGATCTGGATTGTGCAGGCCCACGAGTGGGGCAAATATGTGGGCCGCGCGGACTTCGAATTCCGCAACGGCGAGATGAAGCTGGTGCACTACCAGCTGATCCCGGTCAACCTGAAGAAGAAGGTCACTTACGATAACGGCCAGAGCGAGCGCGTGCTCTATACCCCGGAAATTGCGGAAAACCCACAGATGCTCTCCCTGCTGACGCCGTTCCAGAATAAAGGTAAGGCGCAGCTGGACGTGAAGATTGGCACGCTCAACGGCCGACTGGAAGGCGATCGCAGCAAGGTGCGCTTCGTGCAGACCAACATGGGGCATCTGATCCTGGCCGCGCAGATGGCGCGCACCGGTGCCGATTTTGCGGTGATGAGCGGCGGCGGGATCCGCGACTCCATCGAAGGCGGGGACATCACCTATAAAGATGTGCTGAAGGTGCAGCCGTTCGGCAACGTGCTGGTGTATGTCGATATGAGCGGCAAAGAGGTGACAGACTATCTGACGGCGGTGGCGCAGATGAAACCGGACTCCGGAGCCTATCCACAGTTTGCCAACGTGAGCTTTGTGGCGAAGGGCGGGGTGCTGAGCGACCTGAAGATCAAGGGCGAACCGGTCGATCCGGCCAAAACCTACCGTATGGCGACGTTAAGCTTTAACGCCACCGGCGGCGATGGTTATCCGCATATCGATAATAAACCGGGCTATGTGAATACCGGCTTTATCGACGCCGAGGTGCTCAAGCAGTATATCCAGCAGAATTCACCGCTGGATGTGAATGCCTATGAACCGCAGGGTGAGGTGAGCTGGCAGTAACCGCCGTAAGTGTCGGGTGGCGGCTTCAGGACCGTGCGGCCTGCTGCCCTCACCCCGTCCCTCTCCCACCGGGAGAGGGCGCAAACACTAAAAACGGTAACGGTTGTTACCGTTTTGCTTTTACCTCGAAGCGCCACCGGGCAATGCCTTAATCCCGGCGCGCAATATCCGCAAACTGCGCATCCAGCATTTTCGCCAGATCGCCCGCCGCCAGCTCAATGTCCAGCCCGCGCTTGCCGCCGGAAATGTAGATTGTGTCAAACCCCTGTGAGGGCGCATCAATCAGCGTCGGCAGGCGCTTCTTTTGCCCCAGCGGGCTGATCCCACCCACCAGGTACCCCGTGGTGCGTTGCGCAACCATCGGGTCCGCCATATCCACTTTTTTCGCGCCCAGCGCTTTGGCGACTTTCTTCAGATCCAGCTGGCTGGCAACCGGCGTCACCGCCACGGCGAGGTGTTTCATGTCGCCATTCACCGCGACCAGCAATGTTTTATAAACCTGATCCGCATTCAGACCCAGTTTACGCACCACTTCATCACCAAAATTGGTTTCAGCCGGATCGTGGTCGTAGCTGTGGATCCGAAACGCAATCTTGTTTTTTTCGAGTAATTTAACGGCGGGAGTCATAGCAATCCTTCTTAGCCCGGACAATAAACGCCTTAAGAATACGCCTCAAAAGAGGCTAAAAAATAGCACCATCTTGCGCATATAGTGTTGGCAGTGATGGTCACTTTGAGCGACAATCTTCTGAACCGGAGGTCTCCTCCGGCATAATAACAATGATGAAATTCCTCTTTGACGGGCCAATAGAAATATTGGCCACTTTTTTATCTCAGCAACGACGGCAAATTCCCCTCGCCGTACAGATGCAATGCCCCAACCGCCACCACATACCGTCCGGCAGGCAGCGCGTGCAGCTTTTCGCACCACGCCTGATTGCGCTCGTGCATCAGCACGTCATACAGCGATTCGCTGAACGTGGCCGGAAGCGCCAGCCGGTCAACGGCAGGAGGCGAATCCAGCCACCAGCTCACCATGGTTTGCAGCAGCCGGGCATTGGTGTGCCAGTGGGTTAGCGTATCTTCCAGCAGCAGCAAACCGTCGTTTGGCATCTGGCGCAGCAGCGCAATCTGGCTGGCGGCCCCCTCCAGTTCGATAACCGGCAACTGCTGCGCGCGTGCGGCATTCAGCAATTGATAGTCGATGCCGTAATCGCCCCGTAATCCCAGCCGCTGCGCCTGGGTGGCCTGCAACACCATCGCGATCTGCCATAGCGGCTGGCTCTCGAGCATCGAGACAGGTAAGCCAAGCTCGTCGGCAACCCGTTGCAGTTCAGCCAGTTGCGTAGCGCTGAGACGCTCCTCCAGCGGAGGCGGGATCGCAAGCCCGGCGAAAGGTGACTCATCCCCGGAGATATCCGCTTCGACGATCAGCGCGTCGGCCTGACGCAGTCGGCTAATCAGCCCCTCGGGCAACGGAGACATATCTCGCGTCCCCATATGGATGCTGCCAACCAGATGCAGATGCTGTCCGCCGGGAAGGGTGATATCGAGTCCAGGCCAGCGATAGCGGCGGGGGAAAAGGGCGCGAAACGATGCTTTCAGACGTTGAAACAGACCCATACGCGCTCCCTGAATGAAAAATTCATGCTAGCGCGTGGGGCAGGGCGGTGCAAGACGTCCTTGTCCTGCAACCGCCTCAGGCTTTAGGTTTAAAGCGCAACAGGCGGTTAGCGTTGCTCACCACGGTAATAGAGGAGAGGGCCATGGCGGCACCCGCCACTACCGGGTTCAGCAGCGTGCCGGTCAGCGGCCATAAGATCCCGGCGGCGATAGGAATACCGAAGGCGTTATAGATAAAGGCCCCCAGCAGGTTTTGCTTCATGTTGCGCAACGTCGCTTTAGAAATGGCAAGCGCGTCGGCCACCCCGGTCAGGCTGTGGCGCATCAGGGTGATGGCTGCCGTTTCGATGGCGACATCGCTCCCGCCGCCCATGGCGATGCCCACATCCGCCTGCGCCAGCGCCGGGGCGTCGTTGATGCCGTCGCCAATCATCGCCACGCGGCGTCCCTGGCCCTGCAGTTTGATAATCGCATCCGCTTTGCCATCCGGCAGCACGCCGGCGATCACCTCATCGATACCCGCTTCCCGGGCGATAGCCTGGGCGGTGGTGGCGTTATCGCCGGTGAGCATCACCAGACGATAGCCTTCCCGGTGCAGGCGTTGCAGCGCGGCCACGCTGTCAGCGCGTAATGGATCGCGAATGGCAAACAGCGCCGCGGCCTGTCCGTCTACCGCCAGCAGCACCGGGGTTGCCCCCTGTGAAGCCCAGGTTTGCAGCTGCTCGTCCAGCGCACGGGTATCAATGCCGTTTTCTGCGAGCAGCGCCTGGTTACCCAGCAGCAGGGTGCGATTATCCACCTCACCGCTGACCCCAAGCCCGCGCAGGGTGCGGAAGTTATTCATCTGCGGTAATGCGTTGCCCGCTTTCTCCAGAATCGCCCGGGCCAGCGGATGGCTGGAGCCCTGCTCCAGTGCGCCCGCCAGGCTCAGGGCCTCGGCTTCGCTCATCCCCCCCAGGGTATGGACGGCAACCACCTGGGGTTTACCCTCGGTGAGGGTCCCGGTTTTATCAAACACCAGGGTGTCTAAGGTGCTGGCGCGCTGCAGGGCGTCGGCATCACGTACCAGCACGCCCGATTCTGCGGCACGCCCGACGCCGGAGATAATCGACATCGGCGTCGCCAGTCCCAGGGCACAAGGACAGGCGATGATCAGCACCGTGGTGGCGATCACCAGGGTATAGACAATCTGCGGCGCGGGGCCGAAGAAGTACCAGATAGCGGCGCTGAACAGGGCGATACCCACCACCACCGGCACGAAGATGGCAGAGATTTTATCGGCCAGCTTGCCGATCTCCGGCTTGCTGCTCTGGGCCTGGCGCACCATACGAATAATGCGCGACAGCGTAGTGTGGCTGCCGACGGCACTGGCGCGGAACAGCACGCTGCCATCCTGCACGACGGTACCGGCATGAACACTCTCCCCGTCGCCTTTCTGCTGCGGCACCGGCTCGCCGGTGAGCATCGCTTCGTCGAACCAGGCTTCGCCCTGGGTGATCTCTCCGTCCACCGGCACGCGATCTCCGGTGGTCAGGCGCAGGATCATGCCTTCCTGAACCTCTGCCAGCGGCACGCTCTGTTCGCCGTTTTCGGTCACAACCCGGGCGGTAGGCGGCGTTAAGTCGAGCAATCTTTCCAGCGCTTTCGACGAGCGCTGACGGGCCCGGGCTTCCAGCATATGGCCTAAGTTAATCAGGCCGATAATCATCGCGCTGGCTTCATAATAAAGATGGCGCGCTTCCATCGGGAACCACTGCGGCCAGACGTTGACGCTCATTGAGTAGAGCCACGCCGCGCCGGTACCAAGCGCCACCAGCGTGTCCATGGTGGCGGTGCGGTTTTTCAGGCTTTTCCAGGCGCTGGTATAAAAGTGGCCGCCCGCGAAGATCATCACCCCAAGGGTGAGCACGCCAATCGCCAGCCACAGCGTGCGGTTGTCGTCGGTGACCATCATATTGTCGCTGAGCATTCCCCAGACCATCACCGGGATGCCTACCAGCAGGGCGACAATCGCCTGCCAGCGAAAACGTTTCATGGTGGCGATGGCGGTCTCCTGCTGGCGCGCCCGGCGTTCGAGGTCATCCTCAATCGCCTCGGCGCCGTAGCCTGCTTTTTCGACCGCCTGCACTAAATCAGCGGCGGAGGCGCTGCCCATGACCAGCGCAGTGCGCTCCGCCAGATTGACCCGTGCCTGTGCCACACCCGGAACCGCCTGCAGGGCATCCTGGACGCGGGTGACGCAGCTGGCGCAGCTCATGCCATTGATCAACAGCTGCTGGCTGTCATCGCTATCGTGAGCTGCCGGAAGCTCAGAGGGGGCCGCTGTCAGTGCTTCCGACGGAGTTGTTGACGCTGTCAGCGGATCAGCCTTTGGGTGGCTTAACGCCGCACCGTAACCGGCCTGTTTGATGGTGTCGATCAGGGCATCGGCGCTTGCGCTGCCGGTGACGACCGCGTGCTCGATGGTCACATCTGCACTCTCAACGTCCGGGCGTTGCTCCAGACTCTCTTTAACGCGTTTGACACAGTGGCCGCAGGAGAGGCCATCCAGGGTCAGGTCGATGGTTTGAGACATAGGTAAACTCCTTCTAAATCTCCAGCCAGATATTGACCGGAGAGACACTTTCATCTAACTGTTATGAAGGTTAAACCTTCCATCAAGGGGAAGGTCAAGGGGGAAACGTGAATATCAGTGATGTTGCCAAAAAAACTGGCTTAACCAGCAAAGCAATTCGTTTTTACGAAGAGAAAGGGCTGGTGACGCCGCCGCTGCGCAGTGAGAACGGCTACCGGAGCTATACCCAGAAGCACCTCGATGAACTGACGCTGCTGCGCCAGGCGCGACAGGTGGGGTTTAATCTGGAGGAGTGCGGC
Organism: Enterobacter sp. MF024; assembly: GCF_005843915.1. NCBI lineage: Bacteria > Pseudomonadati > Pseudomonadota > Gammaproteobacteria > Enterobacterales > Enterobacteriaceae > Enterobacter > Enterobacter sp. MF024. The sequence continues at coordinate 593,466 of NZ_VCBB01000003.1, read as the reverse complement.
GACCTGGTGAACCTGTTCAACGATCCCGCGCGTCACAGCGCCGACGTTAAAAGCCGGACGCTGGAGAAGGTGGCGGAGATTGAACGGCATATTGTGGAGCTACAGGCGATGCGCGATCAATTGCTGGCGCTGGCGGAGAGCTGTCCGGGGGATGACGGCGCCGACTGTCCGATCATTGATAATCTGTCCGGCTGCTGTCATCGCAAGGCGAAGGCTTAACCCCGGGCCGGATTGAGCATAAACACCACCGTACCGCGATACCACGGGGATTGTTGCAGCTGCGCTTCGGCCTGCCGATCCCGCTGGCCGTTCTGGACCAGCCCGAGCTTGAACGGAATGCGCAGGCGGGCGAGCGCGGGCAGATAGGCCTGATAGTTAGCAACCGTATGGCGGCCCTGATAGCTCTGGATCACCAGTTCATCCACCGCCAGCGCGTTCAGCGTGGCGACATCCCCGGTTTTTGCCCAGTCCAGCAGCCCGGTGACCCCCAGCGAAAATTCGGCTGGCAGCTGCTGGCGCAACGCCTGCAAAAAGCGGGCGTAGTCCGCCAGCTGGTGGGTGGCCGCATCAAAATCGACCTGCAAACCCACCACCTGATTACCTGCCGCCTGCCAGCGCTGCATCAGGCGGACAATTCGCGGGAGGATCTCAGGCGGTACGTCAAGAGTGGTAAAGCGCACGGTCAGCCAGATTGAGGGAAAGGTCAGGCGGCTGACGGGCAGTCCGAGGCGCTGGAACACCACCTCATTCGGGCGGGCCAGCACCTCTCCCTGATGCAGATAGACCGTTTGCGCCTCCTTCAGCGCATCGCTGGCCTTCACCCCCGACCAGAGCCAGAAGGCCGGGTGCTCGTGGGCGGTAACGATCTCCTGCGCCTGCGCCTGTCCGGCCAGCAGCGCGGCTACCAGTAGTATTTGAGTTTTTGTGCCCACGGGCTGCCCGGATACTGCGTTTTTAACTGCGTGAACCAGCCTTTGCGCTGGGCTTTGTCCACCTCTGCTCCACCACATTCGTTATAGCCGGACGGGGCATAGCACATGATGGCCCGATAGAGCGCGTAGCTTTTATCTTCATGCTCCGCCTTTGGCGAGGTGATGACCTGCTGATAGTAACCTTGCCTGTCAAACTGGCCGTAAGGTTCCTTGCGGTGGATCGCCGCGCCAAGCAGGCCGTTGCCCGCGCTGTCTTTCCACAGATCGACATGGGTACTGGTTGTGCGAAAGAACTCGCCCAGACAGTTCAGGGCATGGGCATCATTGGCGTTCTGGCTGAGTACCTGCACCGTTTTATCCAGACTTCGACAGACGTAACCGGCTCCGGCGGTATCGCCGTTCCAGTCGAAAACGCTCAGGTTAACATCGTCAAACGCTTTGCCCACGACCGGAGGCGTGATGGCGCTGGCGAGCTTTCTGTCAGTTAACCAGTCGCCGAAGCGGTTTTCGGTTAAATCACGCACCAACAGCGTGTGCAGCGCAATGGTGCGCTCCTCGTTGTTCGGCCCCTGGCTGGCCTGCTGGCGTAACCGCTCAGGCGAGGCCACCGCTTTAAGCACCTGTGAGCGAAGCCGCAGGTTGGTAACGGCGCTGTCCGGAGCAAAAATCGCCTCTGCATTGCCGCTATACACCAGCGTGGCGGCCAGTCTGGCCTGCACATACTGCTGCTGTTCGACATCCTTGCTCTGCTTTAGCAACATCAGCCAGAAATCACCTGCCGCCGGCCACTGCTTTTGCGCCATCAGCGCGTCGCCGTACAGCACCTGCTCGCTGAAGGCGAGAATGTCGTGCGCCGGGAGTTTTTCCGCTGGCTTAACGGCCTGCAAAATGGCGGCATCGTTGTTTGTCGCCCGCCACAGGTTCAACTGCAGATTACGCCACAGCGCCAGCTTGCCGCTTTTTTCAAACACCGGTTTGCTGCTGTCGAGCGCCTGCTGCGTCAGGGTCGGTTTCTCGTCGCTGTTCAGGCGAAGGGCGCGCAGCATTTCGGTATAGCTGACCAGCGGCGCGTCGGGGAATGCCTCCTGCACGGCGCTTACATAGAACTGCATGCCAAAGACATTATCGTATTCGATCACCAGCCCGCGCAGCGCCCCGGCGTCACTGGCCTGCTGGAACCGCTGCTCATACAGCCCTGCCAGCTGCGGCCAGGCCTGCAGATACCAGTTGATGCGACGCAGCATGCCGCGTGCGGAATCGGCATAACGCCCTTCCGGCCAGCGCTGCAGATAAGCCTGGGCAGCTTTCTGCGCCTGTTCGGCGGCAGGGCGATCGATACGATCGAGAGTGAAATCGCCGTACTCCCCCGTGCTGTTCTGGCTGCTTTTGTTCAGCGCCGTGCGCATCAGCATATAATGCGCGGTTTCCGCCAGCCACGGGCGATTGCTGTCGATCAATGCGCTAAATGCGCGATCCGCCCCGGCGTAATCCCCGGCATAAAAAAGGGCTGCCCCTGACAGATAGGTTTTGTACTGCACGGCTGTCGATTGTGCCGGAAGAGTCTCCAGAGATGCCGCCAGCTGCTCGTCGGTCGCGCCGGAATAGAGCCCTGAACGCGCCCGGGCCAGGGCATGGCGCTGTTCGGCCGTGAGCGTTTCATCGGCCAGCAGGGCGGCAAAAAACTGGCTCACGCTGTCGGCACTGTTCGAGACGAAGCGGTTTTCCAGCTCACCGTCGTTGCGGATCTCAACGGGGTCAAGCTGCAGAGCGGCGAGCTGTTTGCTGAGCGAACTCTCTTCAACCGGTGCTTCCCGTGCGGCGGTGGCAGGTGTCGTTGCGGCATCCCACTCCGGATGATAAGCAAAATAGAAGTCTCGGGAGCGGGTGATATCCGCAGGCGTGGCCTGCACGGGCAGGGCAAAGGATTTTGCTTCGCTCAGCAGGCGCAGTAGGTTGTCGCGGGAATCATTGCCGGGTGTCAGCACCGGGTCGCCTTTCAGCAGGCAATGGTCATCGCTCCATTTACAGTCTTCAATATCAAACGAGGCGTATGCCGGTACGGCACTTGCCAGTAATGCGCTAACGCTCATTGCCAGCGTTGTCTTCCTGACCATTCTGTTAATCCTGTTCTTATCGGGAGAGGGCGCGGATGCGAAGGGTGATCCCCTCGACGGCCACCACTTCAACTTTTGTACCGGCGGCAAAGTCGGCATCGGCAATCACCGGCCATGAGCTGTCGCCGACGCGCATATGGCCGCGTCCGTTCACCAGGGCGGTATCCAGCGTAAACTGCATCCCCACCAGCTGTTGTCCACGCTGGTTGAGCCGGGCATCGGCGGGTTTCTGGGCGCGCACCTGGCGTGAGAGCCAGCGCCACCAGAGCCAGGCGGCAATCAGGGTGAGTACCGCGAAAAGCACCCCCTGCCAGGCCCAGTCGAAGGGTAAGATCCACACCAGCAGGCCGGTGATAACGGCCGCCACGCCGCTCCACAGCAGATAGCCGTTGCCGCCAAGCATCTCTGCCGCCAGCAGCAGGCCGCCGAGACTCAGCCAGAAGACGTGCGGATGTGCAGCAATTAACGCGATCATAATTTGCGCTCGTTGCCGCTGTTTTTAATCAGCTCCGCGATCCCGCCGATCGAGCCCATCAGGCTGCTGGCATCCAGCGGCATCATCACCACCTTGCTGTTCTCCGCCGAGCCGATGGCCTGCAGCGCTTCGGTGTACTTCTGTGCCACAAAGTAGTTCACCGCCTGGATATCCCCGGCAGCGATGGCCTCCGAAACCATTTTGGTGGCGCGGGCTTCTGCTTCTGCCGAACGTTCACGGGCTTCGGCCTGCAGGAAGGCAGACTGGCGTTCGCCTTCGGCTTTAAGGATCTGCGACTGTTTTTCCCCTTCGGCTTTGAGGATCTCCGCCTGGCGCACCCCTTCGGCCTCCAGAATGTAGGCGCGCTTGGTTCGCTCAGCCTTCATCTGGGCGTTCATCGAGGTGATCAACTCTGCTGGCGGGCGCACATCACGGATCTCAATACGCGTGACTTTAATGCCCCACGGGTTGGTGGCTTCGTCGACGATGTGCAGCAGGCGGGTATTGATGCTGTCGCGCTGGGAGAGCATTTCGTCCAGCTCCATCGAGCCGAGCACGGTTCGGATATTGGTCATCGTGAGGTTGATGATGGCTAACTCAAGGTTGCTCACCTCGTAGGCGGCTTTCGGGGCGTCAATCACCTGAATAAAGCACACCGCGTCGATGGTCACGTTGGCGTTATCCCGGGAGATGACCTCCTGCGACGGGATATCGAGCACCTGTTCCATCATATTGATCTTGCGGCCAATGCGGTCCATAAACGGCACGACCAGGCTTAACCCCGGCTGCAGCGTATTGGTATAACGACCAAAACGCTCAACCGTCCACTGGTAGCCCTGCGGAACAATTTTGACGCCAGCGGCGACGATCACCAGCGCCACGAAGATGAGAATAGGGATGACGATGAACATGTAAAACCTCCTGTTTTGTATTCCATGTTGCGATAACAATTGTTCGTTTGTTGCCCATTAGTATATCGGCAAACAGGGGGAAATTCGCCTTGAATCAACGAGCCGGGCAGGGTCCAGACATAAAAAAGCCCCGCTAAAAATAGCAGGGCGACGGGGTTTTTAGTCGGCAGCGGCAGGTCAGGCGTCGGGATGGGGGTAAGCGAAGTCAGAGATGTACTGCTCGCCCGCTTCGTTGATTGCCCGTGACAGCCCGGCATAGTATTTTTCCAGGCCAATGGCTTCAATCTGCTGCAGCTGTTCGCGCACCGGGGCGCAGAACAGACCGGCATTACCGGCTTCGACGCGCTTATTGTTAGGCGGCAGATCGCCGGTGATCGCTTTGAACCAGGTGCGGATCCCCTGTTTGAGGTTATTTGGCGCTTTTGACAGGTTATCGATACCGGTCAGCACCTGCAGGGTCGGGAACTGATCCTCTGCCACGGCGCTTTTCAGGCGGTCAAAGAACTGGCTGAACAGCTCAAAGGAGCCCAGTTCGATGATTTTCGGCTTCGTTGTTTTACCGTTTTTATTGCCGATTTTGCTCGCGGCAGGAGTCGTGGACGGCACGATACCTGTCTTATGCAAGTCTAATCCGAACAGCAGATTGCAGTGGGCACGACGCTCTTTCAGCGGGTAAGACATCAGCACTTCAATAAACTTCGTCGCCATCACATCCGACAGCTTATGGTTGATCAGCCACTGCGAGCGGGAAAAGTCTGCCGGGGAGACAAACCATTCCGGAACCTCGTCGTAGCGCTTCGACTTACCTTTCCCATCAAATTCAATGAAGTGCGTGCCGTTGTCGAAAGCGAATTTGCAATTTTTAAAGCTGCCAATAGTGGTATTAACGATCAACGCTTTTTTTACGAAATCAACGACTTCAGGGCCAATAACAAAGCTGGTCTCTGCCGAGGAGTGGATGACTTGCATTAATGTTTCTACATTAGGAACACCCGGCTTAAGGGAGGTGAACTCATAAAAGATATGTGTCATGCCGCATACTTCCTATAGTTAAAAGCGAGCCATTTTTATCGCGAAAAAGTTTAACATCTCCCGCAAGATGAGGCTATTAGCACCGCGTGCGGGAGTTTTGCGCCGATCACAAATGGAAAATAAAGGTTACTACAGGCAAGTAAAGCGTACAAAAGTGCGGACATCCGCAAGACTGTTTTGAAAGTGATAAGCCTTTTTATCTGTTTAACAGCGTTAAACATTAGCAAGACTTAAGTAAAGTTCGGGTAATGCAATGAAAAAGGCCGCCATAAAGGCGGCCATAAGTGCTGATTTAACCCTGCAAGATGCGATTAAAAATCGCCAGAGATACCTGCGCCTGCCATCCAGCCGTTATCGAAGGAGCTTGATGCCTGCACATTCACGGCAACGTGCGGGGTAATGCCTTTTTGTAGACCGGCAGCGAGCGCTGCGCCATCCCCATTTGCCGTCCCCGTCGACAGAGCCCATGAATCATCGGAGTGATAATGCAGGCTCGACATTGCCGCTGCGTTATTCAGACCGCGTTTGAGATCGTTGCGGGTCTCATCGATCTCTTTCGCATTACGTTCAATGGCTTTGCTGTTGTTCGTAATGTGTTGACTGTTGCTGTCGATGCGTTGGCTGTTGCCCGAGATACGCTGACTGTTGTTGTCGATACGCACGCTGTTACCCGAGATGCGCTGGCTGTTGCTGTCGATGCGTTGGCTGTTACCCGAGATGCGCTGGCTGTTGCTGTCGATGCGTACGCTGTTGCCCGAGATGCGCTGACCGTTGCTGTCGATCCGCTGGCTGTTGCTCGCAATCCGCTGGCCATTGTTGTTCACCTGGTTACGGGTCGTTTGATCCACGTAGTAACTGTTGACCTGGCTGATGGAGTAAGTGTTACCCGCGGCCTGGCTGGTGCTGGTCGTCGTCTTCTTCGGCGGCACGTTATAGACCGGTGCTGGCGGCGCGGTGACAACCTGGGTGGTGGTGGTGACCGGCGCGTTCGGTTTCGGCGGCACATTATAGACCGGGGCTGGCGGGGCGGTGACAACCAGTGTGGTTGTGGTCACCGGTGCGTTCGGTTTCGGCGGCACGTTGTAGACCGGGGCTGGCGGGGCGGTGATAACCTGGGTGGTCGTGGTCACCGGCGCGTTCGGTTTCGGCGGCACGTTGTAGACCGGGGCTGGCGGGGCGGTAATAACCTGGGTGGTCGTGGTCACCGGGGCGTTCGGTTTCGGCGGCACGTTGTAGACCGGGGCTGGCGGCGCGGTGATAACCTGGGTGGTGGTGGTCACCGGTGCGTTCGGGTTCGGCGGCACGTTATAGACCGGGGCTGGCGGGGCGGTGACAACCTGGGTGGTCGTGGTCACCGGGGCGTTCGGTTTTGGCGGCACGTTGTAGACCGGGGCTGGAGGCGCGGTGATAACCTGGGTGGTGGTGGTGACCGGCGCGTTCGGTTTCGGCGGCACATTATAGACCGGGGCTGGCGGGGCGGTGACAACCAGTGTGGTTGTGGTCACCGGTGCGTTCGGTTTCGGCGGCACGTTGTAGACCGGGGCTGGCGGTGCAGTGACAACCTGGGTGGTCACCGTTGTCTGCGGTGTAGGCGGCACGCTCTGGTTCGGCGCAGGCGGCGCGACAATTGTCGGTACGTTGCTGGTCACCGTTGTCTGCGGTTTAGGCGGCACGCTCTGGTTCGGCGCAGGCGGTGCGACAATTGTCGGTACGGAGCTGATCACCGGGGTCTTCGGTGCTGGCGGCACGCTCTGGTTCGGCGCAGGCGGTGCGACAATTGTCGGTACGGAGCCGGTCACCGGGGTCTGCGGTTTAGGCGGTACGCTCTGTTTCGGCGCAGGTGGCGCAACGAGAGTCGGGACGGAGCTGGTAACCGTTGTCTGCGGTTTAGGCGGCACGCTCTGCTTCGGCGCAGGCGGTGCGACAATTGTCGGTACGGAGCCGGTCACCGTTGTCTTCGGTGTAGGCGGCACGCTCTGGTTCGGCGCAGGCGGCGCGACAATTGTCGGTACGTTGCTGGTCACCGTTGTCTGCGGTTTAGGCGGCACGCTCTGCTTCGGCGCAGGCGGCGCGACAATTGTCGGTACGGAGCTGGTCACCGTTGTCTTCGGTGTAGGCGGCACGCTCTGGTTCGGCGCAGGCGGCGCGACAATTGTCGGTACGTTGCTGGTCACCGGGGTCTGCGGTTTAGGCGGCACGCTCTGCTTCGGCGCAGGTGGCGCGACGAGAGTGGGCGCGGTGCTGGTCACCGTTGTCTGCGGTTTAGGCGGCACGCTCTGGTTCGGCGCAGGAGGTGCAACGACAGTCGGAATATTCGATGTCAGCGATGCTGGCTTAACAGGAATAGCCACAGGCGCAATCGATCCATCCTTAAACGCGTTGCGGGCGGCCTGCAGCTGGGTCTGGGCAAGTTTAAGATCGTTACGGCGTTGGTCGATCAACTTGAACGCATCCAGATGCTTCTGGGCGGCTGCGGCGGCTTGAGGCGAGGTCGCACCATACTGATTGATGGTATTCATCATTTCTATGTTGCTGACATGCTCAGCTCTGAGCGCGGCGGCATAATTTTTATGCACCAGATGCTCAAAATCAGCTGCACCTTTCAGGTTCGCTGCGGCCTGGTCCGCAGTTATCGCATAAGCGCCCGGAGCCATGAGGCACAACGACACTGCCGATGCGATCAGTTTAATGGTGGTTTTCATCTCTACGTATCCTGAGGTCAATCGTTTGATCGTGTTGTTAATTGCAGAGTGACAGAGAGTTTCACGGCTCTGGCTCTGAGAGTGTTTGCAGGATTATTAATTGTCTTTTTGTTGTCTTTTTTGTAACTAAACACTGTTGTGTGTGTCTTATTTTTGAGGATTCTAACCAATAAATAGTTATTGGCAAGTCAGTTTGTGAGTGTTTTTAAATGTCTACATTTAGTCATGCTTCAAACGAAAGAGATGAGGTTTTCGCTTAGAGATTATTGTTGCTAAAAGTGTGTGGTTAGTCTTTTTTAGGAGAGTTTGTAAGCAATTTTACGTTTTGTTACCTATTAACGCCTCGAAAGGCGGGGTATTTTTAATTTTTTGTTTTGAGTTTGTTATGTGTTTTATTGACTAATTGCAGACTTTTGAGTGGCTTTGATTTGTGTTTTTTCGATGAGAGGTAAAGGTCAGTTCAACAGGAAATAAAAACAGTTAATCTGTCCATAGACTGAAAATAGTTCATCGTCAGGAGAGAGGCGGAAATGATAAGGAGAGGTTAAATCGGAGAAGAGCCCGGCAGGCAAATTGCTGCCGGACAGACAGAGCAGGATCAGTACAGCAGAGCGTAAAGCTTACGGCGATAGGAGGAGGCCAGGGAGTCACCCGTGCCGAGTGCCGCCAGAATGTCCTGGAACGTTTTACGCGCCTGGCCGTCAGCGGCAGCCAGATCGGTTTTCAGGTGGCTGAACAGCAGTTCCAGCGCTTCTTCGTTGCGCCCCACCTGATGCAGCTGCAGTGCCAGCTGGCTGGCCAGCGCTGCGTCGGCAGGGCTATTGGCCACCTGCTGTTGCAGTTGCTGAATTTCCGGCGTATCCGCGGCTTTCTTCAGCAGTTCAATCTGCGCCATCAGCCCCTGGTAGCGGGTATCCTGATCCTGAAGTGGGATAGTTTTCAGCACCACTTCGGCGTCTTCAGAACGTTTTAAGACAATCAGCGTTTCCGCCAGCAGCAGGCCAGTTTCGCTGTTCTGACCGGAAAGCTGCCACGCCTCTTTCAGCAGCGGCAGGGCGTCGTCATGTTTGCCTTCGGCCATCAGGGCCGCCGCCTGCTGCGCTTTCAGCTCATCTTCGCGCGGCAGCACTTTATCCAGCAGGGCGCGGATCGCCTCTTCCGGCTGTGGGCCCTGGAAGCCATCCACCGGCTGACCGTTCTGGAACAGATAGACCGTTGGAATGGCGCGCAGGCCAAACTGCGAGGCAATCATCTGCTCGGCGTCGCAGTCGAGCTTCGCCAGAATAAACTGACCGTTGTACTGGGCGGCCAGCTTCTCAAGGACCGGGGTCAGTTCCAGACAGTGCTGACTCCGCTCAGACCAGAAGTAGAACAGCACCGGTTTGGTCATCGACTGTTCAAGGGTCTGGTGCAGGTTTTCTTCGGTAATGTTGACAATATTCTGTACGGACATGCGGCATTCTCGATTATGAGTTTCTGTTTACATGGGGGCGTGACGCGTGGCTTCAACTCAGCCCTGTAAAATTTTGTCCATCATCCGGCCCGGCAGCAGGCGCTTCAGCAGGCCGACGGCGTGGGTCACCAGCGTGACCGGATAACGCATTTTAGGGTTTTTGCTCTCAAAAGCATGGCGCACTTTGGCGACCACCGCCTCCGGCCCCAGCGTAAAACGTGCGGCAATGCCGGGATTTTCCACCGGCTTGTCGGCCTGGGTTTGATTGACGTTGTCGGTAAAGCGGGTGCGGATAGGGCCCGGTTCAATCAGGCTCACCTTAATGCCGCTATGGCGCAGCTCCATGCGCAGCGCATCCGACCAGGCTTCCAGCGCATATTTGCTGGCGGCGTAAGCCCCGCGACCGGGCGTGGAGATGAGCCCCATCACCGAGGAGGTCATCACAATCCGGCCCTCGCCGTGCGGCAACATGGCGGGCAGCAGGCGCATGGTAAGCTGATGGACGCCAAAAAAATTGGCCGAAAACTGCTGTTCAAGCTGCTGGCGCGTAATAGTCTGCAGCGGGCCGTAAACGCCAAATCCGGCGTTGTTGAACAGCCCATACAGGCGATTACCGGTCAGGGCGATCACTTCATCGGCGGCGCGTTCAATGCTTTCTGCACAATCCAGATCCAACAGCACGCCGGCAAAACCCATGTTGTTCATCCGTTCAACGTCTTCGGGTTTGCGGCAGGCGGCCAGCACCCAGAATCCCTGACGCTTCAGTTCAAGGGCGCTTTCAAAGCCAATTCCGCTGGAACATCCTGTTATTAAGACCGATTTTTGCATAACTTTACCTGTCAGGATCTCCGCTGAATTACGAGTCATGTTTAACTAAAGGAGCCAGCCGGGTTGCCATCCAGTCTGCGATAAACGGCTGGGCGTCCCGATTGGGGTGAATACCGTCGTCCTGCATCCACTGCGGTTTCAGGTAGACCTCTTCCATAAAAAAGGGCAGCAGCGGAACATCGAACTCTTTGGCGAGCTTCGGATATATCGCGCTGAAGGCTTCATTATACCGACGACCATAGTTAGCAGGCAGGCGAATTTGCATCAGTAACGGCTGGGCGTTGGCGGTGCGGATATCCTGCAAAATTTTGCGCAGGGTTTGCTCCGTCTGCTGCGGCTGGAAACCGCGCAGGCCGTCATTGCCGCCAAGCTCCACCAGCACCCAGCGCGGCTGATGCTGTTTCAACAGGGCAGGCAGACGGGAAAGTCCCTGCTGGGAGGTGTCGCCGCTGATGCTGCCGTTGACGACCGTCGTTTTGCTCTGCCATTTATCGTTCAGCAGCGCAGGCCAGGCGGCACTGGCCGCCATCCGGTAGCCAGCGCTCAGACTGTCACCCAGAATTAATAGCGTGTCCGCCGCCGCGGCGCGAAATGAGAACAGAATCAAAAACAGGAAGGGCAAATGCCAGCGGAAAACATTGTTGAAGTTCATCATCTTAAGAAGTCCGTGGGTCAGGGGGAGCACGAGCTTTCCATCCTTACCGGAGTTGAACTCATTGTCAAACGCGGGCAGAGCATCGCCCTGATTGGTGAATCGGGTTCGGGCAAATCCACGCTGCTGGCGATCCTCGCCGGTCTGGATGACGGCAGCAGCGGTGAGGTCAACCTGGTCGGCCAGCCCCTGCATGCGTTGGATGAAGAGGCGCGCGCCGCCCTGCGGGCAAAGCACATTGGTTTTGTTTTTCAGTCGTTTATGCTGATCCCGACCCTTAACGCGCTGGAGAACGTTGAGCTGCCGGGGCTGCTGCGCGGCGAGAATACCGCCCACAGCCGGGAGAGTGCCAGGGCGCTGCTGGAACAGCTGGGGCTGGGTAAACGCCTCGATCACCTTCCGGCGCAGCTCTCCGGCGGCGAGCAGCAGCGCGTGGCGCTGGCCCGTGCGTTCAATGGCCGCCCGGATGTGCTGTTTGCCGACGAACCCACCGGTAACCTCGATCGCCAGACCGGGGACAAAATTGCCGATCTGCTGTTCTCGCTTAACCGCGAGCACGGCACCACGCTGATCCTCGTCACCCACGATCCGCAACTGGCTGCCCGCTGCGATCGCCGCCTGCGCCTGGTGAATGGCGAATTGCAGGAGGAAGCATGATTACCCGCTGGTTCTGGCGCGAATGGCGCTCCCCCTCGCTGCTGATCGTCTGGCTGGCGTTAAGCCTGGCGGTGGCCTGCGTGCTGGCGCTCGGCAGCGTCAGCGATCGCATGGAAAAGGGGCTCAGCCAGCAAAGCCGTGAGTTTATGGCCGGGGACCGCACGCTGCGCAGCTCCCGCGAGGTGCCCCAGGCGTGGCTTGAGGAGGCAAGAAAAGCGGGGCTGAAGGTCAGCGAGCAGTTGAGCTTCCAGACCATGACCTTTGCCGCCGATACACCGCAGCTGGCAAGCGTAAAGGCCGTCGATGATATTTACCCGATGTACGGCGAGCTACAAACCAACCCGCCGGGCCTCAAGCCCGCGCCGGGGACTGTGTTGCTGGCCTCGCGCCTGATGGCGCTGCTGAATCTGAAAACCGGCGACAGCATTGACGTCGGGGATGCCACACTGAAAATCGCCGGAGAGGTGATTCAGGAGCCGGATTCCGGCTTCAACCCCTTCCAGATGGCGCCGCGCCTGCTGATGAACACCGCAGATGTCGCCAAAACCGCGGCGGTACAGCCCGGGAGCCGCGTCACCTGGCGCATTAAGTTTGGCGGCACGCCCGCCCAGTTGAGCACCTATGAAAAGTGGCTACTGCCGCAGCTGAAGGCGGAGCACCGCTGGTCCGGAATGGAGCAGGAGGATGGCGCGCTCGGCAAGTCGCTGGAGCGTTCCCAGCAGTTCCTGCTGCTGTCGGCGCTGTTAACGCTGCTGCTGGCGGTCGCGGCGGTGGCGGTGGCCATGGGCCACTACTGCCGCAGTCGCTACGACCTGGTGGCGATCCTCAAAACCCTCGGCGCGGGCAGGGCACAGCTGCGCAAACTGATCGTCGGCCAGTGGTTGATGGTGCTTACCCTTTCAGCTGTCACCGGCGGGGCGATGGGGCTGCTGTTTGAGAAGGTGCTGATGGTGCTGCTCAAACCGGTGCTGCCCGCCGCGCTGCCGCCAGCCAGCCTGTGGCCGTGGCTGTGGGCGATCGGGGCCATGACCGTCATCTCGCTGCTGGTGGGGCTGCGGCCTTATCGCCTGCTGCTGGCGACGCAGCCGCTTCGCGTCCTGCGTCGCGACGTGGTGGCCAGCGTCTGGCCGCTGAAATATTACATTCCGGCGATTGTGGTGCTGGTGGTGGTGCTCCTCGCCTGGCTGATGGGCGGCAGCATGCTGCTGTGGGCGGTGCTGGCCGGGGCCGTGGTGCTGGCGCTGCTCTGCGGCGTGCTGGGCTGGATGCTGCTCAGCGTGCTTAAGGGGCTGACGGTAAAATCCCTGCCGGTGCGTCTGGCGGTGAATCGCCTGCTGCGCCAGCCGTGGTCAACCCTCAGCCAGCTGTCGGCCTTCTCGCTGTCGTTTATGCTGCTGGCTTTGCTGCTGGTGCTGCGCGGCGACCTGCTGGATCGCTGGCAACAGCAGCTCCCGCCCGAAAGCCCGAACTACTTTCTGATTAACATCGCCCCGGAGCAGGTGACGCCGCTGAAGACGTTCCTCTCGGAGCATCAGATTATCCCCGAGTCCTACTATCCCATCGTGCGGGCGCGTCTGACCCAGATTAACGGCCAGTCTACCGAGGGTAATAAAGATGAATCCCTTAACCGCGAGCTGAACCTGACCTGGCAGGATAAACGCCCGGATCATAACCCCATCACCGCCGGAACCTGGCCGCCAGGCGCGGGGGAAGTGTCAATGGAGGAGGGGCTGGCAAAACGCCTGAACGTCGCCCTGGGAGATACGGTGACCTTTACCGGCGATACCCAGGACTTCAGCGCTAAAGTCACCAGCCTGCGCAAGGTTGACTGGGAGAGCCTGCGGCCAAACTTCTTCTTCATCTTCCCTTCCGGGGCGCTGGACGGGCAGCCCCAGAGCTGGCTGACCAGCTTCCGCTGGGAGAACGGCAACGGCATGCTCACCCAGCTTAACCGCGAGTTCCCGACCATCAGCCTGCTGGATATCGGCGCGATCCTGAAACAGGTCGGGCAGGTGCTGGAGCAGGTGAGCCGGGCGCTGGAGGTGATGGTGGTGCTGGTGACGATTTGCGGAGTGCTGCTTTTGCTGGCGCAGGTGCAGGTCGGGATGCGTCAGCGCCATCAGGAGCTGGTGGTTTATCGCACCCTGGGCGCAGGTAAAAAACTGCTGCGCACCACGCTCTGGAGCGAGTTCGCCCTGCTGGGACTGGTGGCTGGCCTGGTGGCGGCCATCGGAGCCGAAACCGCGCTGGCGGTGCTGCAAACCCGGGTGTTCGACTTCCCGTGGGAGCCTGACTGGCGACTGTGGGTGATCCTGCCGCTCAGCGGCGCGGTGATGCTCTCGCTGTGCGGCGGCTGGCTGGGGGCCCGGCTACTTAAGGGCAAAGCCCTGTTCCGCCAGTTCTCCGGTTAATCCCTTTCCGTAATCATCACGCACCGGTTTTTATATCGGTGCGTGATGTCTTGGCAGCATAAAAAGATAAAACACTGAGTGTTAGTGGCACAAATCATTAAAAACCGGACAACACGGACAGATAAATCCTGGTTAATATTCACCTGCTAAATAAATGGCAGTGTGTCTATCAAGGAAAAACAGTGACAATAAATAAAAAAGCGCTGGCAGTCGCTATTGGCGCTGCAGTGGCATTGACGTCTTTTGCATCCCAGGCCGAAATCACCGTTCTGAAACAAGATCCGCAGGCGGGCAACCCGCTGAGCCGCCTGAACTTTACCGTTGGCGGCAGTATTCGTCCCCAGTTCCAGAATATGACCGGCGACGACGGCAAAAACAGCTACAAGCGTAACGGCTTTGACGGCGGCACCCGCTTCCGTTTCGCGGCAGATTACTACCTGTTTGATGACATCAGCTGGGTGAGCTACTACGAGCTGGGTGTGAACATTCCGGCCCAGTTCAACTGGGATAACCACCATGCAGACGGCGCGCGTGATACCTCCCGTCGTATGCTCTACACCGGCCTGAAAAGCGATACCTGGGGTACCCTGACCTTCGGTCAGCAGAACAGCGTTTACTACGATGTGGTTGGTGCGAAAACCGATATCTGGGACTACGACATGATCGGCCAGGCGCCGGGTAACGGCATCAACGGCGACTACGACGGCTCTTACCGTTCACGCCAGATGCTGAAGTACAAGAAAACCCTCGGCGATGCGGACATCTACGCCTCTTACCTGTTCGAAGACAGCGAATACCTGCCGGGCAACGGCCTGCGCTACAAGCGTAAAGGCGGCGGTTCACTGGGTCTGGATTATCGCCTGACCACCGACCTGACCTGGGGCGCGGCGTGGAACTACACCCGTGCGGACATGCGTAATCCGGATAACGGCGACAGCAAAACCTGGGATCAGAATATCCTTGGTACCGCGCTGAGCTGGACCCCGGACAACTGGACCTTCTCCGCAGGCGGCGGCTGGTATCAGAACTTCATGACCAGCAAAAAAGTGTCGGTAAACGACTACTTCGCGGGTGACGCGTGGGGTATTGAGTACTTTGCGGGTTATAAATTCCCGATTGGTCAGTATGCTGTGAAATCCATCCAGCCTTACTTCATGGGCGATCGCATCGAGACCATGAATGGCCGCAACTACCAGCGCATCGACAACGGCGTGGGTATCAGCTTCCAGCTGGATTACGGTTTCCGCGTGGATTACGAGCACGTGTTCACCTCCAGCACCGACGATCTGGGTGATATGAACCTGGTGCGTTTGCGTTACGACTTCTAAAACTGACCCTCACCCTAACCCTCTCCCTGAAAGGGAGAGGGAACAGTCGGGCAGAATCTGTAGGCCGGATAAGCGTTAGCGCATCCGGCTTTTTTTCAGCGGCTCAGCCAATCCGCAACGTCTGCATACGTCCCGCGATAAACAATCTTTTCCGCTTTTTTCTCCAGCTGATAACGGTACATCGGGTCGTAATAGTCATTCAGCAGCGGCGCAAGCCAGCTGAAATGCGCTTCGGTGCTGCCGGTACGCTGCTGATCGTCCAGAGCGCTATCCAGCAGGGCGGTAAATTCGGCATAACGCTGCAACCCCAGACGGCGGCGGATGGCAAACAGTCCGTGGTGCAGATAGTCGCGATACTCCAGCCAGCCCGCTTCTTCTCCCCGCGCCTCGCGAAAGGCCTGCCACATCTGCGCGAAATACTCTTCCCGAAGGCGCTCAAGACGCACTTCAAACGGATCCTCGACCACCACAATCGGCGACTGCGTCATGCGATCGCGCAGGCATTCCGGCAGGTGGTTGGAGCCGATCATCCGGCCTTCGTCTTCCAGTACCCAGCGCGTGGCGTCTTTTTTTAACAGCTCAACCGCCAGATGGTTTTCAAAACTCGCCTGGGAGAGCTGCGGGGCCAGCGTGCGGCCAAAGGAGGAGCCGCGATGGTGCGCCAGTCCTTCGAGATCCACGCCCTGAGGATGCGCCTTCACCAGCAGCGTTTTACCGCTCCCGGTGCAGCCGCCAATCAGCACGCTGGATTTTTGCGCCTGCTCGACGGTCGCCTGCATTGCCGCCTGACGCAGCGCTTTATAGCCGCCCCGAATCAGCGGGTAGTCCACGCCTGCCTCTTTCAGCCACGCCTGCACGATATGCGAGCGCTGCCCGCCCCGGGCGCAGCAGATGTAGCCCTGCGGCCGGGCAAGGCAGGCGGCGCGCCACGCTTCCAGACGCTGTTCGCGCGTCTCGCCACTCACCAGACGGTGGCCGAGCGCGAGCGCGGCTTCCGGCCCCTGGCGCTTATAGCAGGTGCCCACGGCGGCGCGTTCGTCGTCGTTCATTAAAGGCAGGTTGATTGCCGCAGGCATGGCGCCCTGAGCAAATTCCACGGGCGCACGCACGTCAATCAATGGCGTGTCGGCGGTAAGAATGGCGCGGTAGTCCGTCCCATCGTTCATAAGGATCCCTCAAAACAGCGATGGGCAGGATTTTACGCCGGGGAAGGGGAAGGTCAACTCCCCGGCGGTGAGGCTTAGCTGAGTGCGGACTGCGCCCAGGCAATACCGCTGGCGTACTCTGGCGGCAGCAGCGGCACGATAGCGTCCAGCGCGGCGCTCAGGCGCGCGGTGTCGGTATCGTTCAGGTTCAGGTGGCCGACCTTACGACCCGGGCGCACCTCTTTGTCGTACCAGTGCAGATGCACCAGCGGCAGGTTCAGCCAGTCGTAGTTCAGATCGGTGCCGATCAGGTTGATCATCACCGACGGGCTGTTCACCACCGGCTTCGGCAGCGGCAGCCCGGTGATGGCGCGCAGATGCAGCTCAAACTGGCTGATGGACGCCCCGTTTTGCGTCCAGTGACCGCTGTTGTGCACGCGCGGTGCCAGCTCGTTGATCAGCAGACCTTCCGGCGTGACGAAACACTCCATCGCCATCACACCCACGTAGCCCAGCTCCTGCATGATGGCAGAGAGCATGCTTTCAGCCTGCGCCTGCTGGGCTGCGTCCGCCTGCGGGAAGACTACGCTGGTGCGCAGAATGCCGTCCTGATGCAGGTTGTGGGTCAGGGGATAGAAAACCGTGCTGCCGTCGTGGGCGCGGGCACCGACCAGCGACACTTCGCCGCTGAAATTGATGCCCTGCTCAACGATGCACTCGCCGTAGCACTCGTCCGGCAGCTGGTCGGTTTCACCGGCGCGCAGACGCCACTGGCCGCGGCCGTCGTAGCCGCCCACGCGACGCTTGACGATCGCCAGCTCGCCCAGCGTGTCAAACACGCCCGGCCACTGGCCTTTTTCGGTCAGCAGCTGCCACGGCGCGGTGGCGAGATGCAGATCGTCAAACAGCTGTTTTTGCGTCAGGCGGTCGGCGATGATCGGAAAGACGTCGCGGTTGACGAAGGCGTTATGACGCGCCAGCTCGCGGGTTAAGGCGGTTTCAGGCCAGCGCTCAATCTCTGCGGTGATGACGCTTTGCTGAAACGGCACGGCTTCAGGTTCATCGTCCAGCCCAACCGGCCAGACGGTGATCCCCAGCGGTTCACCGGCCTGACGCAGCATACGGCCTAACTGGCCGTTACCAAGGACGCAAACCTGCTTCATGCCGCACCTCGCGGGTCGGGATTGTCCAGCACTTCGTCGGTCTGGGCTTTACGCCAGTCCGCCAGGCGCTGATGGAGTGCTTTATCGTGGGTTGCGAGGATCTGTGCGGCCAGCAGGGCGGCGTTGGCAGCGCCCGCTTTACCGATGGCCAGCGTACCAACAGGAATGCCGCGCGGCATCTGCACGATGGAGTAGAGACTGTCGACGCCGCTCAGGGCTGCGCTCTGAACCGGGACGCCGAGCACCGGCACCAGGGTTTTGGCAGCAATCATGCCGGGCAGATGCGCGGCACCGCCGGCACCGGCAATAATCACCTGATAGCCGTTCTCTTCTGCGCCTTCGGCGAAGCTGAACAGTTTATCGGGGGTGCGGTGCGCGGAGACCACTTCAACGTGGTGAGGAACGTTCAGGATGTCAAAGATTTCGGCGGCGAACTGCATGGTAGCCCAGTCGCTTTTGGACCCCATTACGATGGCGACACGCGCCGGATTATTGCTGGAAGACATGCGTCTTAAAACTCCTGTGGTGCACAACTCTCGGCTTTTGAGGCCACAGAGAATAGCACGATCTACAGGCAAGGAAAACGGTTGCGCGGCTAAAACTTCCGCCAAAGTCTCTCGCTTTATGCGATAAAAAAACCGCCAAAAGGCGGTCTTTTTACAGTCTGCTTTACGGCTTACAGCAGATTGCCTGCGGTCAGGTTCTCTTTGTCGAAGGCATGGTTCACATCAATATGATTCTGATGCACCGCCGTGTCGATATTCGAACCCGCCTCCGGCGTGGAGAAGTGCTGTTCTGCAGCCATCGCGCCAGAGGACAGTGAAGCGGCCAGCAGCAGGGCGCTGACGATACTGATAGTTTTCATTCTCTTTTCCTTTTTCATCGTATTGTCGCTGTCGCTGGGCTCTTATCTGGCGGCACGGCAATCGGGCAAATTATTTAGTCAGTTCAGCGGTCATGTGCACGCGGTTGTCGAACTGGGCGCTGGTGATTTTGTAAGCAGCACCTTCTTTTGCGGCCTGAGCGGCAATTTTCGCTTCTGCACGGTCAAGGGTAGAGGCGGTAGCGCTCACGCTCTGGGCAAAAGAACCGAAAGAGATCAGAGACAGAGCGGCAACTGCAACGAAAGTTTTGATGGATTTCATGGTCGTGTTCCTTAAGCTGTTTTGTTTGGAATAGGGCGTTGTTGCCCTGATGTGAGTAATCATAGGCCGACCAGAGTGTGATTAAAATCAAAACAATTTGCTGAGATAGTCCAAAAAATTTGAATGATTTCTGGGCAGGGATTTCAGAACGGGAAGGCGATAAGCTCCACATCTTCAGGCGTGACTTTGACCATCGAGCCTTCGGTGTGCCAGGCCCCTAACACCACGCGCTTAGCGGGTTCACCGTTTACGGTCAGTCTATGGACGTCCGGGCGATGGGTATGGCCGTGGATCAGCCACTGCACATGGTGCTTTTCCATCACGCTGACCACCGCCTGCGGGTTCACGTCCATGATGGTCATTGATTTGCTGCTGTTAGCGGCTTTGCTGCCGGCACGCATTTTTGCGGCGATACGGCTGCGGATAAACAGCGGCAGGGCGAGAAACAGCGTCTGGATCCAGGGGGTGTGCACTTTGGCGCGAAATGCCAGATAGCCGGTATCGTCGGTACAGAGCGTGTCGCCATGCATGATCAGGACTTTACGGCCATACAGGTCGAGGACGGTCTCTTCCGCCAGCAGGGTCATGCCGCAATCACGGGCGAAGCGCTTGCCCAGCAGAAAGTCGCGGTTGCCGTGGATAAAGAAGCAGGGGACGCCGGAGTCGACCAGCGCTTTAAGCGCACTCGCTATGTCGCGGTGCAGCGGGTTCGGATCGTCATCGCCAATCCAGGCTTCAAACAGATCGCCCAGGATGTAAAGCGCGTCGGCGTGGCGGGCTTCACCCTGTAAAAAACGCAGAAAACCGGCGGTAATCGCCGGTTCTTCTGTTTGCAGATGCAGATCTGCAATAAAGAGTGTCGCCACGAATTATTCGCTGACGGTCACGCTTGTGATCACAACGTCTTCTTTTGGAACGTCCTGGTGCATGCCGCTGCGGCCGGTAGAAACGCCTTTGATCTTGTCAACTACGTCCATACCCTCAACCACTTCTGCAAACACACAGTAGCCCCAACCCTGCAGGCTTTCGCCGGAGAAGTTCAGGAAGTCATTGTCTGCTACGTTGATGAAGAACTGCGCGGTGGCAGAGTGTGGCGCCTGAGTACGGGCCATTGCCAGGGTACCGCGGGTGTTTTTCAGACCGTTGTTCGCTTCGTTTTTGATCGCCGCTTTGGTCTCTTTCTGGTTCATGCCAGGTTCAAAACCGCCGCCCTGGATCATAAAGCCGTTAATAACACGGTGGAAAATAGTGTTGTCGTAGAAACCTTCGCGGCAGTAGTCCAGGAAGTTTTTAACTGTTTCAGGCGCTTTGTCATCAAAGGTTTTGATTACGATATCGCCATGATTAGTGTGGAAAGTAACCATTTTTGCATCCTGTTCCGTTATAGTGGTGCTTCGACCCCGCCAGGGGCCACAATAAGCGCTTGTTATAGCATAACCGCAACGCGCGATCACCTTGCATTACTTGCTGCTTCCGGTTTGAATTACCATTAGAATATGCCGTTTTCACCCACACACGTCTCACATGGAATCTTCGATGTTAAAAATCTTCAACACACTGACGCGCCAAAAAGAGGAATTCAAACCTATTCATGCCGGGGAAGTCGGCATGTACGTGTGTGGTATTACCGTTTACGATCTCTGTCATATCGGCCATGGCCGTACCTTTGTCGCCTTCGACGTGGTTTCACGCTACCTGCGTTTCCTCGGGTACAACCTTAAGTATGTACGCAATATCACCGATATTGACGACAAAATTATTAAGCGCGCTAACGAAAACGGCGAAAATTTCGTCACCTTAGTCGATCGCATGATCGGTGAAATGCACAAGGATTTTGACGCGCTGAATATCCTGCGCCCAGACCTTGAGCCGCGCGCAACGCACCATATTCCGGAGATCATCGAGATCACCGAACAGCTGATTGCCAAAGGCCATGCCTACGTGGCGGACAACGGTGACGTGATGTTCGACGTGCCGACAGACCCGCACTACGGCCAGCTCTCCCGTCAGGATCTGGATCAGCTCCAGGCCGGGGCGCGCGTGGACGTGGTTGACGTGAAGCGCAACCCGATGGACTTCGTGCTGTGGAAGATGTCCAAAGAGGGCGAGCCAAGCTGGCCATCCCCGTGGGGCGCGGGCCGTCCAGGCTGGCACATTGAATGTTCGGCCATGAACTGCAAACAGCTGGGTAACCACTTCGATATTCACGGCGGCGGTTCTGACCTGATGTTCCCGCACCATGAAAACGAAATCGCCCAGTCCACCTGCGCGCATGACGGCGAATACGTGAACTACTGGATGCACTCCGGCATGGTGATGATTGACCGCGAGAAGATGTCTAAATCGCTGGGCAACTTCTTCACCGTGCGCGACGTGCTGAAGTATTACGATGCCGAAACCATCCGCTACTTCCTGATGTCCGGTCACTATCGCAGCCAGCTGAACTACAGCGAAGAGAACCTCAAGCAGGCGCGTTCTGCCCTGGAGCGTCTGTACACCGCGCTGCGCGGCACCGACACCTCCGTGCCGGCGGCCGGCGGCGAGGCGTTTGAAGCCCGCTTCATCGAGGCGATGAACGACGACTTCAACACCCCGGAAGCCTACTCTGCGCTGTTCGATATGGCCCGTGAAGTGAACCGCCTGAAAGGGGAAGATGCCCACGCCGCCAACGCGCTGGCTTCCCATATGCGTAAACTCTCCGGCGTGCTCGGCCTGCTGGAGCAGGAGCCAGAAGCGTTCCTGCAGAGCGGTGCGCAGTCGGATGACGGCGAAGTGGCGGAGATTGAAGCGTTAATCAAAGCGCGTCTGGAAGCGCGTCAGGCGAAAGATTGGGCCGCTGCCGATGCCGCGCGTAACCGTCTGACCGAGATGGGTATTATCCTGGAAGATGGCCCGCAGGGTACGACCTGGCGCCGTAAGTAAGTTTGTTACGCCCGGCGGCGCTTCGCTTGCCGGGCCTACAAGCCGGTTTTCTCCCTCTCCCTGTGGGAGAGGGCCGGGGTGAGGGCATCAGCGCGCACGCTTCCACCACAACATCCCCATCACAACCACCCCCGGCAGCCATACCCACAACAGTTCCGAGATAATCACCTGATGCCCGTACGGCGTGGTATAGCGTGAGAGCGCAAAGGGCGCGACCTTAATCACCTGCCACGGCGCGAAGAAGCGTTCATCCGACCACGGCCATAGCCAGCCGACCCCTTTACCGCCCGTCGTCACCGAGTCCAGCAGGCTGTGCGACAGCAGCGACAGGGTTAAAAACAGCCAGCAGCGCATCAGCCCCGCCCGGAACCATCGTCGCCCGGCCAACACGCAGAGTAACGGCACCACAAAGGCAAACAGCAGCGAGTGGGTAAACCCGCGATGACCAAAAATATTTCCGTAGGCGACGCCAAACTTAAATGACAGCACGTCGGCATCCGGCAGCATAGCGAGAACGATCCCGGCGAACAGTAGGCGAGGGGGAATAACCCGGGTGCCCAGCCCCAGACCTAAGCAGATCGGTACGGCGGCGTGAGTAATGATGGTTGGCATAGTGATTATCCATGGCAAATCATGGAAATATAGCAGAGCGCCGCTGAACTCAGGGCCGGGCGGAAATCTGAATTATGCCGATTCCCGCGCGACAAGCTGTCCGGAGAGGGTAATGCGCTGGGTTTGCAGCTCAGGCTCTTTCAGCTGGCGGATCATCAGCCCCGCCGCCTGACGCCCGGTCTCTTCGCTGGCGGAGGAGACATAGGTAAACGACGGAGAGGTGAGATTCACGTGCAGCATATCCTCAAACCCCACCAGCGCCACCTGCTGGGTAAGAAAGACATCTTTCCCCACGGTACGGCCAACGTGATGAATGCCGGAGATGGAGCCGATCATCGCATCCGGAGAGTGGCAGAGCAGGGCGGTGATGGTGTTGTTTTTCTCCAGCAGCTGACGGGTGGCGAAGCTCACCGCCTGGGTATCGTCGCTGCAGGCGGGGGCGGATTCGTCGCGGAACACCAGCCCGTTTTGCGTCATCGCGCTGCGAAAACCCAGCAGGCGCTGCTCGCGGATCAGATCGCCCTCCCTGCCGCCGATATAGGCGATATTGCGGTGGCCGCGCTCAATCAGATAGCGGGTAGCCAGATGCGCCGCCTGACGATTATCGCGCATCACCAGATTGCAGGTTTCGTTGAGCAGCGACTGCGACACCGCCACCAGCGGCAGCGGGCACTGGCGGATCAGCGCCGGCAGCGCGGCATGACGCGTATCGGAAGCCAGATAGATTACCCCGGCGACGCCCTGCTGTTTGAAAGAGAGCAGGCAGCGCTCGAGGTGCTCGCCGTCGTTCAGCGGCTGGCCGAGAAAGACCATATAACCCTGCTTTTCCAGCTCCTGGACGATGCTGGCCATCACTTTGATGGAAAAGCTGTCGCTGAAATCGCGCAGGATCAGGCCGATAAGATTGGAGGTGTTGGCGCGAAGATTGGCGGCGGCCACATTATGCACGTAGCCCAGGGCGGTGATGGCGGCGTGGACTTTTTCAATCGTCGCCTCTGAGATCTTTCCTTTCTGACGCAGAACCAGCGAGACGGTAGAAACAGATACCCCTGCCTCTCTGGCGACATCTATGATGCTGACCTTCTTCACATCTTCTCCCTGAAATGCCTGATAAGACAACGCCTCCCGTAAGAGTACAGGAGACGTGTCGGTCAGGCAGCTTATTATTTACCGATCATGGTCGACATCGTCTGGGCGATAAACTGCGCCCGGGCGCCAAAGATAACCTGAATACCGGAGTCGCCAACAAAGACCACGCCGCGCGCGCCGAGGCCGTTCAGACCGTCCTTATCCACCATGTCGCTCTTCGCCACTTCCAGACGCAGACGGGTGATGCAGGAGCCCACAGAGTCGATGTTCTGCGCCCCGCCCAGCAGGCCGATGATCTCCGTGGCGATTTCGGTGTCGGTTTTATCATCCGCGTTGGCCGTCACGTCGGTGCGGCCCGGCGTTTTCACGTCGAAACGACGGATCACGAAGCGGAAGGTGAAGTAGTAAATCAGCGCCATCGGAATACCGATGATAATGGCGTTCAGGAAGTTGGTCTGATAGCCGTTAAACGACGGCAGGATCCCGAACGACAGGTAGTCGATAAAGCCAGCGGAGAAGGATTTGGCGATGTGCGCATGCAGCAGGTACATGGTCATATACGCCAGGCCCGCCATAATGGCGTTAAAGACATACAGGATTGGCGCCACGAAGATAAAGGTGAACTCGACCGGCTCGGTGATCCCCGTCAGGAAGCAGGTCAGCGCCGCAGAGAAGAGGATACCGGCGGCAATCTTTTTGTTTTTGGTGTGCGCTTCGTGGTACATCGCCAGACAGGCCGCAGGCAGGGCAAACAGCATCAGCGGGAATTCGCCCTGCATGAACTTACCGGCGTTCTGATAGGTGTCGCTGCTGAAGGATTTCACCCCTTCTTCCAGCATCTTGAACCAGATGGTCTGGTCGCCGTGGATAACCTGGCCCGCCTGGGTAGTGTAATCCCCGAACGAGTACCAGAAGGAGGGGTACCAGATATGGTGCAGACCCAGCGGGATCAGCGCGCGTTCCACCAGACCGAAGATAAAGGTCGAGGCTGCCTGGTTATCGCCGTTCACAATCACCGACAGCGCGTCGATACCGGCCTGGATATGCTGCCAGACGTACGGCAGCAGCAGACCCATCACAAACGCCAGGAACGCCGTGGCAATGGCGACAAAACGCTTCCCGGAGAAGAAGCCGAGGAACTCCGGCAGCTGCATGGTGTGGAAGCGGTTATAACACCACGCGGCGAGGATCCCGCACAGCAGGCCGCCAAAGACGCCCATCTGCAGCGTCGGGATGCCCACCACCATGGCGTACTTACCGCCCTGAGAGGCCATCTCCGGCGTGATGCCGAGTACGGTGCCGATGGTGATGTTGGTGACGAACACCGCCACCGCCGCCGACAGCGCCGCGATACCGGATTCAGATGCTAGACCGACGGCCGAGCCGATGGCGAACAGCATCGGCAGGTTATCAAAAATAACGCCGCCCGCGTTCATCATTAGCGGCAGATGGAATTTATCGCCGAAAGCCAACAGCAGGCCTGCAGCGGGAAGCAGCGAGATCGGCAGCATTAACGCGCGACCAATCATCGACAGTTTTGACAACGATTTAACCAACCCTGACATCAGACCCATGCTGATTTCCCCCGAGTACGCTCTGTGAGCGCTATTATAGTGAGTAGAACGTTTTAGTAGAACGTTCTACTTATCGTGAGGAAAGCCTGAAATTCGCGCAACTTAATTTTCACATTTCAACAGATGAAATAATGATTATTTGAAGTTGATCGATAATTAACCGTGATGGGAATGGGGATTTTTTATCCCCTCTCCCTGTGGGAGAGGGTTAGGGTGAGGGCATCAGACAGCTCAGGCCGTTACGGTGACGCTCTGACCTTCAAAACTTACGGTCTGTCCGGCAACGATTTTGCAGCGCTTACGGGTTTCTACCACGCCATCAACCTTGACCAGACCGTCGGCAATAACGATCTTGGCCTGGGCGCCGCTTTCGCTCCAGCCTTCGAGCTTCAGCAGATCGCACAGCTCAACGTGCGGATGTTTACCTAATGAAAATGTCGCCATCTTACGCTTCCTCTACGTCGTGATACTCAACGCATGCCTGCAAAGTATTCTGAATCAGTGTTGCTACGGTCATCGGGCCTACGCCGCCCGGAACCGGAGTGATATAAGAGGCACGTGCGGCGGCATCTTCATACACCACGTCGCCGACCACTTTGCCGCTCTCGAGACGGTTAATCCCCACGTCCACGACAATTGCCCCTTCCTTAATCCACTCACCCGGAATAAAGCCCGGCTTACCGACCGCCACGATCAGCAGGTCGGCATTTTCGACGTGCTGGCGCAGATTCTTGGTAAAGCGGTGGGTAACGGTGGTGGTGCAGCCGGCGAGCAGCAGCTCCATGCTCATCGGGCGACCGACGATATTGGAGGCGCCAATGACCACGGCGTTCAGGCCGTAGGTGTCGATGTTATAACGCTCCAGCAGGGTGACGATGCCGCGCGGCGTACACGGACGCAGGCGAGGCGCACGCTGGCACAGGCGGCCCACGTTATACGGATGGAAACCGTCGACGTCTTTATCCGGCGCGATACGTTCCAGTACCTTCACGTTGTCGATGCCCGCAGGCAGCGGCAGCTGAACCAGAATGCCGTCGATCTCTTTGTCGGCGTTCAGGGTATCAATCAGCTCAAGCAGCTCTGCTTCTGAGGTGGTTTCCGGCAGATCGTAAGAGCGGGAGAGGAAGCCAACCTCTTCGCACGCTTTACGTTTGCTGCCGACATAAATTTGTGAAGCCGGGTTGCTGCCGACCAGCACAACGGCCAGCCCGGGAGCGCGTTTTCCAGCGGCCCGACGTGCTGCCACTTTTTCCGCAACCTCAGAGCGCACCTGCTGCGCAATCGTTTTACCGTCAATAATCTTTGCTGCCATCAGAGAGAAGATTCCGTCTGTAAGGAGTGAAAGGGGGGATGAGCATATTTTGTCAGAAGCGCGCGCTGCTGTCAGTCACACTTTGCGGATTTTCCTGTTAAGCGGTGCTGTTGCAGGGCATGGGTATGAACTACAAGAGGATTGTACTAAAATGCATTGACTCAACCTGAGTTGACCGTATAATTCCACGCGCTTCACCACTGCGAAGTTTCTTCTTCTCCGTGCGCCCTTAGCTCAGTTGGATAGAGCAACGGCCTTCTAAGCCGTAGGTCAAAGGTTCGAATCCTTTAGGGCGTGCCATTCAAGCACCGTTTTCTCCCCCAGACTTTTCACTTTTATTGATTCTGCGTCATGTGCTTTTTCACATCTCTGCGTTAAACTATCTCAAATATTGGATATTTTGAGATAGTTTAATCATGGCCATTAAACGTCCTCCCGGTCTGATACCTCTGGAATTTCTGACGGGAGCCGATATTGCTGCCCATCAGCAATATGCACGCACCACTGACGACAAAGGCCGGTATCTTCCCTTTGATGCATTCAGACACCGGGTATCCCAGCGCGAGAACGTGGCGCTTGCCTGGACCCTGACGCGTCGCGCCCGCGATGCCGCGCTGCAGCGAATCGATTACCGTAACCAGGCGGGTGATCAGGCCGGATTCGTGCTCACCTCCGCCCTCTTCGCCACCTGCGAAAGGGTAGATAAACAGGCCACCGGTCTGGCGCTGGATAGCCTGATAAACCGCCTGCGTGGCGCGGGAGCGGCGTTGATCCAGCTCCAGCTCGATGAACCGATCACCAGCTCGCAGCTGGAGGGGGCTAATACCACCACGCTGGTGGCCAGAAACATGCTGGGCTCCGGTCGTGCGCCGCGTACCGAAGGCGAGCATATGATCGTCGGTAATGCGCGGCTGATGGCAGCAATCCCTGAATGGTTGAATGAGCCCCTTACACCAGAGCTTATCCGCCGTATGCATGCGACAGGGATGGAGGGGATTAACGATGCGAAGTATCAGCCCGGCGAGTTCCGCACGACAAACGATGTTGTGATTGCCGATTACGACGGCAACGTGATCCATCAGCCGCCAACGGCAGACCAACTCCCGGCCCGCCTGCAGGGCATTTGTGACTGGGTGAACAGCAGCACGGACTATGTACACCCTCTGGTGAAAGCCTGCGTCCTGCATTTCATGATCGCCCACGAGCATCCTTTCCGGGACGGAAACGGGCGCACCAGCCGGGCGCTGTTTTACTGGTTTATGCTGAAATCGGGTTACGAGGCGTTTAAATACATCTCGGTAAGCAGCCTGCTGCATGCCGCCCCGGTGAAATATGCCCAGAGTTACCAGTACACGGAAACGGACGGCATGGATCTGACCTATTTTCTGGAGTACCAGACCGGCATCGTCCGCCGCGCGCTGGACCGGCTTCTGCAGCATGTTGATGGCCTGGTCACCCGGGCGGCAAACATTGAGCGGTTCCTGTTCGAATCGCGGGCCTTATCGCGCCTGACGTCCCGCCAGATCACGCTGCTGAATATCATGCTGGCAACATCGACAACGGCCTATACCGCCGCAGACGTCAGCGAGGCGCTGGGGATATCCGATAATACCGCTCGTAAAGATTTACGCGCCCTGGTGCGTGAAGGGCTGGCTGAGGAAACCGCGGCAAACGATCAGAAAACGGTTTACAAAATCGCGCGAAACCTCGTTTAACCTTCGGTTCCATTCTGCGATATAGTAGGGGCATTCTCGTCTCCTTCTGACAGGTAACACCGGCAATGGCTCTGATCCCAAAAAACTACGCGCGGCTGGAAAGCGGCTACCGTGAAAAAGCCCTTAAAATTTATCCATGGGTATGCGGACGCTGCTCGCGGGAGTTTGTTTACTCAAACCTGCGCGAGCTGACGGTTCACCATATCGATCATGACCATACCAACAACCCGGAAGATGGCAGTAACTGGGAGCTGTTGTGTCTGTTCTGTCACGATCACGAGCATTCGAAGTACACCGAGGCCGACATCTACGGGACAACCGTGGTGGCGGGTGAAGATGCGCAAAAAGATGTAGGTGAAGCCACCTATAACCCCTTTGCCGATCTGAAATCGATGTTGAATAAGAAGAAGTAAATCAAGCCGGGCTGAAAACGGGTAAGTATGTTGAGGGAATGATGTCCGGTATTGCGCATTACTATGTACAGCAGCAGAGCGTGAACACCCAGCAGGTGGCGACGCTATCGGCTCAGGTCTCATCTTCCGGGGCGTCCCAGACCAGCGTCCCGGCCTCCTTTCAGCAGATGTCCAGTGCGTCGCAACCGATCGTAACGCAGCCTGCGATCCCGACGCTGCATGCCGCCGATACCCGCCAGACAGCCGTTGCCGCCACGCCAGCCTCGTTTGGCCAGCTGGATCAGTACGCCCGCATCCAGGGCTGGAGCGAAAATCAACTCGCGCTGATGAACCACCTGTCGCAGTACAAAAAGGGTCGCTCTGGTCCGTCGTGGACGGCACCGGGCGGAAGCGTTCGCGGTATTCGCAATAACAATCCGGGTAATCTCGAAGCCAGCTGGGCATTCAGCTGGCAGGGTCAGAATGGCACCGACGGGCGCTTTGCCACCTTCGCCACGCCGGAGCACGGCATCCGCGCGCTGGGCGTTAACCTGCTCTCCTACCAGCGACGTGGCCTGGATACCATCAGTAAAATTATCTCGCGCTGGGCGCCCCCGCAGGATAACAACGATACCACCGCCTATATTCAGAATGTCAGCCAGGCCCTCGGCGTCTCGCCCACGACCCGCCTGGATGTGACCTCTCCGCCGGTCCTGCTCGCGCTAAGCAAGGCGATCATTCGTCAGGAAAATGGGAACGTGCCTTTTACGGATGAGGTCATCAACAGCGGTGTCTTCTCCGCGCTGGGGATGGCGGAGCTGTCCGGCGTTGAGCCTTCGGTGCTGAAAAGCGCGCCGGTTGAACAAGAACACGCCCCGTTTGTGCTGCAGGCCCGCCAAAATTAAACCGCCAGTTAACGCGGATTATCCGTATTTGTGAAGCAACACTCTGTTATAAAAGAAACTCCCCGGAAACGTGGCTTTTCCTGCGCTTGTTCACCATGCTGATTAAACCTCACGCTGTAGAGTGAGGCGATCGCTGCTCGTTTACTCATCACAAGGGATCAGGTTATGAAAAAGACGATTGCTGTTCTGCTGGGTACCGCCGTGTTGTTCACCTCCAGCGCTTTCGCTGCTGAATTGCTGACGCGGGAAGACTTTAAAAAAGTCGAAACGCAGTACACGAAAATTGGCACGGTTTCGACCTCTAACAAGGTGTCGGTTTCAGATGCCAAAAAGGAGTTGACGGAAAAAGCGGATAAAAAAGGTGCAGACGTACTGGTACTGACGTCGGGGCACACGGAAAACAAAATTCACGGCACCGCGGATATCTACAAGAAAAAATAATTCTGACGCCACCCCGTAGCGGGGTGGCGCATCGTTAGCTGGCGAGCGCCTGGCTCCGCGAGGTTATCTGATGGATCAGTTCGCTGGCCGGGAGCGGTTTACTGAAAAGGTACCCCTGTAAAAAATCGATCTGCTTGTGGCGCAAATAGTTGGCCTGGGCTTCGGTTTCCACCCCTTCGGCAATGATCTTCAGGTGCATATTCTTCGCCAGCGCAATCACGCTATCCACCAGCCGGGTATCCTCATTCACGCCAATCTGACTGACAAATAGCTTATCCAGCTTAATAAATTCCGGATTCAGGGCCGAAATATACGACAGGTTCGAATAGCCGGTGCCAAAGTCATCCAGCGCCACCGAGATATTGGCCCGGCGCAGCGCGGCAAACCAGTTGCTCAGCTGCGGGGTGAAATGCAGCGGATGCCTTTCGGTGATCTCCACCACCACATGACTCTGATTGGCATTGAATTTCACCAGCATGTCGCGGGTATCGCACTCAAAGCCGGGATCGAGACAGTTCTGTGCGCTGATGTTGATACAGATATAGGTGCCCACCGGGAAGCGGTGGATCTGATGCTGGAGATCGGCAACCACCTGCTGCATCAGCAGATGCGTCAGGGGCACGATCAGATGATGCTCTTCCGCCAGCGGAATAAACGCGTCGGGCGATATCGCGCCATAAAGCGGATGACGCCAGCGGGCCAGCACTTCTATCCCGGCTATCTGACCGGTGCTGGCATTCATAAAGGGCTGGTAAAAAGGGACAATCTGCCGTTGCGCGATGGCCGTGCGCAGCGCTTTGACTGACGCGCCCAACCGCCCTGAAAAATAGCGGGCCAGCCCGGCATTCAGGCCGCCCAGCAGAACGTTCAAATTTTTGGATACGTTTATCATGGTCAGTTTCATCGCGCTGGCGTCAGGCAGCGGTTCGGGCTGCTGCCTGACGCGGGGCTATATCGTTCGGCTGGATTAAAACTGCACCCAGTCGCCGGGAGATTGCGTGGCGGCTTTTTTGCCTGATACCGGTGTGACTGGCCGCGCGGCGACGGCCCGCGATGCGCTCGCGCCTGCCACCTTGAAAATCGACACCACTTTCTCAAGCTGTACCGCCTGATCCTCCAGAGAACTGGCGGCGGCCGAGGACTCTTCCACCAGCGCGGCGTTCTGCTGGGTGGTGGTATCCATCTCAGCCATGGCCTGGGCGATCTGCGAAATCCCGCGGCTCTGCTCGTCGGTTGCGGCGGCAATTTCGCTCATGATGTCGCGAACCTGCGCCACCGAATTCTCGATGCGGGACATCGCGTCTCCGGCTCCTTCAACCAGGTTATAGCCGGTGTCGACAAACTCCACCGATTCGCCGATCAGGTTTTCAATCTCCTTCGCCGACTGGGCGCTGCGCTGGGCCAGAGTGCGAACCTCGGCGGCCACCACCGCAAAACCTTTCCCCTGATCCCCGGCACGGGCGGCTTCCACCGCGGCATTCAGCGCCAGAATATTCGTCTGGAAAGCGATGCTGTTGATGACCGTGGTGATCTCTGAGATGCGGTGCGAGCTTTGACGCACGTTCTTCATAGTGTCGATCACCTTCTGCGCAATCTGGCTGCCTTCGGTGGCATTCACCGAGGCTTCCTGCGCCAGCGTCCGCGCGTGTTTGGCGTTCTCGGCGTTCAGCGCCACGGTGGAGGTCAGCTCTTCCATGCTGGCTGCGGTTTCCACCACGGCGGCAGACTGCTGCTCGGTGCGCGACGACAGATCCATATTGCCCGCGGCAATTTCAGACGCCGAGCGCGCCACGCTATCAACCCCATCCCGCACCTCATGAATGATGTTTTTCAGATTCTCATTCATGGTCGCTACGGCATTCATCAACATGCCCGGCTCGTCGCGGCGGGTACTGCTGATGGTCGCGGTGAGATCGCCTTTGGCAATCAGCTCCGCCACGCGCAGGGTTTCGATAAGCGGATGGGTAATTGAACGGGTGATACCCAGCGCCAGCAGGATGGAGAGCACGATGCCGATAGCAGCCACGATCGGCATCTGCATTTGCACGCTGCCGACGGTTTCATCCACTTTTCTCTGCTGGCTGTCGTATAAAGACTGAATGGCATTGGTCAGGTCGATCGCTTTGCCGGTTAACGCGGTGGACAGGTTGGATTGATTTGTCCAGATGGCGCGGTAATGTTCCAGCTCATCGGCAATGTTTTGCATGTTTTCCAGCGTTGCCTGGAGTAATGGCTTTTGGTCATCCGGCATGGACGAAATAAGCTTGCCAACATCGCTTTTACCTGACTCCAGACTGTTCTGTATCTGTTTCTCCAACTCTGGGGTCGGGTGCTGTTTGTACGCCGTTACCTGCGAGTCTATATCGCTCATGGCAAACGCCACCTGCGCCGTCAGCAACTCGATTTCAGGTGCCTGGGCGCCATCCCGGCTCAGGAGAGCAACGCGTTCGGCGTTGTCGTTGAGGACCTGAGAGGAGATCTTATGCTCGCTACTTTTCTTTTCAGACAAGGCTTTGGTAAAGGGAATCAGCGTCTCGATATAGCTGTTCACCGCTGCGGCGGTGTTATCCAGTGCCGCTTTGCCATCCGGCGTCCAGCTGAAGGTATTCAGCGTGGCGATCGTGTCCTGCATCCGGGCGGTGGCGGCATTGACCTGATCCAGGTACTTCTGATCCAGGGTGTACTGGAAATTGGTCCGGTTCAGACGTACTGCGGACAGGGCATTGAACAAGCTGGTGGCAACGCCATTTTTCGTGACTTTGTCCTGAATATTATTCAGCCCCAGCAGGCCGGATGCCAGGATAGCCAGCGTTAATATCAGCACTACCGAAAAGCCGAAAAACAGTTTTCGGCCGACTTTTAAATTTATAAAGCGATTAATTATGCTCATATGTTCTTCCACTCTCGGTGCATGCCGATAAAAA
Organism: Enterobacter sp. MF024; assembly: GCF_005843915.1. Taxonomy (NCBI): domain Bacteria; kingdom Pseudomonadati; phylum Pseudomonadota; class Gammaproteobacteria; order Enterobacterales; family Enterobacteriaceae; genus Enterobacter; species Enterobacter sp. MF024. The sequence goes on along the minus strand of NZ_VCBB01000003.1, from coordinate 560,632 downwards.
GTGTTTTATGTTATTTTGCTATCATGTATGGGAATTGAATTCCCTGGTGTTGGTAATCAAGATTAAAAAAAAAAAGCCCTTCGCATTATTGCTCAGGGCAAATGCCTGGGTTGACATCACTCACTCAGACTATCTGCTTTCTCCCCTTTTTTAACAGGCGGAGTAGGGAGTTCACTCATCCTGTAATATACCGGTATTACATCCTGGTAATTAATCATGTAGCCGCGTCCCTTCACGTTGCGGATAAAATCTGCGGGCAGCCCCAGCAGACGCAGTTTTTTATTCAGGTTGTTCAGTACCTGCCACAATCGCTGGGTGGAAGGACATAAATTATTCTCCTCCCAGATTTTATCGAACAGCTCTTCTTTGCTGATCGCGGTGCGGCGGCCATGCTCCAGCAGATAGAGAAAAAGCCTCAGCATGGTTTCATTAAAATAGATAGACGCAAACGCTATGCTTTTATCGGTCTGGCTGCCCGTAAGTCGATACAGCCTGCGATTAGAGATATCGAAATGAATCTCATCACCGATCATAAATCCGTAGAGTCGATAGCCCATTTATTACATACCTGGATAATTAAATAAAATACCTGGCCTGACCTGCACGTCAGACATTTATCCACACCATTAATGTGGTGGATTATATGGTTGCTATGAATGCTTTCCAATACACACCCCTGTGCGCTACAGGAAAGCGGTTGAGAAACCCTCTGATGTAGTGTTTTAGTTGCTGTAAAGCTGATTTAAGAAATTAAAATCTACCCTGAGCGATTATTTTCTTTGTTTATCCTGATTATGCGTGATGAAGCAATGCATCAAGATGAAATTGCGTATTTCAGCTTCACGCCAGCATTTCGCACTCATTGTGCGGGGCGCTGTCTTTACCGCTCTTCTGTGCCTTAAGAATGCAGCGAGCGAAGCAAAAAGAGGAGTGAAGTTAAATGATTTATACTGAATCAGAAGGGCGTTAACTGCGGTGCTGCCTCCCATTACGGGGGAACCTTTGACAACCAGGCTATTGATAAATAATCTAAAAAAATCTGAATCAGAAATTTTATGAATGCTATTTTACTTTTAAATTAGTCGTGGTTATTAAATGAATACCGTTTTTCTGATCAACGAAACTGTCCTCTTTGAGCCGGAAGCTCGCCGTATCTGTTCGCTCGCCGACTACCCGGCACGTGCGGTCATTCTGCATGGCCCGGTGAGTGAGTGCCTGCTCCAGCTCCTTGAACAAAATGAGCAGGTGCTGACGCAGCGCTATCTGTTTGCAGCCGTATGGGAAAAACAGGGTGCCGTTGTCACCACCAACGCCCTTTACCAGACCATCGCCTCCATCAGAAAAGCGCTGAAATCCGCCGGTCTGGAAGAAAACGTCATTATTACCATCCCAAAGTCCGGTTTTAAATCTGTAGCGCAGGTTCGCGTCGGCACGCTGGCGGATTTCGTTAAACGGGATAAAACTGTCCCGACACCTGTTTTGACCGACGTATCCTCCGAAAGTGAGATACCAGAAATTGTGCCGCCTGTGACGCAGCGCACACCCCGTATCTGGCGATCATCGATGCTTTACTGGCTCGTCGGGGCGATTTTTTTGCTCTCCTGCGCCGTGCTCTATCCTGAAATAAAACAGGCTGAACCGGTCTTTGTCGGGTATCACTCTATAGGTACGATTGACGGCTGTGAGGTCTATTCCTCATGGCGGGATACCGATAAAAGCCAGAGCATGTGGGCCTCGTTGTCAAAGCGATTTCCATTAAACTGTAAGAAAGGCAATGTGGCCTATATCACCCTCAATCATGCTCAGCTTGGAATATCGGTGATTATCTGCGATCGCGCGCCGGAAAAACGCGATGCGCGCTGCGAGTCTATTTTTTACAGGCAGCCCTATTATGATAATGAATAACAAAGCAATGCGCTGGAGCATTATTTTTCTGCTGGCCGTTTCCCCGCTGTTTGTTGCCGGGTATCTGCATTATCAGCGCAATAATTTTAGCTGTGAGACGCATGTGATTATTGTTGAACAGGGTGCGGTAATCGATACGGTAATGAACTTTTCGTTTAATAATGGGGTCGGGAGTTACGACGCATCAGGAGAGTATATCGAAGAGAATGCCCAGCCGGTGGCGATCAGTAATAAGGTAGGGTTCAGTTACTGGCGCGAAGGAGACGAAACGATCATGGTCTCTGAAGAAACCAACGTGCTGCCGAAGAAAAAATTAAATTACCTTTCTTATGTCCCGGATTTCTTTCAGCACCGGGAGCGGGGAATAAGACTGAATATCCTGCCTGCCAATGCGGACAGCTATTACTTTATCTACAGTAATTCCCCCGTCATATATTGCACCAAAGAATAACACCCCGCCATTAAGGGGGTAATTTCTCACCCTTTTTTTACTTTGTTGCCCCTATTTACACTTGATCACAGATAGATAATGCGTATAGTTCTCATTCTCTTTAGTGTTTGTGGGCGCGAATGGACTTTCCCGCAGCAACAGTGAATGCACTTTTCACACGGAACACTGAGCGTTACGGGAGACGCTGCACTGGCCTGACGGTCTGAATCCACAAACCTAATCGCAAAACATAAGCGACGCAGGCGTCCTCCTCACATTTTGCACGGTAAAGGATGTTCCTGATGACCAAAAAATTATCCGCTCTGGCGCTGCTCGTGGCCGTCTCACTCAGCGGCTGCGCTGCACAGCACACCGCGACAAGCGCACCCGCCGCTGACGCTCCGAAACCGGCCGCCCCTGCCCAGACCAACGTCGTAAAACGCGATCTGGCTGACGGCCTGTACGAAATGGTCCTGAGCCCGAAAGGGGACGCGCTGTACGTTGCCAGCTCGGAAGGCTTTAAGGATGTGCAGGGTGGGGTGGTGTATAAGCTCGATCCGGCGACCCTTAAAACCATTGGTCGCAGCCATACCGATCTGAAAAACTTCGCCCTCGCTATCTCTCCGGACGGTAAAACCGTTTATGCCACCAACTCGCTGGACGGCGGGATCAGCGCCATCAGCACCGAAGACGGCAAAATCAAAAAGCGCCTGTTGTTTACCGAGCGCAACAAAGAGGGCTACCCGTACGGCGCGCGTCAGGTTCTGCTGCATAACGACGTCCTGTACATCGGCGGCGTAGCCGATCCGGCGGTGATCTGGGTGGTGGATGCCAAAACCCTGACGCTGAAAAAAACCATCAAAAACGCGGGGCAGTGGGTCACCGGCCTGATGTGGTCTGAACAAACCCAGCGTATCTACGTTGCCAACGGCGGCGGTGAAATTCTGATTGTCAATCCACGCAGCAACCGCATCGAAAAACGCTGGAAGCCGCTCGGCGATAAACCGGCCCTGCTGCTGAACCTGGCGGAAGATCCGGCCACCGGCCGCCTGTTCGTCACCGACAACTCAAAAGCCAAAACCACGCTGGTGCTGGATATCCGCACCGGGGCGCTCGTTAAACAGCTCGATGTGGGCGATTCGCTGGCGGTGAAGTTCAACGCTAAGCGCAACGAGCTTTACATCACCCAGCGCGAAAGCGGCAAGCTGCTGAGCCTGGATGCCACGACCTATGCCGTGAAGCAGAGCTGGGATCTGCCGCCGAATCCGAACAGCCTGCTGCTGTCGGCGGATGGTCAGACGCTGTACGTCACCGTGAAACAGGCGTTCAACAAAGACCACTCTACCAACGGGCCGGACAGCGTTGTCCGTATCGCCCTGAAATAGACGTTTTTTATAACAATTAAGGCCCGGCAACGGGCCATTTTGCGCGCACTTTGAACGAGTTAATCATGAACAACACCGGAAAAATGAACAAAACGCTGCTGGCCCTCGCCATCGGCGCCATCGCCCATTCCGCCGTCGCGGCGGAGAGCAAAAAAGAAGAGACCATCGTGGTGCAGTCCGCTGCCAGTGACTTCAAACCCGGCGGCGACCAGCTGGTACCGGCCTTCCTGGACGGCCAGGTGGCAAACGGCGGACGCATGGGGATGCTCGGTCAGCAAAATGCGATGGACGTACCGTTTAATATCATCAGCTACACCTCGAAGCTGGTGGAAGATCAGCAGGCCCGCACCATTGCTGACGTGGTCGCTAACGATGCGGGCGTGCAGTCCGTGCAGGGCTACGGCAACAGCGCGGAGAGCTATCGCATTCGCGGCCTGAAGTTCGACGGGGACGACATGACCTTCGGCGGACTCTCCGGCGTGCTGCCGCGCCAGGTGGTGGACGCCCAGATGGTGGATCGCATTGAGATCTTCAAAGGCGCCAACTCCCTGATGAACGGCGCAGCCAGCTCCGGCGTGGGCGGGATGATCAACCTTGAGCCGAAACATGCGGGCGCTACGCCGCAGGCGAAAGTGGGCGTGGACTACACCTCCGATTCGCAGATTGGCACCACCCTGGATGCCGGTCGTCGCTTTGGCGATAACGACCAGTTTGGCGCCCGCGTCAACGTGGTTCACCGTGAAGGCGAGGCCCCGGTAGCCAACGATCGTCGCCGCACCACGCTGCTCTCCACCGGCCTGAACTATGCGGGCGATAAGTTCCGCAGCTCCGTGGACCTGGGTTATCAGATGAAAACCTTCCACGGCTCAGAAACCGGGGTCAACATCTCCGGCGTTGATTTCGTGCCCGAGCCGCCGAAAAACGATCGTAACTACTCGCAGAAATGGGCCTACAGCAACATCGAAAACGAATTCGGCATGTGGCGCAGCGAGTACGACATCACCGACAACTGGACGGCTTACACCGGTCTGGGTGCCCAGCACGCCCATGAAGAGGGGCTTTACAGCGGTGCGAAGCTGGTGGACAAGAGCGGCAAAGCCACCGCGTCGCGTCTCGATACCAACCGCATCAGCGACAGCGTGAGCGGCATGGCGGGCATCCGCGGTAACTTCGATACCGGTTTTGTGTCGCACAAGGTGAACGTCGGCTACTCGGCGATGAGCAAAAACGAGAAAATCGCCTGGAAGATGTCGGCCGCGAAGGATAACCCGGTCACCAACATCTATCACAATACCGGCGTGGACGCGCCGCCAAGCACTAACTTAAACGGCTCCGGCGGTAACTACAGCGATCCGCTGACCAGCGGCCGCACCCGCACTCAGGGCTGGCTGCTGAGCGACACCCTCGGGGTGCTGGATGACACCCTGCTGTTCACCGTTGGGGCCCGTCATCAGAAGGTGGTGATCCGCGGCTATAACAAAATCACCGGTCACGAAAACGAGGCGGACAGCTTCGACGGCAGCCGCTGGATGCCGACCTATGGCGTGGTCTACAAACCGTGGGAAACGGTGTCCCTGTACGCCAACCACACCGAGGCGCTGCAGCCGGGTAAAACCGCGCCAAACACCGCCACCAACTACGGCCAGAGCACCGGGATCGTCCACTCTAAGCAGAACGAAGTGGGCGTGAAGGCCGATTTCGGTCGCGTTGGCGGCTCGCTGGCGCTGTTTGAGATCAAAATGCCGTCCGCCATTCTCGACAGCCAGACCAAACACTACGGTCTGGATGCCGAGCAGCGTAACCGCGGCGTGGAGCTGAACGTCTTTGGCGAGCCGGTGCTGGGCCTGCGTCTGAACGCCAGCGCCACCTGGCTGCAGGCGGAGCTGACCAAAACCAACAACGGCGTTAACCAGGGCAATGACGCCATTGGCGTCCCGAGCTTCTACGGCGTGCTGGGGGCAGAGTATGACATCAAGCCTGTCGACGGCCTGACCGCCACAGCCCGCGTGAACCACTCCGGCTCGCAGTATGCGGATCTCGCCAACAGCAAGAAGCTGGACAGCTACACCACCCTGGATCTGGGCATGCGTTACCGCTTCGCGGTCAACAATGACCAGAACCAGATGACCGTTCGCGCCGGGATCGAAAACATCACCGACGAAAACTACTGGTCAAGCGTGGACGACGGCGGCACCTACCTGTTCCAGGGGGAGCCGCGCACCTTTAAGGTCTCTGTCGGCTACGAGTTCTGAGTTCGACCCTCGTTATCGGGGCAGGGATGCCCCCCTTCTGACTGTTATAAAAATGTAATCAATTGTACTTATAGTGTTCCCACTTTATCGTTTCTTAGCCTGAAGAAAGGAAGCCATTGTGGGTAAACCTCTTAAGTCCGTATTCAAAAAAGAACATCGCGACGATGTCAGCAATTCCAGCGCTAACCCGGTCTTTTCCAGCGTGCTCTCCCGCCGCCGTTTCCTGCAGATGGGCGCCATTGCCGGTGCCGCCGCCTCTTTCCCGTTCCTGCTTAAGTCTGAAAATGCCCTGGCCGCGATTTCAAAGCCTTCAGCCCTGAGCAAGGCGGTCGCGCTCGGCTTTACCAGCATTCCGGTGTCGACTGACGATACGGTCAGGGTGCCCGAGGGTTACGTCGCGCGTCCTTTCTACCGCTGGGGCGATGCCACCGGCATTAAGGGCGCAATGCCGGACTTCAAATTTGACGCCAGCAACACCACCGACGAACAGGCAGCGCAGGCGGGCATGCACCATGACGGCATGGCGTGGTTTAGCCTGCCGCAGGGGGAAGAGAACTCCGGCCACGGCCTGCTGGCGATGAACCATGAGTACATCGACAACGGCATGCTCTTTAGCGACGGCACCGCCAACTGGAGCCTGGATAAAGCGCGTAAAGGCCAGAACGCCATGGGCGTGTCGGTTATCGAGGTGAAAAAGAACGGCAGCGACTGGGAAGTGGTGCGTCCTTCCGGCTTTGCCCGCCGCATCACGGTCAACACACCGATGCAGCTCACCGGTCCGGCGCGTCAGCAGGACTTAATGAAAACCGCCGCCGATCCGCAGGGTGAGCGGGTGCTCGGCACCATGCAAAACTGCGCCAACGGCCACACGCCGTGGGGCACCTACCTGACCTGCGAAGAGAACTGGTCGGATATTTTCGTCAAGAAAGGCGAACGTAACGCGCTGGAGAAGCGCTATGGCATCAGCGACAGCGATGAGTCCTACCGCTGGAGCGAAGTGGACGACAGGTTCAGCGTCGATAAAACCCCTAACGAGCCGAACCGCTTTGGCTGGGTAGTGGAAATCGATCCCTACAACCCGGACTCCACGCCGCGCAAACACACCGCGCTGGGGCGCTTCAAGCATGAAGGCGCCGCCGTCACCCTGGCCGCCGACAAGCGCGTGGTCACCTACATGGGCGACGACCAGAAGTTTGAGTACATCTACAAATTTGTCTCCGACAACAAATACAATCCGGCCGATCGCGCCGCCAATATGCAGCTGCTGACCGCCGGCACGCTCTACGTCGCCCGATTCAACGACGACGGCTCCGGCGAGTGGCTGCCGCTGGTCTTCGGCCAGAACGGGCTGGACAAGAGCAAAGGCTTCGAAAGCCAGGGCGATCTGCTGATCAAAACCCGCCTGGCGGCCGATGCGGTGGGGGCCACCAAAATGGACAGGCCGGAGTGGATTGCGGTCGATCCGCACGCCAGCGGCAGCGTTTACTGCACCCTGACCAACAACAGCGATCGCGGCAAAGAGGGCAAAGCGCCGGTGGACGCGGCCAACCCGCGAGCCAGTAATGCCTTCGGCCACATCATGCACTGGCACGAAGAGGGCGAAGATCCGGCGGCGTTACGCTTCAAATGGGACATCCTGGTGCTGGCCGGGCGCACGGACACCGCGGATGAGAAGGCGAAGGGCAGCATGAAGGGGGCCGAATTTGGCAGCCCGGACGGCCTGTCGTTCGACCATCAGGGCGTGCTGTGGATCCAGACCGACGTCTCCTCCAGCACCATTAATAAGAAAGCCTATGAGGGAATGGGCAACAACCAGATGGTGGCGACCATTCCGGGCACCAACGAGTACCGCCGCTTCCTGACGGGCCCGCGCGGGTGCGAAATCACCGGCATCGCGTTCACGCCGGACAACCGCACGCTGTTTATCAACATTCAGCATCCGGGCGAGGGCGGGGACGACATTACCGACCCGGCAAACCCGCGCGCCGTCTCCAACTGGCCGGACAATAACCCGAACGGACGCCCCCGCGCCTCGACGGTGGTCATCACCAGAGCGGACGGCGGCATTATCGGGTCGTGATCCGCTCGCACCGGGCAGCAACCGCTGCCCGGCGTTTAACTTGCTCCCGTCTGTCTGAAGTGTTAAAAGGTGCCCCTTCCATAAAAAGAGACAGGGCCAGGCCGTGAGAAACGCCTCATCCGCTTCAGATAAAAGTGTTGCTGAAGTCGCGTCGGAACAGACACCGACGCTCCACCGTGGTTTACAGAACCGCCATATTCAACTTATCGCCCTCGGCGGCGCAATTGGTACCGGGCTGTTCCTCGGTATCGGGCCCGCCATTCAGATGGCCGGCCCCGCCGTGCTGCTGGGTTATGCCATTGCGGGCATCATCGCGTTTCTGATCATGCGCCAGCTCGGTGAAATGGTGGTTGAAGAGCCGGTGTCCGGCTCCTTCGCCCATTTCGCCTACAAATACTGGGGCCCGTTCGCCGGGTTCCTCTCCGGCTGGAACTACTGGGTGATGTTCGTGCTGGTGGGGATGGCGGAGCTGACCGCCGCAGGGATCTACATGCAGTACTGGCTGCCGGACGTACCGACCTGGGTCTGGGCGGCGGTGTTCTTCATCATCATCAACGCCGTTAACCTGGTGAACGTGCGCCTGTACGGTGAGACGGAGTTCTGGTTTGCCCTGATCAAGGTGCTGGCGATTATCGGCATGATCGGCTTTGGCCTGTGGATGCTCTTCACCGACCACGGCGGCGAGCGGGCGACCATCGACAACCTGTGGCAGCACGGCGGCTTCCTCGCTACCGGCTGGAAAGGGCTGGTGCTCTCCCTGGCGGTGATCATGTTCTCCTTCGGCGGGCTGGAGCTTATCGGTATTACCGCCGCCGAAGCCCGGGATCCGCATAAAAGCATCCCGAAAGCGGTCAACCAGGTGGTGTACCGTATTCTGCTGTTCTATATCGGTTCGCTGGTGGTTCTGCTGGCGCTCTATCCGTGGGTGGAAGTGAAATCTGACAGCAGTCCGTTTGTGATGATTTTCCACGATCTGAACAGCAACCTGGTGGCCTCTGCGCTGAACTTCGTCATTCTGGTGGCGTCGTTGTCGGTCTATAACAGCGGCGTCTACTCCAACAGCCGGATGCTGTTTGGCCTCTCCGTGCAGGGCAACGCACCGAAGTTTCTGACCCGCGTCAGCCGTCGCGGCGTGCCGGTGAACTCGCTCCTGCTCTCCGGGGGCATTACCTCGCTGGTGGTGCTGATCAACTACCTGCTGCCGCACGAAGCCTTTGGCCTGCTGATGGCGCTGGTGGTAGCAACGTTGCTGCTGAACTGGATCATGATCTGCCTGGCACACCTGCGTTTTCGCGCTGCGATGCGCCGCAAAGGGCGCGAGACGCAGTTCAAAGCGCTGCTCTATCCGGCGGGTAACTATCTCTGTATCGCCTTCCTCGCGATGATCCTGGTGCTGATGTGCACCATGGACGGCATGCGCACCTCGGCAATTCTGCTTCCGGTGTGGATAGTATTCCTGTTTGCGGCGTTTAAGCTGTCGCGTAAGAAGTAGTGTGGCTATTGCCCGGTGGCGCTGCGCTTACCGGGCCTACGGTTTGTGCGGTTTGATGCCCGGTGGCGCTCTAAATATTCGCACGGACGATCCCCTCGCCCCTTTGGGGAGAGGGTTAGGGTGAGGGGAAGCACCACCAGGCATCTCCCCGCACCCAGCTTCACCTTTATCGTGACCCCCCTCCCACTTCTTGATCGATCCCCAGGATCTTTATTTTGTAATCGATTACTTTTCATTTGATGCAGTTTGTAATCGATTACTTTTTAAGGGTGGGGCTGATCATGGTGTCAACAACTGAAAGTAGTGGAAAGGTGATAGGGCAGCACCGGATGCTGGTGCCGCGCCTGTCGCTGATGATGTTCCTGCAATTCTTTATCTGGGGGAGCTGGTCGGTCACCCTCGGTCTGGTGATGACCCAGCACAACATGTCATTGCTGATTGGCGATGCGTTCTCCGCCGGGCCAATCGCCTCTATTTTATCGCCATTTGTGCTCGGCATGCTGGTGGACCGCTTCTTCGCCTCGCAAAAGGTGATGGCGGTGATGCATCTGGCCGGGGCAGCGATCCTCTGGTTTGTGCCGGGTTCGCTGATTGCGGAAAACGGCGCGCTGCTGATCGGCCTGCTGTTTGGCTACACCCTCTGCTACATGCCGACCCTGGCGCTGACCAACAACATCGCCTTCCACAGCCTGGCGAATGTCGATAAAACCTTCCCGGTGGTTCGCGTGTTCGGCACCATCGGCTGGATTGTGGCGGGGATTTTTATCGGCGTGACCGGCGTCGCCGCAAGCGTCACCATCTTCCACGTCGCAGCGGCCAGCTCCGTCCTGCTGGCGCTCTATAGCCTGACGCTGCCGCACACGCCAGCGCCCGCCAAAGGCATGCCGGTGAAGATGCGCGATCTCTTCTGCGCCGACGCCTTCGCCCTGCTGAAAACCCGTCACTTCTTTATCTTCTGCCTGTGCGCGATGCTGATCTCCGTCCCGCTGGGCACTTACTACGCTTACACCGCGTCCTATCTGGCGGATGCCGGGATCGCGGATGTCAGTACCGCTATGTCCTTCGGCCAGATGTCCGAAATCTTCTTTATGCTGGTGATCCCGCTGCTGTTCCGCCGCCTGGGCGTGAAGTACATGCTGCTGATCGGCATGCTGGCGTGGTTTGTCCGTTACGCGATGTTTGCCCTCGGCGTGAGCGAAGAGGGACGCATTCTGCTCTATCTCGGCATCCTGCTGCACGGCGTGTGCTATGACTTCTTCTTTGTAGTGGGCTTTATCTACACCGACCGCGTCGCGGGCGAGAAGGTAAAAGGCCAGGCGCAGAGCATGATCGTGATGTTCACCTACGGCATCGGCATGCTGCTGGGCTCACAGATTTCTGGCGCGCTGTACAACCGCCTGGTGGCGGGGCAGACCGTACCTCAGGCCTGGGTCACCTTCTGGTGGATCCCGGCGGTGGCGGCTGCGTTCATCGCGCTCGTTTTCCTCGTCTCGTTCAAATATGACGACGACAAGGCGTAATTACTGGAGGTGGTATGAGGACGATTAAAGGTCCGGGCATTTTTCTGTCGCAGTTTATCGGCGGGCAACCGCCGTTCAACACCCTCGACGGGCTGGCAGGCTGGGCGGCGGAAAAGGGCTATAAAGCGCTGCAAATTCCCTGCAACCATAAAGCGATTTTTGACGTGGAGCAGGCGGCGGAAAGCCAGACCTACTGCGATGAGATAAGCGGCAGGCTGGCGGAGAAGGGGCTGGTCATCAGCGAGCTCTCCACCCATCTTGAAGGGCAACTGATCGCCGTCAATCCGGCCTACGACGACGCCTTTGATAACTTCGCCCCGCAGGCAGTGCGCGGCAACGCGGCCGCCCGCCAGGCATGGGCTACCGATATCGTGAAAAAGGCGGCGCTGGCCTCGGCCCGCCTCGGGCTCACCGCCCACGCAACCTTCTCCGGATCGCTGGCCTGGCCGTTTATGTATCCCTGGCCGCCGCATAACGAGGCGCGTTTCGAGGAGGCGTTCAGCGAACTGGCCCGCCGCTGGCGGCCGGTTCTGGATATCTTCGACGAGCAGGGGGTGAACGTCTGCTATGAGATCCACCCCGGGGAAGATCTGCACGACGGCGTCACCTTCGAACGTTTCCTGGCGCTGGTGGACAACCACCCGCGCTGCAACATCCTCTACGATCCGAGCCACCTGCTGCTGCAGCAGATCGATTATCTGAGCTATATCGATCACTACCACACTCGCATCAAGGCGTTTCACGTGAAGGATGCCGAGTACCGCCCCAACGGGCGCAGCGGAGTCTATGGCGGGTATCAGAGCTGGATCAACCGCGCCGGACGCTTCCGCTCGCCGGGCGACGGGCAGATCGACTTCAAGGGCATCTTCAGCAAGCTGACCCAGTACGACTACGACGGCTGGGCAGTGCTGGAGTGGGAGTGTTGCCTGAAGGATGGCGACACCGGGGCGCGGGAAGGGCGCGAGTTTATCTCCCGCCACATTATTCCGGTCTCCGATCGGGCGTTTGACGATTTCGCCGCAGGAGAACTTCATGATTAACGTCGGCATTATCGGCAGCGGCTTTATCGGCCCGGCGCACATCGAAGCCCTGCGCCGTCTGGGGTTTGTACAGGTCGTCGCCCTGTGCGACGGCTCGCTGGAACAGGCGCAAGAGAAGGCCCGGGCGCTCAATATTCCCCACGCTTACGGCAGCGTGGATGCACTGCTGGCCCACCCGGATCTTCACGTGGTGCATAACTGCACCCCGAACCATCTGCATGCGGCGATCAACTGCCAGATCCTGCGAGCCGGGAAGCATCTCTTCTCTGAAAAGCCGCTGTGCATGACCCCGGACGAGGCGCGGGAGCTGGTGGCGCTGGCGGAGCAGGCGGGCGTGATACACGGCGTAAGCTTTGTTTATCGCCAGTTTGCGATGGTTCGCCAGGCGGCGAGCATGGTAGCGGCGGGCAGCCTCGGACGGCTGTTTGCCGCCCACGGCAGCTATCTTCAGGACTGGATGCTGCTGGAAACCGACTACAACTGGCGGGTCGACGCCGCGCTCGGAGGGGCATCGCGGGCGGTGGCCGATATCGGCTCCCACTGGTGCGACACTATCCAGTTTATAACCGGGCGGCGCATCGTCGAGGTGATGGCCGATCTCTCGGTCGTCTGGCCGACCCGCAAGGCCAACGTGGCCGGGAATCAGACCTTCAGCCAGGCGGGCGAGGCGGTGTATGAGGACAAACCGGTCACCACCGAGGATTTCGGCTCGGTGCTGTTCCGCTTTGAGGATGGCAGCAAGGGCAGCTTTAACGTCTCGCAGGTAAGCGCCGGACGTAAAAACCGCCTCAGCCTTGAGGTGAACGGCAGCGACTGTTCCCTGGCCTGGGATCAGGAGGTGCCGCAGCAGCTGTGGGTGGGCCATCGGGCGCAGGCCAATCAGACGCTGACGGACGATCCGGGCCTAATGAACCAGGATGTGGCATACAGCGCCCACTTCCCCGGCGGACACATTGAAGGCTGGCCGGACGCCTTTAAAAACATGATGGCGCAGTTCTATCGCGCGGTGCAAGCGGGCAGGATGCCGGTTAAGCCGGTGTTTGCCACCTTCCATGACGGGGCGAATGTGATGTACATCATTGATGCCATTGTGAAAAGCCATCAGCAGCAGCGCTGGGTCGCCGTCGCGCAGTAACACCTTGCCCGGTGCGCCGGGCAAGGCATTTATGGTAGCCTGCTGCTAACGCAAACTGCAGGATCACTCGTCGCTATGTCAATTCAGAAAATCGCCCAACTGGCGGGCGTCTCGGTGGCGACGGTATCGCGCGTGCTGAATAACAGCGATACCGTCAAAGCCAAAAACCGCGATCGCGTCTTGCAGGCGATTAAAGAGGCTAACTATCAGCCCAATCTTCTGGCCCGTCAGCTGCGAACGTCGCGCAGCTACATGGTGCTGGTGATGGTCTCCAACATTGCCAACCCGTTCTGCGCCGAAGTGGTGAAGGGCATTGAGGAGCAGGCGGAGAAAAACGGCTACCGCATCCTGCTGTGTAATTCCGGCTCCGACATTGAACGCTCCCGCTCGGGACTCAGCCTGCTCACCGGCAAAATGGTCGACGGCATTATCACCATGGACGCCTTCTCCCGGCTCACCGAACTGGCGGCGCTGATTGGCGATGCCCCCTGGGTGCAGTGCGCCGAATATGCCGACGCGGGCGCGGTCTCCTGCGTCGGGATTAACGACGTCGATGCTTCCCAGCATGTGGTCAGCCACCTGGCGGACGGCGGGCGTCAGCGGATCGCGCTGATCAACCATGACCTGAGCTACAAATATGCCCGTCTGCGCGAGCGGGGGTATAAAAGCGTGCTGCACCTGCGCGACCTGTCATATCAGGCGGTGGAGTATGCCAGCGATCTCAGCGCCGCCGCAGGTAAAGCGGCGATGCGCAAACTGCTGGCCGCCGAACCGCGTCCGGATGCGGTCTTTGCCGTCTCCGATACCCTGGCCGCGGGCGCGCTGCGCGCGATTGAAGAGGCGGGGCTGCGCGTGCCGCAGGATATCGCCGTAGCCGGGTTCGACGGCACGGAGCTCTCCGGGATGGTTTCGCCGCCGCTCAGCACCATCGAGCAGCCGTCGCGGGATATCGGGCGCAAGGCGGTCGATCTGCTGCTGAATAAAATCGACAACCCCGACGCCCCTGCCGAGCGGGTAATGATGAACTGGCGCTTTATTTCCCGCGCCAGCACCTGATTATTTCGCCAGCGCGCCTGCCAGGGAGCGAATATCGTTCCCGGTTGGCGACTGGTGAATACGCAGGCCGAATTCATCGATCACCGCAAAAATATGATCGAAGATATCGGCCTGAATCTCCTCATATTCCGCCCAGATCACCGTGTTGGTAAAGGCATATATTTCTATCGGCAGACCGTTGGCGTCTGGCGCTAACTGGCGCACCATTAAGGTCATATCCTTGCGGATATTCGGATGGTTGCGCAGATATTCATTCAGGTAAGCGCGGAAGGTGCCAATATTGGTCATCTTACGCAGGTTCAGCACCGATTCCCCTTCACCATTTTGCTGATTCCACAGCGTAATTTCCTCATGGCGTGTGACCATATAAGGTTTAAGCAGCTTCGCCTGAATCAGCTGCCGCTGCTCTTGTTCGTCGAGAAAATGAACGCTGGTGGTGTCGATATTCAGGCTGCGCTTGATGCGCCGTCCGCCGGAGGCCGACATCCCGCTCCAGTTAATAAAGGCATCGGAGACCAGCGCCCAGGTGGGAATGGTGGTGATGGTATTATCAAAATTGCGCACCTTTACGGTGGTCAGGCCAATGTCAGTTACCGTGCCGTTAGCGCCGTATTTCGGCATCTCCAGCCAGTCGCCGAGCTTGAGCATATCGTTTGCCGACAGCTGGATACCGGCGACCAGCCCCAGAACCGGGTCTTTGAATACCAGCATTAACACCGCCGCCATCGCACCCAGGCCGCTAATCAGAATGGCAGGGGACTGACCAATCAGCAGGGAGATAATCAGGATGCCAACCAGAATGGCGCTCACCAGCTTAATGCCCTGGAAAATCCCTTTCAGCGGCAGCTGCGAGGCGGTGGCCATCTTTTGTGACAGATTGAAAACGACGTCCAGCAGCGAGAAAAAGGTGAGCAGGGCATACACCATCGTCCACAGTTTCGCGCAGGTGGTTAATAATTCCGCCGCGTCGCTGCCGCTTTGCAGCCACAGCTTCGCCTGGATGTTGACGATTATCCCCTGCAGCGTAAAGGCCAGACGGTAAAATAATTTATTCTGGGTAATGATCTGTAGCCATAAATGGCTGCTGGCGCGGGCGCGTTTTTCAAATGCCCGCAAAACAACTTTATGTAATATAAAATGAATAATGAGTGCAGTCAGAAAGATAAGTCCAAAAATAATCACCAGGCTGGTGGTGTGATTAATTTCAATACCTGACTCTTCGACCAGGGAAATAAACTCCTGCATAACGTCTCCTGTATTAAAGCAGCCGCCATAATGGCGACTGCGGAACCGTTTTGCAAATTCGCGAGGCTTATTTAGCGGCCTGACAGGCCTTCACCACCGGCAGGCTCAGGCGATGGCGCAGTCGCAGGGTGGCCAGCGCCAGCACGATCATCATCCCCGTTTCCACCCCCAGGAAGACGTTGATCGCCCGGGCGTAATCCCCGTGATGGCTGTGCAGGGCGTGGAGCAAAATCGCGCCAAATATTGCCGGACCAAGGCCGAGCGCCGCCTGCTGCAGGGTGCTGAGGATCGCGCTGGCGGCCCCGGCGTCGTCGGGCTGAATATCGCGCATGCCGATGCGGTAGAAGCTGTTCACAATCAACGCCTGGCCGTAGCCCACCAGCCCGGTGGCCGGGGCCAGGGTCAGGGCGCTGTTGTCCACTCCCCAGACGCGGAAGGTGGCGATCAGCGCCAGCAGGCCGGTTATCTGGATCGCCAGCCCGGACAGCAAAATCGTGCTGGTGCTGTAGCGGGCAATCAGACGCGGAGCGAACCATGCCGAGACGAAATAGGTCACGCCGAGGGCAATAAAACTGTTCCCGGACTGCCACGGGGCCATTCCCAGCCCGGTTTGCATGGTCAGCGCCATGCAGAACATAAACCCGGACCAGACGCTGAAAAAGAGCATCGCAATCAGCACCCCGAAACGGATGCTGCCGAGCTGCATTAAGCGCGGCGGGATCAGCGGGTGGGCACCCTCCCGCTCTTTTTTACGCGCGTTCAGCGCCATTAACCAGGCCAGCGGGATAATGGCGAGCAGCATTACCTGCAGCGGCCACGACCAGTGCCACTGCGGCCCCAGCGCCATCGGGAACAGCAGGCAGCAGAGGATCGCCGCCAGCAGCGCGGTGCCCTGCCAGTCAATGCGCGACGGGGTATCGCGACGGGTCTCCGGCACAAAGCGGCGGCTCAGGGCCAGCACCAGCAGACAGATCGGCACGTTGATAAAGAAGGCGTTGCGCCAGCCCAGCCCGGCGATATCCGCTGATACTAGCCAGCCGCCGCCCATCTGCCCGACGATAAAGGCAATCCCGCCGATACCGCCAAACAGGCTGATGGCTTTGGCATGGGCGGTGCCTTTCAGGGTGACGTGAAGGGTGGCAAGAATTTGCGGCACGATCAGCGCTGCCCCGGCCCCCTGCACGATGCGCGCGGCCAGCAGTTGCTCGATGTTGCCCGCCATTCCGCACAGCAGCGAGGCCAGACCAAAGCTCGCAACGCCCCACATAAACAGACGACGGCGACCGAGGTTATCCCCCAGCTTGCTGCCGAGCGCCAGGCAGACGGCGAAGGCCACGCCGTAAAGGGCCACAATCAGCTCCAGCTCGGTGGCGGTGGCATGCAGCGAATGGGTGATGGAATCCAGCGCCACGTTGGTGATTGAGGTATCAATCAGCGGCAGCATCTGGCCGGTTAACAGCAATATCAGGCCTGCACGGCCCGGTGAAACAACTGACGTATTCATGGTGACTCCATTGCGTCAAACAGCGGATGGCCGTAGCATCAACGATCTGATAAACGGGTACCAGTTCTTGCTTATACTGGTACTGGCACTACCATGCAGGGGGCAATATGGCGCTGATGTCTGAACCCGTCACCTCACTCCAGGATGACACCCGTAAACAGCTGGGCGCATTTTTACGCGCGCGGCGTGAAAGTCTCGATCCCCAGCGCCTCGGCCTGCCGCGCAGCGGCCGACGCCGCACCCCGGGCCTGCGCCGGGAAGAGGTGGCCCTGCTGGCGGATGTCGGCGTCACCTGGTACACCTGGCTGGAGCAGGGCAGGGACGTGAACCCGTCCAGCGCGGTGATGGCTGCGGTGGCGAAAGCGCTGCAGTGTACCCCAACCGAATCCCGCCACCTGTTCCTGCTGGCCGGATTGCCGCCGGGCGAAGCGCCGCAGGGGGCGGTCTGCTGCGAAGGCATCAGCGAAGGCACCCGCCGTCTGCTGGATACCCTGATGCCAAAACCTGCCAGCATCCAGAAGCCGAATTTCGATATCGTGGCGTGGAACGACAGCTTCTGCCATCTGATGGGCGTAGACTTTAACGACATCCCGCCGGAAGACCGCAACTGTATCTATCTCTATCTCACGCATCCGGCGTGGCGCGCCCGGCTTGGCAGACGTGACGACGTGCTGGCGATTTTTGTCTCCTATTTTCGCGCGGCGATGGCCGAGCACCGGGGCGATCCGCAGTGGGAGGCGAAACTGGCGCGCTTCTTTGCCGTCTCGGAAGAGTTCAAAACCCTGTGGCACCAGCGTTACGACGTGCGCGGCGTAGAAAATCAGCTGAAGCTGTTCACCCATCCTGAGCTCGGGGATTTTACTCTCCAGCAGATGTACTGGTACTCCGCCCCGCGCAACGGCTCGCGACTGCTGGTCTATCTGCCGGTGGATGAGGCAGGGGAAAGGGTAATGGCGTGGCTGGCTGCACAAAAATAATTTCTGCGAGGCGGTTTCAGGGAATGAGTTCCCGTTCTGTTTAGCTAACTCAACAGGCGTAAGCTAAAACAACTTGCTGAATTTTCATCATTTAGATGAGAAGCCAGGTGGACTATACTTACGCCATGAGAAACAATCCATGTCACCGCTGATGATTGATAATGCTGATTTCAGCCAGAAGTTAGGTCTTGTCTCCCGAAACGTAGAACATACCGAAGCCTTTCTTGCACGCGGTACGGCGGACTTTCATCTGCCGGGATTTGTCTTGCCTGTGGGTTATCGCCTCTTAAAATCCCTTTCAAGCGATGAATATCGCATCGTGACCACGGACGAAGGCAAGCCCTACACGGCCTATGCTGTTAAGCTGCAGTTTCATAAAGAGATTACTTTTCCTCACGGGGCGGCGACACAGGTCATGGTCTGGCGTACCCCGCGTACCGTACACCAGCGCGTCGTTAGCGGCTTTCCGCAACTCTTTTTCCAGTGGCTGTTAAGCGAGTACGACATTGTTGTTTCAGATAGCGAGCAAACCGGTGACGGCCAGCGGTTTTGGCTGCGGATGATCGACTGGGCGTTTACCATGAATTATCAGATCAGTGTGGCAGACGGAACGGTTGGGGAAGAGTGGGCCTTAACGCCAGTCAGCTCTTACGCTGAGCTGGAGGCTCGCTGGATAGCGTTCGCCTGGGGATACGATCGTGACGTGCATCCGCATCGCCGGTTAGTCATCACTAAAACGTAATGGGCCGCTGTGAGCGGCCCATTTGCTTTTAGCACTCAGTCACAACCGTGCTCAGCGGCAGACGTGATTTCGGCAGCGTGGCGTTGAAATCTTCCACGCTGTGATGCCCCACCGGCACCACCACCAGGCTGGTGAAGCCTTTCTCTTTCAGGCCGAACTCCTCGTCGAGGATCGCGGCATCGAAGCCTTCAATCGGCACCGCGTCCAGGCCCATCGCGCCAACGCCCAGCAGGAAGTTGCCGACGTTCAGGTAAACCTGTTTTGCCATCCACTGGTGGTCATCTTTCAGCTCGACACGGTGCAGATCGGCGAAGAAGGTGCGGCCCTTGTGGTTAGCGGCTTTCGCTTCCGGGGTGGCGAAGCGGCCATCGGCCTCTTCCTGATCCACCACGCGCGTCAGCCAGGCGTCGTCCATCGCGGTTTTGGCGCAGAACACCACCACGTGAGAAGCATCCAGCATTTTGCGCTCGTTGAACACAAAGCCACCGGCCGCGGATTTCGCCACGCGGGCTTTACCTTCCTCGGTGCTGGCGACGATAAAGTGCCACGGCTGCGAGTTGGTGCTGGACGGGCTGTACTGCAGCAGGGTTTTAATCTGTTCCGCCTGGTCGGCAGTCAGTTTTTTGCTCGGGTCAAAGGCCTTTGTTGAGTGACGCTTTAAGGCAACAGAGATGATATCCATTACGACTCCTGGGGTTCAGTTCAAAAGGGAAAAGGGTACAAGAGGAAAGGGGCAAAGATAAGGGCATTCCGGGCCTTTAAACGCCCGGACGCAGCCGTTTCTGATCTTTTTTCGGCAGCTTATCCACCACCAGATGCCATGAATCATTCACCAGATCGGTCACCAGTTCCGGGGTGATATCGTCCACCCCATACACCGAGATCCAGTGCTTTTTATTCAGGTGATATCCGGGCTCGATCCCCCGGTAGATCTGCTGGTTAAGCAGCGATTTTTGCGGATCGGACTTCAGGCTGACGTGCAGACGCCCGTGCGCCACGCCCATCAGCATAAAAATTTTCCCGCCCACTTTAAACACGTCGTACTCCGGGCCAAACGGCCAGCAGTGCTCGGTAAAGGGCAGATCCAGCGCCGCCTGCTTTGCGCAGGCCGCGAGCGTCTTACTGTCCATCTGAATCCTCTTCGGCCAGCGCGCGCCACATGGCTTCAAAACCCAGCGCCTTAAATTCGGCGGCGCGGGCCGGTTCGCGGGTGGCGAAGGCCATGGTGGTCTCCGCCAGGGATAAAAACAGGGCGTCGCCAAACAGACGGAACTCTTCCGACATAAACACCGTGCGAATCGAGCGGCGGCACAGCTCGTGCAGCTCCGGGAACATCTCGTGCACCGCCTGTTCGGTTTCGGCGTTGATCTTCTCGCTCACCCCAAGCTGGCGGATCGCGCCGTGGGCCACCGGGTTGCGAATACCCCAGTCAACGTAGCTGTTCCAGATATTGCGGGTATGCTCTTTCGGCTGGGTGAGGGCCCTGTCCATATTCGCCAGCATGGTCTGGCACAGATCCTGTTTCAGGTGCAGATAGAGGGCGTTAAGCAGATCGTCTTTGGTAGCGAAATAGCGAAACAGGGTGCCTTCAGCCACCCCCGCGCTGCGGGCGATTAACGCGGTAGAAGCCGCAATGCCCGACTGGGCAAAGGCGCTGGTTGCCGCGTCCAGCAACGCCAGTTTTTTATCTTCACTTTTCGGACGAGCCACTACATTTCCTCCAGGTAACGTGCAAAAACCCCGATTGAATCATGCCCTTTGTGGGGCTGCAACGCGGAATGTCAAAGATCTTAAAACGTCTTGACGACTTTCGCATCACTTCTATAATGAGTGCTTACTCACTCATAATCAAGTTTTGCCCGCGCAGGCCATCGGATGGGGCGCGAATTCGGGTCGGGATATGAAAAAGCGTTTTATTGTTAGCCTGGTGGTAGTGATGATTATTGCATCCGCGGCAACCTTGCCGTTCGTACTGAATGCCGGATTCGGCCAGCCGCCGCAGGGCGAGCAACTGAGTGAGTTTGCCGCCTCGCCGCAGTATCGCGACGGCCAGTTCCATAACACCCTGCCGACCCCCGGATTTACCGGCAACAAGAACATGCTGGCGGCGTGGTGGGATTTTCTGGTGACGAAGCGCGAGAACGCGCGCCCTGCAGCGCCGCTGCCGCTGGTGAAAACCGATCTGGCGCAGCTGCCGCTGGATCAGGAGACCCTGGTCTGGCTCGGCCACTCCTCGTGGTATCTGCAGCTGGCGGGTAAACGCATTCTGATCGACCCGGTATTCAGCAACTACGCCGCGCCGTTCTTCTTCCTTAACAAAGCCTTTGCCGGTGAGTACCCGTGGCGTGCTGAAGAGATGCCTGAGATCGATCTGCTGATCATTTCGCACGATCACTACGATCATCTTGACTACGCCACCATCAAAGCGTTGATACCGAAAGTGAAGCGGGTGGTCACGCCGCTGGGAGTGGGATCGCATCTGCGCTACTGGGGCATGGAGCCGTCGATCATTGAGGAGCGGGACTGGGATCAATCGGTGCGCATCAGCGATGACCTGACCGTTCACGTCCTGCCGGCGCGTCACTTCTCCGGGCGCGGGCTGAAGCGCAACCAGACCCTGTGGGGCAGCTTTATGTTCGTTACCCCGCAGAAAAAGGTGTTCTACAGCGGTGACTCCGGCTACGGCCCGCACTTTAGCGCCATCGGCGAGCAGTTCGGCAAAGTCGATCTGGCGATCATGGAGAACGGCCAGTACGACCAGGACTGGAAGTACATCCACATGCACCCTGCCGAAACGGCGCAGGCGGCTGCGGATCTGAATGCCAGCGCGGTGGTTCCGGGCCACTCCGGGCGCTTTGTGCTGGCAAAACATACCTGGAACGACCCGCTGATCCAGCTTACGCAGGCCAGCAAGGATAAAAACTATCGCCTGCTGACCCCGGAGCTCGGGGAGCCGGTGAGGGTGGATGATGCCTCGCAGCAATTTCGTGCGTGGTGGGAATAATGTTAAATCGAAGAGCAGAGGGGGAGAGCAGCATGACTATTTCCGCTCAGGTTATCGACACTATCGTCGACTGGATTGACGACAATCTTCATCAGCCGTTGCGCATTGAGGATATTGCCCGGCATGCGGGCTACTCCAAATGGCACCTGCAGCGGCTGTTTATGCAGTACAAAGGGGAAAGCCTGGGGCGTTATATTCGTGAACGCAAGCTGCGGCTGGCGGCGCGAGATCTGCGTGAATCGGATGAAAAGGTGTACGACATCTGCCTGCGCTACGGCTTTGACTCCCAGCAGACTTTTACCCGCGTCTTCACCCGCACCTTCAACCAGCCGCCCGGGGCGTATCGCAAGGATAATCACAGCCGGGCGCATTGAACGCATCGAACCCGGATTTAGTTTGCCCGGTGGCGCTACGCTTACCGGGCCTGGAAGTGGAAACGTAGGCCGGGTAAGGCGTAGCCGCCACCCGGCATTTTTGTTGGCACGGTGCCATATTTTTTGCCCGGTGGCGCTGCGCTTACCGGGCCTACAATTGGAAACGTAGGCCGGGTAAGGCGTAGCCGCCACCCGGCATTTTTGTTGGCACGGTGCCATATTTTTTGCCCGACGGCGCTACGCTTACCGGGCCTGGAAGTGGAAACGTAGGCCGGGTAAGGCGTAGCCGCCACCCGGCATTTTTTGCCAGGCACATTACCAGCGGTAATTCACCGTCGCCGTCACCGTGCGGCCAATGCCGTAAAAGCACGCCGTATCGCTTGCGCAGGAGGCAACGTACTTCGTATCCGCCAGGTTGTTGACGTTGAACTGCACGCTGGCCCCTTTCAGGCTGCTGTTCATCTCTCCCAGATCGTAGCTCAGCATGGCGTCATACAGATCCACCGACGGCACTTTGAAGGTATTCTTCGCATCGCCGTAGCTGGTACCGATATAGCGCATGCCCACGCCTGCGGTCAGGCTCTTCAGCGCGCCGCCGGGCAGGGTGTAGCTGGCGAACGCGGAGGCCATATGCGCCGGGATGCGCGCAGGCGTTTTGCCTTCCGTTCCCGCCACCGTTGTGCTCTCGGTTTTCGCATCCGTGTAAGTGTAAGAGCCAATCAGGTTGATGTTGTCCAGCAGCGTGGAGTGGATCTCCGCCTCAACGCCTTTCGAACGCACTTTGCCCGCGTTTTCGAACCAGCCTTCGGCGCTGTTGTAGGTCGCCACGTTATCCTGGGTTAAATCGTACAGCGCCAGGGTCATCAGGGTGGTACCGACCGGCTGATACTTCAGGCCGATTTCGGTCTGCTCGCCGGTGGTAGGTTTAAACGGCCCGACGCCCGGTGCCCGGTTGGTTTGCAGGTTCGGTTCAAACGAGGTGCTGTAGCTGATGTACGGCGACAGACCAACGTCGAAGGCGTACAGCAGGCCGGTACGCCAGGTAAATTTACTGTCGTTCTGCTGGGTGAAGCTGTTATCGGTGAAGTCGTTGGTGCGCACTTCGCTCCAGTCGTAACGCCCGGAGAGCAGCCACTCCCAGTTATGCCAGCTCATCTGATCCTGCAGATACAGCCCCATCTGATCGAGATTTTGCTGCTCGTCGCTGGCGGTCCGGAAGCTGCTTTCATCCACCTTCACGCCGTAAACCGGATTTTGCCAGTCGAGGTCGTACTGTGAACCGCTCCCACGTTCCAGCAGCTGTTTATCTTTGCTGGTTTTGTAGTCGAATCCGCCGAGCAGGGTGTGGCTGACGGCACCGGTGTTCGCCAGATACTCCAGCTGATTATCCAGGCCAAATTCATCCGTGGTACGTTCTTCATGCTGGGCGCGGCGGGTCAGTACCGAGCTGTTGGCGGCGCTGGTGGCGTAGACCAGATAACGATACTTCTGTTTGATGGTGGCGTAACGCGCGTTCTGGCGGAAGGTGAGGTTATCGGCGAACTGATGCTCCAGCTCGTAGCCGATCATCGTCTGCTCACGCCAGGATTGATCGTAATCCGGATCGCTGACGTTAAAGTCGCGCGGGATGTATTTGCCGTCGACGCTCTTTACCGTGCCGTACGCGGGCAGGAAGTTGCGGTATCCCGCATCGGGATCTTTCTGGTAGCTGGTCAACAGCGTAAAGCGGGTCTGATCGTTGGGATACCAGGTGATCGCCGGCGCAATCGCCATGCGCGTCTCTTTATAATCCTCCACCTGATTATGCTGGGTGCGGGCGATGCCGTTAACGCGATAGAGCACCCGGCCGTCATCGCTGAGCTTGCCGCCGAAATCAAACGCGCCTTCCGCGAGGTCGTTATTGCCGGTGCGGAACTGAACGTTGTGAATGGATTCAGAGGTCGGGCGCTTGCTGGTCATGCTGATCAACCCGCCCGGATTGACCTGGCCAAACAGGACCGAGGCCGGACCGCGCACCAGCTCCACACGCTCCAGCAACCAGGGGTCAACCGTTCCCGTCTGTGACGAGGCGGTGGCGCCGAAACTTAACCCGTCGAGGAATTTCGGCACATAGCTAAAGCCACGCACAAACACTTCATCGTTACGGTTTGACGATCCGCGGTATTCGGTAAACACCCCCGCCGAGTAGCGCAGCGCCTGGGATACGGAGGTCACATCCTGCATGTTCATCTGATCGCGAGTGATCACCGAGACCGACTGCGGCGTCCTCACGATCTCCGCGCTGGTCTTGGTGGCGGAAAGGGTTTTGGTGGCCACGATGCCCTTCACCGGGGCGGTAGGTTCTTCACTCGTTCCTTGCGTCACCGTAATGGTTTCTTCTCCGTTTTCTGCCTGAGCCGCCACGCTAACCGTGGCCAGACTCAGGAGCCATGCCTGCATTATCTTTTTATTTTTAAACATTTTTATTTAACATCCTTGGTTGCTATCGCCATATAAACACCGATCAATTCGCCCAAATGATATTGCAAACCATTACCATTTGCATTAGCGTTGTTAACAAATTTTGGGGGGGACACGCGGTAATGAAGAGGGCATGGAGTGGTTTGTTATTAGGGATCGGGGCGCTGCCCGCCGTGGCGGCGACGTGCGAACCCTCGTCCCTGCAAGGGGAGGTTCAGGGAAAGTTTGATGCCAGCGGCGAAGTCTGTTTTAGCCTGCCAGAGTTGGGTGAAAATTATGTTTCGGCCACGCTGAACGGCGTAACCGATGCCCGCCTGCTGGACGGCCAGAACCGCCGTATCCGCACCCTGGTTGAAAATGGCCCTGCCGACGGGGAACACACCCTGCTGTTTGCCCTGCCGGTGAAGCAGAACAGCTCTCTGATGCTGCATGGCGAAGCCGGCAAGCCCTGGCGTTTTCAGTGGCGGATGAAAGAGACCTCTGCCTTACCGCGCGTACAAATGCTGATGCCTGAAAGCCCGACGCTGCAGGCGCTGGCTAAAACGGTTGCTGCCGGGGGAAGTACCGATGCGTTCTGGCAGGCGCAAATTCGGCAGGGAACGCCGATGGTGGAGCCGGTTGACGCGCACCACAAGCGCGTCACCTTCCTGTGGCGCGGCGCGCGCGGCAACGTCTTTATTCTTGGTTCTCCGGCGGGCGATCACGATCCGCTGTTCCGCCTCGGTAACAGTGACGTCTGGTTCCGTAGCTACGTGGTGCCCGCCGACACGGTGATGCAGTACAAGCTCGCCCCGGACGTGCCGACAATTGACGGCTCTCCCCGCGAACAGCGACGGGCTATCCTCGTCAGCGCCCAGGCCGATCCGCTAAACCCGAACACCTTTGGTGAACAGAAAACCGATCGCTGGAACCGCTACTCCCTGCTCGATCTCAGCCCGGCGCGCTACTGCTCCGTTCAGGCCACGGCGAAGCCGCTGACGCAGGGCTCGCTGAGCCGCCAGACGCTGGCCAGCACTATTCTGGGTAATTCCCGGGAGGTAATGATCTACAAACCGCGTGGGCCGCAGCCTGCACGCTGGACGTTAATCCTCTTTGACGGCCAGATCTATCAGGACGAGTACCATTTCGCCAACGTGCTGGATGGCCTGATTGCCCGTCACCATCTCCCGCCGGTCAACGTGGTGTTTGTCGACAGTCTCGATCACGCCCGACGCAGTAAAGAGTTGCCGCCGAATGCGGATTTTGCCGACTTTATGGCGCACGAACTACTGCCGTGGTTGCGCGGGCAGGGGGTCGCCATGCAGCGGCAGAAAACCGTGCTGGCGGGGTCAAGCTATGGCGGGATCGCCTCTTCATGGGTGGCGCTGCGCTATCCGCGTCTGTTTGGCAATGTGCTGAGCCTGTCCGGCTCCTACTGGTGGGCCCCGAAAGGGGAAGCGCCAGGCTGGCTGACGCGTCAGTACCAGCAGTCACCGCAGTATCCGGTGCGCTTCTGGCTACAGGCCGGGAAGTTCGAAACCACCGGGCCGGGGGGAGGGATCTATCGCACGACCCAGGATTTTGAACAGGTTTTGCGGCAGAAAGGCTACCGCGTCAGCTTCCATCCGTGGTCCAGCGGCCACGACTACGCGGCCTGGTGTGAAGCCCTGATCCACGGCATGCGCGATTTAACCGGCTTACGCCGCCCGTGAAAACCAGCGGCGCCAGATGAAACGCAGAACAAAGAATTCGATGGCGCCGAGGACTAAAAACCACAGGCAGAAGAGGATGGTGTAAAGCTGGTTGAGATCCATCAGATGGAAGGTGCCCATCAGCTTTTGCGCCAGCACCAGCCCCAGGGAGGGTGCTGGCAGCAGCAGAACGGAGAGAAAGGCCATCAGTAAGATGCCGCCAGCCGTTAACAGCGATTCTAACGGGTGTTTCATAATAATGTTAATCGTCAGTTAAAAATAACATTGTCACGGATAGGGCTTCGTAAAGCAATATCAACCGTCAGAGAGGCAGATGATAAATAATCCTCCGCTAATCCGCTGAATTATCTCTGCCAGAAAAGAATTAATTCAATTAATCTCCGCTAATGTAAATTACTGTCACCCTCCGGCTAATAGTTTTACAAAGGTATAGGTGCTGTATCCAATTAACGTCGCAATAACAACTGCTGCGATTATATATAACGCCAGTCGACGCCCGCGATAAATTCCAAACATGCTGACCTCCGTTTAGTTTAGGTTTAGAAATAATTTGTAAAAATCGCTGTATTGAAATGAAACGTTATCTGTTTAATGCCGTCGATAGCAATAATAGTGCGTTAAATTAATTTCCGTGACAACCCATTATTGTCGACTGATTTATAAAAGCAGAAATGGAATTCAGGCTTTTGCTCACCGCAAACTGAAGGAGCTGATATATGACCAAAATGCACCACACCCAGACGCCGCCCACGCCAGGCACCACGCCGAACCTGGCGTACCAGCAGACCCATGACCAGACGCTTGCCGCGCAGCAGAGTACCGCCGCGGGTCTGAGCCGTGCTGAGGCGCAGGCGCGCCTGCAGCAGCATGGCCATAATGCCCTGCCGGAGAAAAAATCCCGACCGGCGTGGCTGCGTTTTCTGGCCCATTTTAATGACGTCTTAATTTATGTCCTGCTGGCCGCCGCGGCGTTAACCGCAATAATGGGCCACTGGGTCGATACCCTGGTTATTCTGGGTGTGGCGGTCATTAATGCGTTAATTGGTCATATTCAGGAAAGTAACGCCGAAAAATCCCTGAAGAGTATCCGTAATATGCTCGCCAGCGAGGCGCGGGTTATTCGTGACGGAAACCATGAAACAATACCCACAACTGAAATAGTCCCCGGGGATATTATTGTCCTGCGTGCCGGAGATCGTATTCCGGCGGATATGCGTTTAATTGAGGCGCATAATTTACGCGTTGAAGAAGCGATCCTGACGGGCGAATCGACGGTCGTGGATAAACACACCCAGCCGCTGAACGGCGAATTACCGCTCGGCGATCGCACCAATCTGGTGTTTTCCGGTACGACGGTGAGCGCAGGCGGCGGCGTCGGGGTGGTGATTGCCACCGGCCAGGAGACCGAACTGGGCCACATTAACCAGATGATGGCCGGGATCGAAAAACACCGCACGCCGCTGCTGGTGCAGATGGACAAACTCGGCAAGGCCATTTTCGGGCTGATCATGGCGATGATGGCCGCGCTGTTCGTCTTCAGCCTGTTGCTGCGCGACATGCCGCTCGGCGAGCTGCTGCTGTCGTTGATCAGCCTGGCGGTGGCGGCGGTGCCGGAAGGTCTGCCGGCCATTATCTCCATTATCCTGTCGCTGGGCGTGCAGGCAATGGCCCGCAAGCGCGCCATCATCCGTAAACTGCCCACCGTTGAAACCCTGGGGGCGATGACCGTGGTGTGCTCGGACAAAACCGGCACCCTGACCATGAACGAGATGACCGTTAAGGCGATCATCACCGCCGACAGCTGCTACCGCGTGGAGGGCGACAGCTACGCCCCGGAAGGCAATATCTGTCTGGAGGGCAGCGACGAGCCGGTGCAGATCCAGCCGGGTACCGTGCTGGAGCAGTACCTGCGCACCGTCGACCTCTGTAACGACAGTCAGATGATTCAGGACGAGCGCGGCCTGTGGGGCATTACCGGCGGGCCAACCGAAGGGGCGCTGAAGGTGCTGGCGGCCAAGGCTAAGCTCGCGCCGGTCATGACCACGCTCATCAACAAGATCCCGTTCGACTCCCAGTACAAGTACATGAGCACCCACTACCAGATTGGTAGCGAGGAGCAGATTTTGATTACCGGCGCGCCGGACGTGATTTTCGCCCTCTGCGCGCAGCAGCAGACCCGCAGCGGTGCTGAAGCCTTTAACCGCAGTTACTGGGAAGCCGAGATGGAGCGCTATGCCCGTCAGGGGCTGCGCATGGTGGCCGCGGCGTTCAAACCGGCAAACGGTGAGCAGACGTTAACCCACGACGACCTCAGCCACGGCCTGATCTTCCTCGGCATCGCCGGGATGATGGATCCGCCGCGTCCGGAGGCCATTGACGCCATTCACGCCTGCCAGCAGGCGGGGATCCGCGTGAAGATGATCACCGGGGATCACCCGCAGACGGCGATGAGCATTGGCCAGATGCTGGGGATCAGCAACAGCGCCCAGGCGGTGACCGGCTATCAGCTGGAGCACATGGACGATGCCGAGCTGGCAAAAGCGGCGGTGGAGTATGACATTTTCGCCCGCACCAGCCCCGAGCATAAGCTGCGTCTGGTGAAAGCCCTGCAGGAGAAAGGCGAGATCGTCGGCATGACCGGTGACGGTGTGAACGACGCGCCGGCGCTGCGCCAGGCGGACGTTGGGATCGCGATGGGCATCAAGGGCACCGAAGTGACCAAAGAGGCCGCCGACATGGTGCTGACGGACGACAACTTCGCCACCATCGCCAGCGCGGTGAAAGAGGGGCGTCGCGTCTACGACAACCTGAAGAAGACCATTCTGTTTATCATGCCGACCAACCTCGCGCAGGGTCTGCTGATTGTGATTGCCCTGCTGGCGGGGAACATTATTCCCCTGACGCCGGTGCTGATTCTGTGGATGAACATGGCGACCTCCGCCACGCTCTCCTTCGGTCTGGCTTTTGAAGCCGCCGAGCGCAACATCATGAAGCGCCCGCCGCGTCAGACCGGGCAGCACGTGATGGACGCTTATGCCGTCTGGCGCGTGGCCTTCGTCGGCACCCTGATCGCCGTCGCCGCCTTTGCGCTTGAGGCCTGGCTGGCTCCGCGCGGCCACAGCGCCGAGTTCATCCGCACCGTGCTGCTGCAGATGCTGGTCTGCGCCCAGTGGGTCTACATGATTAACTGCCGCAACACCGAAGGCTTCTCCCTGAACCGCGGCTTGCTGGCGAACAAAGGGATCTGGCTGGTGACGGGCGTGCTGCTTCTGCTGCAGCTGGCGATTATCTACCTGCCGTTTATGCAGATGCTGTTCGGCACTGAAGCCCTGCCGCTGCGCTACTGGGGTGTGACCCTGGGGATGGCGGGCGCGATGTTCTTCATCGTCGAAATTGAGAAGCGACTGACCCGCAGGTTCCGCAAGGCTGCATGACAAAACCTTAAAACCTTACCCCTCACCCTAACCCTCTCCCCACAGGGGAGAGGGAATAGTCGGTGTTCTCCCTCGCCCCTATGGGGAGAGGGCCGGGGTGAGGGGACAAACACCGAGGCATTCTCTATGAAACTGACTTTCCTGCGCGCCGCCCTGGCCAGCGCGCTCCTCGTCTGCACCCTTAATTCCGCCTTCGCCGCCGCCATTCCCGTGCGCGTCGCCACCGTGGAGCAAACCGCCCACGCCGCGGAGCGTCAAATCCCGGGCCGCATCGAAGCCATTCACACCGTTGAGCTGCGGGCCCGCACGGAAGGCGTCATCACCCGGACCCACTTTCGCGACGGGCAGTATGTGAAAAAAGGCGACGTGCTGTTTGAGCTGGACGATGCCGAGCCGCGTGCCGCCGTGCGCCTGGCCCAGGCCGAGGTGAAAAGCGCCGAAGCCACGCTGCGTCAGGCGCAGCAGCAGCTCTCCCGCTTCGAGAGCCTGGGCAACAACAACGCCATCAGCCGCCATGACGTGGACAACGCCCGCATGCAGCGCGACGTGGCCAGCGCCGCGCTGGAGCAGGCGCGAGCCCGGCTTGAGGCCCGCAACCTGACCCTGACCTACACCCGCATCATCTCTCCCATCGACGGCCGCGTGGGGCACAGCCCGTTCCACGTGGGCAGCCTGGTGAATCCTGCCAGCGGCGTGCTGGCGGACGTGGTGCAGCTCGACCCGATCCGCATCGCCTTCGCGCTGGAAGAGGGGGCGTTTGCCACCAAAGCCGGGCAGCATGCGGATATCCACGCCATGAAGCAGGCCTGGCAGGTGCTGATCGACAGCAACGGCCAGCGCGTAAGCGGGGAACTGACCTCGGTGGATAACCGTATCGACCCGCGCACCGCCAGCGTGATGCTGCGTGCCGAGTTCGCCAACCCGCGCCATCAGTTGCTGCCCGGCGGTAACGTGAATGTGTACCTGCGCCCGGCAAGCGTTCAGCCGGTGCTGACCCTGCCTGCTGCGGCGGTCCAGCAAAACGGCGAGGGGTTCTTCGCCTGGGTGGTTAACGCCGACGGCAAAGCCGAAAAACGCACGCTGAACATCGCCGGGCAGATCGGCCAGCAGTTCCAGATTGCATCCGGTGTTAAGCCCGGTGAGCGAGCTATCGCTGACGGCGCGCAGCGCGTGTCGTCGGGCGCTACCGTCCAGATACTGAATTAAGGAGCCATCATGCTGACGTTTTTCATCAAACGCCCGCGCTTCGCGATGGTCATTGCGCTGGTTATTGCCCTGCTGGGGGCTATCGCCCTGAAGATCATTCCCGTGGAGCAGTATCCGCAGATCACCCCCCCGGTGGTGAATGTGTCAGCCTCATGGCCCGGCGCCAGCTCGGCCGACGTGGCGGAGGCCATCGCCACGCCGCTGGAGACCCAGCTCAACGGCGTGGATCACATGCTGTACATGGAGTCCACCAGCTCTGACGAAGGCAGCTACAGCCTGAACATCACTTTTGCCGCGGGCACCGATCCGGATCTCGCCGCCATCGACGTGCAGAACCGTGTGGCTCAGGCCGTGGCGCAGCTGCCCACCGAAGCCCAGCAAAACGGCGTGCAGGTGCGCAAGCGCGCCACCAACCTGATGATGGGGGTAAGTCTCTACTCACCCAACAACAGCCACACGCCGCTGTTCGTCAGCAACTACGCCAGCACCCAGGTGCGCGAGGCGCTGGCCCGTTTACCGGGCGTCGGGCAGGTACAGATGTTCGGCGCGCGGGACTACAGCATGCGTATCTGGCTGCGACCGGACCGCATGAACGCCCTGAACGTCACCACCGACGACGTGGCCCAGGCCCTGCGCGAGCAGAACGTACAGGGGGCGGCGGGGCAGGTGGGGACGCCGCCGGTGTTTAACGGCCAGCAGCAGACCCTGACCATCAACGGGCTGGGGCGCTTAAATCAGGCCGACGACTTTGCCGGGATCGTCATTCGCGCGGGCAAGATGGGCCAGCTGGTGCGCCTGAAGGATGTCGCCACCATTGAACTCGGTTCGCGCAGCTACAGCTCCGGCGCTCAGCTTAACGGTCATGACTCGGCGTATCTGGGGATCTACCCGACGCCGTCCGCCAACGCCCTGCGGGTGGCCGACGCGGTTCGCGCCGAGCTGGAGCGGCTTTCGACGCGCTTCCCGGACGATCTGACGTATGAGGTGAAGTTTGACACCACCACCTTTGTTGCGGCGACCATCAAGGAGATTGGCGTCTCGCTGGCGCTGACCCTACTGGCGGTCGTGGTGGTGGTCTCCCTGTTCCTGCAGAGCTGGCGCGCCACGCTGATCGTCGCCCTCGCCATTCCGGTGTCGCTGGTGGGCACCTTTGCGGTGCTCTATACCCTGGGGTATTCCGCCAACACCCTGAGCCTGTTTGCCATCATTCTGGCCCTGACCATGGTGGTGGATGACGCCATCGTGGTGGTGGAGAGCGTCGAAACCCTGATGGCGGAGGGGCAGAGCCGCACGGCGGCCACCGCTCAGGCGCTGCGCCAGATTGCCGGACCGGTGATCGCCACCACCCTGGTGCTGCTGGCGGTGTTTGTGCCGGTGGCGCTGCTGCCGGGGATCGTGGGCGAGCTGTACCGCCAGTTCGCGGTGACGCTCTCGACGGCGGTTACCCTCTCAAGCCTGGTGGCGCTGACCCTGACGCCAGCCCTGTGCGCCATGCTGCTGCGCCCGCGTCCCGCGCGCCCGGCGGCAATTTATCGCGGCTTCAACCGCGGACTGGACGCCACCCGCAACGGTTACTCCCGCATCGTCAACCTGTTTAACCTGCGCCCGTGGCTGGCGCTGCTGGCCACCGCAGGGGCGGCCGCGGTGGTGGTGTTCAGCTTTATCTCCATGCCAAAAGGCTTCCTGCCCCAGGAGGATCAGGGCTACTTCTTTGCCAGCGTTCAGTTGCCGGAAGCGGCCTCGCTGGAGCGCACCGAAGCGGTGATGAAAACCGCCCGGGAGCTGATCGCTAAAAATCCGGCGGTGGAGGACGTGATTCAGGTCTCCGGATTCAACATTCTCAACGGCACCAGCGCCTCCAACGGCGGCTTTATCTCCGTGATGCTGAAAGACTGGAGCGAGCGCCCCGCGCTGGATGAGGTGATGGGTACGTTGCAGCGCCAGCTGCTGGCCCTGCCGGAAGCCACCATCATGACCTTCGCGCCGCCGACGCTGCCGGGGCTCGGCAACGCCTCCGGCTTCGACCTGCGCATTCAGGCCCAGGCGGGGCAAAGTCCGGCGGAGCTGGAGCGCGTGACGCGCGATGTGTTAATGAAAGCCAACCAGCATCCGCAGCTGAACCGGGTGTTCACCACCTGGAGCAGCAACGTGCCGCAGCTGACCCTCACCGTCGATCGCGAGCGGGCCGCGCGTCTCGACGTGCCGGTGTCGCGCATCTTCAGCAGCCTGCAGACCGCCTTTGGCGGCACCCGCGCCGGGGATTTCAGCGTCAACAACCGCGTCTACCACGTGGTGATGCAAAACGAGATGCAGTGGCGCGAGCGGGCGGAGCAGATCGGCGAGCTGTTCGTGCGCAGCAATAACGGCGAGCGGGTGCGCCTGAGCAACCTGGTCAGCATCACGCCGACCGTTGGCGCGCCGTTCCTGCAGCAGTACAACCAGTTCCCGTCCGTCTCCGTGAGCGGCTCGGCGGCAGCCGGGGACAGCAGCAGTACGGCGATGGCGGCGATGGGGCAGCTGCTGGCGGAGCACCTGCCCGCCGGGTATGACTACGCCTGGAGCGGGATGTCATATCAGGAGCAGCAGACCGGGAATCAGGCGATCTGGATTGTGCTGGCGGCGGTGGTGATGGCGTGGCTGTTCCTCGTCGCCCAGTATGAGAGCTGGACGCTCCCGGCCAGCGTCATGCTCTCGGTGCTGTTCGCCATCGGCGGGGCGCTGGTGTGGCTGTGGGTTGCCGGGTACGCCAACGACGTCTACGTGCAGATTGGCCTGGTGTTGCTGATCGCCCTCGCTGCCAAGAATGCGATCCTGATTGTCGAGTTTGCCCGCGCGCGGCGCAATGAGGGGATGGCGATTGTCGATGCCGCCCGGGAAGGGGCCTCGCGCCGTTTCCGGGCGGTGATGATGACCGCCGTGTCGTTCATTATCGGCGTACTACCGATGATGCTGGCGACCGGGGCGGGTGCCCAGAGCCGTCGCATCATCGGCACCACGGTGTTCAGCGGTATGCTGGTAGCTACCCTGGTGGGGATTGTCTTTATCCCGGCGCTGTTTGTGCTGTTCCAGCGCCTGCGCGAGTGGGGGCACCGCCTTACGGACTCGTCGCCCACAGATCGCAGTGCTTCTGCACCAGAGAAATAAGCGAGCCGCCGTCTGCGATAAAGACCCGCATCAGGTCAGCCTCGCTCTTGCCCTGCTTTAACCGCAGGGCAATTTCCTGGATCGCGCTGCTGGCGCCCACTTTTTCCGCCGACGGCGCGACGCGCTCCAGCAGCCAGGCGAGATCCTCCGCAATGGTTTTTTGCTCCCCGGTGTGGACGTCCGTCAGGATCCCCTCCAGCCCGTAGCGGCAGGCCTGAAAACGGTTAAAGCGATAGAGCAGAAAATCCCGCTCCTGATGCTTATAAGGCCGGGTGGTCAGCAGCCAGTGGGAGGTGGCCTGGATCAGCCCGGCGATATTAATGGCATGGGCGAGGGTGAGCGGGGTATCCATCACCCGCACTTCCACGGTGCCGAAATGGGGGCTCGGGCGAATGTCCCAGTGCAAGTCTTTAATGCTGTCAATCATGCTGGTGTGGCTCAGGCGACGGAACAGCCCTTCGAACTCCTGCCAGCTGTTGACCCACGGCATCAGGCCGTTATCCGGGAACCCGGAGAAGATGTTGAGCCTTGATGACGAGAACTTCGTGTCGGTGCCCTGCATATAGGGCGAGGTGGCCGCCAGGGCGATGAAGTGCGGCACAAAGCGCGACAGCCCGTGCAGCAGGTAGATGGCGTCATCCCCGGTGCGACAGCCGACGTGAACGTGCTGGCCAAACACCGTCGCCTGCAAAATCAGATAGCCGAAGCGCTCAAGCGTGGCGTTATAGCGCTCATCCTCGCACACCTCCTGACGCTGCCACTTCTGAAACGGATGCGTACCGCCGCCGCAAATCTGGATATGCTGCTCCGCCGCGGCCCGCAGAATGCTCTGCTGCATCGCGGAGAACTGCGCCGCCGCCTGGTCGATGTTCTGGCACACGCCGGTGGCGATTTCGAGCATGCTTTCGGTGATATCGTGCTTCACTTCCCCGCCTTTGATGTCGTCTTTGACGGCGGCAATAAGCGCGGAGGAGTCCTGACTCAGATCGTAGCCCGGCGGATTAACCACCTGCAGTTCCAGTTCGATGCCAAGGGTGAAGGGTTCAGAGGAATGAAAGTCGGGTAAAGGCATGGCGCACTCCGTTGTCTGTTATACGTTGAGTATAGACAACGGGTGAGGAACGCCTTCAGTCGCCGACAAACGCACTGACCGGCAAATCAAAACGCTTCGCCAGCGCCCGCATATGTTCCAGCGTTAATGTGCGTTGTCCGTTGAGGATCCGGCTGACCAGCGATTTCTTGCCAATCTCATTCTCCAGGTCGCTCTGCGTCAGATGATGCTGATCCATCAGCGTTCGTAGCAGAGCAACGCCGGAAGGCGTACTGGCAATACGGGCGTTAAACTCAGCAAACTCTGGCGATTCATTCTCGTATTTATCGATCTTAGCGGTCAGCATATCGATGAGCGGGCTGTCGGGCTGGTGCTCGATCAGGTACTCCATCAGCGACAGCGCATCCTCATAGTCTTTACGCGACGGACGTGCTCCCAGAAAAGGCAGGACGTTTGCCAGATCGTTGGCTGCTTTAATGGCCTGTGCATAATTCATTCTTTGGTTCTCCGGTAGAGGTCCGTCAGCTTGTCATACTCTGCATGCGTGCTGATATGTTTGATAAAAATTATATGCAGTTGAAAGTGAGTTGACAATATGGAAACCCAAAGGCCTTTAATTGAATGCTCCACAAAGTAAAAGTGTTCGTAGAAAGTGGTTATTTTTAGATTTACGTGACGCATTCCGGAAATCCCTCACTACACCGCCCTCTACCAGCCCGTGATCCTGTGCCACGTCCGTTGCTGGCCATCCCTCATCAGCACCTGATAAACGCTATGCATTGCCGCTGTTGCACAGGCGTGATTAGGCAGGATGCGCAGACGCGTGCCAACAGGGAAATCTTCCGTGGTCAGGGAGGCACCAGCAGGCAGGGCGATGATGCCGTGCTCCTGATTGGTGATGCTCAGACAAACGCCGTCATAAGGTTGCCCCGCCATATTGCAGACCAGCCCGTAGCCGTAGTCTGTCGCCTGTGAGGCCGTACCCCGGTCGCGGGACATCGCCATCCAGCCGGCATCAATAAACACCCAGTTTTTGTCCCGGTTGTGGCCTGTCACCGTGGTGACGACCGAAAGCGCAATGTCGTCAATTTCGCAGACTCCCACGTTTTTCATCACCAGATCAAAGGTGGTGAAGACCCCGGCTCTCACTTCCGTTATGCCTGCAAGCTCTGTCGAGAAATGCGCGGTCGGGGTGGCGCCGACGCTCAGCACGGGGCAGGGGATACCCAGCTCACGGACCCGACGCCCGGCGAGACGAATGGCATCACACTCGTTCTGCGCGGCCTGACGGATCGCCTCCTCGGTGCGACAGCTGTAGGACTCGCCCGCATGGGTCATTAGCCCGGTCAGCACCGCGCCGTTGCCATGAACGGCTCTCGCCAGGGCAACCAGTGCCTCGCTGTCCGGCGGCAATCCGCCCCGGTGCCCGTCACAGTCCACCTCAATAAATACCGAAAATACCACCTCATGCTGCCGGGCGTAGTCTGCCAGGGCAAGCGCCTGCTCCGGGGTGTCCAGCAGCAGATGCAGGTTCACGCCCCGCTTAATCAGTTTCGCCGCCCGCGCCAGCTTATGGGGCACAATCCCGACGGCATACAGGATGTTGGTGTAGCCGGCATCGGCAAACCCTTCCGCTTCGGCAAGCGTTGAAACCGTTGCCGGCGAGTCCGGATGTTTTAACAGATAGCGTGCGGCTTCGGGCGAGCGCAGGGTCTTCAGATGCGGCCGGACCTGGCTTCCCAGCCCCTCTACATGCGTATAGAGCCGGGTGATGTTGCGCACATATCGGCTCTCATCAATCAGAAGGTAAGGCGTTTCAGGGGCGTTC
The DNA here is from genome assembly GCF_005843915.1 of Enterobacter sp. MF024. Taxonomy (NCBI): domain Bacteria; kingdom Pseudomonadati; phylum Pseudomonadota; class Gammaproteobacteria; order Enterobacterales; family Enterobacteriaceae; genus Enterobacter; species Enterobacter sp. MF024. Next base: position 523,677 of record NZ_VCBB01000003.1, on the reverse strand, counting down.
AGCCAGCGTGGGGTCGTCATGGTGGGGATCTCCTGGAAAATGTCTGGCCAGTTTTACATCTCATGATTTATGTTTAAATAAACAAAACCGTAATCCCTGATTAGGTCTGGACTTAATGATTAACAGCGACGATCTGCGTTTCTTCCATGCGATCGCAACCCATAAAACCCTTGCCGCCGCCGCGCGCGCCCTGAATATTTCCCCTTCTTCGGTGACCCAACGTTTGCAGGGCATTGAGTCGCGGCTGGGCGTCAAGCTGATCCAGCGTCCCTCGCGCGTGGTCAGCCTGACCGACGAGGGCTCCCTGGTGCTCGCCCGCGCCTGGCGGGTGATTGCCGAGCTCAGTGAGCTGCAGTCGATCATTGATAACCGCCTGCAGCAGGTGACGGGCAAACTGCGCGTGCTGGCGCCGCTCGGGTTTGGTAATGAGTATGTGGCGCCTGTTCTGGCGCAATACGCCTTACAGCATCCGGGGCTTGAGGTGGAGCTGACGCTGTCCGACGTGCCGGAGTGGTCGTCCATGCACCGGTGGGATGTCATTGTGTATATTGGCGAGCTGCGCGACTCTTCCCTTCGCTGCATCAAACTTGCCGCTAACCGGCGTCTGGTGTGCGCCTCGCCGGAATATCTGGCCAAACAGGGGGAACCGACTTCACCGGCGGCCTTAAAACAGCACAGCTGCATTGCCCTGCGGGAGAATGATGAGGACGTCACGCTCTGGCGTTTTAGCCGCGACGGGACGGAGATGCCGGTGCGGATCCATCCCCGGCTGGCCAGTAACCAGGGCAGCGTGGTTAAACAGTGGGCGATGGCGGGGTGCGGGATCATGGTGCGCTCGGAATGGGATATTGCCCCGCAGCTCAACGCGGGTACGCTGGTGAGAATTCTGGCGGATTACTCGCTGCCCGATGCCGATATCGTGGCGCTGAGCAGTGACGACACGGCGCATCGCTCCCCCCGGGCTGAAAACTTTATCAGATTGCTGCAAGCGTCCCTGGCCTCTCGCCCCTGGGAAGGCAAAACGCCGTGAGAATGCTATTATCAGGCAGCAACCGACACCCTGAGGAACAGATATGAGCAACGACGTACCGATTAAATATTATGACATCGTGGATGAGTACACGACGGAAGCGGCAACGCCGGTGAGCGAAGCAGAACGTGATTCTCTGGCGCTCTATTTCCAGCTGCTGATCACCCGTCTGATGAATAACGAAGAGATCAGCGAAGAAGCCCAGACCGAGATGGCGGTGGAAGCAGGCATCAGCACCCAGCGCATTGATGATATTGCCAATTTCCTCAACCAGTGGGGCAATGAGTAGTTCCTGCGTTAAAGACGTGGTTTGCGCAGGCGTTGTGCTTTACACTGCGCGCGGCAAAAATTGAGTGTGTAACGATTAATTAGGCGGTAACGGCGATGGCGATGAACGGAACAATCACAACCTGGTTTGCAGATAAGGGCTTTGGTTTTATCAAAGATGAAAACGGCGATAACCGCTATTTTCATGTGATTAAGGTCGCCAATCCCGATCTGATTAAGAAAGATGCCGCGGTGACGTTTGAACCCACCACCAACAACAAGGGTTTGTCGGCGTATGCGGTGAAGGTGATCCCGGAGAGCAAGTACATCTTCCTCGACGGCGAGCGCCATAAAATCACCTCCATCAAGACTTACCTGGTCTACAGCGAAGAAGAGCCCGCTGAAACCCGGATTGATAAAGAGAACGGCGTGCTGTCGGTGAAGAGCCTGATGGGCAATATCGCGCCGAAATCAACGGCAAAAGCAGGCGAGATGCGCACGGTGAGAAAACTGGCCATCACCACCTTCCAGGGCAAAACCTATATCTTCTCGGAAGATGAGATTGACCTGGACGCGACGGTGAAAATGCTTAAGAACCTGAAGTAATCTGTATTGCTCTGCCGGGTGGCGCTGGCGCTTACCCGGCCTACAAAACGTTTACCTTGTAGGTCCGTGACCTGCTCCCTCCGATTGTCCCCGGGACGCTCCTGGAATTAAATAGCGTTCTTTCCCCCGCCTGCATTACTGTTATCAACTCTATCCTGTATTGTGGTTTAACAAATTACTAACAAACAAAAGGGGTAATGGCGTGCCGGAAATCAATATCTGGGGGCAGACGGTAAACGATCCTGTTCCCGGCTGGCAGGGGGCCAGCATATTAGAGCGTGGGGTGCTGGAGGGGCGTTTTTGTCGCCTTGAGCCGCTGGATGCCCAAAAGCACGCGGTTGATCTGTTCGAGGCGTATGCCCTGGGCGACGACAGCGACTGGACCTGGCTTGCCAGCAATCAGCCTGCCAGCGTTGAGGAGACCGCTCTGTGGGTACAGGGCAAAGTGCAGGATATCGGGCTGGTGCCTTTTGCGGTGATCGACCGCCAGAGCGAGCGTGCTGTCGGGCTGGTCTGCTATATGGCCATTGAACAACAGCTGGGCTCGGTGGAGATAGGGCATGTCACCTGGTCGCGCAAGATGAAAAACAGCCCGCTCGGCACCGAGGCAGTCTGGCTGCTGCTGAAATATGGCTTTGAGCGGGGCTACCGTCGGCTGGAGTGGAAGTGCGACTCGATGAACATCGCCTCGCGCCGGGCCGCTGAGCGGCTGGGCTTTACCTGGGAAGGGCGGCTGCGCCAGAAGCTGGTGCGCAAAGGGCGTAACCGCGACAGCGATATGCTGTCCATTATCGACAGCGAGTGGCCGGAACGTGACGCGGCCCTGCGCGGCTGGCTGGCCTTAGAGAACTTTGATAGCGAAGGGCGGCAAATTAAGCGCCTTGAGGCATTTCGCGCCAGACCGGAAACGGCATGATAATGCGTGTACCGCAGGGGTGCCCCTGCGGTGTTAATTCATACTCGTACGACCTTGCTTTGCTGACTGCTTTCATTTGACTAATGTCAAACTTTTATTACTTATTTAATTGTCTTGAAGATGTTTCTCGATAGCTGTTTTTAAAAAATTGTTACAATCTGCATTAATCTTGCAATAGTCTGTTTTACATAAAATTGCGTGATGGCTCACAGAATATACAAGAGATTAGCGGTACCGGATGCTACCTTTCCTCATTCATCCAGACTTCGCCAGGGCATGTAATGCTCTGGTGTGGCTGAGAATTTCAGCAGGCGCTTAAATCATCCTCTTGTGTCTAACATTGAAGTCTTACTTATGAAGACTAATTGTAAACATGGTTTTTATGTTGATGCTATTTATCATCAGACATAATCATCACTTTCATCTGAAGAAAATCTGCCTGTGAAGTCTTCCTGATTTAACATTTATTCTACAAAATGCTCCCCTGATTCAGAATGTTGACATGTTTAAGCCAGACTTTCATATTTCATTGCGTGAAATAACTGCATGCTTAAGTGGGAGGACGTGTGGAAAAAATCAGAAGCTATCCATCGAAGCGCAGACAGCGGGGAGAAAGTAAAAATGCCCGCTTAACGATGCTGAGCGCCCGCATCGATGATGAACTTTGTGAGTACGTGCAGGCCACCGCTTACGAAACGCGAAAAAGCAAACAGGACATCATTGCTGAAGCCTTAATGCTTCACCGACAGCACCGTCAGGTTAACCCCGGAGGCTGAATACCGCTTCAGATAACAGAAGGGTTTGAGACAATGATGTTATTCCGCGCGTGGCGTTTGCTGGTCTGGATTACGATCGTCACATTGCTGTTAACGATAGTCGCCACCACAGGATCGATTTTGACGCTGGGACTGGTTCAGATCTTCTGCCCTGGTTCGCTGGCAACGTACATAAGATCGCTGATTCACGACTTACAGTTTGTACTGCTGGCGATGCTGCATTCGGCCCCCGTGAGGGTATCGGTTTAACGTGCAGCGACTCAGCATCTAAACGTTTTCTGAAAGAGTAATTAACCTGGCTAAATAACCAGTAAAAAGACGGTTTTTTCACCCTTGCGGGAGTAGTATTGCGGCGGGTGCCTGATGCTTTCTGAGCTCAGGCAGGTACGGAGATGCAGAAAGCAAAAGCCCCGGAGATGTTTCCATCAACCGGGGCTACCACTCCAAACCTGAACAATTTGGATGGTAGCCTCTTCTTAGCAAGGAGGCAATGACATGCTTAACAAGTACGCCTTTGCGGCGATCCTGGTACTGGGCTTAACTGTGCTGGGAGTCACATTTCTGGTTCATGAGCAGCTATGCGAACTGAGCTTTAAGGAAGGTGGCAGAGAACTGAAAGCTGTTCTCGCTTGCGAAGCGAAGAAGTAGCGGTATGCGGGGAGCATTCCCCGCCTATCCAGTTGTCGGTTTGGTACAGGCACCCGTTTATTTGCCCCGTCTGGTTTATTGCCAGGCGGGGCATTTTTACGCCCGTACTCGCTTAACCGTCTCCTGCCAGGCTTGCCAGCGGGTCTGCAATCGGACGTGGCGCGCCATGTCCGGCATAAACGTCACATGCTCCGGCAGATACTGGCGCAGCTGCGCGGTGGTCAGGTGAAACAGCGCTTTACGCGCCAGCAGTGCCGCGCCCATCGCCGAGAGTTCCGCCACGTCGCTGCGCATCACCGGGCAGCCGAGAAGGTCCGCCTGGTACTGCATCAGCCAGTCGTTTTTCGTCGGCCCGCCGTCGACCATCAGCGCGTTCAGGGTGAAGCCAGGATGGACGCGCATCGCCTCAACGACATCAGCAATCTGATAGGCAATCGACTCCAGCGCCGCGCGGATCAGGTGCGCGCGTTTCACGCCGCGGCTCAGGCCGTGGATCATCCCCCGGGCATTCTCATCCCACCAGGGCGCGCCAAGGCCGGTCAGCGCCGGCACAAAATAGACCCCGAGCGTCGAGTCCACCGAGCGGGGGAGGGTGTTGAGCTCATGAGCCAGCTCCGCCTGCGACAGTTCGCTTAGGCCGGTGCTGTCCGCCATCCAGGCCACCGCGTCGCCGGTGTGGGGAATATTGCCCTCCAGCCCGTAGACCAGCGAATCGCCGTCATGCCATGCCACGGTGGTGGCCAGGGCGCTGACGTCATTGCGGGCGGAATCCACCGGCGCCATCACCGACGAGCCGGTGCCGTAGGTCGCTTTCACGCACCCTTCCGCGCCCAGGCCGTGGGCAAACAGCGCGGCGTGGGAGTCGCCGATCATCGCCATCACCGGCAGTCCGTCAGGAATGGACGGGCAGCCGCGGGTGTAACCAAACAGGCCGCTGGAGGGTTTGATGTCAGGCAGCGCCGCGCGCGGAATGCCAAACAACGCCAGCATCTGTGGGTCCCAGTCGGCGCTGTGCAGGCTCATCAGCTGGGTGCGGGCGGCGTTGGCGTAGTCGCAGCTGAAGGCGTCCCCCTGCGTCAACTGCCACAGCAGCCAGCTGTCCACGGTGCCGAGGCAGATCTCGCCCCGGGCGGCGCGCCGTGCGCCGTCGGGGGTATTATCCAGCAGCCAGCGCATTTTTGAGGCCGAAAACAGCGGCGCGATGGGCAGGCCCGTTGCCGCCTTGATCTGCGGGCCGTGGCCCTGCTCACGCAGTTGATGACAAAAGGCCGCGGTACGGGAACACTGCCAGCTCAGCGCCGGGGCGATAGGGTTACCGGTCGCCCGATCCCAGCCCACCACGGTTTCACGCTGGTTGCTGATTGCCAGCGCGGCAACCCGTTCCACCCCGACGGTGGCAATGGCGCGGGCCACCACCTCAAGGGAGGCCTCCACCAGCATTTCGGCGGATTGTTCCACCCAGCCTTCGTGCGGCGTCTGGATCGCCAGCGCCCGGGAGAAACTCGCCACCACATTCCCGTTCCCATCCAGCGCCACCGCTTTGGCGTTGGTGGTGCCCTCATCGAGCGCGATGATGATGTCCTTGTTCACCGACATAGCGGCCTCCTGCCTTAGCGATGGAGATAGGTTGAAACGCCGAGGTAGCGGGTGAATGCCTCGTGCAGGATCTCCGCGCTGGCGGAGTGGTTCATCGCCACGTGATGCTCAAAGCCGTTGCGGCAGATCCAGTTCAGCAGGTTCTCCAGATGCGGCACCTGAATCACCGCCCGGCAGCCCACCGTATCCAGCGGATCGTCCACCGACTGGCCCTGGCCCACGTAGGCTTTAATCTCCCCGGTCAGATCGTCGGTGCTCAGACGGAAGTAGGTCAGCGGCCCGCTTTTCAGGCGGCCATGCACCGCGCCGCAGGTGTTCTCTTTCCCGACCGTGGTGCCGATGATGTCGGCGGTGCCCATGTGCGGCGATTCGAGGCTGGAGGCGGCGAAGTTACCGCAGTGGAACAAGACGCATTTGTCGCGATCGTCGCCGAAGTTGTTATTCCAGTCGGCAATCGAGGCGGGGTTCATGTTGCTGCTGGCGAGGGCGAACATGGAGAGCGCGCCCATCACGTCCACTTCACAGGCGCTCGGCATCAGCTGGCCGGACATGACGCTCATGATCGAGCAGACGTTGATCCCGAGGTTCTCCTGCAGGGAGGTCCAGCACTGGATCGCCGTGGTGTCGATGTCGTTGGCGACCACCCACTCGCTGATCACCACAAACAGCTTCGCCATGGTCACCAGCTTCTCCGGTGGAATGCGGCTGGCGTCGGCGTTGTCGATCAGGATCCGGCGTTTTTCATCCACGCGGATGTCGTCATCGCGCAGGGTTTTGATCCGGGTAAAGACTTCAGACAGGTCGAGGGTTTCCACGGCAATGCCCAGGCGTTCCAGTAATTTTTCGCTGTAGCGCACGGTGTTAAAGCCCGCCGGACGGGCGCCAATCGCCCCCACGCGCACGCCGCGCATGCTGCTCACCACGCGGCAGACCTGTTCGAAACGCCTCAGATCCTGCTCAAACACCTCGCCGTTGAGGGCGCAGACGTGCTGGGTGGTGAGGGTAAAGGGAATGCCGTACTGACGCAGGTTATTGCACAGGGAGATCTTGCCGCAGAAGCTGTCCCGGCGGGTCGCCAGCCCCATTTTATCGAGGTTGTCCTCTTCGGCCTGCACCAGCACCGGCACGTTCAGGCCGGAGAGACGCAGGGTTTCGGCGATGGCTTTTTCATCGCCAAAGTTAGGCAGCAGCACCACCACGCCGTGAATGCGGTCGCGATGGGCACGAAACAGTTCGGCGCAGGCTTTGGCGTCCTGACGGGTTTCCACCCCGCCGAGCTCGGTCTGGCTGGGATCGAGCATAATGGTGTTGATACCCAGGCGGCCAAACAGGGCGATGGCCTGCTCGCGTGCTTCCGCCACCAGATAGCTCGGGAAAAATCCGCGGTTGCCGATGACCACGCCCATCGTCAGTTGTTGAGGAATTCGGGACATTGCTTTTCTCTCCAGTAAGATGTTGTTGTTATTTTCAGCAAACCTGTCGCGTCAGCATTTCCCGGGCGTGCTTCACCACCCCAGCGACATCAATCTCATGCCGTGCCCGCGTTGACGCTCTGTCGGCGGCAATCGCGTATTGTCCATCCGGGATCCCCAGACGTTTCAGCGGCACGGCGCAGCCCGCTTCGGCCAGCACTTCGGCCACCAGGCTGCCGACGCCGCCGTTGACGTTATGCTCCTCGACGCTTACCACCGCCTTGCAGGGGGCGAGGGCGGCCAGCAGCTGTTGGGTATCACAGGGACGAATAGATGGAACGCTGATAACAGTGGCGTCAATACCTTCTTCCGCGAGTTGTGCGGCAGCTTCCACAATTTCATGCACCGTCGATCCCATCGCCACCAGCGCCACGTCGTGACCCGTGCGCAGAACGTCAATTTTGCCCGGCGCAAAACGGTAGCTGTCGTCATGCAGTTCCGGCAGGGCTTTGCCGTCGAGGCGGATATAGACCGGGCCGACGTGGTCAAGGGCGTAGTCGATGATCTGGCGGCACTCGTTTGGGCTCGAGGGGGCGTAAATTTCGATATTGCCGAAGCCGCGCATGATGGCGATATCGTCGATGCTGTGGTGGGTACTGGCGAGGGGGCCGTAGCTGGCACCCGCGTTCAGGCCGAACAGCTTCACATTGGTATTGTTGTAGCAGATGTCGACTTTGATCTGCTCGTTAGCGCGGGAAATCAAAAACGGCGCCGCGTTGCAGGTGACGGCAATCTTGCCGCCGATTGCCAGACCGGCCGCTGCGCCAACCAGCGTCTGCTCGGCGATGCCGACGTTCACCAGACGCCCCGGAAAACGCTGAATAAACGGGGAGATTTTTGCCGTGGAGGTCGAGTCCGCCACCACCGGCACCAGGTCCACGCCGCGTTCAACGGCATCAATAAAGGCATCAACCATCACCGTGGCGAGGTGTTCGCTATTACTCATCTTTCAGTTCCTCCAGCGCCAGTTCAACTTCTTCCCCTTTCGGCACCCGGTGGTGCCATTCAGGCCGTCCCTGAATAAATGAAATCCCCGCCCCCTTGGTGGTATGGGCGATCACCACGTGCGGTTTGCCGTTGGGCTTCAGCCCCTCCAGGGTGGCGACCACGTCGGCCATGTCGTTGCCGTCGCAGGCGGTCACTTCCAGACCGAAGGCTTTCCACTTCTCATCCAGCGGATCGGTGTTGAGGATCTCTTTGGTGGAGCCCGCCAGCTGGAGGTTATTTTTGTCGTTGATAATAAAGAGGTTATCCAGCTGGTAGTGGGAGGCCACCAGCGCGGCTTCCCAGTTGCTGCCTTCCGCCAGCTCGCCGTCGCCGGTCACCACAAACACCCGGCGCTTGCTGTTGTTGCGTTTTGCCGCCAGGGCGATCCCCACCGCCACCGGCAGGCCATGACCCAGCGCGCCGGTGTTCAGCTCAATACCCGGGGTTTTATGTTTCACCGGATGGCCGGGCAGGTGAGAGTCGGCGTGCTGATAGGTGGATAACCACTCGACGGGAATAAACCCGGCTTCGGCCAGCACGCAGTAGTAACCGCCTACCGCGTGGCCTTTCGACTGGATGTAGATATCGCGTTCATCGCTCTCCTGAAGTGCCGGGGAGCAGTTCAGGATGCGGAAGTAGAGGGCGGTGAGCAGTTCGACCTGCGACAGATCGGCCCCGGTATGGCCGCCCGCCGGGCTTTCGGCATTCAGCACGATGATCCGGCGACGAATCGAGCGTGCCCGGGTTTCGAGCTCCGCGATGGAGAGCGAAAACGGATTCATAACATACCTCCTGAATTTATAATCTATTGTGAATAATTATTCCAGCCAAGTAAAAGACCGCTCTGCCAGGAATGATCTTTGCAGGTTTCATTCTCTGAAACAGCAGGTTTTTGCCCCTCATGAATATATATTCAGTGCTGATTTATTATTCATAAGATGTAAGATATGCCCAGTCAGAGGGTTTGTCTACGGTTTGAGCGGGCAAATTTCGAAGAAAGGAGAAAAGGATCACATTTGCCTGGCGGACGGAGCGGAATAACGCAATCGCGGTGCGCCATACCGCTGCGTAATACTGTTTTTTACACCAGTTGTTTCAGAATGATCCTCGTCGATAGGGGGACTAATGGCGAAGATTCAGCAGGACACATTTGTCGTTGCAGGGTCGCCGGTCTACATAAGGGCTGTAGAAGGCTATAGAGAAAATGGTTTGGCAAGACCTAAGACAATTGTAGTAATTTTTATTTCAAAGGGTTATGAAGGCAGACTAATAAAACATGTTGACCTCAGTCATGCCGGATTAATGGGCCGTTTAAACACCAATTTGAATTGTTTAAATAGTAGCTATGTTAACGTAAAGATAGAAAGGTGCTCCGTTTAGCCTTTAACGATATGAAATATGATAAACGAGACCGATATATTATCTATTTTTATTCAGTACATAAACAATTGTACATTTTTATGCCAATGATATGATAAACCCTTGTTATTGGAGGGATAAATGTCAAATGGAATAAATCGCGGAGGTCTGCGGTTATTGACCCTTGGTGAAATTAACCTGGCCCGCACGCTCTACGCTTTCAGTATTCGTTATAACGAAGTATGGATTCACCGCAGCAGCTATCTTCCTTTCAATATGCAGGCGAACAACGTCGCCATGGCGCCAAACGGCGAAATATATTTTCAGGAAGGGGTGTATGAGCCTGATATTTCACAGCCACACGTCAAAAATGATCGCATAGGCGGTCAGCACATATTTCTGCATGAAATGATGCATGTCTGGCAACACCAGCGCGGGATGATGGTAAGAATGCGTGGCGCATTCTCATGGGCTGTTGATTACAACTATGAGCTCAATAAATCAAATCTGATGGACTACGGCATAGAAAATCAGGCATGTATCGTGAGTGATTACTGGTTGCTGAAAACCTATGGATTCGGTAATCGAAATGACCTGTATCGCCTCAAAAACTATGACCCGTCAGAGCCTACTCTCAAACTCATGGCTCGATATCAGAAAGTGCTTGGGAGTTTCCCGCATTGAAACGCTACTTATCCTTGATTCTGTTATCTGTAACCCTTGTCGGATGTGGTAAAGGTGATCGTGCAGCCCCCTGGCGCTCTATCATCGTTGATAAGGGGCATGTTTGCTTTTCAGTGGATAAAACCGACGTCCTGAGTCGCTATAACATTTCTTCAATGCAGGGCGGAGAATACAAAGAATTTGCCACTAATGAGCACGTTGCTCTCTCCTATCCAGACTCCTGTTTAAATCTGATGCTTAGGCCAGGTTATACCTATGGCGTGTCGTACACGCTGAATGGTTCAAATTATCGCTACGTGTTCTTTATCGACAACGACTGGAACGTCTCAAGTAATCAATAAGGGAAATAACGATGTCATTACCAGCTTATATGTATCTCTATGATGAAAATGGACAGCTGCTCAAAGGCAGTTGTATGGCGCTAGACCGTGAGGGTGCAATTGAAATTATGAACAGCAGTTACGGTGTGTACCAGAACACATGCCGCAACACGGGTAAACTTATGGGCTCGCGCGAACACAACGCTTTTACCCTGCACAAAGAGATTGATAAAACCTCGCCATATTTTGCGGTTGCAGTCTGCCAAAGTAAGCGGCTGCAAAAGGCAGTAATACACTATTACGACATCAACGAGGCTGGCATTGAATACGAGATTTACAGAATTACGCTTACCAGCATTGTGATCATGTCAGTTAATGCTTCTCATGCTTATATCCCGGGTTCTCGCACACCAGGAATGATGGAGAATATCGCAATTTCCTATTCAGGAATTGAGTGGTTTTATATCGAAGGGAATATCAAGTATGACGATGACTGGAGCCGCCCAGTGGGTTACAACCAGCAGAAAAATTAGCTTGGGGTGCGGAGATAAAGCCGGTTTTCATAATTCCCGCCAGATGGAGATTGCTTTAATCATTGATGATGTACAGGTTATCCAGCTGGTAATGCGCAGAGACCTGCGCGGCTTCCCAGTAACTGCCCTCGGCCAGTTCACCATCCCCGATCGCTACAAACACCCGACGTTTGCTATTGCTGCCTTTCGTCGCCAGTCGGCTCCTTAGCAGGGAGTGCAGCGCCATAACCGGGGTTTGTCTACGGTTTGAGCGGGCAAATTTCGAAGAAAGGAGAAAAGGATCACATTTGCCTGGCGGATCGGGCGGGTGCTTGCTTGTTAAATATTCAGTGATGAATAAAAATAACGACAGCCGATTAAGGGGAACGTTATGTCGAAACAGGATGAACAGCGATTGCTGGTGAAGATCGCCACACTTTACTACAGCGAGAATAAAAAGCAGTCCGAGATTGCCTCCCTGCTGCACCTCTCGCAGTCCTTCGTGTCGCGGGCGCTGACGCGCTGCCAGAAAGAGGGGCTGGTGAAGATTACCGTCGTTCAGCCGACCAATATTTTCGTCTCGCTGGAAAAGGCGCTTGAAGAGCAGTACGGCATCCGCCAGGCCATCGTGGTGGACGTGGGGGAGGACCCGACTAACGCCCAAATCAAACACGCCATCGGCAGCGCGGCGGCGCACTACGTTGAAACCCGCCTGCGCCCGGAAGACCTGGTGGGGATCTCCTCCTGGAGTAGCACCATCCGCTGCATGGTGGATGAGATGCACCCGCAGAATATCCGCGCCGCAGGGGTGATCCAGCTGCTGGGCGGGGTGGGCCCGAACGGCAACGTGCAGGCGACGATCCTCACCCAGCAGCTGGCGGCGCACCTTGGCTGCCCGGCTGGGCTGCTGCCGTCCCAGAGCATCGAACACTCCGTTGAAGAGCGCGCCCGGCTGGTGAGCAGCCCGGACGTGGCGGCGGTGGTGGGAAAATTCGCCGAAGTGGACGTGGCGATTGTCGGCATCGGCGAACTGGAGCCGTCACAGCTGCTGAAAAACTCCGGCAACTACTACACCGAAGAGATGCTCAAACTGCTGGCCGAACGCGGGGCGGTGGGGGATATCTGCCTGCACTACTACGACGCCAACGGCGAGCCGGTGCTGAGCGCGGAAGAAGATCCGGTGATTGGTATGGAGCTGGCGCAGATCCGCGCCTGCCCGCAGGTGATTGCCCTGGCCGGTGGGGAAGAAAAACGCAACGCCATCCGCGGGGCGCTGGAAGGGAAGTATATTGATGTGTTGATCACCGATTACCCGACGGCGCGGAGTTTGTTGAAAGCATAGAAAAATGCCCGGCGGCGCTGCGCTTGCACGGGCCTACAGGGTTTTCCAGGCCGGGTAAGGCGAAGCCGCCACCCGGCACAAAGACCGCACCCATGCCCGGATTGCAGATTTTGTAGGCCGGGTAAGGCGAAGCCGCCACCCGGTACAAATCCCGCACCCATGCCCGGATTGCAGCTTTTGTAGGCCGGGTAAGGCGAAGCCGCCACCCGGCACAAAGACCGCACCCATGCCCGGATTGCTTTTACTTCCCTTCCATCACCGCCTTTTGCGCTACCACGGCTGCTTTCTGCTGCATCCGGTTTTGCATCTGGTCGATGATCACCGCCACGATAATCACTATTCCTTTGATCACCATCTGCCAGAACTCGCTGACGCCCATCATCACCAGGCCGTCGGCCAGAAAGCCAATCACAAAGGCCCCGATCAGCGTCCCGAGAATGGTGCCGCGGCCGCCGGCAAGCGACGTGCCGCCCAACACCACCGCGGCGATGGCGTTCATCTCAAACGCGGTGCCGTTCGCCGGATGGCTCGCCAGCAGCTGCGCGGAGACCACAATCCCGGCGATGGCGGCGCAGAAACCGGACAGGGTATAGACCAGTACTTTCACCTGCTTGACCCGCACCCCGGAGAGTTCTGCCGCACGCTCGTTATCACCGATGGCGTACACGTGGCGGCCAAACGGCAGGCGGCGGGCGATATAAGCGATCACCAGCGCCAGGACGATCATCATCCAGATGGCCCACGGAATGCCGAGCAGCGTTCCGGCGCCAATCTCATCGAAACCGGTATTCCCCAGCTGCGGGTTGCCGGAGAGCCCCGGGAAGGTCTGGCCATCGGAGGTCAGCATCGCCGCCCCGCGCAGCACGTACATGGTGCCGAGGGTGCAGATAAAGGGCGCGACGTTGTAGCGGGTGATGATCCAGCCGTTCATCGCCCCTATCAGGGCGCCAATTAGCAGCACAACGGGCACGATCACCCACACGCTCGGGAAGATGGCGATGCCAAACATCGGCAGCACAATCCCTTTGGTGATCATCCATCCGGCGATCATCCCGCACAGCCCGAGGGTTGCGCCAATGGACAGGTCGATCCCGGCGGTGATGATCACGAAGGTGATCCCCAGCGCCAGGAAGGCGTTGATGGCGATATGCTTAATCATGATCACCAGGCTGCCGGCGGAGAGGAAGCCCGGCACGGTCATGGTGAAGAAGCCGACAATCAGGAACAGCGCAATGAAGGTGCGCATTTTCAGCAGCAGGAGGAGGAGTTTTTCCCGGGAAGGCGCGGCCCCTTTTTGCGGCGTCAGCGCGACAGACTGTGTTGTTTTCATCTTAGAACCCCTGAGCACTTGCGGTTACCAGTGCCGATTCTTCGGCCCGATCGCGAACAATATCGGCGGTGAGTTTGCCGCCGGACATCACCAGAATGCGGTCAGATACCGCCATAATCTCTTTCAAATCCGAGGTGGAAAAGACCACCGCAATGCCCTGCTGCGAGAGCTGCACCATCATGCGGAACACGTCGGCTTTGGCCCCCACGTCGATGCCGCGCGTCGGCTCGTCGAGGAACAGCACTTTCGGGTTGGTCAGCAGCGAGCGGCCAATCACCACCTTCTGCTGGTTGCCGCCGCTGAGCGCCTGGATCTCCACCTCCGGAGTCGAGACCTTAATCGACAGGTTGCCGATGGTGCTGGCCACCACCTCCTGCTCGGCCTTTTGCGCGATGGCAAAGCCGCGCTGCAGCCGACGCCACAGGCTGGCGATGGTCAGGTTGCTGGCGACCGACGAGCCGGGGAAAATCCCGGTGCGCTTGCGGTCTTCCGGTACCAGGCTCATCCCCATGCGGATGCGCTCGGCGGTGGTCAGGCGCTGGGGCACCGGTTTACTGTCGAGCCACAGCTTGCCGAGATAGTTGCGTTCGGTGCCGAGCATGCACTCGAACAGCTCGGTGCGCCCGGCCCCCATCAGGCCGTAGATCCCGACGATCTCCCCGGCGTTCACCTGGAAACTCACGTCGTTCACCACCGTATTCCCGGCGGCGTTCACGCAGGTGATGTGTTCCGCCTCCAGCACCGGCGCGCCAAAGGTGCGGCCCGGCTCGAGGAAGTTGCTCACCGGATCGCTGCCCAGCATCTCGCGCACGATCCAGGGCACGTCGATCTCCTGCACCTGCGCCTCGGCCTGGAACTTGCCGTCGCGCAGAATGGTGATCACATCCCCTATCGCCATCAGCTCTTCCAGCCGGTGGGAGATATAGATGATGGTGACCCCCTGGCGGGTCAGCTCGCGGATCACCCGAAACAGGATCTCCACCTCGGTTTTGCTGAGCGCCGAGGTGGGCTCGTCGAGGATCAGGATGTCGGCGTCCTCGGCCAGCGCCTTGGCGATCTCAATCAGCTGCTGCTGCCCGACCTTCAGGTTGCCCACCAGCTCGCGCGGAGAGATAGGCTGATCGAGGCGTTTTAGCAGCTCTGCGGTGCGGGACTCCTGCTCTGCCTCGTTGATCGGCATGACCCCTTTTTGCAGCTCGCGGCCAAGAAAAACGTTCTCCGCCACGTTGAGGTTTTCAAACAGGTTCAGCTCCTGGTGCACCATGCCAATCCCGTGGCGGGCGGCATCCCGGGTGCTGGCGAACGTCACCTGTTTGCCGTTGAGCCACATCTCGCCGAGGCTCGGCTGCTGGACGCCAGCAAGGATCTTCATCAGCGTCGATTTCCCGGCGCCGTTCTCGCCGATGATCACGTTCACTTTGCCGCGCCAGACGCGGTAATCGACCTTATCCAGCGCCACGGTGCCGGGGAACAGCATCGAGATCCCGCGGGTGCTGAGGATAATGTCATCTGCCGGGCTCTCGCTCATCACGGCGTCTCCTGTTTCAGTTCCAGCGCCGTCGCATCAACCGCTTTGCCCGCGTTCAGGGTGGCGGCGAACAGGACGGTGGCGTCTTTGCCGCTCCAGCTGTCGTCGATTTTCGGCAGATGCTTCACCGCCTCGCGGTTCAGGGCGCGGGAGAGCTGGGCATACTGCACCTGGTTGGTAAATTCATCGAAGCGGAACCCGGCGGCGTCACGGATGGCGTTGCCGCGCATCACCGGCCCGCTCTGGATCTCCACCGGCTGGCCGTTTACCGTCATCACCAGCTTCTGCTCGCGTTCGTTGCTGGCATCCACGCGCTCCACCTTGCCGGTGAGGCGCACGAAGACGCTCTGCGGTTTGGCTGAAGGCGCGTTCAGCTGGGTGGAGAGGGCGCTGGCGTCCAGGGCATGATCCCTGGCGACGTCGAGGATCCGCGGCTGCCAGGTTTGTTGCGCGATCTGCTGTGGGGTCTTGTTGTCAAAGCTCGCTTTGGCATTGGGATCGGCAGGCATAATCGGCTTGCCGAACTCATCCAGATCCACCACGGTGCAGGCCGTCAGCAACAGGGCGGCAGCGCCTGTCAGCGCGGCGCCCCATTGTGTTAAACGCATACTGCCTCCGCTTATTTGCTGAGGTTAAACAGGTTCAGCTTGCTGGCGTTGGACTCGTCGATCAGCACGCAGTCCATCAGCTGCTTCTCGTCTTTTTGCGCTTTGCCGTTTTTCAGGTAGTAGTCGGCCTGCTCAACGGCCATCTGGGCCTGCTGCCAGCCCGGCTGCAGCACCGTGGCTTTGATGTTGCCTTTTTTCAGGATCGAGTCGCGGGTGTAGTCACTGCCGTCAAAGCCGACCACAATCACGTTGTTTTTCCCGGCGGCCTTCAGCGCGGCTTCGGCCCCCAGCGCCATGGTGTCGTTACCGGAGATCACGCCCACGATATCCGGGTTGGTCTGCAGGATAGCTTCCATACGGGTGAAGGCTTCGGTCTGGCTCCAGTTGGCGGTCTGCTGCGCCACCATCTTCATGTCCGGGTAGTCGTCGATCACATCGTGGTAGCCCTGGGAGCGCACGCCCGCGTTGGTGTCCGACGGACGACCCAGCAGCTCAACGTATTTACCTTTGCCGTCCAGCAGCTTGACGAACTTATCTGCACCGAGCTGCGCACCCTGATAGTTGTTCGAGACAATCTGCGCCACCGCCACGCCGGTTTTGTTGATTTCACGATCGATCAGGAA
The DNA here is from genome assembly GCF_005843915.1 of Enterobacter sp. MF024. Taxonomy (NCBI): domain Bacteria; kingdom Pseudomonadati; phylum Pseudomonadota; class Gammaproteobacteria; order Enterobacterales; family Enterobacteriaceae; genus Enterobacter; species Enterobacter sp. MF024. The sequence goes on along the minus strand of NZ_VCBB01000003.1, from coordinate 507,073 downwards.
GGCAGGGACGCCTGCCGCTTTGGCCTTCTCCAGCGGACCGACGGTGGCATCTGCCCCAGCGTTGTCCAGAATGATCGCTTTCGCCTTACGGGCGATGGCGGTCTCAATCAGCTGGTTTTGTTTGTTCACGTCATCGTCGTGCGAGGCAACGAGCGTGGTGTAACCCAGCTCTTTCGCCTTCGCCGCCGCGCCGTCGGCTTCAGCCTTGAAGAACGGGTTGTCGTGTGAGGGGGTAATAATCGCAATGAGTCCGTTATCGGCGGCAAACAGAGAGCCGGAAGCGGCGATCATTGAGGCCAGTAAAGCGGATTTTACAAAGGTCTTGTTCATTCTTTTTCTCCACATTGAATATTTATTCAATAATGATTTATTATTCAATGTAACGATAAGTCTGCCTGATTAAACTGTCTACGGTTCAGGCCGCTAATTTGTTTAAAAGGAGAAAAGGATCACGATCCTGAGCAATTATTCATCACAGATCAGGGTGACAACCCTGGCGTCTAAACGCAGCCAGTGCGCGGTAAATGCCTGATTTTGTGCAAAGGGGGGAAGAGGGCGGGTGAGCGTTAGGCTCAGGGTGTCGGCGTTCATGGCCGTGACGCGGGCGGACTCAAACCCCATCCAGGCCAGCACCTGAGGAAAGAGCGCTTTGAACAGACTCTCTTTGGCGCTGAACGCCAGGGTAAAGGCCAGGGCGAAGGGAAGACCGCACCCGGCCAGCACCCGGGCTTCCTGAACATCAATCACTCCGTCCTGAATCTCGCGGGCTTCGCTTTCATCGATAATCGCCTCGCAATCAACCCCAATAAGGCCACTATCGCGGCAGATCGCCACAGCCAGCGTGCCGCTGTGGGAGAGGCTACCGCTCACCCCCACAGGCCACAGCGGTTCCCCGCTACTGCCGATGGCGGGAATGGCCTGGCGGTTCAGGGCATGGAAGGCGGCGATGCGCCCGGCCAGATGGTCGGCTTTGCGCTTGCGCCCGGCGTCAGCCAGCTGGTGGTGATGCGGGAGCCAGAGCAGATCGGCGTCGGTAAAGGTGGCCGGATCGAAGGTGATGCGGTGAAGGGTCTGCCCGGCGAGAAGAAATGTGGAGTGGTGAGTGTGCATGTTCTTCTCGCCGTGGACAAAAGGAGAGGTATTTTAGCCTGGTGTGACTCAGGAGAGGACGTTTTTGTCGATCCCCAGGCGTTTCATCCGCGACAGCAGGGTGGTGCGCTTGAGCCCCAGACGCTGGGCTGCGCCCCGTGGCCCGGCGATCACCCCGTTGGTCTCTTTCAGCACCCGCAAGATGTGCTGATACTCCTCTTCCCCTTCGCGGATATCGCTGACGGGCGCTTCCGGCGCGGCACTGCTGGCGCGCTGGAAATCGATATCCGGCATCGAAAGCTGCAGGACGTTGCCGCGCGTCAGCAGCACCGCCCGCTCAATGACGTTTTCCAGCTCGCGCACGTTGCCGGGCCACTCCATCCGGCTGAGCTGGCGCAGGGTGTCCGCCGGAATGCTGTCGATGTTGCGCCCCAGCCGGTGGGCAATCTTGAAGGTGAAAGATTTCACCAGCAGGGGAATATCTTCCGGGCGCTCGCGCAGCGGCGGGAGGTAGATCGGGAAGACGTTCAGGCGGTAGTAGAGATCGCTGCGGAACTCGCGGTCGGCCACCATCTTCGTCAGGTCGCGGTTGGTGGCGGCAATCAGGCGCACGTCGGTGTGGATGATGCGGTTGCTGCCGAGGCGCTCAAACTCCTGCTCCTGCAGCACCCGCAGCAGTTTGGGCTGGAGTTCGATGGGCATATCGCCCACTTCGTCGAGGAACAGGGTGCTTTTGTCCGCCAGCTCAAAGCGGCCGATGCGCTGGGCGCTGGCCCCGGTAAAGGCCCCGCGCTCGTGACCAAACAGGTCGCTCTCCAGCAGGCCGGCAGGCATCGCCGCGCAGTTCATCTTCACCATCCGCCTGTCGCTGCGTCCGCTCAGGTTGTGGATGGCGCGGGCGATCAGCTCCTTGCCGGTGCCGGTCTCGCCGAGGATCAGCACGGTGCTGTTGCTCTGGGCAACCATCTCCACCTGCTTCATCACCGTCATCATGGCGCTGCTGCGGCCGATGATCTCGCCGAAGTCGGTGGCGACGTTGTTGATCTGCTCGGTCAGGGCCAGGTTCTCGTCGATCAGCCGCTCCTTGAGGTGGCTAATTTCCCGGTAGGAGAGGGCGTTATCCACGGCGATGGCGACACGTTCGGCGATCTGGTTCAGCAGTTTGAGGTTGGTGGGGGTGAACACCTGGGCCTTGCACTGGGCCAGCTTCAGGGTGCCGAGCACGCGGTCGCGGAACATCAGCGGGAACAGGCACAGGGTCTGATCCTGCTCGCCCCACATATCAAACAGCATGCGTTCGTAGGGGGCGTGCTGATCCCGGTGGTGCAGGTTAAGCATCAGCATCTGCTTGTTACGCATCACTTTTTCAGACAGCGTACCCTTTTCATCCACCTCGCTCTGGTCGTGCAGGGGGGCATCTTTGTCCAGATAGTGGGTGGAGTAAACGATGAGCTTCCCTTTACGGTCGCTGCGAAGCACCATGCTGATGGAATCAATGCCGAAGTTGCGCTGAATTTCGCGGGACACTTCCATCACCAGCTCATCAAGGTCGAGCTTCGACAGCACGGCGTTGGTGATGGCGACCAGCAGGCGAAAATCGTTACGCTCCCGCCACAGCAGATCGTAGTTATCGCTGTTGTGCAGCCGGGCCTGGATCTGCTCGACGGCCAGCCCGGCCGCCTGGGTCAGGGTCTGCAGGCGGGAAAAATCAGTATCCGTCCAGGACACATCCCGGGCGCGCAGAAACTCGCAGCCGCCCAGAATGCGGCCGTCGGCGGCAATCGGCGTCAGGCAGTAGTGGGCGAACGAGGGATAGCGGTCGAGGGCGGCCAGCTGCGGCCAGGTCTCCTGGAAGGTCGCCGCCGTGCAGTGCAGCACGTCCGGGCGCGAAAGCATGCGGCGGAAAGGGCCGTTCGCCAGCATCGGCTCATCTTCATAGCGGATATCGCAACCCTGGTCGTCGGTGCAGTAGAGATAAACCCGGCGCGACTCCGACTGCCAGAGCAGAATGTGGACGCTATCGGCGAGGTTTATCTGCCGGACGTGCTGGGTCAGCGCCTGCGCCAGGGCGCAAAGATCGGTCTGTTGCAGCAGGGTACGGGTAATATCGAACAGTCCTTGATCGATGGGATCGTTCGTGGGTGTATACGACATGCGTTATATCCAGAGTATCCAGAAAAATGAGCGGCTTATGCGCCGCCCGAATCAGCAAATACGCGGCAGTGGCTCGCTGTGGGGCAAATTCAGCGTCCGTTTTACGCCGTACAGCCCGGTGAGTCGTACCCCTTTGTGCTCAACCACCTCGCCGATAATGGCGGCGTTCATTCCCAGAGGATGTGCCCGCAGCAGCGCCAGCACCCGTTCGGCGGCCTGGCGTTCCACCACGATAGCCAGCTTGCCTTCGTTGGCGAAGTTGAGCGGATCAAGGCCCAGCAGCTCGCACGCGCCGCGCACGGCGGGTTTCACCGGCAGGCTGCCTTCCTGTATTTCAATCCCACAGCCGCTGCTGGCGGCAAATTCGTGGGCTACGGCATTCACCCCGCCGCGGGTGGCATCGCGCAGGGCTTTGATGCCGGGCTCGCCGCGTAGAGCCTGAATCAGCGGGGTCAGCACCGCGCAGTCGCTCTGCAGATCCCCTTCCAGGCCTAAGCCTTCGCGCAGATTCAGGATCGTGGCGCCATGATCGCCCAGGGTGCCGCTGACCAGTAACACATCACCGGCGTGAATCTGACGCATCCCCCAGTTTAACCCCTCGGGAACGGAACCGATACCTGCGGTATTAATAAACACCTTATCCGCCGCGCCGCGCGGGACGACTTTGGTATCGCCGGTGACGATGGTGATGCCCGCCGCCGCGGCGGTGGCGGCCATGCTGGTGACGATGCGCTCAAGCGTCGCCATCTCCAGCCCCTCTTCGAGGATAAACCCGCAGGAGAGCCAGCGCGGAATGGCTCCGCTTACCGCCACGTCGTTGGCGGTGCCGCAGACCGCCAGCTTGCCGATATCGCCGCCGGGGAAGAACAGCGGGTCAATCACGTAGCTGTCGGTGGAGAAGGCCAGCCGGTCGCCGTGGGCGGTCAGCTCGTGCAGCGGAATGCGGGCCTGATCTTCCTGCTCATCAAGCAGCGGGTTGCTGAAGGCGCGCATAAAAAGCTCGCCGATCAGCTGCTGCATCGCCTGTCCGCCGCTGCCGTGGGCGAGGGTAATCTGTTTCAACTTTCACACTCCTGAGAACGGTACTGATACCAGGCGCTGCACGCCCCTTCCGATGAGACCATCAGCGCGCCAAAGGCGCTTTGCGGTGTACATTTCCCGCCAAACAGCGGGCACTGCGCCGGTTTGCAGCGTCCGGTTAGCACCTCGCCGCAGCGGGCTTCGGGGTCGTCGCACACCGCCTGCGCCTGGGGGTTGAAGTGACGCTCGGCGTCGAACTGGCGATACGCCTCGGTAAGATGCACGCCGGAGTGGGAGATCACTCCCAGCCCGCGCCATTCGCTGTCCCCTTCCACGCCAAACACCTCGGCGATGGCGGCCTGGGCCACGGCGTTGCCCGCTTCCGGTACGATGCGGCGGTACTGATTTTCCACCTGGCTTATGCCAGCGATTTTCTGCTCCACCAGCATCAACACGCCCTGGAGCAGATCCACCGGCTCAAAACCGGCCACCGCCAGCGGGCGCTGATGATCGGCGGGGATAAAATCGTAGGCGTGAATGCCAATCACCATGCTGACGTGTCCGGGGGCCAGGAAGGCGTCGATGCCGTTTTCCGGCTGCTCCAGCAGGCTTTTCAGGACCGGGATCAGCGTGATGTGCTGGCAGAAAAAGAAGAAGTTCTGCACGTTCGCCGCTTTTGCCTGCCGCAGGGTCAGGGCGGTGGCGGGCATGGTGGTTTCAAACCCCAGCCCGAAGAAGACCACTTTGCGATCCGGGTTCTGCTGAGCCAGCTTCAGGGCGTCGGCGGGGGAGTAGATGATCCGCACGTCCGCCCCGCGCATCCGGGCATCCAGCAGCGAGCCGTTTTTGCCCGGAACCCGCATCGCGTCGCCGAAGGTGCAGAAGATCACCTCCGGGTGGCTGGCGATTTCGATGCAGGTGTCGATCCGCCCCATCGGCAGGACGCAGACCGGGCAGCCGGGGCCGTGAATAAACTCAATGTTGTCGGGCAGGAGCTGGTCCAGCCCGAACTTAAAGATGGCGTGGGTGTGCCCGCCGCACACCTCCATAATGCGCAGCGGACGCGCGGCGGTGTAGGTTAAAAGCTCAGCCCTGGCTTTCAGGGCCGCGATCAGCTGCATTACCTTTTGCGGGTCGCGGTATTCATCAACAAAGCGCATCACCGGGACTCCTCGCCAAACAGCAGCGACCCGACGTCCGGCTCCACTTCGAACATATTTTGCAGGGCGGCGAGGGTATCCAGCGCCTCCGCTTCATCAATCACGCTCATGGCAAAGCCGACGTGGACCAGCACCCACTGCCCGAGACGGCTGTTGCCGCTTTCGTCACAATCGCCCACCAGGGTCAGATCCACGTCGCGCAGCACGCCGCAAACTTCGACGCTGGCCTGCATTCCGTCATGAATGGCGCTGATTTTTCCAGGAACGCCTATGCACATCGTTGCGCCTCCAGCCAGGCAAGCCAGGCGTCCATCCCGTCGCCGCGGGTGGCGGAGACGAGCAAAATCTCAATCTCCGGGTTCACTTCCCGGGCGGCGGCGAGGCATTTTTCCACGTCAAAGCTAAGGTACGGCAGCAGGTCGACCTTGTTGAGCAGCATGATCGACGCGGCGGCAAACATATGTGGGTACTTCAGCGGCTTGTCCTCGCCCTCGGTGACCGAGAGCACCGCCACCTTATGACGCTCGCCGAGATCGAAGCTGGCCGGGCAGACCAGATTGCCGACGTTTTCAATAAACATGATGCCGCCATCCGCGAGCGGCAGGCGCGCCATCGCGTCCCCGATCATCTGCGCGTCGAGGTGACAGCCCTTGCCGGTGTTCACCTGAATGGCGGGCGTGCCGGTGGCGCGGATCCGCTCGGCGTCGTTAACGGTCTGCTGATCGCCTTCGATCACCGCGCAGGGCACCTGCTGCTGTAAGCGCTTTAAGGTCTCGGTCAGCAGGGTGGTTTTACCGGAGCCGGGGCTGGAGACCAGATTGAGCGCCAGCTGGTTGCGGGTGCTGAACAGGGTGCGGTTGCGCCGGGCAATAGCACTGTTTTTGCCGAGCACGTCCATCTCGATGTCGACCATTTTGCGCTGGCTGAGGCCGGGCGCATGGGTGCCCGCTTCGCCGTGGCCGTAATGCAGCTGGCCTTCAAGCGGCTCGGCAGGGGCAAAACCCTGAGCGTCCACGCGGGTGATGCGCAGCGCCGGGCGTGTGGCCGGCGCAAAGGGGGCGCTGCGAAAAGCGGAGTGAGGATTATGCTCGTCGCCTTCAATATAGAGGTTGCCCTGATCGCAACCGCAGGTGGTACACATGGTTTACTCCTGTTCAATTTCCAGACGCGTGATATGCAGCCCGTCGTCGGCGACGATATTCAGGTTTGCTCCGCCGCACTGCGGGCAGAGGCGTACGCGGTGGGTCACCAGCTCGACGTACGCTTTGCAATCCTGGCACCAGCACTCCGCCTGCTGCTCTTCGAGATGCAGGGCGCAGCCTTCGGCGACCGTCTCCCGGCAAACCAGCTCAAAACAAAACTGCAGGGCGCTGCTCTCCACGCAGGAGAACGCCCCGACGCGCAGCCAGACGCCCGTCACGCGTTTGGCCTGATGCTGATGCGCCTGTTTTTCGATCAATTCCAGCGCCTGCTGGCAGAGGGTGATTTCGTGCATTGTGCTGTTCCCGGTGAAGTCTGGCCGGATAAAGCAATATTGATGCCATGTTTACGCGATGCGTGGCGAGAGGAGACAGGCCGCGCGGTCAAAGATGACGAAATGACATGTCATTTTTTGTGATCGCGGCGGCTTTAAAAATTATTTTCATTAAAAATCAATAAATTAAAAAATGGCACGAAACGTGCTTAAGGAAGCCAACTCTTTACACATTACGCATCAGGTACGTCACATGACACTTTCCGAATTAAGTGAGAAAGCCAATATCATCGCCGGACAGCAGCGGGTACTTCGCTCCCACTGGAACCACTACGGCAATTCATTGATTCAGGCCATCACGCTCTCTAAAGCCAGCCTGCACCTTACCGTGGGCTGTAACACCGACAATGGGCTTGGCTTCTGGCTGTTCGACCACTTCCTCATCCGCGTGACGCCCGAGCAGGCGTTCAACGGCCACATCTTCAATTACACCGTCGAAGCGCGCGACAACCCGGAGTGCGTGCTGATTGGCCGCGCCCGCCTGAGCGACGACGGCATGCTGGACGACGCGATCAACATCGACCAGCGCGAAGCGGTTCTGGACCATTTCCTGAATAAAATCAGCGGGATTTATGCCGCGCTTTATCAGGCAACGCAACGCGGCGAATCCCTGACCCTCGCCGTACTGGCGCAGCACCACGCTGCGGTCTGAGCAGGGTGTCGACAGGTGTCGAAAATGACACTTCCGCCCGTTTTTCGTCAAAAATGACTATCACCAGAGGAAACCAGGTGAATCGTTTTGTAATTGCTGATCCCTCGCTCTGTATCGGCTGCCACACCTGTGAGGCCGCCTGTTCAGAAAACCATCGCCTGCATGGCCTGCAAAGCCAGCCGCGGCTGAAAGTGATGCGTAACAGTAAAGACTCTGCGCCGCAGCTGTGTCATCACTGCGAAGATGCCCCCTGCGCCCAGGTCTGCCCGGTTAACGCCATTACCCGCGCCGACGGCGCTATCCAGCTGAATGAAAGCCTGTGCGTCAGCTGCAAGCTGTGCGGCATCGCCTGTCCGTTTGGCGCCATTGAGTTTGCTGGCAGCCGCCCGCTGGCGATCCCCGCCAACAGCAACACCTCGAAAGCGCCGATGGCCCCACCTGCCCCGGCCCGCGTCAGCCCGTTCCTCGACTGGGTACCGGGCGTGCGCGCCATCGCGGTGAAGTGCGACCTGTGCAGCTTCGACCCGGACGGCCCGGCGTGCGTGCGCACCTGTCCGACCAAATCCCTGCGTCTGGTGAATAACCAGGACATCGCCCGCGCCAGCAAGCGCAAACGCGAGCTGACGATGAATACGGATCTGGGCGATCTGTCGTTGTTCCAGTCGCAACAAGGAGAGCGCTGATGAATGCCTTTTCGTTAATTGACCTGTCGCTGACGTGGTATCTGACAAGCGCCGTGCTGGCGCTTGTCTTCAGCGCCAACCGCACCCTCAGCAGCGCCGTTACCGGCTTTGGCGGGGCGATCGCCAGCGCCATGGCGGTGATGGCGGGGGCGATTTCGCTGCTCGCCGCGCCGCAGCTTGCGGTGCAACAGGGGCAGATCCCCTGGCTGCACATCGGCATGCAGATGAGCGGCATCCGCGCGGTCTGGCTTATCGCCATCGGCCTGCCGGCGTTTCTCATCAGCCTCTATACCGTCGCCTGGCACCGTCCTGCGCAGTCCAGAAGCACCGGCCTGCTGACCAACCTGCTGATGGCTACCGCCGTTGCCGCGATCATGGTCGATAACCTCGGCTGGCTGGTGGTGATGGCGGAAATCATGGCCCTGTGCGGCGCGTTTCTTACCGGCTGCGCCAAATCTGGCAAGCTGTGGTTTGTGCTGGGACGTCTGGGGACGCTGCTGCTGGCCTTCGCCTGCTGGCAGGCGTGGCGCTACTACGGCACCCTGGATTTCGCGGCGATGGGGGCGATGGCATCCGGACAGGCACCGGGGGCCAGCATCTGGCTGCCGGGTCTGGCGGGCTTTGGCCTGCTGGCGGGCGTCATTCCGCTGCACGGCTGGGTACCTCAGGCCCATGCTAACGCCAGCGCCCCGGCTGCCGCGCTCTTCTCCACGGTGGTAATGAAGGTGGGCCTCTACGGCATGCTGACCGTCGCCCTGAGTGGGGCCCTGCCGCCGCTGTGGCTCGGCGTGCTGCTGCTGGTGATGGGCATGATCACCGCCTTTGTCGGCGGCCTGTACGCTCTGATGGAGCACAACATCCAGCGCCTGCTGGCGTACCACACCCTGGAGAACATCGGCATTATCCTGCTCGGCCTGGGCGCGGGCGTCACCGGCATTGCGCTGCGCAGTCCGCTGCTGGTGGCGCTGGGCTTTACCGGCGGGCTCTACCACCTGGTGAATCACGGCCTGTTTAAAACCACGCTGTTCCTCGGCGCGGGCGCGGTGTGGTATCGCACCGGCCATCGCGATATCGAGAAGCTGGGCGGCATCGGCAAAAAAATGCCGCTGATCTCGCTCTCAATGCTGGTGGGGCTGATGGCGATGGCGGCGCTGCCGCCGCTGAACGGCTTTGCTGGCGAATGGGTGATCTACCAGTCCTTCTTTAACCTCGGCGGTCACGAGGCCTTTGTCGCCCGCCTGCTGGGGCCGTTGCTGGCAACGGGACTGGCGATCACCGGCGCGCTGGCGGTGATGTGTATGGCGAAAGTCTACGGCGTCACCTTCCTCGGCGCACCGCGCACTCCTGAAGCGGAAAACGCCTCCTGCGCACCGGGGATGATGACCTTCAGCACCCTGCTGGCAGCGCTCTGCTGCGTGGCGGGCGGCGTGGCCGCGCCCTGGTTGCTGCCGGTGATTAGCCGTCTGTTCCCGGTGAACGGCGGGGCGGTGAACAACGTTTCCCAGCCGATGATCACCCTCCTGCTGCTGGCGGGGCTGCTGCTGCCGTTTATCGTGCTGGTGGTGTTCAAGGGCAATCGCCTGCCGAACCGCTCCCGCGGCTTCGCCTGGGTGTGCGGGTACGATCACGAGCAGTCGATGGTCATCACCGCCCACGGCTTTGCCATGCCGGTTAAAGAGTCCTTCGCGCCGGTGCTGAAGCTGCACAAATGGCTCAACCCGGTTCGCTTTATCCCCGGCTGGCAGTGCGACTGCACCGCCGTGCTGTTCCACCGTATCGCCCTGATTGAGCTGGCGGTGCTGGTGGTGGTTGTCATCTCCCGAGGAGCCTGAACATGACTTTGATATACGCACTGATTCAGGCGCTGGTGCTGTTTGCCCTCGCGCCGCTGCTGGCTGGCATCACCCGCGTTGCGCGTGCCCGGATGCATACCCGCCGCGGGCCGGACGTCTTCCAGGAGTACCGGGATCTCATCAAGCTGCTGGGTCGCCAGAGCGTGGCGCCTGCCGCCGCGGGCTGGGTCTTCCGCCTGATGCCCTTTGTGATGGTGGGCGTGATGTTTGCCATCGCCTCGGCGCTGCCGGTGATCACCCTGGCCTCGCCGCTGCCTGCGCTGGGCGATCTCATTACCCTGATCTACCTCTTCGCCATTGCGCGTTTCTTCTTTGCCATCGCCGGGCTGGATACCGGCAGCCCGTTCACCGGGATCGGTGCCAGCCGCGAAGCGATGCTCGGGGTGCTGGTGGAGCCGATCCTGCTGCTCGGCCTGTGGGTCGCCGCTCAGGTGGCGGGCACCACCCACATCAGCGCGGTCACGCAGACCATCTACCACTGGCCGGCGGCGCACAGCGTGACGCTGATCCTGGCGATGTGCGCCTGCGCGTTCGCCACCTTCATCGAGATGGGCAAGCTGCCGTTTGACCTCGCCGAAGCGGAGCAGGAGCTGCAGGAAGGGCCGCTGTCGGAGTACAGCGGTGCGGGCTTTGCCCTGCTCAAGTGGGGCATCAGCCTGAAACAGCTGGTGGTGCTGCAGATGTTCGTCGGGGTGTTTATCCCCTGGGGGCAGATGACGCAGTTCTCCATCGGCGGCCTGGTGCTGGCGGTGATTATCGCCGTGGTCAAGCTGGTGGCGGGCGTGCTGGCGATCGCCCTGTTTGAAAACAGCATGGCGCGCCTGCGCTTTAACGCCACCTCACGGATTACCTGGACCGGTTTCGGTCTGGCATTTTTAGCTTTCGTCTCCTTGCTGGCGGCGTGATTTTAGAGAATAACCATGTCTGAAGAAAAAGTTGGTCAACACTATCTCGCCGCACTGCATCAGGCCTTCCCTGGCGTGGTGCTGGATGAAGCCTGGCAGACCAAAGACCAGATCACCGTCACGGTGAAAATTAACTACCTGCCGGAAGTGGTCGAGTTCCTGTATTACCAGCAGGGCGGCTGGCTGTCGGTGCTGTTTGGTAACGATGAACGCCAGCTCTGCGGCAGCTACGCCGTCTACTACGTGCTGTCGATGGAGCAGGGCACCCGCTGCTGGCTCACCGTGCGCGTGGAAGTGGACGCCGATAAGCCGGAGTTCCCGTCCGTCACCCCGCGCGTGCCTGCCGCCGTCTGGGGCGAGCGCGAAGTGCGCGATATGTACGGCCTGATCCCGGTCGGGCTGCCGGACGAGCGCCGCCTGGTGCTGCCGGACGACTGGCCGGACGAACTCTATCCGCTGCGTAAAGACAGCATGGATTACCGTCAACGCCCGGCGCCGACCACCGACAAAGAGACCTACGAGTTCATCAACGAACTCGGGGATAAGAAAAATAACGTGGTGCCGATTGGCCCGCTGCACGTTACCTCCGATGAGCCGGGCCACTTCCGCCTGTTCGTCGACGGCGAGAACATCATCGACGCCGACTACCGCCTGTTCTACGTCCATCGCGGCATGGAGAAGCTCGCCGAAACGCGGATGGGCTACAACGAAGTGACCTTCCTGTCGGATCGCGTCTGCGGCATCTGCGGCTTCGCCCACAGCACGGCGTACACCACCTCTGTCGAGAACGCGATGGGGATCGTGGTGCCGGAGCGCGCCCAGATGATCCGCGCCATCCTGCTGGAGGTGGAGCGTCTGCACTCGCACCTGCTCAACCTCGGCCTGGCCTGCCACTTTGTCGGCTTTGACTCCGGCTTTATGCAGTTCTTCCGCGTGCGCGAGACCTCCATGAAGATGGCGGAGATCCTCACCGGGGCGCGTAAAACCTACGGCCTGAACCTGATCGGCGGCATCCGTCGCGACCTGCTGAAAGAGGATATGATCGCCACCCGCCTGCTGGCCCAGCAGATGCGCCGCGAGGTGCAGGATCTGGTGGATATCCTGATGAGCACGCCGAACATCGAACAGCGCACCCTGGGCATCGGCCGCCTCGACCCGCAGATCGCCCGCGACTTCAGTAACGTCGGCCCGATGGTGCGCGCCAGCGGCCACGCCCGCGATACCCGCGCCGATCACCCGTTTGTCGGTTATGGCCTGCTGCCGATGGAAGTCCACAGCGAGCAGGGCTGCGACGTCATCTCCCGCCTGAAGGTGCGTATCAACGAGGTCTTTACCGCCCTGAACATGATCGACTTCGGCCTTGACAACCTGCCGGGCGGCGCGCTGATGGTGGAGGGCTTTACCTACATCCCGAACCGCTTTGCGCTGGGCTTCAGCGAAGCGCCGCGCGGGGATGATATCCACTGGAGTATGACCGGCGACAACCAGAAGCTCTGGCGCTGGCGCTGCCGGGCGGCCACCTACGCTAACTGGCCGACCCTGCGCTACATGCTGCGCGGCAACACCGTCTCCGACGCGCCGCTGATTATCGGCAGCCTCGACCCGTGCTACTCCTGCACCGATCGCATGACGGTGGTCGACGTGCGCAAGAAGAAAAGCAAGGTGGTTCCGTACAAGGAACTGGAACGCTACAGCATTGAACGCAAGAACTCGCCGCTGAAATAAGGACTTGCCATGTTTACCTTTATCAAAAAAGTGATCAAAACCGGCACGGTCACGGAGTCGTACCCCCTCCAGCCGATTGCAGTGGATAAAAATCTGCGCGGCAAGCCGGAGCACGACCCGCAGCAGTGTATCGGCTGCGCGGCCTGCGTGAACGCCTGCCCGTCTAACGCCCTGACGGTGGAGACGGATCTGCAGTTCGGCCAGTTGACCTGGCAGTTCAACCTCGGGCGCTGCATCTTCTGCGGACGCTGCGAAGAGGTCTGCCCGACCACTGCCATCAGGCTCTCTCAGGAGTACGAGCTGGCGGTGTGGAGCAAAGCGGATTTCCTGCAGCAGTCGCGCTTTGACATCTGCAATTGCCGGGTCTGCAAACGCCCCTACGCGGTACAGAAAGAGATTGATTACGCGATTGCCCTGCTGCGCCACAACGGCGATAAGCGCGCCGAATCGCATCGCGAGAGTTTTGAAACCTGCCCGGACTGCAAGCGCCTGCAGGGGCTGACCCCGGCGGACAAGATCCAGCTGACCCGGGAAATGGAGGAAGCGACACGATGAGCGAACTATTAGGGCCACGTAACGAACAGGGAATGCCGGTCCCGGTGACGGTGGACGAGTCCATCGCCAGCATGAAGGCCTCGCTGCTGAAAAAAATCAAACGCTCCGCCTACGTCTACCGCGTGGACTGCGGCGGCTGCAACGGCTGCGAGATTGAGATCTTCGCCACCCTGTCGCCGATTTTCGACACCGAACGCTTCGGCATCAAGGTGGTGCCATCCCCGCGCCACGCCGACATTCTGCTGTTCACCGGGGCGGTGACCCGCGCGATGCGCTCCCCGGCGCTGCGGGCGTGGGAGTCTGCGCCCGATCCGAAGATCTGCATCTCCTACGGGGCCTGCGGCAACTCCGGCGGCATCTTCCACGACCTGTACTGCGTCTGGGGCGGCACCGACAAAATCGTCCCGGTGGATGTGTACATCCCCGGCTGCCCGCCGTCGCCAGCCGCCACGCTTTACGGCTTTGCCATGGCGCTGGGGCTGCTGGAGCAAAAAATCCACGCCCGCGAACCAGGAGTGCTGGACAACCAGCCCGCCGAGATCCTGCATCCTGAGATGGTGCAGCCCCTGCGGGTACGCATCGACCGCGCCGCGCGCCGTCTGGCGGGCTACCGCTATGGCCGCCAGATCGCCGACGACTTTATGCGTCATCTGATCGAGGGCGACGAAAGCGTGGCGCGCTGGCTGGCGAGCGAGAACGATCCGCGACTGAACGAGATCGTCGCCAACCTCATTGAGGTGGTCGGGCAGGAGCGTGTGTGATGAGTGAGACGGTGGTATTCAGCCAGCTCAGCCGCAAGTTCATTGACCAGAATGACGACACTCCCGCCGATGCCCAGCAGGTGATCTACTACGGGCTGGCCATCGGCCACCATCTGGGGGTGATCGACTGCCTGGAGGCGGCGCTCACCTGCCCGTGGGAGGCCTATCTGGACTGGATCGCCACCCTGGAAGCGGGGAGCGAGGCGCGGCGTAAAATGGAGGGCGTGCCGCGCTACGGGGAGATCGTCATCGACAGTAACCATATTGTGATGCTGGCCAGCGCCTTTGACGCCGCAATCGCGCGCCAGACGGCGCAGCAGCAGGAATGGAGCCGGGCGATGCTCGGTATGCTCCACGCCATTCACCAGGAAAACGCTATCTACCTGATGGTGAGGAGGCAACGTGACTGATGTTTTACTCTGCGTCGGCAACAGCATGATGGGCGACGACGGTGCCGGTCCGCTGCTGGCCGAGATGTGCCGGGAAGCGCCGCGCGGCGACTGGGTGGTGTTCGACGGCGGCAGCGCCCCGGAGAACGACATCGTGGCGATCCGCGAGCAGCGCCCGGCGCGGCTGTTGATTGTAGATGCCACCGACATGGGGCTCAACCCCGGCGAGATCCGCCGCATCGACCCGGACGACATCGCCGAGATGTTTATGATGACCACCCACAACATGCCGCTGAACTACCTGGTGGATCAGCTGCGCGAAGATGTGGGGGAGGTGGTATTTTTGGGGATTCAACCGGATATCGTTGGATTTTATTATCCGATGACGGAGAAGGTTAAAGCTGCCGTCGAGAGGGTTTATGAAAGCCTGCTGGACCGGGATGGGGTGTGGGTGTTTGGGGAGTTGTAGCGCGTAATCACGAAGGTAACTCTCTGGAAATGCCCGGTGGCGGCTAGCGCCTTACCGGGCCTACTTATTGATAGAGCGGGTTTTGTAGGCGTCAGCCGTCGACCGGCAGAAGCGAGCACAATGTTTAAACCAGGTTGCTGACTGCGTGTACCTCTCTGAAAATGCCCGATGGCGGCTTACGAAAAATGCATCAATTAT
Source organism: Enterobacter sp. MF024 (assembly GCF_005843915.1). Lineage (NCBI taxonomy): Bacteria > Pseudomonadati > Pseudomonadota > Gammaproteobacteria > Enterobacterales > Enterobacteriaceae > Enterobacter > Enterobacter sp. MF024. The sequence continues at coordinate 491,926 of NZ_VCBB01000003.1, read as the reverse complement.
TGATAGAGCGGATTTTGTAGGCCGTGCAAGGCGTCAGCCGCCGCCCGGCAGAAGCGAGCACAATGTTTAAACCAGCTTGCTGACTGCGTGTATATCTCTGAAATACCCGATGGCGGCTTACGCCTTACCGAACCTGTGCCTCTGTTTTTTTTTAGTTCTGATTTTCGTGAAATGCTAAACCGACATTAACTTTGACGGCTATATGAGAATGGGAGTTAAGGCGTGAGGTTGCGTGAAAGCGTAGGAAAGATATTTATGCTTGCCGTTGTTTTCAGCCTGGCGGCAGGTTGTGTGCCGTTACATCCTGCTGGCTGCCATAAAACCACCGCGATGGGTAACTGCGGTTCTGGCCGCTGGGACGATCGGGATGAATGGGGTGCGCAGGCACGGGGAATTAAGGCGGCGATAGAAGAGAAAATCGCTGAGCCAGAACGCTGGAAGGGCTAGAAATGCAGGCTGCATATAGAGTTTGCGCAGGATGGTAGGGCGTTGAAGGTATCAACGAGCGATGGCGATAAAGGGTATTGTGAGGCGGTGAAATTGGCTGCTCAAAAGGCGAAGTTTTCGGGGTTTAGTAATCTGGAAGTTTATCGGGATTTTGAGAAGGTGGGGTTTGATATGCGGGGGTAGGTGGCAGACTGCTAGGGGGATGTCCGCTTCGTGCCAGAAACGGAAGTTGCTAAAACAGTTTGTGTGGATCACGGGGTCATGGTCATTGAGACAGAATCATTGATAGAATGAATAAAAAATCATATAAACAAATACCTACCAATTTATCTTCTATATAAATCCGAAAAGATAGGCAGCAACCCTCAACAAACTTTAGGAAGTTTTTATTATGCTGGAAAACCAAGATAGAAAAAAACGCAAAACAGCTGTACAAAAAAAAGAGAGGGCAGATTTTGCCGAGAGAGAGGCAAGAACCAAGGAATGGATATCAGACCAAGCTACACGTGCGAGTAAACTACGGTCTAAGGATAAGGAGTTCCATGGTTTGGAACGTGAGTTTATGTACCTGCAGAACAAAATGCAGCAAGATTTCGAAATCTCCAGAGATATCAAACACCCCAGAGATGTTGGCACAGTCAGAGAAGAATTGTTAAGGGCGTTTTTTACAGATAATAAGCTTTTACCTCTTAGCTATGGCATTTCAAAATCAAGTGTTCGCGCTGCATCAACTTCTGGACACCTCAGTAATGAAATAGATATTCTTTTTTATGATGCTTTCAATTCTTTTACGCTCATGCAACGACAGGACATCTACGAAGTTTTACCTGTGGAGTATTGCTACGGGGCCATTCAGGTTAAATCAAAACTCACAAAAAAAGAACTGGAAAGCGCATTTAAAAACATAGCCTCATTCAAAAGATTAAAAAGGAATGGGGTTGAGGAAAAATTCATTATTAAATCAGGGAGGGAAATTCAAAATAATGGATTTGGAATTATATTTTCCTATGACACTGATATGGACTGGGCCGATATAGTATCAGAACTGAGAAAACATGCTGCAAGTCATGATAAAAACTTACTTCCTAATGCAATATTCATCCTTTCGAAAGGGTTTTTCTTATATGGTGATGAACGTTTTGCAAGCGCGTACAATTCTGACATGAAGAATTTTGAGAATATAATTGTGTACGGAAATTCAGATCGTCAAGGATGTTGCTTATATCAACTTTATGATATTGTTTTTAGCTTACTCGACAGTACGAAATCACAAAAGGCACTTCCCAGCCAGTATCACAGGCTTCCACTAACTGCTGGTGATTATTCTTATGAATATTCACTCGGTCATTTTGTGGAATTTAGTCACTGTGAAACTCATGGAGATTATGCAAGGACCTTTACTCCAGAAAAACTCGAAAAATTAATCAGTTGGTGCGAAAAGGCGGAGCCGATTAACTGGGTAAAAGCCACAGGCATAGCTTACGGAAATGCGGGTGATAACGATGAAGCATACAAGCGACAACCTGGCAGTGTAATAATTTACAACCCAGAAGACTTACCTCTTAGCGACATCCTGGTTGCAGATAAAAAAATGATCGTTGATGGCAATGAAGTACTCATTAAAGTCCTTGCGTATGACGCAATAAAAAGTAGTGGAATGAACATTCTCATACCTTATTATTATCAATTTACGGAAAGGTTAATTCAATACTGTCCGAAATGTAAAAAACAAGAACAAACGGCAGATTCAGTCAATGAGGAATGACACTATCATTACTTCTTTTAACTAGATAATTTAACTCATAAAAGAGGGGGTTATAAACGTGTTTGGGATATTTGCCACCTATTTAAAATAGTTCACTGCCAATTTTATGAAAGTAGATAAGAATTAATTTGGGTAATAAGACTGGCTGACGCTGTTGTTTTAGAGTCTGTTCTCTAGTGTTGCGATCAGACCTGAGCCGCCAGGCCCGAGATGCACCGTGTAAGGATGCATCTTGGGCCTGGCAGTTAGCGCAGTAAGGCTGACGCCCCGGATAGCCAGAGATCCGAAGGGGCCAAAGAAGTTTTCAGAGGGAATGGCATCTAAGTGCCAGGAGCGGACGTAACCTGCGCAATGTTGCGTTAATATGCTGGAGTTAGATCTCTAACCCTGCGTAAGCATTAACATTTTTTTATTATGGAGATCATTTAGGCTTGATAAAGTCGAAGATTTTGTTACCTTACTCACCGATAATCTAATATGCACCTCTTCCCTAATAAACTTAGAATTTTAAATGGATGAACTAATCTATGCGGATAAAAAAATTAAGATTATTCAATGGATACAAGCGCTTTCATGACTTGACCATTGATTTGGGGGAAAATCCCGCCAGAATTATCGCGTTGGTAGGACCCAATGGATGCGGGAAAAGCAGTGTTTTAGATGGCATTCTTTTTCACCATAGTGCGTTCGGTTCATTGGGTAACAAAGGAAATAAAGACCACGTTTATCATTCTATGCATAATGATCCGTCGTTTAATTATGAAAGCATCTCAATTGAATTTACTAGCGGTACTTATTACAATGCAAGGCAAAGTAGAAAGGGTAAAGAAAATACTTTATTTTCCTTCCGGAGTCCTTATAGATACAATTCTTATTTGAACGTAACGGAAAGCAGAGCAGTTGGTGAGATATATTTAAATAATTATGGTGCATCTTCTGCTTCAGATCTCGACGATAAGATGGAAGAAAACTATCGCAGGCTAAATATCAAGCTTAATAAATACATGCATGATCAAGATTGTAAACCTAGCGAGGCCAAGGAAAAAATCATAGGGGATTTGAATCAATCAATAAAAAACTGCTTAAGTCTTGAGATCGATAATCTAGGAAATATTGAAAGCTCTCAAGGGATGATTTATTTCAGGAAGCATGATCATCCAAAACCATTTTCATTTAATGTACTGTCATCAGGGGAGAAAGAGGTCGTTGACATCCTGCTTGATTTATATTTAAGACAAGATGAATATAATGATACCATTTATCTTTTAGATGAGCCTGAATTACATATAAATACTTCTATTCAGAAAAAACTAATTATCGAGATCAATAGACTTATTGGTAAGGATTGTCAGATCTGGTTAACAACTCACAGTATCGGTTTTATGCGTGCTCTACAGGACGAACTCAAAGACGAATGCCAAATAATATACTTTGATGAGAGTAACAATCTCGCTGCTGAAGTTAAAAAATTAACACCTACTAACAAAAACTCTGACATGTGGCGAAAAATTTTCAGTGTTGCGCTGGATGATCTCGTTCACCTATTAAGCCCTAAACGAATAGTCTACTGCGAAGGGCGTGATAGTCCGGGTCGGGGTGGCATGGAGAGAGGCTTGGATGCCAAAGTTTATAATACCATCTTCAATGGAAAATACCCTGACACATTATTTGTTTCAAGTGGTGGTAACACTGAACTTGATCAAAGAAGTGAAATCGCCATAGCAATCTTATCTAAAGCTTTACCACATTTAGAAGTGTTAGTTTTAAAAGACAGGGATTCCGGTTCTGGTCGTTGCATTTCTGCTGAGGAAAGGAATGTATATCTTGAAACAAACCCTAAAAACCACCGAATGTTAAATCGCTGGGAAATAGAAAACTATCTATTTAGTAAAGATGCCTTGATGAGTTATTGCAAAAAAAATAATTTCATATTTGACGAGGCTGAATATGATAAAACCGTTAATAATATTAATGACGACAGTGTAAAAGAGCTTTCTAGTCACATGAGAAATTTTTGCGGAATAAAGACGAGTTTGAATCCTGAAGTCTTCAAAATAAAAATCTCTGAGTGCATGGATAATACCTCTGATACATATATTGATCTTGAGAAATCTATATTTTTACTCGAGTGATTTATGGTGTTTAGCGCGATTTAAAATAAATCGCGCCTCTTGAGTTTAATCTATGGCTAATTAGTTGTAATAGTAGTTAATAAATACTTATTATATCTATATTAAATGTCACTGAAAATTACCAATTACCACTTGCCGAATTATAGTTCCACACATAATTTAATTTTGCGCCTAATTTTTTTGAGTTTTTGTTAACATGTTTTACAATCAATTTAAATATTAAAACCCCTGCCTCCATTGTATATTCATCATTGTTCATTACGTCACAGTTTTAGGTCCGCTCATCGCTCTTAACGGACACTCAAACGCATTAAGGGGCCTGCCACAGCCCCTTTTCACAACCTCAAATCAGATCGCGTTCACCGAATTCCAGTCAAATTCAATGCACACTAATATAAGGCTCCTTCACAAACTCATCCAACAACCAGACCAGATCATGCAGCAACCCCGCCAGTTCTTTCTCAACACTAGCAGGCAACGTTCCACCCAAAATGGCATGCACCAAAGCCAGCGCATAATCCACCTGGGGAGCGGTATCCTGCCAGCAGTCCGGCATACAGGAGGTGAGTGTTTCCCCCTGGATCAAGTGCGCGAGAATGTGTGGCGGGAGATCCGCATCGCAAAGTTCACGCAACTGGCGCAGGGCATGCAGCAGACGTTCGCAGAGCGCAGTGCGGGAAGAACTGTCGTCACTTTCAATCAGTATGCTCGCCAGCGCAGCGCAGTGATCGGCGACCTCAAAGATATCCGATTCAGCGGTAAGGGGCAGGGGGATGAGGTGATCAATAACGCTTTCGTCAGAGTGACGGTAAGTAAAAGTTTGGGTTGTCGCCATATTAGGCATCCTCTCTGTATTAAATGAATTAACCACCCTAAGAGTTCCTACGCTCAAAGGAGGTAGCACTGACGGAGGTAGGAATGCCGCCTACAGAGGAAAACGGCCAGTCTCGCGACTGCTCCGCCAGTGCCACCGTGATTTTACGGGATATGCACTGTCACGACATATAAATATCGCTCTGTAGAATGCGGGTTCCTACGCCCGGTTGCGGATGTGCCGCAACGCAGTCACTTTACGAGCCTGATAACGGGAATAAAAGCGTTAACCCTGAATTACATAGGGTTACTTTGAGGTTTGCGAGGCGCCTTCCAGAAAGGCCATGCCGGGGGCGCTTCGCTTGCCCGGCCTGGGATGCTACCGGCAATGTGCGAGAGGCAGCCTTAAAGTCTTCCGGCTGCGTTTTCATCTTCGCAACCGGAAAGCCGAATCCGTGAATGATTAAAATGCTATTGCGACGTCTAATTGACCTGTAACACCGTCGCTGTGAGTATCTGCTGAGAGATAATCCACGCGCGTCGCGACCGTGATGTTACGGTATTCCCCGTTAAGACGCAGACCCGCTTTGTACAGATTTTTGCTGCCGAACGAAGAGGTTTGATCAACACCTATTTCATAAAGCGTCCCGTGACTGCTCGCGTTATCGTCATTCAGCAAACGTTCATAGCCCACATTGATGCCCGGCGTTAGCGCCCAGCTTCCCACCTGTTGCGATAACAGGGCTATGCCCAGATCGGCGGTTGCGCTGGTTTGTGTTTCATTAACGCCTGCCATATCCAGCGCCAGTTCACTGCCTTTCTCCTGAAATCCATCAATCGAGAGGTGAGTGACCTGCACTCCCAGCGCGGGATCGAGCGTCAGTGAGGATGCCGTTGTGAGCCAACCTACTGAGGCCCGGCCGCTGTAGTACTGACCACTGCTGTCCCCTTGAGCCGTCCCTAAGCCACCCCCCAGATGTCGCTCGCTCTCATAATCGATGTATCCCGCACTCCCTTGTATACCCGCCCACGGACCGCTATTGAGTGAACGGAAACCATAGCGAGCACCGAGCGTTGCCGAGGTGGTATGCGTTTTCACCTCCCCTCCTGCCGCTGAAACAGAGCCATGGCTGTAACCGATGGCACCGTTAGCGGTTGCGGAGTCATTAAAGCGGTGCGTGACGCCAACAAGCGCTCCGTTGGTATGCTCATTACTGGAACTTGCGCCGTCGTGGCTGTCTGTTCCAAGGTAATTTGTCAGCCCTTGCAGCCAGACCTGAGACTGCTCAGTTTGAAGGTTACGGCCCGTAATCTGTGGGGCAATGGCGTCGTACTGTCGCGATGGCTGACGCAGCAGATAGCTTTCGGCATCAGCATGAACCTGGCCGCCAATTTGTTTTTCCACGCCGCCTAAGGATCTCTGAACGATGGCATTCTGGAGATAATAGTTGTACGCGGTGTAGTGTCCGGAGAGTGCCGAATCCTGCAGAGCATTTAGCACGCTGGCCCCAGCCCCCGCATTACCAGACAGATTTTCCTGACCGGGCAGCGTCAAATAGCGCACCATCTTGCCTCTGAGCACATAAATTGTGGCCTGGTCGAGGCCCAGCCCGTCTTTGAGATAACTGTCCATTGAACCATAGCTGGCGACGACCTGATCCAGGCCTGCCTGTAACCAGTTTGCCCGCACACCCATCAGTGCGCCGTACGTCTCTTTCATCGAGGCCGGGAGCATGGCGACGGTGGCATTAAGGCGTGCTGCTGTGTAGTCGTTGGTGGCGAGATAGTTCGCCATAATATCGTCCTGACTGACGCCGGCTATTGATTGCAACACCGCACTAATCCACCCCGTGCGATCCTTGCCAGCCGTGCAATGATAGAGCGCAGCCTCATCCGCGTTAGCCAGCTCCCGAAAGACTTCGCCGAGTCCCTGACGGGCATAATCGCTGGTGACAAAGTTACGCTCTCCGTCTTCCATCATCGCGTCCACATCGCCGACGGTCATCTTACTGAGATCAATCACGAACGTGCCGTTATTCCCGATGAGATCGATGTTCACATATCGACTGCCATCAGGCAGCGTATCGGCCTGCGCGGCCACTTCCGTCGGAGATCGCACATCAATCACCGTGGAAATCGCCAGGCTGTTGAGCGTGGCAAGATCGTCGCCCTGCGGCGTCAGAGCATTGGAGCGATAGAACACGCCGGAGCGCATCTCACCGTTATAGGTGGTGGTGTAGGCCGTATCGATTCCGGCGACATCACGGAAATTATCGATCCCGGCGAGACGGGGCGTGGTGAGGACAGTTTCAGCCTGAGCGGTAGTGCAGAGCAGGCAAATCAGGACAGCCAGAGGACGTGCGGACGATTTCAAAGCAATACTCCTTGCAATTAAATGTTAACAAGGCGCGGAGTATATTGAGGAAATGTTGCGTTAATGTTGCAAAATAAATCATCTTATTAATTGTGAAGGGTGACGAGTGATGCGCCTTCCAGAAAGGCCATGCCGGGGGCGCTTCGCTTGCCCGGCCTACGATGCTTGCTGCGCCTTCGGCTGCCACAGCGAACGCGCCAGAAATGTCATCATCATAAGTACAGATCAGGAATGGTTGTTAAATCAGCCAATCTTCCAGAACGGGCGACTGCAGATTTTTTTAACATTCCAGTATTTGACCTGGTTGTTGCCATATTTATTGACGACTTCATCGGAGTTTACGGCCGCGTCAGGAACAAAGTCTGCAGGGACCTGAACAGCCTTGTTTCCTGAGACGATATAGTAATACTTTCCAGCTTCGGGAATGATTGAGGAGTGAGTGCTTTGAATAAATCGTCCGGAACTTTCGAGTTGCGACACAGAGTACAGGACATCCGGTTTTACCTTACTTACCACTATGTTCCCTTTAGCCTGAAAAACATTTGAGTCAAGTTCATAGCGATCGGACATATCGTAGCAATTATCTTTGCTGTTGAGGGTATAAGACCCCAGATAGATGGTCCCTACATTAGAGATTATTGTGCAGGCACCAGCACAAGCCTAATAACAAAACTAAAAAATGCAGTTCTGTTGGCCTGTGCTGGCGCGCCTTAGCCTTCCCCTTATCCGATCAGCACAAAATCATGCATATCGACGGTGTTAGCCTTTACGTTCTCCAGCGTAATGATATTGCCATTAGCAGGGTTGCCGAGGGTAATCAGGGTGCTGTTACCCGCTCCCCCGGCAATACTGACGCTGCTGGCAAAATTCGCCGCGCTAATGCCCAACGCACTCAGATCGAGATAGTCCTGTCCGCCGCTGGGATTGCTGTCGAAGCCGCCGGTAATACGGTCTCGCCCGAAGCCTGCGCTAAAAACGAAGGTGTCATTTCCGGCACCTCCGTTCAGGATATCATCACCCTGGCCGCCCTCGAGCCTGTCGTTACCCGCTCCGCCTGTCAGCTTATCGTTACCGGCTCCGCCCTGAAGGTTATCGGCGCCGTCACCCCCATCGAGGGAATCATTTCCCGCGCCGCCGTTCAGCTGGTCGTTTCCTCCCATCCCATACAGCGAGTCATTGCCGCTGCCACCGGTGATGGTGTTGGCAGTGGCATTCCCTCTGCCGGTGAAAGCGCCTGTCCCGGTGAACACCAGGGTTTCAACGCTGGTGGTGAGCGTGTAATTGTTGAGGGTGGTCTGGACAACATCATTGGTCCCGCTATTGAGATCTTCCTTAACGACATCCTTCGCGTTATCGACCAGATAAATATCGTCTCCGGCACCGCCTGCCATGGTATCGGCCCCTGCGCCACCCTCGAGCCTGTCGTTGCCCGCTCCGCCTGTTAGCTTATCGTTACCGGTCCCGCCCTGAAGGATGTCGGCACCGTCACCTCCATCAAGGGTGTCATTACCGCTGCCGCCGTTGAGGCTATCGTTACCGGCTCCCCCGTTCAGCGTGTCGTTACCGGCCCCACCGTTCAGCACGTCGTGACCGATCCCGCCATTGAGGATGTCATTGCCGTTCCCGCCGTTGAGGACGAGGTTGTTGTTGGCAACAACCGGCGGTTTACCGAGCTGGCTGGTCCCGAAGATGTCCTCGGGAAGATTGGTCAGGCCGGTGTTGCGTGCCACGATGGCGGCAAAGCCCTGCTCCTCGAGGACGTCGTAGAAGTCCAGATGCTCCACGCGGTCGATATAGTAGAGCCGGTCACCTTCCTGAATGCGGTCAAGTTGCTCGTGGATGATGACCCAGAAGGTCTGGCCCACCACGCCGCCGTTGATGTGCTTCTCGGCGAGCCCGCCCACGAACAGATCCACCCTGTCGATGCCCTTGACGGTGTTGCCGTTAACAAACTGATAGCCAGGGTTGGCCGCCAGGAAGCCGGCAATCTGTGAATCCTCCAGCACGAGGTCCGGATAGGCCTGTTTGAACTGCGCAATGACGGTGTCGCTGAGGTTGTTCCGGGCCTGGAAGTCCTCCCATGAACTGTATGGCGTGAGATCGCCAGCAAAGCTGACCGCCTCCTTCACGTAGGGATCGCGGGAGGCCAGCAGGTCGGCGCGGATCTGGTTCATCGAACCCAGACCAACGTCCCACTCGCGGGCGACGTCGAAGGCGAACACGTCAGCACTCATGCGCACCAGGTCGTTTCGCACAGCGTCGACGATATTGACGTCGACCTCCTCCGCCGCCTGGACAACACCTCCGGCGATGATCCCGGCGGCACCCAGTTGCTCATAGCCTGGTTTTGGAGAGTAGGGCAGTTGCGATGCAGGGAATTTGAACGCGCTGGTGTCGTTGGTCGGGTTGAGGAACGCGTCGAACAGCGGCACCTCCGTGGCATTGCCCTGCGCGTCGAGCACCGTCAGCGTCTGGCCGATCAGCGAATGACCGAACCGGTAAGCGGCCACCGCGAACTCGTGCGAGACGCGGGCATCCGTTTCCGGGTTGTACTCGACGAAGCCGTGATCGCCTTCGCCTCTCATGCCGCCCAGCAGCTTGTCGGCAAAGTCGGTGTAAATAACGCGCTGATATTCCGCCTCGTTGATGATCTTGGCCGCCTGGAACAGCTCTTCCGCGGTTCCCACAAATCCGGCGTCGAGCAGTCCGTTGACGTGGAAGTTGTGGTTCCGCGCCCAGATGTTGTGCACCGCAGTGAGGGCGATGTTCTCGTTCGCCCGTCCGTCACCCGCCACGTAGTGGTCGAGCAGGTTGATAAAGGGGTTGGTGTCGAGCAGCAGCGCAAAGCCGCTTCCCATGAAATTAGCCGTCATGGCAGGGAGCATCGACTGGTTGATCGTGCCATTGCTGTCGACCAGTCCGGCGTAGTACTCCCGGAAGGTGGCGTTGTGATCCCCCGCCAGCGAGGTGTCGGAGAACAGCGTGTTGTTGTTCCAGTGATGCAGGATCAGTTCTCTCAGCGTAGGCAGCAGCTTAAAGTTCGGATTGGAAGGGTCAAGTCCGCCCTCCAGCAGCTTGCCCGTAAACCCGCCCAGCCCGTCGCCTTCGCGCAGGAACTGGCCGACGAGCTCGTTCGAGCCGTAAGTCTGGTTCTGGTCAGCGAATGGCGAGGTCTTATTGAGATGCTGCGGGATGCCGTTGGCATCAATGCTGTCAACGGTGCCACGCGTCAGGTCCGCAGGATTGGGCACCGAGCCCGGCGCGCCAATCTGGATGGTTCCGTTCCCGCCCTTGGCGAGGAAATCGAGACCGTGATCGAAGTACTGACCGAAGGCTGTGAACAGGCTGTTCACGTTGGCGGCGTTGCCGGAAAGCTCTGCTTCCTGGGTGCCAAGGGCATCGCTGATGGCACGCGGATCCAGCCCGGCGAACAGGGGGTTGATGTCGCGGTTGTGCGTCGTCTCGTTGTAAGCGCCGTAGTGCGCGTCGGTGAGTCGTATAAACGGCTGATCGGCTGAACCATAGTCAAGGTGAGTACGGTTATTGCCGGTGCCTTCGAGATCGCGGATCCCGAGAGCATCGTTGTCTTCACCGCCTTCACGCCCGTTGACGAGCTCCTTCAGGCTGGCGACATCGCTGGCAGTGAGCGGGAAGGCACCGTCGCCGGCTACATCGTCTTCGCCGCCGCCCCCTGCATCATCGTCATCCCCCGATGATTTCTGGCTCGCCAGGATGACGGGGTCGGCCGCTTTTTTCACTTCAACCGTGGATAAGAGGGTGGCGGTCTGGTCAGGGATAATCTTTGACGGCGGCGACGCTGTCCCGGTGTATTCCGCTTTATAGGAGGGAGCAAACAGGCGCTGGAAGCTGTGATCTGTCGTATCAGGCTTGTCCTGTCGTGTGACCAGATTACTGAATCCAACATCCGGGGGGCTCGTACTGATTGGCACCTGACGGAGTATATTGGCGTTGGCGCCGTCGAAATACGCTTGTGTTATCGCGTTCTGCTGGAGGAGATATTTAAGGTCATGCTTTTTGACATTGTTCATGTTCATTACTCTCAATAATGATTATGACAAGGCATGGAAATGCGCAGCCCGCATTACATGCCTGGATTTGCTATATAACAGATGCACTTAGCTTCTCTTGTAATATCGCGACGCGTCCCTGGCTAAATTAATAAAGTCAAAAAGCAACAGCCTTCAATAACTATCCAGCGATCCAATAACAGATGTGAACTTTTCCAGGAAGATATTTGAGGAAACCCCGATAATAATTGATTATTAATTTGGCTGCGTTAAAAACAATAAGATGAAAGTTTAAAGACAGTTCTGATAAATAATACGTTACTATCACCGCTTCGCTGTTATGGCGATACGAACGTATATCCAGGGTAATTATAATAATCGTAAGCGTGCTTATTTATTCGCGAAAATAAGTGAGTGAATAGCGTTGTATTATCACAGGATGGTCATTCACTACCCCAACGTCACTCCTGTCATCGTCACTTCTGACGACGACACCTCCCCATCAAACGAAAACCCTGTAAATTCAATATATTAAAATATGGCGCGATTTATGCATACCTTTCCGCGCTTATAATCATTGCCGGAGTTAAAGGATGAATCGCTTTATCATTGCCGATGCCAGCAAATGCATCGGCTGTCGTACCTGTGAGGTGGCCTGCGTTGTTTCCCACCACGACACCCAGGACTGTGCGTCGCTGACCCCGCAGAACTTCCTGCCGCGCATTCACGTCATCAAAGGCGTCAACGTCTCCACCGCCACCATGTGCCGCCAGTGTGAAGACGCCCCCTGTGCCACCGTCTGCCCGAACGGGGCGATCACCCGCGATAACGATTTTGTGCACGTCCACCAGGAGCGCTGCATCGGCTGCAAAACCTGCGTGGTCGCCTGTCCTTACGGCGCGATGGAAGTGGTGCTGCGTCCGGTTGTCCGCAGTATCGGCAGCGGGCTGAACGTGATGTCGGAAAAAGCCGAAGCCAACAAATGCGATCTCTGCCATCACCAGCCGGACGGCCCGGCGTGCGTTCAGGCCTGTCCGACCAACGCCATTGTCTGCATCGACAGAAAAAAACTTGAGCAGCTGAGCCTGGAGAAACGCCGTCGGGCGGCTCTGGACAATGTCTCTTCCATGATGCTGTAAGCATTGCTTTCTTTTCACTTTTAGCAGGTCTGTTACTGATGAAAAAAATCACCAGCGTTTGCCCTTACTGCGGTGCGGGCTGCAAATTAAAACTCGTCGTTGAGAACAATAAAATCGTCCGTGCCGAAGCGGCAGAGGGCGTCACTAACCAGAATCAGCTGTGCCTGAAGGGCTATTACGGCTGGGACTTTCTCAACGACACCCGCATCCTGACGCCGCGTCTGACGCAGCCGATGATCCGCTACCAGAAGGGCGGCAAGTTTGAGCCGGTCTCCTGGGAGGAGGCCATTCGCTACACCGCCCGGCGTCTGGGGGAGATCAAGGCGAAGTATGGCCCGCGCGCCATCATGACCACCGGCTCGTCGCGCGGAACGGGGAACGAAACCAACTACGTGATGCAGAAGTTTGCCCGCGGGGTGCTCAACACCAACAACGTCGACTGCTGCGCCCGGGTGTGCCACGGGCCGAGTGTTGCCGGGCTGCAGGAGACGCTCGGCAACGGGGCGATGAGCAACTCCATCAGCGATATCGAACACTCAAAATGCCTGCTGATCTTCGGCTACAACTGCGCCGACTCGCACCCCATCGTCGCCCGCCGGGTGATCAAAGCCAAACAGAACGGCGCGAAGGTGATCGTCTGCGATCCGCGCAAAATCGAGACGGCGCGCATCGCCGACCGCCATCTGCAGATCAACAACGGCTGCAACATGGCGCTGGTCAACGCCTTCATCTATACGCTGCTGGAGGAGAACCTCTACAACAGCGACTACGTGGCGCGCTACACCGACGGGCTGGAAACGCTGCGTGAAACGGTGCGCGACTACGCTCCGGAAAATGTCGAAAGCATCACCGGCGTCAGTGCCCGGCAAATCCGCGATGCGATGCGCATTTATGCCGCCGCGCCGTCCGCCACCGTGATGTGGGGCATGGGCGTCACCCAGTTTGGTCAGGCGGTGGACGTGGTGAAAGGGCTCTCGACCCTGGCGCTGCTCACCGGCAACCTCGGGCGCGAACACGTGGGCGTCGGCCCGGTGCGCGGCCAGAATAACGTCCAGGGGGCGTGCGACATGGGGGTCATTCCCAACCAGTTCCCCGGCTATCAGGACGTGACCGACCCGCAGGTGCGCGAGAAATTCGCCCGGGCGTGGGGCGTCGATCCCGAGCGGATGGATGACCAGGTGGGCGTGCGCATCACCGAAGTGCCGCACCTCGTGCTGGAAGGGAAGGTGAAAGCCTATTACATCATGGGGGAAGATCCGCTCCAGACCGAGGCGGACCTGGGCCTGGTGCGCAAAGGCTTTGCGGCCCTCGACTTTGTGGTGGTGCAGGACATCTTTATGACCAAAACCGCCGAGGCGGCGGACGTGCTGCTCCCCGCCACCTCCTGGGGCGAACACGGCGGGGTCTTTACCTGCGCTGACCGCGGCTTCCAGCGCTTCGAAAAAGCCGTCGAGCCAAAGTACGACGTGAAGCGCGACTGGGAGATCGTCAGCCTGATCGCGACAGAGATGGGCTACCCGATGCACTACCGCGACAACCAGCAGATCTGGGACGAGATGCGCGAGCTCTGCCCGCTGTTCTACGGCGTGACGTACGAAAAAATGGGAGACATGGGCCACGTCCAGTGGCCTTGCCCGACGCTCGACCATCCGGGCACGCCGTGGCTCTACGAGGGCAACCGCTTCGACACGCCGAACGGCAAAGGCCAGCTGTTTGCCGCCCCGTGGCGCAAACCTGCGGAAATGCCGGACGCCGACTACCCGCTGGTGCTCTGCACCGTGCGCGAGGTGGGGCACTACTCCTGTCGCTCCATGACCGGCAACTGCGCCGCGCTGCAGGCGCTGGCAGATGAGCCGGGCTTTGTGCAGATGAACCCGCAGGATGCGGCAAATCTGGGTATTCAGGATCGCCAGCTGGTGTGGGTCAGCTCCCGTCGCGGGAAGGTGATCAGCCGGGCGGACGTCAACGAGCGCATCAATCAGGGCGCGGTCTACATGACCTATCAGTGGTGGATTGGGGCCTGTAACGAGCTGACCCAGGACAACCTGGATCCCATTTCGAAAACGCCGGAAACCAAATACTGCGCGGTCAAAATCGACGCCATCGCCGATCAGCCCTGGGCGGAAAATTACGCCCAGACCACCTATCACGACATGAAATCACGCCTGCGTGAGGCGGTAGAGAGTTAATCAATGAGTATAAACGGCACGCTGGTGCGCATTCGCGGCAAAGTCCAGGGGGTGGGATTCCGCCCCTGGGTCTGGCAGGTGGCGCAGCAGCTGGGGCTTAAGGGCGACGTCTGCAACGACGGGGCAGGGGTGGAGGTGCGCCTCGTCGGTGAGGCGCAGGCCTTTATCCGCCAGCTTGCCGAGGGATGTCCGCCACTGGCGCGCATCGACGACATCAGCCAGCAGCCCTGGCGCTGGGCGCAGCGCCCGGTGGACTTCACCATTCGTGCCAGCGCCCACGGCCAGATGACCACCCAGGTGGTGCCGGATGCTGCCACCTGCCCCGCGTGTCTGGCCGAAATGAACGATCCGCGCGAGCGCCGCTACCGCTACCCGTTTATCAACTGCACCCACTGCGGGCCGCGCTTCACCATCATCCGGGCGATGCCCTACGACCGCCCGGCTACCACCATGGCGGCGTTTGCGCTCTGTCCGGCCTGCGAGGCGGAGTACCGCAACCCCGCCGACCGGCGCTTTCACGCCCAGCCGGTGGCCTGTCCGGACTGCGGGCCGCAGATGAGCTGGGTGAGCGGCGAGGCGCGAGAGGAGCGGGAGTCCGCCCTGCAGGCCGCCGTATCAATGCTGAAACAGGGGGGGATCGTGGCGATAAAGGGGCTGGGTGGTTTTCATCTGGCCTGCGATGCGCAAAACCCTGCGGCGGTGAATACCCTTCGCGAGCGCAAACGCCGCCCGACTAAGCCGCTGGCGGTAATGATCCCCGAGCGTCTGGCGGTGTGGCTGCCTGCTGACGTGCAGGCCCTGCTGCGCTCCCCGGCCGCACCGGTGGTGCTGGTGGCTAAACACACGCTGTTTTGCGAGGCCATCGCCCCCGGCCTTAACGAGGTGGGGGTGATGCTGGCCGCCAACCCGCTCCAGCACCTGCTGATGCAGGATCTCGATCGCCCCCTGGTGATGACCTCCGGCAACCTCAACGGCTGTCCGCCAGCGTTGACCAACGACAAAGCCCTGCGCGATCTGGCCGGGATCGCCGACGGCTGGCTGCTGCACAACCGCGATATCGTCCAGCGCATGGACGACTCGGTGATGCGCGCCAGCGGCGAAATGCTGCGCCGCGCCAGGGGCTTTGTGCCGGATGCGCTGCCGCTGCCGCCCGGTTTTGAGCATGCGCCGTCGCTGCTCTGTCTCGGGGCGGATCGCAAAAATACCTTCTGCCTGGTGCGCGGCGGGCAGGCGGTGCTGAGCCAGCATCTGGGGGATCTGCATGACGACGACGCGCAAGCTCAGTGGCAGCAGGCCCTGACCGCCATCCAGGGGGTCTGGCAGTTTACCCCCGAGCGGGTGGTGACCGACGCCCATCCCGGGTATCGCTCCACGCAGTTAGGGGAGGCGATGCCCTGTCCGCAGCATCGCGTGCTGCATCACCACGCCCACGCCGCAGCCTGCATGGCGGAGCACGGCTGGCCGCGCGACGGCGGGGATGTGATTGCCCTGGTACTGGACGGCATCGGCCAGGGCGAGAACGGCGCGCTGTGGGGCGGGGAGTGCCTGCGGGTGAACTACCGCACCTGCGAAAAGCTGGGCGGACTGCCTGCGGTGGCGCTGCCCGGCGGGGATCTGGCCGCGCGCCAGCCG
Source organism: Enterobacter sp. MF024 (assembly GCF_005843915.1). Taxonomy (NCBI): domain Bacteria; kingdom Pseudomonadati; phylum Pseudomonadota; class Gammaproteobacteria; order Enterobacterales; family Enterobacteriaceae; genus Enterobacter; species Enterobacter sp. MF024. The sequence continues at coordinate 475,407 of NZ_VCBB01000003.1, read as the reverse complement.
TGGCGCAACCTGCTGGCCCAGTGGCAGGCGTTTGTGTCGGAGTGGCCGACCCTGCCGCAGGCCGCGCTTCTTCAAAACAAACCCTGGCAGCCCCTGGCCCGGGCCATTGAACGCGGGATCAACGCGCCGCTGGTCTCCTCTGCCGGGCGGTTGTTCGACGCCGTGGCAGCGGCGCTGAATTGCGCCCCGGAACAAATCAGCTATGAAGGGGAGGCCGCCTGTCGGCTGGAGGCGCTGGCTCTCTGCGCCGCGCCGCAGAGCCATCCAGTTACGATGCCGGTGCGCGACGGCGAGCTGGATATGACCACCTTCTGGCGGCAGTGGCTGAACTGGCAGGCGTCTGACGCTGAGCGGGCATGGGCCTTTCACGACGCGCTGGCTAAAGGGCTGGCGACGCTTGCGGGCGAACATGCCCGGCGGCTGGAACTTTCTACCATTGTGTGCAGCGGCGGAGTGCTGCACAACCGCCTGCTGCGGGAATGTCTGCAGTTCTGGCTGAGCGATTTTACCGTGCTGTTTCCCGGGCGGCTTCCCGCCGGTGACGGGGCAGTGGCATTTGGGCAGGCAGTGATTGCCGCCGCGATTTTTTCTTGAATCTGGATCTGACTATGTACATGAAATATTTCAATAACCATCCCAAAGCCATGGCGCTGATGCTGGCGTTGATCGCAACCAACATTCTGGCGTGGGCGCTGGCCTTTTACCTCTTTCACGCCACGCCGTCGCTGCTGGCGGCCAGCCTGCTCGCCTGGTGCTACGGGCTGCGCCACGCGGTGGATGCTGACCACATCGCCGCCATTGATAACGTCACCCGCAAGATGATGCAGCAGGGCAAACGCCCCTGCGGCGTGGGGGCCTGGTTCTCGCTGGGGCACTCGACGATTGTAGTGCTGGCCTCCATTGCCATCGCCGCCACCGCCACGGCGTTCAGCCGCAATATGGAGTGGTTCCACGAAACCGGCGGCACCATCGGGACGGCGGTCTCGGCTTTCTTCCTGCTGGCGATGGCGCTGGTGAACCTGGTTATCCTTCGCGATGTCTGGGGCAGCTTTAACAAAATGAAGCGCGGCGAAAGCGTGCCGGATGCGGTGTCGTTTGCGCAGGGCGGGGTGATGAACTGGCTGTTCCGCTCGGCGTTCCGCCTGGTTACCCGCAGCTGGCACATGTATCTGGTGGGCTTCCTGTTCGGCCTTGGGTTTGATACCGCCACCGAGATCGGCGTGCTGGGGATCTCCGCGGCGGGTGCCTCCAGCGGCATGTCGGTGTGGGCGATTATGGTCTTCCCGCTGCTGTTCACCAGCGGCATGGCGATGATCGACACCCTCGACAACCTGATTATGGTGGGCGCATACGGCTGGGCGTTCAACAAGCCGCAGCGCAAGCTCTACTACAACATGACCATCACCGGCACCTCGGTGGTGGTGGCGCTGTTTATCGGCGGGCTGGAAGCGCTGGGTCTGCTGGCGGATAAGCTGGGTCTGGAGGGCGGCCTGTGGAACGGCGTCGCGGCGCTGAACGACAACCTGGGCAACGCCGGGTTTATCGTGGTCGGGCTGTTTGTCGCCTGCTGGCTCATCTCCCTGATTAACTACCGCTTTAAAGGCTACGACGCCCTGGTCGTCCGCTAACGTCATCCCTGTCCGTTCGTCATGACACTTTTGACGAACGGACCTCTCACCTTCATTTATCCCACTATTTTTCAATGGCTTAATTTAATATTTCAGGCTGGCATAGTTAATGCATAGCGCTGGGGACATATTACCAACGGAGTAACACCGATGAAGAAAGTCGTCACGGTTTGCCCCTATTGCGCATCGGGTTGCAAAATTAACCTGGTGGTCAATAACGGCAAAGTCGTCAAGGCTGAGGCAGCACAGGGTAAAACCAACCAGGGCGATCTCTGCCTGAAGGGGTATTACGGCTGGGATTTTATCAACGACACCAAAATCCTCACCCCGCGCCTGAAATCGCCAATGATCCGTCGCGAGCGCGGCGGCAAGCTGGAAGCCGTCTCCTGGGACGAAGCGCTGGACTACGTTGCCGGCAAGCTCAGCGCCATTAAGGCCGAGCACGGCCCGGACGCGATCATGACCACCGGGTCATCGCGCGGCACCGGGAATGAAACCAACTACATCATGCAAAAATTTGCCCGCGCGGCAGTCGGCACCAATAACGTCGACTGCTGCGCGCGCGTCTGACACGGCCCATCGGTTGCAGGTCTGCACCAGTCGGTCGGTAACGGCGCAATGAGTAACTCCATTGTCGGTATTGAGAATGCCGATATGGTCTTTATTTTTGGCTACAACCCGGCGGATTCGCACCCTATCGTGGCGAACCGCGTGATCAAAGCCAAACGCAACGGGGCGAAGATTATCGTCTGCGATCCGCGCAAAATTGAAACCGCGCGCATTGCGGATATGCATCTGGCCCTGAAAAACGGCTCCAACATCGCGCTGCTTAATGCGATGGGGCACGTGATTATTGAAGAACAGCTGTACGACCGCGCGTTTGTGGCGGCACGTACCGAGGGCTTCGAGGAGTATCGCAAGATCGTCGAAGGCTATACGCCGGAGTCCGTTGAGGCGGTCACCGGGGTCAGCGCGGCGGAGATCCGCCAGGCGGCGCGGATGTACGCGGCGGCAGAAAACGCGGCGATCCTCTGGGGAATGGGCGTGACCCAGTTCTATCAGGGGGTGGAAACCGTGCGCTCGCTCACAAGCCTGGCGCTGCTGACCGGCAACCTCGGCAAGCCGTCCGCAGGGGTTAACCCGGTGCGCGGCCAGAACAACGTGCAGGGCGCGTGCGACATGGGTGCGCTGCCGGATACCTATCCGGGCTATCAGTACATCAATAAACCGGAAAACCGGGCCAAGTTTGCCAAAGCCTGGGGCGTTGACTCGCTGCCTGCCCATACCGGGTATCGCATCAGCGAGCTGCCTCACCGGGTGGCCCACGGCGAAGTGCGCGCCGCGTACATCATGGGGGAAGATCCGCTCCAGACGGATGCCGAGCTCTCTGCGGTGCGTAAGGCGTTTGAGGAGCTGGAACTGGTCATCGTGCAGGACATCTTTATGACCAAGACCGCTGCCGCCGCCGATGTGATCCTGCCGTCCACCTCCTGGGGTGAACACGAAGGGGTCTACACCGCCGCCGACCGTGGTTTCCAGCGCTTCTTTAAAGCGGTCGAGCCGAAGTGGGACCTGAAAACGGACTGGCAGATCATCAGCGAAATCGCCACGCGGATGGGCTACCCGATGCACTACAGCAATACCCAGGAGATCTGGGACGAGCTGCGTCATCTGTGTCCGGATTTCTACGGTGCCACCTACGAGAAGATGGGCGAGCTGGGTTATATCCAGTGGCCGTGCCGTGACGAGTCCGAGGCCGATCAGGGGACCGATTACCTGTTCGAAAAAGAGTTCTCCACCCCGAACGGGCTGGGGCAGCTCTATACCTGTGACTGGGTCGCGCCGATCGACAAGCTAACGGAAGAGTATCCGCTGGTGCTCTCGACCGTGCGTGAAGTGGGGCACTACTCCTGCCGCTCGATGACCGGTAACTGTGCCGCGCTGGCAGCGCTGGCCGACGAGCCGGGCTATGCGCAGATCAACACTGCCGACGCGAAGCGTCTGGGTATTGAAGATGAGGCGCTGGTGTGGGTCACCTCGCGTAAAGGGAAGGTCATCACCCGCGCGCAGGTGAGCGATCGACCGAACAAAGGTGCGGTGTATATGACCTACCAGTGGTGGATTGGCGCCTGTAACGAGCTGGTGACGGAGAACCTGAGTCCGATTACCAAAACGCCGGAGTATAAGTATTGCGCCGTGCGCGTGGAGCCGATCGCCGACCAGCAGGCTGCGGAGCAGTATGTGATTGATGAGTATCATAAGCTGAAGACGCAGCTCAGGGAGATGGCGGTTGGGTAACCGGATGGTTTGGGGGGGGGGTATTATTTTGTAAGCCCGTGCAAGCGTAGCGCCGCCGGGCGGGGTTTATTCCCTCTCCCCTCTGGGGAGAGGGTTAGGGTGAGGGGAACACATCGCACCGCAACAACAACGCCGGGTGGCGGCTTCGCCTTACCCGGCCTACAGACGGATGCTGGTTTTGTAGGCCCGTGCAAACGTAGCGCCGCCGGGCGGGGCCTGGCTGTTTCCATGTAATATTTTCTGTTGCTTTAAATCTTTGCGAGGCGGCTTCCGGGAATGGTTTTTCTGGGTTGTCGCCTGAAATATATCGCCGTATCTTCCTGTTGCGCCTGCAAAATCAGGCGTCAGGATTGGAACCCTGACTGACTTTATCGATGACATAAGAGGCCTTATGTCGTACGCTCTGCTGCACTTCAATGGTGGGCTGGCGGGGGCATCGTAAGATGCGCCGGTATCCGATAAAGCCGGTAGTTCCAACCTCGCTCAGTCCACCGCCACGAGATTGGAACCTCTGACGGTGGGTTTAAAAACTTTATCGGAGGCTGCCACTATGGCTACAACCCCAACCCAGGCTCACCCATTATTTACCGTACCTTTCTCCCACAACACTGATTTCACCGTGCTGGCGAATCACTGCGAGCGGTTTGCTCAAAACCTGCTGGAAACCGAAGAACCCGCCGAGAAGCTGGCGCTGTGCGCTCGTCTTTCGGCTTGTCTCGCGCTGTTGCAGCCGACACTCAATGAGCCTATCCCGGCGCACATGGTGGAACATTTCACCCTTACCGATCTGCCTTCCCGACTGCCTGCATTTGAGCCGGAAAGCGACCAGCTTGGTATGTATTGCCAGACTGTCACGCAGCTTTTAATCAGTAATATCCTGCCGCCGGAGATGGGGCGCGTAATGGAAGGGTTGTTGTATGAGCTGGTGAATTTTTACGCCGACACGCTGAGTGCGCCGCGCTGGCTGCAAACGCCGGATGGACGTGTGACAATTGATGTGTTGATCAACTGATTTGTAGGCCGGTTTTGTAGGCCCGTGCAAGCGTAGCGCCGCCGGGCGAGGTTTATTCCCTCTCCCCTTTGGGGAGAGGGTCAGGGTGAGGGGAACATGCGGATGCTGTGGTGGTTCCGTTCACCATACGTTCGCTGCTTCTCTGTAAACCACGTCACCCGTGAACGTGTAAAGGGGGCTATCGCCGCCCCCTTTACAATCCCGGCTCCCGGCAGGAAAATCGCCGCTTCGCGGTGCCCTCGGCTTATTCCCTCCGGCTATCGGGTCGGGCGTGATCCTACATCCCTGTAGGTCACGCCCTCTCGGCGCATCCCTGCGCCTCGCCCCGGCCTACGGTCAACGCCTCAGCGACTTTCAGCCGGACTCTGGCGTCGCTGTAAGTCTATTATTCTTTTCACTTTCTTCATCGCTGGCTTTTGGGCTTGGGGTTTTGTAGGCCCGTGCAAGCGGAGCGCCGCCGGGCAATGCACGGAGCCGCGTGGAGGGAGAGGGGAACACATCGCACTACAGCAACAACGCCGGGTGGCGGCTTCGCCTTACCCGGCCTACGAAACCCGCGGGGAAATGTTTTAGCAATGAAATAATTACAGGATTATAAGAGGCTTACAGCGGCACCCTGGTCCGGCTGAAAATCGCCGAAGCGTTTCCGGAAGGCCGGGGCGAGGCGCAGGGATGCGCCGAGAGGGCGTGACCTACAGGGATGTAGGATCACGCCCGACCCGAAAGCCTGTAGGAATAAGCGGAGGGTATCGCGAAGCGACGATTTTCTTGCCGGTAGCCCGGGTAGCCAGGGCGGTGGCGATTGAGCCGCCCTGGCACGTTCACCGGTTCAGAAGTAACAGAGAAGCACGGCTCTGGAAGTGAACGGAACCACCACAGCAGCCGCATGTTCCCCTCACCCTAACCCTATCCCCAAAGGGAAGAGGGGATAAACCGGGCACGGTGCGATAACAAAGAAAAAGGCAACCTAAGTTGCCTTTTCACGCTCATCAGAACCGCGTATTCACACTCATAAACCAGGTCCGCCCCGGCTCATTATAGGTATACGCCCCTGCACCATACATATACGCCCCCGTCGTGGTATTCCCGGTCGTCTGGGCATTACCCGCACGCCACTGGCGTTTATCGAAGACGTTATCCACGCCGCCGGTCAGGCTCACGTATTTGGTCACGTCCCAGGTCGCGCTCAGGCCGACGATGCTGTACGGGCTCACTTCATCCGTCTCAGACCCGACCGCCGGCTCACCTTTGTAGTTGTATTTCTTCGGCTGCTGCTTGCCGTACCAGGTGAAGGTGGACTGCAGCGACACATCCTGCTGTACCTGCCAGCTCAGGGTGGAGTTCAGCGTGTACTCCGGGATGATCGACAGACGATCGCCGGTCTCCTTGTTCTTGCTTTGCAGCATGTAGGTGATGTTGTTGGTCCAGTTGATGGTGTCGCTGACCGGCACGTTCAGGGTGCCTTCCAGACCTTCTACCACCGCCTTCGGCACGTTTTCCCACTGATAAATATCGGTTTTCGTCTTACCGGCAGAGGTCTGCCCAATCGGCGCGTAGCCCGCTTCAATCTTGTCGCGGTAGTCGTTGCGGAACCAGGTCACGCCCGCCAGCCAGCCGTCGCGTTTCCACTCCAGGCCGATCTCTTTGTTGATGCTGGTTTCGGCTTTCAGATCCTCGTTACCCAGCATGTAACAGCCCACGCCGTCGGCGCTCGCATAGCAACCCTGGCCCTTGCTGTAGAGCAGGTAGTTCGGGTTGGTCTGGTACAGGCTCGGCGCTTTATAGGCCCGGGCGATACCCATCTTCAGGGTGAAATCATCCCCCAGCCCCTGAGAAAGGTTCAGGGACGGGCTCCAGTTGTTGCCAACGATGGAGTGATGATCGAAGCGCAGTGCCGGGGTCAGCATGGTGCTGTCGGTCAGCTCCATGTTGTTTTCCGCGAACAGGGAGAAGATTTCCGCATCGGAGTACGGGCTGCGGTTGTCGGTCATCCCCGGGATCGCACCGCCCTGCAGGGCCTGGCCGTTGGAGGACATATCCTTCATCCGCTGCTGATCCCACTCGGTGCCCAGGGTCAGGTTCTGGTTGACGATAAAGTCGATCGGCAGGTTGATCTCGCTGTGCAGCATCACGTCGGAAAGATCGGTATCGGTGAACTTATCGCTGTTAAACAGCCCCTCCAGTCCGCCCGCCAGCCCTTCGCCCAGACGGGAGTTGCGGGTGTGCTCGTACTGCGCCCAGTTGTTGGTGGTGATACCGTTATCCCAGCCGCCGGTCCAGGTCAGAGCGAAGTTCTGGCGATAGATACGGTTGGTCTCTTTGCCGTAATTTTTCTTCACCAGCCCGTTGCTGCTGTTGTCGTTGTTGGTGTTCTGGGTATCACCGGCATAGAGGTTGTTCTGACGGCTGTAGCCTGCTTCGAACTGCAGGGCCTGCATCGGGGCGAATTCCCAGCGCAGCACGCCGTTAACGTCTTTATTCTCAACGCCTTCGCGTCCGGCAGGCAGCGTGTCGGCATAGGCGCCGGTACGCTCAGACTCATGACCCTGGTTGATATCCCAGGCGTCGGCCTGGGTTTTATCCAGGTTGCCGTACAGACGGAAGCTGAACGCGTCGCCCAGCGGACCGCTGAGGCTGAAGTTAGTGCGTTTGGTGGAACCCTCTTCGTTATGCTCAGGGGCATTCAGGTAGGTGTTCCAGGAGCCATGCCACTCGTTGCTGACCTTTTTGGTGATGATGTTCACCACGCCGCCCGCCGCGCCGTTACCGTAACGCGCCGCAGCCGGGCCGCGGATCACTTCGATGCGCTCGATCATCTCTGGCGGCACCCAGCCGGTATCGCCGCGGGTGTCACGCTCGCCGCGCCAGCCCAGACGGATCGAGTTACGGCTGGTCACCGGCTTACCGTCGATCAGGATCAGGGTGTTTTCCGGGCCCATGCCGCGAATATCAATCTGGCGATTGTTGCCGCGCTGGCCGCTGGTGGAGTTACCGGTGAGGTTGACGCCCGGCATGGTACGGATGATCTCGGACACGTCGCGCGCCGACGGATTTTTACGGATCTCATCGGCGGTGATGGTGGACACGCCCGGCGCCTGCAGGTTCTGCTCGGCGGCAGTGATCACCATCGTATCTTCGTGCCCGGCGGTTTCGGCTGCCATCGCAGGCAGTGCCACACCATAAATCCCCAGATTGACCAGTAAGGCCAGTGAGTGAAGCTTGTTATTCATTGTATGTCCTGCTTTTCGATGCCGCGTTCCCCATGGCTCCGTTCCCGAATGGGTGAGGAGGCGGCAGGATGTCGCCCGCAGTCTGCGAAAACCTCTCGATCCTGAGTCAGTACGCAGCGCATGGCATGGTTATTTAAAGTTCGCGCTTCCCACAGCGCGCCCATACGCTATTGCAAATGAAAATAGTTATCAATAATATTATCGATATTGTTTATCTTTAATCAAAAAAACAGAACAGTTCATGGGGTTAAATCGGTGACGACGCTGGAGACGGGAAGTGATGCCTGGTGGCAGTCGAAACAGGGGCCCGAAGGGGTGCGGGAAGGGGACCATTATCGGGTGACGTTTTACTGGCGCGACCCGAACGGCACGGAGCAGGCCTCGCCGCTGAAAAGGGTGTGGCTCTACATTACCGGCGTGACCGATCACCACCACAACGCCCGCCCGCAGACGCTGGTGCGCATCAGTGGCACCGACGTCTGGCAATGGCAGGGCGAGTTCAGCCCCAACTGGCGCGGCAGCTACTGTTTTATCCCCTCTGAACATGATGACGACTTTGCTGATGCGGTGTTTGCCACCGACCCGCCGGACCGCATGGCCCTGCGCGAAGGCTGGCGCAAACTGCTGCCAAAGGCCATCGCCGATCCGCGCAACCCACAGCACTGGCGCGGCGGCCGCGGCCACCCGGTCTCGGCGCTCGAAATGCCCGAAGCACCGCTCCAGCCCGGCTGGGATCGCCCCGATACGCCGTATCAACCTGCTCAGTGCATTACCTGGCAGAGCGCAAAACTCGGCAACACCCGCCGGGTGTGGATCTTCACCACCGGCGAACAGACCCCGCACGAACGCCCGCTGGCGGTGCTGCTCGACGGCCAGTTCTGGGCCGAGAGCATGCCGGTGTGGCCTGCGCTCACGGCGCTCACCCTTGATGGCCAGCTGCCGCCTGCGGTCTACGTACTTATTGACGTCATCGATACCGCCCATCGCACCCGCGAACTGCCCTGTAATCCCGATTTCTGGCTCGCCGTTCAGGATGAGCTCCTGCCGCAGGTGCAGGCGCTGGCCCCGTTCAGCGAGCGGGCCGATCGCACCGTTGTCGCCGGGCAGAGCTTCGGCGGCCTCTCCGCCCTGTATGCCGGGCTGCACTGGCCGGCGCGCTTTGGCTGCGTGCTCAGCCAGTCGGGATCCTTCTGGTGGCCGCATCGCGGTGGTCAGCAGGACGGGGTGATTATCGAACAACTTAAAAACCAACAACTTTCAGCGCAGGGACTGCGCATTGTCCTTGAGGCGGGGCGACGTGAACCGCTGATTTTTCGCGCCTGTGAGGCGCTTTATGCCGGGCTACAGCAGACACAGCAGCCGGTTTTCTGGCGTCCGGTGGACGGCGGACATGATGCACTTTGCTGGCGGGGAGGGCTGACGCAGGGGCTGATGACTCTCTGGCAGCCGCTTATTCAATAACGGAGTCTGGTATGGAATTCAGTAACCCCTTCGACGATCCGCAGGGTCTGTTCACTATTGTGCAAAACGCCCAACAGCAGTACAGCCTGTGGCCGCAGCAGTGCGCCTTGCCCGAAGGCTGGCGCGTGGCCTGTGAGCCGCAGTCGCAGGAAGCCTGTCAGCAGTGGCTTGCCGCCCACTGGCAAACCCTGATCCCGGCCCATTTTGCACAGGTGAAATCATGAGCGCACAACATCCTCTCGTGGCCGCCCAGCCGGGGATCTGGATGGCGGAACAGCTTTCCGACCTGCCCAACGCCTGGAGCGTGGCCCACTACGTAGAACTGACCGGCCCGGTTGATGCCCCCCTGCTGGCGAAAGCGGTGGTGGCCGGGATGATGCAGGCCGACACCCTGCGTACCCGCTTTAGCGAAGATAACGGCGAGATTGGGCAATGGGTGGACGACAGCCTCATCCTGCCGGAACCGCACATTCTCGACCTGCGCGCCGACGGCGATCCGCACGCGGCAGCCCTGGCGGTTATGCACGCCGATCTCAACCAGAACCTGCGCGTCGACAGCGGCCAGCCGTTGGCCTTCCATCTGCTGATTCAGGTGGCGGACAACCGCTGGTACTGGTATCAGCGCTATCACCATTTAGTGGTGGATGGCTTCAGCTTCCCGGCCATTACCCGCCAGATCGCCGCCATTTATCGTGCCTGGCTGAAAGGCGATGCCACGCCGGATTCACCCTTTACGCCGTTTGCGGAAGTGGTGGAGGAGTACCAGCGCTATCGCGACAGCGAGGCCTATGCGCGCGACGGCGCGTTCTGGGCGGAGCAGCGCAAACAGCTCCCGCCGCCGGTCTCGCTCTCCAGCGCGCCGCTGCCGGGGCGCGCCGCCACGACCGACATTCTGCGCCTGAAGCTGACCGCCGATCGTCACGCCTTCAGCCAGCTGGCAAACGCCAGCCAGAGCCAGCGCACCGACCTTGCGCTCGCGCTGGTAGCCCTCTGGCTCGCCCGCCTGACCGGGCGCATGAACTACGCCGCCGGGTTTATCTTTATGCGCCGGATGGGCTCCGCGGCGCTCACCGCCACCGGCCCGGTGCTGAACGTGCTGCCGCTGGCGGTGAACATCAACCCGCTGGAGACGCTGCCGGAGCTGGCCCAGCGCCTGGCCGGACAGATGAAAAAGATGCGTCGCCATCAGCGTTACGACGCCGAGCAGATCGTCCGCGACAGCGGGCGTGCCGCCAGCGACGAGGCGCTGTTTGGTCCAGTGTTTAACGTCAAGGTCTTCGATTATCAGCTGGAACTCGACGGCGTGCAGGCGGTGACGAACACTCTCGCCACCGGTCCGGTGAACGACCTGGAGATGGCGCTGTTCCCGGACGAGCAGGGCGGGTTGAGCATTGAGATCCTCGCCAACAAGCAGCGTTACGATGAGGCCACCCTGGTGCGCCACGTCGAGCGCCTGCATGGCCTGCTGGCGCAGTTTGCCGCCAACAGCGATCTGCGCTGCGGCGAGGCCGAAACCGTATCAGACGACGAATACCGCCTGCTGCAGAACATCAACCAGACGGCGGTTCCGCTGCCGCTCACCACCCTGAGCGCGCTGGTGGCGGAGCAGGCGGCGAAAACCCCGGACGCCCCGGCGCTGGCCGATGCGCAGGTGGAGCTCACCTACCGCCAGATGCGCGAGCAGGTGGTGGCCCTGGCAAACCAGCTTCGCGAGCGTGGAGTGAAGCCCGGCGACAGCGTGGCGGTGGCACTGCCGCGCTCGGTGTTCCTGACCCTGGCCCTGCACGCCATCGTCGAAGCGGGGGCCGCGTGGCTGCCGCTGGATACCGGTTATCCCGACGATCGCCTGCAGATGATGATCGAGGACGCGAAGCCGTCATTGCTGATCACCACCGACGACCAGCGCCCGCGCTTTGACCATCTGCCAGTAACGATTTTTAGTTACAACACACTATTACCTGTTGCGGACTTTGAACCTCTGCACCTGAGCAGGCCGGAACAGACCGCCTATATCATCTTCACCTCCGGCTCGACAGGGCGGCCGAAAGGGGTGATGGTCGGCCAGACCGCCATCGTCAACCGCCTGCTGTGGATGCAAAACCACTACCCGTTAACCGCCGAAGACGTGGTGGCACAAAAAACGCCGTGCAGCTTTGACGTCTCGGTATGGGAGTTCTGGTGGCCGTTTATCGCCGGGGCGAAGCTGGTGATGGCCGAGCCGGAGGCGCACCGCGATCCGCTGGCGATGCAGGATTTCTTCGCCAGATACGGCGTCACCACCACCCACTTTGTGCCGTCGATGCTGGCGGCTTTTGTCGCCTCGCTGACCCCGGAAAACGTCGCCTGCTGCGCCAGCCTGAAACAGGTGTTCTGCAGCGGCGAAGCCCTGCCGACCGAGCTGTGCCGGGAGTGGGAGCAGCTTACCCACGCCCCGCTGCATAACCTGTATGGCCCGACCGAAGCGGCGGTGGACGTCAGCTGGTATCCGGCCTATGGCCCGGAACTGGCGGCGGTTACGGGCAACAGCGTGCCGATTGGTTTCCCGGTATGGAACACCGGCCTGCGTATTCTGGATGCGATGATGCGCCCGGTGCCGTTCGGCGTGGCGGGAGATCTCTACCTCACTGGCATCCAGCTGGCGCAGGGCTATCTGGGCCGTCCGGATCTGACCGCCAGCCGCTTTATCGCCGATCCCTTTGTCCCTGGCGAGCGCATGTACCGCACCGGGGACGTCGCCCGCTGGCTTGACAACGGTGCGGTGGAATATTTAGGCCGCAGCGACGATCAGCTGAAAATTCGCGGCCAGCGCATTGAGCTCGGAGAAATCGACCGGGCGATGCTGACCCTGCCGGACGTGGCCCAGGCGGTGACTCACGCCTGCGTCATCAACCAGGCGGCGGCTACCGGCGGCGATGCCCGTCAGCTGGTGGGCTATGTGGTTTCTGAGTCGGGCCTGCCGCTGGATCGCGATGCGCTGCTGGCGGCCCTGAAAAGCCAGCTGCCGCCGCATATGGTGCCGGTGGTGATTTTGCAGCTGAGCGCGCTGCCGCTCAGCGCCAACGGCAAGCTGGATCGCAAGGCGCTGCCGCTGCCGGAACTGACGGTTAAAGCCCAGGGGCGCGCTCCGGAAACCGATGCCGAATGGACCATTGCCGCCGCGTTCTCGGCCCTGCTGGGGTGTGAGATCAACGACACCGAGGCGGATTTCTTTGCCCTCGGCGGCCACTCGCTGCTGGCGATGCGTCTTGCTGCCACCCTCAGCCGCCACTTTGCCCGTCAGGTAACGCCCGGCCAGGTGATGGTGGCCTCGACGGTGGGCAAGCTGAGCGCTCTGCTGAGCTCAGAGATGAGCGACGAGCAGGCGCAGCGTCTGGGTTACGAGACCATCTTGCCTCTGCGCGAAAGCCACGGCCCGACGCTGTTCTGCTTCCATCCTGCCTCCGGCTTTGCCTGGCAGTTCAGCGTGCTGGCCCGCTACCTGAGCCCGCGCTGGTCGATCACGGGTATCCAGTCGCCGCGACCGGGGCCGATGCAGGACTGCGCCACCCTGGACGAGGTGATCGAGCAACATCTGGCGACGCTCCGCGCGCAACAGCCGCACGGGCCTTACTATCTGTTCGGCTATTCCCTGGGCGGCACGCTGGCGCAGGGGATTGCCGCGCGTCTGCGGGCACAGGGAGAGGCCGTGGCGTTCCTCGGCCTGCTCGATACCTGGCCGCCGGAGACGCAAAACTGGTCCGAGAAAGAGGCTAACGGTCTGGATCCGGAAGTATTAGCGGAGATCGAGCGTGAGCGGCAGGCGTTTCTCGCCGCCCAGCAGGGTCAGGCGTCCGGGGAGCTGTTCAGCGCCATCGAGGGTAACTACAGCGATGCGGTGCGCCTGCTGACCACGGCGCACAGTTCATCGTTTTACGGCAAAGCGACGCTGTTCGTCGCCGAACGCACGCGAACCATGGATCCGCATAAAGCCTGGGCAACCTGGGTGGGAGAGCTGGAGGTGTATGCTCAGGACTGCGCCCACGTGGACATCATCTCCCCGCAGGCGTTTGAGCAGATAGGACCGGTGCTGAAGGAGATTCTGGGGTAGTTTCCCCTCACCCTAACCCTCTCCCCATAGGGGAGAGGGGATCACACGGAGCCGTCTTTTCACCCTCGCTCCTTTGGGGACGGATCGCACGGAGCCGTCTTTTCACCCTCGCCCCTTTGGGGAGAGGGCCGGGGTGAGGGGATCAGACCGCACGTTTCCCCAGCGGCACTACCAGCGGCGTACCTGCTACCGGATCGTCAATAATCATGCAGCGCATACCGTAGATCCGCTCGATCAGCTCGGGGCTAACAATCTCTTTCGGCGCGCCTTCCGCCACAATCTTGCCGTCGCGCAGGGCGATCAAATGCGTAGCATAGCGGCAGGCCTGGTTCAGGTCATGCAGCACTGCCGCCAGGGTAAAGCCCTGCGTGCGGTTCAGATCGCTCAGCAGTTCCAGCAGGTCAATCTGATGGCTGATATCCAGCCAGGTGGTCGGCTCATCCAGCAGCATGATCGACGTCTCCTGGGCCAGCACCATCGCAATCCACGCCCGCTGGCGCTGTCCGCCGGAGAGGGTGTCGACACTTTGCGCCGCCAGGTCGGTAATACCGGTCGCCTGCATCGCTTTGGTGACCGCCGCCTCATCCTCTTTGCGCCAGCGGGTAAACAGCGGCTGGTGCGGATAGCGCCCGCGCGCCACCAGCTCCTGGACGGTGATATCCCCCGGGGTGGTGGCGTTTTGCGCCAGCAGCCCGACCCGGCGCGCCACCTCTTTGCTGGCAAAGCGCTGGATCTGCTCCCCGTCGAGAAACACGTTACCGTGCAGCGGCGTCATCAGGCGGCTCAGGGTGCGTAACAGCGTCGACTTTCCGCAGCCGTTGGGGCCGATAATGGCGGTGAAGTGGCCATCGGGGATCGCCACCTGCAAATTCTCAGCCACGGTTTTTTTACCGTAGCCGAGGGTCAGATTTTCGCCGCGCAAGCGGGTTGCAGTCTCTGTCATTTCTTGCGGGACTCCTGAACAAGCAAGACGATAAGGTAGATCCCGCCAAGACTGACGGTCACCACGCCCACCGGAAGTTGATACGGCATAAACAGCTGCTGGGCGCAGAGATCCGCCGCCAGCAGCAGCAGCGACCCGCACAGCGCCGACTGGGTTAACCCCCAGCGGGCGGTGCCGCTCAGACGGCGGGCGATGTGCGGCGCGACAAGGGCAATAAAGGAGATCGGCCCGGCGATGGCGGTGGCCGCGGCGGTTAATACCACCGCCACCAGCATCAGCATCAGCCGCGAACGCTCGACGCTGACCCCCAGCGCACAGGCGCTGTCGTCGCCCATCTCCAGCAGGCGCATGCGCTTCACCAGCAGCAGGGCGCAGATAAACATCAGCACGATCAGCGGGGCGGCGGGCAGGGTTTTGGCCCACGTCAGGCCGTTGAGCGACCCGGCGAACCACAGCCCGGCCGAGAGCGAGGTCTCCAGCGAGGCCTGCAGCAGAAGCCAGGTGTTAAACGCCATCAGCATGGCGCGCATGCCGATACCGATGATGATCAGGCGGAAGGTCTCAATGCCGTCGCGCCAGGCCAGCGCCCAGACGACAAGCGAGGTCAGAATGCCGCCCGCCATCGCCGCCAGGGTAATGGCCGTCAGATGCTGACCAAACAGCACCATCGCCACCAGCACGCCGCTCCAGGCCCCGGTGTTAAAGCCCATCACGTCCGGGCTGCCGAGGGGGTTGCGCATCAGCGACTGGAAAATCGCGCCGCTGATCCCAAGCGCCGCGCCCACCAGCAGCGCCATCGTCACTCGCGGCAGTCGCCATTCGTTGACCACCATGGTGATATTGCGCGGGGCACTGCCGGTCAGGGCATTGAGCACCTGAGTGAAGTCAAGCATCACCGCCCCGCTCTTAAGGCTGAATATCGCCACGCCGAGGCTGACCAGCACCAGCAGCAGGCAACTGATAACTAAACGTCGGGACGGGGCCATCACAGGGCACCTCCGCGCTGGCGGCGAACCAGGAAGATCAGCACCGGCGCGCCGATAAAGGCGCTGACCACCGAGACGCGCAGCTCACCGGGCACCAGCAGACGCCCGAGAATATCGGCAAACAGCAGCAGGGCAGGGGTGGCGAGCAGCGTGACCGGCAGGGACCAGCGGTGATCGGCCCCCACCAGCCAGCGCGCCATGTGGGGCATCATCAGTCCGATAAAGGCGATGGGACCCACCACCGCCGTGGCGCTCCCGCACAATACGGTGATGGTCAGCAACCCCAGCAGCTGGGTGCGCGCCACGCGACTGCCCAGGGCGGTGGCCGTGTCGCTGCCGAGGCTCAGGCTGTTCAGCGCCCGGCTTAACAGCAGCGCCACGGCGGCGGCAATCAGCACCGGCACGCTCACCACCTGCAGGGTTTGCAGAGTACGGATATCCAGCGAGCCCGCCTGCCAGAAGCGCAACTGATCGTAGACGTCCGGGTTGAGCAGGGCGATGCCGTTGGAGAGGCCGTCCAGCACCGCGCCCAGCGCCACGCCCGCGAGCGTCAGACGCACCGGGCTGAGCTGGCCCCCGCCCTGGCTGCCGGTAAAGGCCACCAGCAGGGAGGCGGCAAAGGCGCCGCACAGGGCCATCACCAGCTGTTCGCCGGGGGAGGAAAAACCAAACAGCGCCGCGCCCAGCACGATGGCGAAGCTCGCCCCGGCGTTGACGCCGAGAATGCCGGGATCGGCCAGCGGATTGCGGGTCAGGGTTTGCATTAACGCCCCGGCGAGACCGAGGGCGGCACCGGCCAGCAGCCCGGCGAGGGTACGCGGCAGGCGGGCATCCCGCACGATAGTGCAGTCGGCGCTTTGACAGGTGGCGGAGAAGGCATCGACTACCACCGAAAACGGCAGCGGTTTGGCACCCACCAACAGACTGAGGGCGATCGCCAGCGTGAGCAGTAACAGTAAGCCGGGCACGGCAACGGCGCGTGACGCGGAAAGGGAGTACGACATAGCTACATCCATGATTTGATAATGATAGTAATTATCGTTATCTATCTTATTTAGCTATGTTAGCATGTGCGGCCATGGAATTGGTACAAAAGAAACCATTAAGGCTTTGTAATGACCCGACAATCCTGGCTGCTCAATCTGAGCCTGCTGAAGACCCATCCGGCGTTTCGTGCTGTTTTTATTGCCCGTTTTATCTCCATTTTATCCCTTGGCCTGCTCGGCGTGGCCGTACCGGTCCAAATCCAGATGATGACCCACTCCAGCTGGCTGGTGGGGCTCTCCGTCACCCTGACCGGCGGGGCGATGTTTATCGGCCTGATGGTGGGCGGGGTGCTGGCGGATCGCTACGAGCGTAAGAAGCTGATCCTGCTGGCCCGCGGCACCTGCGGGGTGGGATTTGTCGGCCTGTGTCTGAACGCCATGCTGCCGGAGCCGTCGTTGATCGCCATTTACGCCCTCGGCCTGTGGGACGGCTTTTTTGCCTCCCTTGGGGTAACGGCGCTGCTGGCGGCGACGCCAGCGCTGGTGGGGCGCGAGAATCTGATGCAGGCGGGGGCGATTACGATGCTCACCGTGCGTCTGGGATCGGTGATCTCGCCGATGGTCGGCGGGCTGCTGCTCGGCACCGGGAATGTGGCCTGGAACTACGGTCTGGCGGCGGCGGGCACCTTTATTACCACCTTAACCCTGCTGCGTCTGCCTTTACTGCCGCCTCCGCCGCAGCCGCGGGAACATCCGCTGAAATCCCTGCTGGCGGCGATCCGTTTTCTGTTCAGCAATCCGCTGATCGGCGGCATCGCCCTGATGGGCGGCCTGCTGACGATGGCGAGCGCGGTGCGGGTGCTCTATCCGGCGCTGGCGCTGGAGTGGCAGATGAGCGTGTCGCAGATCGGTCTGCTGTATGCCGCCATCCCACTGGGCGCGGCCTTTGGTGCGCTTACCAGCGGCAATCTGGCGCAGAGCGCGCGTCCGGGGCTGATTATGCTGCTGGCGACCCTGGCCTCGTTTATCGCCATTGGCTTCTTTAGCCTGATGCCGGTCTGGGCGCTGGGCGTGGTCTGTCTGGCGCTGTTCGGCTGGCTGAGCGCGGTCAGTTCGCTGTTGCAGTACACCCTGATCCAGACCCAGACCCCGGAAGCGATGCTCGGGCGCATCAACGGCCTGTGGACGGCGCAGAACGTCACCGGCGATGCCATTGGTGCGGCGATCCTGGGTGGCCTGGGGGCGATAATGACCCCGGTGGCCTCGGCGAGCAGCAGCGGATTTGTGCTGGCGTTAGTGGGAGTGATGTTGCTGGTGGTGCTGGCGGAGTTACGCCGGTTCCGGCAGGAAGTTGCCACGGTTTAACGCGGTGGAATGTGCCGGGTGGCGGCTGCGCCTTACCCGGCCTACAAAACCCACAACCGCCCGGACCGTAGGCCCGGTAAGCGCAGCGCCACCGGGCATCAGGCCGCACGGTACAAACCCCGCACCATTCGAATCGTAGGCCCGTGCAAGCGCAGCGCCGCCGGGCATCAACAGGCACAATTACTTAAACAACGTCTCTAAACGTTCTAACACCCGCGTCGCACTGAAATAATCCAGACGGAAAGTCTCCGTGCCCAGCGCCCAGACGCGCTTGTTTTGCACCGCTGGCAGATGGGCCAGCAGCGGGTTGGCGTAAATCGCATCCACGTCCTTTTGGTCGCCGGCAAACAGGAACAGCCCTTCGCCGTTCAGCCCGGCGGCCAGGTTTTCCCCCCCTAACTGCACGATGTCGTGGCGCTTGCCCTGGCTCTGGGACGGGTTCAGCCCGGCGGGCAGGGTGGCAAGGGAGAAGCCCAGCTGTTGCAGCAGCTTGCCCTGCGCCGATTCGGCGGTCCACAGGTTGGCGCTGTGGGCGGCGGCGGTGTAGACGATGGCGTTGACCGGCTGCGGCGGCAGCTTCATCTGCTGCTTCACTCGGGCGAGCTGCTTATCGAACTCGGCAATTCGGGTTGCAGCCTGCTTCTCCTGGCCGGTAATGGTGCCGAGCTGGGTCAGCAGCGCCTGCCAGCTTTTGTCGTCGTAATTGATGATAAGCGTCGGGGCGATGGCGGAGAGCTGATCGTACAGCGCGACGGCAGAATCGCCCCCGGTGGCGCTGATCAGGATCAGATCCGGCATCTGGGCGGCAACGGCTTCTGCGCTCGGCTCGCCGATATAGAGCCGCGCCAGCTTACGCTGTTTCGCGATATCGCCCCACTGGCGCAAAAAGCCCCGATCGTCCGCGACGCGGTTGTTTGGCGTGGTAGCACCGCTGGCGACCACCGGGGCGTCAATCGCCAGCAGGGAGCCGGTGAGGGTCACGCTGGTAGAGACAATGCGCGTCGGTTTGCTCTCCAGAGTGTGCGTTCCACGGCTGTCAGTGACCTGACGCGGCCAGTCGGCGGCGACGGCTGAGGTTAATCCTGAAAGTAAAAGGCTGATTAAAAGCAGGGTGTTACGGCATGCGGCGGGCAGTTTCACTAAGGGGCATCCTGTTTTTGTTGAAGTTAATGCTTCTCATTTTCATGAATGAGGCGCAGGGATGCAAGCGATAGTCGCACAAGTTGCGCGCTCTGCGGTTGACACCATCGCGCTCTGGGATTAGGTTAGCCAGCGAAAATATAAATGATAATAATTCTTACTGCTTTTATCATTTCAGGAGGATGATATGGATACGTCACTGGCTGAGGATGTTCAGCACACCGCGACCCGGCTGCAAAAAGACAGCTTCTTTTTTATGTCGCCTTATCGCAGTTTCACCACGTCTGGCTGTTTTGCCCGTTTCACTACCCCTGCCGTCAACGGCGACGATCCGGCGAGCGCGTTTCAGCAGCAGCTGGCGCAGGCCTTTGCCGATGCCAAAGCTGCCGGGATTGCTAACCCGGTGATGGTCGGGGCCATCCCGTTCGATACTCGTCAGCCGTCGTCGCTGTTTATCCCCCAGCAGTGGCAAAATTTTGCCCGCCCGGCGCGCCAGCAGTCTGCCCGCTATGCCGCCCGGTCGACGCCGCTGACGGTGAAATCCCGCACCGAGATCCCGGCGCAGTTAGCCTTTGAGGATATGGTGGCCCGCGCCGCGGCGCTGACCGCCACCCCGCGCGTCAACAAAGTGGTGCTCTCCCGGCTTATCGACATTGCGACGGCGGAGAACATCGACAGCAGCGCGCTGCTGGAAAAACTGATCGCCCAGAACCCGGCCAGCTTTAACTTCCACGTCCCGCTGGAGGACGGCGGGGTGCTGCTGGGGGCGAGCCCGGAACTGCTGCTGCGTAAAGAGGGAGCGCACTTTAGCTCCCTGCCGCTGGCCGGTTCCGCGCGTCGTCAGCCGGATGACATTCTCGATCGCGAGGCGGGCAACAAGCTGCTGGCCTCGGAAAAAGATCGCCACGAACACGACCTGGTCACCCAGGCGATGAAAGCGGTGCTGGCTCCGCGCAGCCATCAGCTGACCATGCCGGCGTCTCCGCAGCTGGTCACCACGCCGACCCTGTGGCACCTGGCTACCCCGGTGGAAGGCGAGGCGCGCGAGCACGAAAACGCCCTGACCCTGGCCTGCCTGCTGCACCCGACCCCGGCCCTGAGCGGCTTCCCGCACCAGGCCGCGAAAGAGCTGATTGCCGAGCTGGAGCCGTTCGACCGCGAACTGTTCGGCGGCATCGTCGGCTGGTGCGACAGCGAAGGCAACGGCGAGTGGGTGGTCACCATCCGCTGCGCGCGCATTCAGGCTAACAGCGTGCGCCTGTTTGCCGGTGCCGGGATTGTTCCGGCCTCTTCGCCGGTGGCCGAATGGCGCGAAACCGGTGTGAAACTGACCACCATGCTCAACGTTTTTGGCTTGCACTAAGGATTAAACATGACCCTTCCCTTTACCCGCTGGCCCGATGATTTTGCCCGCCGCTATCGTGAAAAAGGTTACTGGCAGGATCTGCCCCTGACGGACATTCTGACCCGTCACGGCGACAGCGAGGCGCTGGCGCTTATCGACGGCGAACGCCGCATCACCTATAGCCAGTTCCGGCACGCCGTCAATAACCTCGCGTCTGCGCTGCAGGCGAAAGGGATCAAGCGTGGCGAAACCGCGCTGGTGCAGCTGGGCAACGTCGCCGAGTTCTACATCACCTTTTTCGCGCTGTTGCAGGTGGGCGTGGCCCCGGTAAATGCGCTGTTCAGCCATCAGCGCAGCGAGCTGAACGCCTACGCTTTGCAGATCAAACCTGCGCTGCTGATTGCCGACCGCGAACATGCGCTGTTTGCCGGCGACGATTTCCTGAACACCTTTGTCGATCAGCACCGCTCCGTGCGCCTGGTCTGGCTGCGCGGTGATGAGGGGGAACACGCCCTGGAGGCGGCCATTGACCGCCCGGCGGAGAACTTTATCGCCACCCCGACCCCGGCGGACGAAGTGGCCTTCTTCCAGCTTTCCGGCGGCAGCACCGGCACGCCGAAGCTGATCCCGCGCACCCACAACGACTACTACTACAGCATCCGTCGCAGCAACGAGATCTGCGGTATCACCGCGCAAACCCGCTACCTGAACGCGCTCCCTGCGGCGCATAACTTCGCCATGAGCTCCCCGGGCACGCTCGGGATCTTTATGGCCGGAGGCTGCGTGGTGCTGGCTCACGATCCGAGCGCCACGCTCTGCTTCCCACTGATCGAAAAGCATCAGGTTACCGTCACCTCGCTGGTGCCGCCTGCGGTCAGCCTGTGGCTGCAGACCATCAGCGAAGGGGCGGGTAACGCCCAGCTGGCGTCGCTGGAGCTATTGCAGGTTGGCGGGGCGCGGCTTTCCGCAACGCTTGCGACCCGCATTCCGGCCGAGATTGGCTGCCAGCTCCAGCAGGTGTTTGGCATGGCCGAAGGGCTGGTGAACTACACCGCGCTGGACGATTCGCCGGAGCGCATCATCAATACCCAGGGTCGCCCGATGTGCCCGGATGATGAAGTGTGGGTGGCCGATGAGCACGGCAATCCGCTGCCGCGCGGCGAGGTGGGGCGTCTGATGACCCGCGGGCCCTACACTTTCCGCGGCTATTTCAACAGCCCGGAGCACAACGCCAGCGCCTTCGATGAGAACGGCTTTTACTGCTCTGGGGATCTGATCGCCATTGACGAGCAGGGCTACATCACCGTGCAGGGGCGCGAGAAAGATCAGATCAACCGTGGCGGGGAGAAGATTGCCGCCGAAGAGGTGGAAAACCTGCTGTTGCGCCACGAATCGGTGATCCACGCCGCGCTGGTCAGCATGGAGGATAGCCTGCTGGGCGAGAAGAGCTGCGTGTATCTGGTGGTGAAAAAGCCCCTGCGCGCGGTCGAGGTGCGCCGCTTCCTGCGCGAGCAGGGCGTGGCTGAATTCAAGCTGCCGGATCGCGTGGAGTGCCTGGAGGCACTGCCCCTGACGCCGGTAGGCAAAGTCGATAAAAAACAATTACGCCTGTGGCTGGCCGAACGGGCGCAGGGCTGAGGAGCAAGACGATGGCAATTCCAAAATTAACCGGTTACGCGCTGCCAGGCGCGGCAGATCTGCCGACCAACAAAGTGAGCTGGACGCTGGAGCCTTCCCGCGCGGCGTTGCTGATCCACGATATGCAGGAGTATTTCCTCAACTTCTGGGGCGATA
Source organism: Enterobacter sp. MF024 (assembly GCF_005843915.1). Taxonomy (NCBI): domain Bacteria; kingdom Pseudomonadati; phylum Pseudomonadota; class Gammaproteobacteria; order Enterobacterales; family Enterobacteriaceae; genus Enterobacter; species Enterobacter sp. MF024. The sequence continues at coordinate 453,132 of NZ_VCBB01000003.1, read as the reverse complement.
ACTGCCCGATGATGGCGCAGGTGGTGGCGAACATCGCCCGCCTGCGCGACTACTGCAAGCAGCAGGGCATTCCGGTTTACTACACCGCCCAGCCGAAAGAGCAGAGCGATGAAGATCGCGCCCTGCTGAACGACATGTGGGGGCCGGGCCTGACCCGCTCGCCGGAGCAGCAGCGCATTGTCGCACAACTGACGCCCGATGAGGCCGACACCGTGCTGGTGAAGTGGCGCTACAGCGCATTTCACCGCTCGCCGCTGGAGCAGATGCTGAAAGAGACCGGGCGCGACCAGCTGATCATCACCGGCGTGTACGCCCATATCGGCTGCATGACCACCGCCACCGACGCCTTTATGCGCGACATTCAGCCGTTCTTTGTTGCCGACGCGCTGGCGGATTTCACCCGCGACGAGCACCTGATGTCGCTCAAGTACGTGGCCGGTCGTTCCGGGCGCGTGGTGACCACCGACGAGCTGCTGCCGTCCATTCCTGCCTCGAAAGACGCACTGCGGGAACTGATCCTGCCGCTGCTGGATGAGTCCGACGAGCCAATGGATGACGAAAACCTGATCGACTACGGTCTGGATTCGGTACGCATGATGGCTCTGGCGGCGCGCTGGCGCAAAGTGCATGGCGATATCGACTTCGTGATGCTGGCGAAAAACCCGACCCTGGATGCCTGGTGGGCGCTGCTCTCCCGCGAGGTGAAATGATGCTGGATTTCACGGGGAAAACCGTCTGGGTGACCGGGGCCGGAAAAGGCATCGGTTACGCCACCGCCCTTGCGTTTGCCGAGGCGGGGGCAAGGGTGACGGGCTTTGACGTCGCCTTCCCGCAGGCGCGTTATCCGTTTGCCACCGAAGTGCTGAACGTGGCTGACGCTGTTCAGGTAAGCGAGGTCTGCGGGCGCATGCTGGCGACGGTTGATCGTCTGGACGTGCTGGTTAACGCGGCCGGTATTTTACGCATGGGGGCAACCGACCAGCTGTCGCAGGACGACTGGCAGGAGACGTTTGCGGTCAACGTGGGCGGGGCGTTTAACCTGTTCCAGCAGACGATGGGCCAGTTCCGTCGTCAGCAGGGCGGGGCGATTGTCACCGTAGCATCCGACGCGGCGCACACCCCGCGCATCGGCATGAGTGCTTACGGCGCCTCGAAAGCGGCGCTGAAGAGCCTGGCCCTGACCGTTGGCCTTGAGCTGGCGGGCAGCGGCGTGCGCTGCAATCTGGTCTCGCCGGGCTCCACCGATACCGACATGCAGCGCACCCTGTGGGTGAGCGACGACGCCGAGCAGCAGCGCATTCGCGGCTTTGGCGAACAATTCAAGCTGGGGATCCCGCTGGGCAAAATTGCCCGTCCGCAGGAGATCGCCAGCACCGTGCTGTTCCTCGCCTCCGACCATGCCAGCCACATTACGCTGCAGGATATCGTGGTGGACGGCGGCTCCACGCTGGGGGCCTAGATGATCTGGAAACGTCATTTATCGCTGGAGGAGCTGAACGCCTCCAGTCAGAACACCCTGGTGGCGCATCTGGGGATCCTCTACACCCGTATCGGTGACGACACCCTGGAAGCAGACATGCCGGTGGATGCCCGCACCCATCAGCCGTTTGGTTTATTGCACGGCGGCGCGTCGGCGGCGCTGGCGGAGACCCTGGGGTCGATGGCTGGTTTTCTGATGACCCGCGACGGGCAGAGCGTGGTGGGAACGGAGCTCAACGCCACCCACCACCGGGCGGTATCGCAGGGGAGAGTGCGCGGAGTGTGTCAGCCGTTGCACCTCGGGCGCACCAGCCAGAGCTGGGAGATCGTGGTATTTGACGAACAGGGACGGCGCTGCTGTACCTGCCGGTTGAGTACGATGGTGTTGGGGTAGAGTGAGATTGTGCGTGCTGGCCCCTCACCCTAACCCTCTCCCCATAGGGGAGAGGGAACGATTACACCCTCTCCCCTATGGGGAGAGGGCCGGGGTGAGGGGTTTACAACATGGACACCACACGCTTCAACAACCTGATCCGCGGCGCGATCGAGGCAATCTCCAGCCACTCCGCCGGGCTGTGGAATCCGGCGCCGATCGGGCCAAAACCGTCTAAGGTCGGGATGCCCAGCGCGGCGGTATGGTTGGCATCGCTGCCACCGCCCACCGCCTGCCAGGTTATGGCGATCCCTTCTTCGCGTCCGGCGTTTTCAACCTTCTGCATTAATGCCCGGGTGTCGTCGCTGGTGGCCATCGCCGGTTTGTGATTCACACGGGTGAGGGTGGTGGTGACTCCGTCAAGGAAGCCTTTCGCGCATAACCCCTCCAGCGTCTGATGCACCCGGTCATACTCGTCGTTTTCCCAGAAACGCACGTCCAGCTCGGCACTCGCGCTGTCTGCCACCACGTTGCCCGCGCTGCCGCCCTGAATCACCCCGACGTTAAGGGTCGTGCCGCGATCCCAGTCTGTTAACCCGTTAATGGCAATAATCGCATTAGCCAGCGCCGTTATCGCCGAGCGGCCTTTCTCCGGGTCGTTACCCGCGTGCGCCGCCACGCCGCTGAAGTGCAGCTGGTAGCCCGCCATCCCTTTGCGGGCTTTCACCAGCGAGCCGTCGGCGCGCGCCGCTTCACACACCAGCACGCAGCGGGACCGTTTTGCCAGCTCGCCGATCCATTCGTGGGAGTGCACCGAGCCGGTCTCTTCGTCCGGGTTCATCGCCACGGCAATGGACAGCCGCGCTTTGTCAGCCGCGTCCAGCCCGCGCATCGCCCACAGAATATTCAGCAGGCCGCTTTTCATGTCCGAGACGCCAGGGCCGTACAGCCGTGTTTCATCCTGACTCAGCGGACGCGCTGCCGCCGTGCCCGGCGCAAATACCGTATCGAGATGGCCCACCAGCAGCACGTCAAACTGCGCCGCCTGCGGCTGGTTGGTGACAAATACGCCAGGGCCTACCTGGTTGCCGAGATCCACCTGCTCAGCATGCCAGCCTTCGGCCTGCCACAGGCGCTGCATAATGCCCGCCACCGTCGCGACGCCGTCGAGGGTTCTGGTGCCGCAGTCGACGTTGACCAGGGTTTTCAGCTCTTCAATGTAATGTTCAAGGTTCATGCGAGGTCCTTTTTCAGAGAATAATGCGCATCAGCAGCATGGCTAAGAAGGCGTTGATGACGGAGATGCCGATCATCAGCGGAATACGGGTGGCGCGGGTGCCAATCACTCCCAGGATGCGCCCGAGGTACTGCACCTGGGAGCCCATCAGGTAGATGGCCGGGGCGAGGATCGCCAGATGCTCGCCGGTGAGAATGCCTTTATCAAACAGGCCGATGGCGACCCCGATCCCGCCGCCCATCGACATCCAGCCGCCAATCAGCACCGCGGCGGCCTCGCCCGGCAGGCCGAACAGCCCCATCAGCGGGGCGAAAACCATCCCCAGCCCTTTTAACGCCCCGGTGATCTCCAGGGCTTTGATAATGATGAAAGCCATCACCACGTTCGGCAGGGTGCTGCTGGTGGCGATGCTCCAGCCCTTGCGGGCGCCTTCGACGAAGACGTCGGTAATAACAGGATTTGATTGTGGGGCGCTCATCAGGCTTCTCCTTGTGCCGGGGCAGAGGCGGGGGCTTTGTTCTGGAATCTGACTATCAGGCGCATCATGTTGGCGCCGACGATTTTCATGATGAACATCACCCCGATACAGGCTCCGATGGAGGTCGGCACTGCCGCCGTACCGTCGATGGCCACCAGGGTGAAGAGGATCGCGCCGGACGAGAAGAAGTTGGTGATCATCGCCCCGGCGGAGAACTGGAACATGGCGAAAACGTCTTTTTCGTTCTCGGTGATCTGCCCCTCGTCGGCGAGGTTGCGGGTCAGCGACGCGCCCACGTCGGTGCTTTGCAGGCTGCCGATCATCGCCAGACCGGTGGTGCCCGGGATGCCCAGCAGCGGTCGCAGTAGCGGGGTTAGCAATTTACGCGCGGCTCGCAGGGCACCATAGTGCTCCAGCACGTTGATCATGCCGAGCGCAAACATCACCGCCGGAATAAGCCCGAGGGCAAACAGAAAACCATCCATCGCGCCGCTGCCGCCGGTGCCGCGAAAGGCGCTGGTGGCGGTGGTTAAGGTGCCATCATCAAGACTCGCTTTACTCACCACCTTGCCAAACGCGCCGTTGAGGGTGGTGAAATCGAACACGCCGTACCACTCTTTACCGCCCAACAGGCCGGAGAAAAAAACGGCGGCAAACGCCAGAGCAAAATAGGCGCCGGGACCAACCTTGTACTCCTCAGGGTGTGAACTTTTCATTTCCTTTTCCTTGTTTATGTGAGGTCTCGCCTGGCTATTCTGGTGAGAAAGACCACAAAAAAACTGATGTAAATCATCCTGTAATTGCGGATAAGGGGAAATTTGCGCGAAGTGTGAAGTGGGTATTAAGCGAGACGGCGGGCGTACAGGGTGAAAGTGATCGGCTTAACACTGTTATGTAAATGACTGGTTGGATGTCTGTTTTTACGTGTAGTTGAGTTGTTAAATCTTAAGCGAGTGTTATAGATACAAAATGTAACATCTCACTTCTGCGATGATGGAAACCATATCATGAATAACTCAGGGAAATACCTCATATGGGCAGGGCTCTCCGTGGTGGGGGCCTTTGCGTTGGGCTATATCGCCCTCAACCGCGGTGAACAGATTAATGCGCTGTGGATAGTCGTCGCAGCGGTCTGTATCTATCTGATTGCCTATCGTTTTTACGGCAAGTTTATCGCCCGCAACGTGCTCTCGGTTGATCCGACGCGCATGACTCCTGCGGTGCGCCACAACGACGGGCTGGACTATGTGCCAACCGATAAAAAAGTGCTGTTCGGTCACCATTTTGCCGCGATTGCCGGAGCCGGGCCGCTGGTCGGGCCGGTGCTTGCCGCGCAGATGGGCTATCTGCCGGGGATGATCTGGATCCTCGCCGGGGTTGTACTGGCCGGGGCCGTGCAGGACTTTATGGTGCTGTTCGTCTCCACCCGCCGCGACGGGCGTTCGCTCGGCGAGCTGGTGAAAGAGGAGATGGGCCCGACCGCTGGAGTCATTGCCCTGATCGCGACCTTTATGATCATGGTGATCATCCTTGCGGTGCTGGCGATGATCGTGGTGAAAGCCCTGACCCACAGCCCGTGGGGAACTTATACCGTCGCCTTTACCATTCCGCTGGCGATCTTTATGGGCATCTACATTCGCTATCTGCGCCCGGGGCGCATCGGTGAAGTGTCGGTGATTGGCCTGTTCTTCCTGGTGTTCGCCATTATCTCCGGCGGCTGGGTGGCCGAGAGCCCGACCTGGGCGCCGTACTTTGACTTTACCGGCGTTCAGCTGACCTGGATGCTGGTGGGCTACGGCTTTGTGGCGGCGGTACTGCCGGTGTGGCTGCTGCTGGCCCCGCGCGACTACCTCTCCACCTTCCTGAAAATCGGCACCATTGTCGGGCTGGCGATTGGCATTCTGATCATGCGCCCGACCCTGACCATGCCTGCGGTGACCAAATTCATTGACGGCACCGGCCCGGTCTGGACCGGCAACATGTTCCCGTTCCTGTTTATCACCATCGCCTGTGGCGCGGTCTCTGGCTTCCACGCGCTGATCGCCTCCGGCACCACGCCGAAGATGCTGGCCAATGAAAGCCAGGCCTGCTTTATCGGCTACGGCGGCATGTTGATGGAGTCCTTCGTGGCCATTATGGCCCTGGTCTCGGCCTGCATTATCGATCCGGGCGTCTACTTTGCGATGAACAGCCCCATTGCGGTGCTGGCGCCTGCCGGTACGGCGGACGTGGTGGCCTCTGCGGCCCAGGTGGTCAGCGGCTGGGGCTTTGCCATTACGCCGGAGACTCTGACCCACATTGCTAACGAAGTGGGCGAGCAGTCGATTATCTCTCGTGCGGGCGGTGCGCCGACCCTGGCGGTGGGGATGGCCTACATTCTGCACGGCGCGCTGGGCGGCCTGATGGACGTGTCGTTCTGGTATCACTTTGCGATCCTGTTCGAAGCGCTGTTTATCCTGACGGCGGTGGATGCGGGGACGCGTGCGGCGCGCTTTATGCTGCAGGATCTGCTGGGGGTAATCTCCCCGGGCCTGAAGCGCACCGAATCGCTGCCTGCTAACCTGCTGGCGACGGCGCTCTGTGTGCTGGCGTGGGGCTACTTCCTGCATCAGGGGGTAGTCGATCCGCTGGGCGGCATCAACACCCTGTGGCCGCTGTTCGGTATCGCGAACCAGATGCTGGCCGGTATGGCGCTGATGCTCTGCGCGGTGGTGTTGTTCAAGATGAAACGTCAGCGTTACGCCTGGGTGGCCCTGGTGCCAACGGCCTGGCTGCTGATCTGTACCCTGACCGCCGGCTGGCAGAAAGCCTTCAGCCCGGATGCGAAAGTGGGCTTCCTGGCTATCGCCAACAAGTTCCAGGCGATGATCGACAGCGGCAAGATCCCGGCGCAGTACACCGAGTCGCAGCTGTCCCAGCTGGTGTTTAACAACCGTCTGGATGCCGGGCTGACCATCTTCTTTATGGTGGTGGTTGTGGTGCTGGCGCTGTATTCTCTGAAGACCGCGATGGCCGCCCTGAAACAGGACAAGCCAACGGCGAAAGAGACGCCGTATGAGCCGATGCCAGCCAACTATGAAGAGATTGTGACCCAGGCGAAAGGGGCGCATTAACCCGTGTGCCGGGTGGCGCTAGCGCTTACCCGGCCTACATTTTCTGTGAGATAAAAGAAATGTTCGACACCCTATCCAAAGCCGGTAAATATTTAGGTCAGGCAGCAAAGATGATGATCGGCGTGCCGGATTACGATAACTACGTCGAGCATATGCGCGTCAATCACCCCGACCAGACGCCAATGACCTATGAGGAATTTTTCCGCGATCGCCAGGATGCCCGCTACGGCGGCAAAGGCGGGGCGAAGTGCTGTTAACCCTCTTTCGGTAAATACAAACTGATCTGTTCCTGCTTACAGCCATAAATGGCGGCCAGTTTTTCACGGGTGCGTTTTTGCGGGCGGGAGTCAACGGCTTCCAGCTGTGACACGGCGGACTGGCTGATGCCCAGTTTGTCGGCGACCTCCTGCTGGGATAAGCCGCGATGAATGCGCCAGGCTGCCTGCAGGCTGACGTTTTCGCTATGCATCACGTTGCAGACCTCCCCTGGTAAACCCACATTATCGTAAATATCTGATTCGTATGGGATGTCTTCCCATTCGTTTTCATCGTCGTCATCGTACTCCAGCATGGCTAAGCGCATGCGAAAATACTCGCTGTACGGAATGACGGCATATTGCGCTTTTCCTTCTTCATCCTTAATTAACTGAACAGTCATATTCCATATGCTCCTCATGAAGATAGGTCGTTGTTGTTCGACGCTTAACGGATACCACGTAACAGGTATCGCTTTGCTGATTCTCTAACGTGTAGATGACCCTGTAATCACCCACTCGCAAACGATGGTGGTTTTCGGGTGAGGACAATTTTTTTATATCTGCTACGGGAGAGGCGTTGTCATCCAGACCTGCCAGCCTCAACTCAATGCGCTTCCGATAACGGGGATCAATTTTCGCCAGCTGCTTCTCTGCGGTTTTTGACCAGACAATCTTCATCCGTACCTCCACTGTACGCCCACACAAAATATAAGGAAATAATAAGACTATTAGATAAATTCCGAATTACTTATGGGCTACTGTAGGGCGGTGGGCAGGGCGAAAAAAGGGGCAGATAACGGTTCGTCGAGGCGGGTCGAAAACGCCTCTGCCAGAGAACAGAGGCTTACATCAGAACTGCGAGCGGGCGTCAGGCGTTCAGCCCGCCGTCCACGTCCAGACCGGTACCGGAGATCTGCCCGGCGGCGGGGCTGGCGAGAAAGGTTACCGCAGCGGCGACATCATCCGGCTGACCGTAGTGGCCGAGCGCAATAAGCTGACGCTGGGAGGCGGCCTGCTCGCCGTCTTCCGGGTTCATGTCACTGTTGGTCGGGCCGGGGTGGACCAGGTTAACGGTGATCCCGCGCGGGCCGAGGTCGCGCGCCAGCCCTCGGGTCAGCGAGTTGAGCGCCGATTTGGTCATGGAGTAGACGGCAATACCCGGCTGGGCCACGCGGTTAGCCAGACAGCTGCCGATGTTGATGATCCGCCCGCCGTCGGACATATGGACCAGCGCCTCCTGAATGGCGATCACCACCCCGCGAATGTTGACGTTGATAAGGGCATCAATATCCGCCAGGGTCATGGATTCCAGCGGGCCGCCGCGGGCGATCCCGGCGTTGTTCACCAGAATATCCAGCCCGCCAAGGCTGCGCGCCGCCTGGGTGACGGCGTCCTGAATCGCCTCTGCGCTGGCGCTGTCCGCCTGGATCGCCTCGGCGTGCCGTCCCAGCGACCGGATTTCATCCGCGACGGCCTGGGCTTTATCGACGGATTTTTCATAGGTGATAACCACATCGGCACCCGCCCGGGCCAGCGACAGCGCAATGGCACGGCCTAACCCACGGCTGGCACCGGTAACCAGCGCCTTCTTACCTGTTAAATCGATCTGCATGATGACCTCAACTCAAGTGATGAGAACCATCATTAGGTATAGAGGGCGTTTGCCCGACGTCAATGCGCCGGGTGGCTGAGGTTTTCGACTTTTTCAAACGCCGCGCGCAGAACCTCAGGCGACAGGGCGATCGGCAGGGCGTGGATCGACTCCACCGGGCGCAGGGTATGGGCGATCACCCGGTCCAGCTCCTCGCGGTTGTGGATGTCTATCTCCAGCTCGCGCAGGGTGGTGGGCAGGTTAAAGCGCTGGTACGCCGCCGCCAGTTCGCGCAGCACGTCGTCCTGACCAAGCAGGGCGCTCTGCACCAGTATCCCGTACGCTACCTTGGTGCCGTGGAGGAATGGCGCGGTCTGCGGGAGTACCGTTAAGCCGTTATGCACCGCATGTGCCGCCGCCACGCGGGTAAAGCGCTCGCCGAGCCCGCCGACCATCCCGCCGCCCGCGATGATGGCGTCCACCACGTCATGAAATTCCCGGGTCACTTCGCGGCGGGTCTGATCGGCCAGCGCCTGCTCGCTGTGTTCCAGCAGCACGTCGCGGATCGCCAGCGCCCCGTTAATGCCAAGTCTTACCGTCAGCGGCAGGTGTTCGGGCACAGGTGCCAGCACCACCGCTTCATACCATTTCGCCAGGGTATCGCCGATCCCGGCCAGCAGATACTCCGCCGGGGCGTTGAGGACGATCTCGGGTTCAACCAGCACCAGGTAGTTGGCATCGTTAAAGATCTCAAAATGCAGCGCCTGCCCGGCATCGTTGTACCACACCGACAGCGGGGTCCATGCCGCGCAGGTGGCGGCGATGGTCGGAATAGCCACCAGCGGCAGACCCAGACGACGGGCCACCGCTTTGGCGGTATCCAGCAGCGCGCCGCCGCCGACGCCAATCACCACGCTGCGGTCATCCCCCGCGGCCTGCGCCAGGTCATTCACATCGCGCTCGCTGCAGTGGCCTTTAAACAGCAGCTGCTTTGCCCCCGGGGCGTTAAAGCTCTCCGGCAGGAACGGGCGGGCACCGGCAATGGCGCGTTCACCGTAGATCCACACCGCCCGGGAGAGTTGCACCGGGGTGAAAAAATCGTCCAGCCGGGCCAGGGCGCCGCGGTGGGAGTAGTAGTTTGCCGGGCCGGGAACGACGCGGATGTCAGTGTTGCTCATGATGTTGTCCTTTTTGCGAAGCGCTAACCTGATGTTATGTCTGGACATCCGGATGGCTAATACTTTTTTGCTTTATCTTATGCTTTTTCCGTCGTTGCCAGCCAGACAAGGCTGTGAAAAATTCTATAAATCAAACGATTAATTACAGGATAGCAGTGGATGACAACCAGTCGCCTCGAGATGCGTGGCATCAGCCTGGCTTTTTCTGGCTTTCAGGCGTTGTCGCGCGTTGATTTCACGTTGACGGGCGGATCGGTGCACGCGCTCACGGGCGCGAACGGCGCCGGGAAGTCCACGCTGATGGCGGTGCTGTGCGGGACGCACGGGCGCTACGAAGGCGAGATCAGCATTAACAATCAGCCCGTCGCCATTCGCGAGCCGGTGGATGCCAAACAGCTGGGCATCCATCTGGTGCAGCAGGAGGTGGACGTGGCGCTGATCCCCGGCCTCAGCATTGCCGAAAACATCATGCTCGACCATCTGGCGCAGCCGGGGCACCGCTTCCGCTGGGGCACGATGCGCGAGCAGGCCCGCCAGGCACTGGCGCAGCTGGACGTCATCCTCGACGTGCGGCGCTCCATCGACAGCTGCACCCTGGCGGAAAAACAGCAGATTTTGCTGGCGCGGGCGCTCTCCCATCACTGCCGCTTTTTAATTCTGGATGAACCCACCGCGCCGCTGGACGCCCACGAAAGCGAGCGGCTGTTCGCCGTGGTGCGCCGACTGCAGCAGCAGGGGATCGGGGTGGTGTTTATCTCCCACCGCATTCACGAGCTGAAGGCGATCTGCGACACCTTAACGGTGCTGCGTGACGGCAAGCTGATTGAGTCCGGCCCGATGGCGGAGCTCAGCGGGGAAGCGATTGTCGAGAAGATGCTCGGCCATGAGCTGAGCGATATCTACCCGCCAGCGCGACCGCCGCACAGCCAGGAGACGCTGCTCCGCGTGGAGGGGCTGCACGACGAAGGGCTGCTGAAGGATATCTCCCTGCACCTGCGCAAGGGCGAGATTCTGGGCATCGCGGGGCTGGCGGGAGCCGGGAAAACCGAGCTCTGCAAGGCGCTGTTTGGTGCCAGCAAAAGCCAGGTGGCGAAGGGCGAGCTAAACCATCAGGCGTGGAAGCCGCGCGATCCGGCGGATTCCGTCCTGCGCGGGCTGGCGCTGGTGCCGGAAGAGCGGCGCAAAGAGGGCATTTTTATCGATGAGCCGGTGAGCATGAACCTGGCGGTGTCAGCGGATAACACCTTTTCGCGCTGGAGCCTGTTTGGTCATCGCCAGGCGTGGCGCTGGGCGGAAGAGGTGATTGCCCGGGTGGGCGTGCGTGCCCGCGGGCCGGGGCAGGTGCTGCGCCGTCTGTCGGGGGGCAACCAGCAAAAGGTGGCGATCGGCAAATGGCTGCGCGGCAACGCTCAGGTGCTGATCTTTGACGAGCCCACCAAAGGGGTGGACGTGAAGGCCAAAACCGATCTGTTCCAGCTTATTGACGGCCTGGCGCGGGAAGGCAAAGGGGTGATTTACGCCTCGGGGGAGTTTGCCGAACTGGTGGGCCTGTGCGACCGCATCTGCGTGTTGTGGGACGGGCGCATCGTGGCGGAAGTCGAGGGGGCAAACGCCCGCGAAGAGACATTACTTTATTATTCAACCGGAGGAACGGCGTCGTGAGCAAGGCCCTTTCAGTGACGGCGGCGGCGTCTGGCCGTCAGCAAATTTTCGATTTTCTCTACAAATGGGGCATGTTGCTGACGGTGGTCGCGCTGGTGGCCATTTTCGGCGTGGCGTCAGAGAACTTCCTCGATCCCAACAACATCATCAACATTCTGCGCTCCATCGCCATCGTGACGGTGATTGCCGTCGGGGTCTCTGTCTCCCTGACCATCGGTGGGTTCGACCTTTCCGTGGGCTCGACGGCGTCGCTGGCCAATGCGCTGGTGATCTCGCTCTTTGTCTGGCACGGGTTTGGTACCACCGAATCCATTCTGATCACCCTCGCGCTCTGTACCCTGGTGGGGCTGTTTAACGCCTTTTTGATCGTCATCCTGCGCATTCCCGACATGCTTGCGACCCTTGCCAGCCTGTTTGTGATCCAGGGCGTGGCGATGACCTACAGCTACGGCGGGTCGATCACCGAAAATATGGTGCTGCCGAGCGGCGATATGGCGGAAGGGACCATTCCGGCGGCGTTTGGCGCGCTGGGCCAGGTGCCGACCATCGTCATCATCATGCTGGCGGTGACGCTGCTGGCGCAGCTGGGGCTGTCGCTGACCACTCATGGCCGCCGGATGTACGCCATTGGCGGCAACCCGGAAGCGGCGCGTCTGTCCGGCATTCGCACCACCCGTTACAAAGTGGCGGCCTACGTGATTGCCTCGCTGCTGGCGGGCCTGGGCGGCATTCTGCTGGCCTCGCGCATTGGCTCCTCGCAGGTGAACGCGGGCGGGGGCTACCTGATGGATGCGGTGGCGGCGGCGTGGATCGGCTTTTCGCTGGCGGGCTCCGGCAAACCGAATGCGCTGGGGACCCTGGTGGGGGCGGTGATCCTCGGCGTGCTCTCGAACGGGCTGGTGATGCTCTCGGTGCCCTATTACGCGATGGACATTATAAAAGGGCTGGTGCTTGCAGTGGCGCTGGCGATTACGTACGTACAAAAACGCTAACAACACAACGGGATAACAGAATGAAAAAAGTTGCACTCTCTTTGCTGACGCTGGGATTACTGAGTTCACTGCCGGGCTATGCGGCAACACCTGCGCCGGTTCCGGCGGCCATTGCTAACCACGACGGGCAGATCCGCATCGCGGTTATCCGTAACCTCGGCTCTGACGACAACACCACCCAGTTTGTGGCCGGTGCGATCCAGGAAGGGAAAAAGCTCGGCTTTAAGGTCAGCACCTTTTTAAGCAACGGCGACGATGCCAAATTCCAGGACTTCGTTAACCAGGCGATCAGCCAGAAATATGACGGGATTATTCTCTCCCAGGGTCGCGATCCGTACTCCACCGCGCTGGTGAAAAAGGCGGTGGATGCCGGGATCAAGGTGGCGGTGTTTGATACCGCGGTAAACGGTGAGATCCCGGGCGTGACCGTCACCCAGCAGGACGACGCCTCCCTGACCAACCTCTCATTCGGCCAGCTGGTGAAAGATTTCAACGGCAAGGCCAATATCATCAAGCTGTGGGTGGCAGGCTTCCCGCCGATGGAGCGCCGTCAGACCGCCTATCAGGAGCTGCTGAAGCAGAACCCGGGCATCAAAGAGCTGGAGTCCATCGGCGCGGTCTCCTCCGACGTGCAGGGTGACACCGCTAACAAGGTGGGCGCGGTGCTGGCGAAATACCCGAAAGGCAAGATCGACGCCATCTGGGGTACCTGGGATGCCTTCAGCCAGGGCGCGTATAAGGCGCTGAAAGAGAACGGCCGCACCGAGATCAAACTCTACAGCATCGACATCTCTAACCAGGATCTGCAGCTGATGCGCGAAGCGGGCAGCCCGTGGGTGGTGAGTGTGGCGGTGGATCCGAAGCTGATTGGCGCCACCAATGTGCGTCTGATCGCCAACAAAATTGCCGGGGAAGCGACGCCTGCCACCTATGACTTTAAAGCCGCGGCCATTCCGCAGGCGCTGCTGTCGGCCCAGCCGGGTGCGGTGAACGTGGCGTCTCTGGGCAAGATCATTCCAGGCTGGGGCCAGACCGAAGACTTTATCGCCCCGTGGTTCGCAACATTGGAAGCGAAGGCAAAATAAACATTGCCGGGTGGCGGCTGCGCCTTACCCGGCCTACATTTCGCACCTGTATGCCCGGTAAGCGCAGCGCCACCGGGCGAAAGGACTCAAATATGTCTTCATTACCTCAACCCGAATACAGCCGTAATATGCGCTTAATCGGCCACAGCGATCAGGGCGGACGCCCGGACGGCGTGCAGCTGATGGTGCATCGCGGCTTCGCGTATATTGGCCATATGGTGTCCCAGGGCTTTTCCATTGTGGACGTCCGTGACCCGAAAAACCCGAAGGCGGCAGGCTTTGTTCCCGCGCCGCCCGGCACCTGGAACGTGCATCTCCAGGCCCACGACGATCTGCTGCTGGTGATTAATGCCCGGGATCTGTTTGCCGATGCCCGCTTTGCGGACGAAAAGGTCTACTACACCCGCCAGGTGGGAGAGACGGTCAGCGACGTACAGGACAGAGGCTGGAGCGCCGGGCTGCGCGTCTTTGATATCTCCACCCCGGATAAGCCGCGGGAGATCGGTTTTCTGTCGCTGAGTGGTATTGGCATCCACCGCATCTGGTACGTGGGCGGACGCTGGGCCTACGTTTCGGCGCTGATCGACGGCTTTACCGACTATATCTTCCTGACCATCGATCTGGCGGATCCGCGCAAGCCGCAGGTTGCCGGGCGCTGGTGGCTGCCGGGAATGAACCAGGCGGCAGGGGAAACCCCGGACTGGCCGGAAGGCAAACGCTACGCGCTGCACCACGCCATTATCGCGGGCGATACCGCCTACGGCAGCTGGCGCGACGGCGGTCTGACGCTGCTGGATGTGAAAGATCGCAGTCAGCCGAAGCTGATCAGCCATCGCAACTGGAGCCCGCCGTTTGGCGGCGGTACCCATACCGCGCTGCCGCTGCCGGATCGCGACTTGTTAGTGGTGCTGGACGAAGCGGTGCTCGACAATCAGGAGGACGGCGAGAAGTTGATCTGGCTGTTTGATATTCGCGAGCCGTCGAACCCAATCAGCATCGCCACCTTCCCGCAGCCAGCTGAGCGGGACTACGTGGCGAAAGGGGCGCACTTCGGGCCGCACAATCTGCATGAAAACCGGCCCGGGAGCTTTGTCAGCTCGACGCTGATTTTCGCCACGTATCAGAACGCCGGGGTGCGCGCGTATGACATCTCCGATCCGTATCGTCCGGTGGAAACGGGGGCGCTGGTGCCCGCCGCGCCGGAAAAGATGATGGATACGCGGCCCAACCGTCCGCAGGTGATCCAGTCCTGTGATGTGTTTGTTGATGCGCAGGGGATTATTTACAGCACGGATTACAACGGCGGGTTGTCGGTGATTGAGTATTTAGGGTGAAGGAAAATCGTAGGCCCGGTAAGCGTTAGCGCCACCGGGCAAACAGACCGCACCTAACTGTACTGACGCACCCGCGCCAGCAGATCGTCCACGCTGTCGATGCGATCGGCAATCACAATCAGGGCCTTGCCCAGGGTAATGGCGTGGCGCAGGCATTCGTGGCGCATCTCGTCATCACGGATGGTGTCGATATCCGCCACGTGCGACAGGCCCACGCTGCGGCGGATCAGTTCGGTGCCGCAGAAGCCAATGGCGTCATGCCAGACCTTTTTCAGAAACGCGCTGGCATATCCCGGCACGCTGAGCGCGGCATCGCGGGATTTTTCTGCAGCCAGGGCCTGGAAACGTTCGGCAAAGGTGGTCCAGAGCTGCTGAATATCAATCAGACGCTGTTCACGTCCGGCGGCCGCGTCGCGGATGCCCAGATGACCCGGCAGGCCGCAGAAGTTCAGCAGCAGGTTGCCGATGGCCGTGCCGATATCAAACCCAATCGGGCCGAAATAACCAAACTCCGCATCAATGGCCTTCAGGCTGCCCTCAGCGACAAAAATCGAGCCGCTGTGGATGTCGCCATGCAGCAGCGCTTCGGCCTGGGAGAAGAAGCGGTGCTTCAGGGCGGCTACGGCAATTTTCAGCTGATCGTCGTTGCGCAGGGCGGCGACGTCGCTCTCCAGCGCCGCCGGGTAGTTATTACGCTCGTGGATCTGGTACGGATCGTTGAAGAACAGATCTTCGGTGATCTCGCACATTTCCGGGTTGATGAACTGCGCCACCTGCGCTTTTTTGGCGTGCGGGTGCAGGTAGAAATCGCTGGTGTGGAACAGGGTGTGGGCGAGATATTCACCCAGCTGGCGCGCCGCCTGCGGGTAGTAAACGTTGTTGATAAGCTCGCCGCGCCAGATCTTATGACTGGAAAGATCTTCCATCACCATTACCGCCAGCTCCGGATCGAAGTGGTGGATTTTCACCGTATGCTGCGGGCTGTGCTGATAGTGTTCTACCAGGGTTTGCGCTTCGAGACGGGCGCGGTCCAGCGTCAGCGGCCAGGATTCACCCACGCAGCGCACGTAGGGCAGGGCCTGCTTAACGATGATGCGGCTGACGCCCTGGTTATCGAAAATTTTAAATACCAGATTGAGGTTACCGTCGCCTACCTCCTGCGCCTCCACTAGCGAGGAGGGATCATCGAGGCCTCCAAACTGTTGGGCATACGCCACGGCGTCCTGAGCGGTAAAGGTATGGTATTGCGACATTGCCTGTTCCTCATCTGTTCCGGTAATAAAGACATTTAGACGTCTATACATCTGAATTTTATCCTGACACAATGTGCTACAACAACGCAACAGAGAATTAACGACATGCAGAGATTACAGACGACCAGCCTGCGGGTGACGGAAAATCAGCTATTTATTCTCGACCAACAGGCGCTTCCGCAGGAGAAACGCTGGCTGGATGCGACAACGGTAGAGGCGCTGGTGGGGCATATTCACGCCCTGCGCGTGCGGGGCGCGCCGCTGATTGGGCTGTCTGCCAGCCTGCTGTTAGCCCTGCTGGCGGAGAACGGCCAAAGCCGGGATGAACTGGCGTTGGCGCTGGAGACTCTGCGCGCCTCACGCCCGACGGCGGTGAACCTGATGAACAATCTCGACCGCATGAAGCAGGCGCTGTGGCAGGAGAATTTTGTCCCGGCGCTGGTGGCGGAGGCGCTGCGCCTGATCGACGAAGATAAGCAGCTCTGTGACGCCATCGCCCGCGCGGGCAGCGAGCTGGTGAAACCGGGCAGCCGTCTGCTGACCCACTGCAACACCGGCGGGCTGGCGACCGCGGGCGTGGGCACGGCGCTGGGGGTGATTGCCCTTGCGCATCAGCAGGGCAACGTCAGCAACGTCTGGGTGGATGAAACCCGTCCGCTGCTGCAGGGCGGCAGGCTGACGGCCTGGGAGCTCGGCGAGCTGGGCGTGCCGTACAGGCTAATCACCGATTCGATGGCGGCCAGCCTGATGGCCAAAGGGCAGGTAGATGCGGTGTGGGTGGGGGCAGATCGCATTGCCGCCAACGGCGATGTGGCGAATAAAATCGGCACCTATTCCCTGGCGGTACTGGCGAAATTCCACGGCATTCCGTTCTATGTTGCTGCTCCGCAAACGACGCTCGATCCGAACTGCCCGAACGGGGAGGCGATCCCTATTGAACAGCGTGATGCCCGGGAAGTGACCGGCGTAGCGGGGAGCTTCGGGGCGGTGCAGTGGGCACCGGTTGATGCAGAGGTGTATAACCCGGCGTTTGACGTTACGCCTGCGGCGCTGATCAGCGGCTGGGTGCTGGATAGCGGAGTGGTGTGGCCTGAGGATGTGGCGGGCGGGGTGTTTGGGGCATAGTGCGGTCTGAGTAATGCCGGGTGGCGGCTTCGCCTTACCCGGCCTACAAAACCTGGTTTTGTAGGCCCGTGCAAGCGCAGCGCCGCCGGGCATGGCACGTTGCTAGGGCAACCTTGGATACGCATCCGCAATGGCGTCGCCCGTAAACTGCGCCACCCAGCCTTCGGGGTTATCGAAGATGCGAATGGCGGTAAAGTTCGGCTCGGAACCCATATCAAACCAGTGCGGCGTCCCGGCGGGAACGGAGATCAGGTCGTTTTTCTCGCATAAAACCTGATAAACCTGGTCGTCAATGTGAAGGCAGAACAGCCCGGCACCTTCCACAAAGAAACGCACTTCATCTTCGCCGTGGGTGTGTTCATTAAGAAACTTCGCACGCAGGGCCTCTTTTTGCGGGTTATCCGCACGCAGGCTGATCACGTCCCAGCTCTGATAGCCCTTTTCCGCCACCAGCTTGTCGATGGCGTGCTGGTAAGCATTAATCACCGCCTCTGGCGCCGGATCGCGGCCTAAGTCACGGTCGGCTTCCCAGCGCTCAAAGCGGACGCCACGGGCGTTAAGCTGTTGTGCGATGGCGTCGGCATCAGTGCTGTGCCACTGCGGCTGTCTGGCTTCTTTGTCGGAAAAAATGGTCAATGCGCTCATGAAGGGATCTGCTCCGGATTGATGTCGTCAAATTGATGCACCTGATGATGGTGGCTGGCACCGTCATCATCGCCGCGAATCAGCTGCAGGGTACGAAAGCCGGCCTGTTCAGCGGCGTCCAGCTCCTGATGAATATCCGACAGGAACAGGATCTGCGAGGGCGCGACGTTAATCTGGGCCGCAATGTTCTGATAAGACTGCACCTCGCGCTTGGCACCCACGTGGGTATCAAAGTAGCCGCTGAACAGATGAGTAATATCACCTTCGTCGCTGTAGCCAAATAACAGTTTCTGCGCCGCCACGGAGCCGGAGGAATAAACATAGAGATCAATACCCTGCGCTTTCCATTTTTCAAGGGAAGGCAGAACGTCCGGATAGAGATGGCCGGTGAAGTCGCCGTTGAGGTAGCCCTCCTGCCAGATGATCCCCTGCAGCGCTTTCAGCGCCGTGGATTTGCGATCTTCGTCCATAAACGCAAACAGGGTGTCAATCAGTTCGCGGGTGCTGGCCTGCGGCGCGGCAATCTCTTCACGCAGGTTGTCCAGAATGGTGTTGACCGGCTCGGCATACTGCTGCGCATTAACAAACGCGGCCAGCCGCTCGCGCGCGTAGGGGAACAGGACATTATGGACAAAACGAATATCGCTGGTGGTGCCTTCAATATCCGTCACAATCGCGCGAATCATACTCTCTCCAGTTGTCGTAAACGCATCTCGCACTCGAACAGGAATTCGAGGCCTTCAAGATGACGCCGGGCTTCTGCCACGTCGCGTCCCCAGCAGGTTAAGCCATGACCGCGCAGAAGAAAACCATGATTCAGCGGGCGCTCCCGGGCGTAATGGGCGATACGCGACGCCAGCGCGTCGATATCCTGGTCGTTATCAAAGAGGGCTACCGGGACGGTATCCAGATGCGTGGTCTGTCCGCTGAGCGATTTTTGCATCTCAAAGCCGCTGATGTGTAATTCAGGCCCTTTGACCAGCCGTGACAGTACCGTCGCGTTGACCGTGTGGACGTGCAGCACCGCGTTTGCGTCCGGGAAGAGGCGATAGACCAGCGTATGCAGACCGGTTTCGGCGGAGGGCTTTCGCCCGGAGGGGGCGCGGTTGGTGGCAATTTCAACCTGCAGGAAATCAGCGGTTGTCAGGCTGCCTTTGTCTTTACCGGATTCGCTGAGCCAGCACCAGGTGTCGTCCTGGCGTATGGACATATTGCCGCCGGTGGCGGGGGCCCAGCCCTTTGCGCCGATCCAGTGGCAGGCTTCGACCAGGGCGGTGAGTTGCAGGTTGTCTGTCATCTTCCTTCTTACCTCTTCGGTCAGGAATATCATTATGGTTTAGACGTCTAAGCGTCTTGATTGCCAAATACTAGCATCGTGTTATAGTGGCAGCAACATTTGTGTTACATACAGGCCCGTCGAAATGAGTAATAACCCACTGATTCCACAGAGCAAACTCCCCGGTCTCGGCACCACCATCTTTACGCAGATGAGCGCTCTGGCGCAGCAGTTTAACGCCATCAACCTGTCGCAAGGTTTTCCCGATTTCGATGGGCCAGAGTATCTCCAGCAACGGCTGGCTTACCATGTGGCGAACGGCGCAAACCAGTATGCGCCGATGACCGGCGTGCAGCCTCTGCGTGAGGCGATTGCCGACAAAACCGCGGAGCTGTATGGCTACAAACCGGATGCCAACAGCGACATCACCGTCACCGCTGGCGCAACCGAAGCCCTGTACGCCGCCATTACGGCGCTGGTGCGCTCGGGCGATGAGGTGATCTGCTTTGAACCCAGCTACGACAGCTATGCCCCGGCGATTGAGCTGTCGGGTGGCGTAGTGAAACGTGTGGCGCTGCAGCCGCCGCATTTCCGCCCGGACTGGCAGGCCTTTGCAGCGCTGCTTGGCGAGAAAACCCGGCTGGTGATCCTCAACACCCCGCATAATCCGTCGGCAACCGTCTGGCAGCAGGCTGATTTCGCCGCCCTCTGGCAGGCCATTGCGGAGCGTGAAATTTATGTCCTGAGCGATGAAGTGTATGAGCACATCTGCTTTGCCGACGCGGGGCATGCCAGCGTGCTGGCCCATCCGCAGCTGCGGGAGCGGGCTGTAGCTGTGTCATCGTTTGGCAAAACCTTTCACATGACCGGCTGGAAAGTGGGGTACTGCGTGGCGCCTGCGGCCATCAGCGCCGAGTTGCGCAAGGTGCATCAGTTTCTGACGTTCGCCGTCAATACCCCGGCCCAGCTGGCCATTGCTGATATGCTGCGCAACCAGCCGGAACATTACCGCGAGCTGCCGGACTTCTATCGTGCACGCCGGGATCGCTTTATCGACGCACTGAGCGACAGTCGTCTGGAGATCCTGCCCTGTGAAGGCACCTACTTCCTGCTGGCGGACTACAGCGCGATTTCCGATCTGGACGACGTCAGTTTTTGCCAGTGGTTAACCAAAGAGGTGGGGGTAGCGGCGATCCCGTTATCGGTGTTCTGTGCCGATCCGTTCCCGCACAAGCTGATTCGCCTCTGCTTTGCCAAGCAGGAAGCCACGCTGCTGGCGGCGGCGGAGCGGTTAAACGCGCTTTAAAAACAGGATGGGAGGCTGAACATTCAGGTTGTTATTTACTTCAACCGGAATGTTCAGCAATTATTTAATTTATTACCGACTTTATAAACTGGGCAAAGATATCGCTATTAAGCGCCGTTTTGTTATAGAGCATGTATAAATTTGCGGTAGGCAGTTCAATCGGCGTATCGAATTTCCGGATATTCATCGTATGACGGTATTGCTCATAGGTGCTTTCCGGCAATATTCCAATTAAATTTGACGAACTTATTATCGATATTAAGGAAATAAAGGAGTCGCTGCGAAATGCAATGCTTCTGTTCGGCATGACCCGGTCAGCAATCGCATGAAATTCTCTTACCCCTGGTTTATCGCTGATCAGCTGGGTGAACTTTTCATTTTGCATCTCCTCAATCGTTGCGCTCTCGCCAAGGCGCGGGTGATCGTTGCGACACACATAGATAAATTTCATCGTCTTAAAATGGGTGCAAACAACCGAGTGATTTTCTATTGGGGTGAAGTTAAATATCAGGTCTGCTTTTCTGTAGGCCAGTAAATCTTCAGCGCTTTCTCCTGATAACAACACATCCTGCAACTCAACGGTATAGTTGTACTCTTCCATCAGCGAAAGTACCGGGTTCAGTATGTTATGCGGCGTCAGGATCTGCGGGCAAAAGATATGAATCTTCTTTTTCAGCCCGGGCATGTTCATCATGTTAATGGTCTGCTCAATCTGGTTGAGGTTTTGCTCCAGATGCAAATGCAGATTGATACCTACCGTGGTATGCGTAATGCCTTTACCTGACCGGATGAACAGCGGATCGTTAATCTGATTACGCAGTCGTTGTAACGACTGGCTGACGGCAGAAGGGGTGATAAAAAGCGTTTCTGCTGCCTTGCTGATACTCAGGTGCTGATAGATGCACTCAAATATAACCAACAGATTAAGGTCAAACTTTTTAAGATCGTAGAGATTAGCCATGTTTCATCCTGAGTAGACTTTTTGTTACTGCGGTTATATACACAATGATTATAGAAGTTAGTTAGCCATTCACCATCCATTTGATCGGATAACTTAACTGAATTTAAATTCTGACTTAATATATCATGGCTGTAGATTAATGAAATAAAGGCTACGCATTTATTGGAATAAATTTATCTGCGAAACGCTGGCGGAAGTATTGAATTTCTCCCACCCGCCTGGTATTAACGCGATCCCATCATAGTGTTCGATGGTTCTTTATCGGCAAGTCCGACCACCTGCTGTCATTCCTGCTGAACGATCATGTAACAGATTGCCGGGCGAACGTCTGAATTCTTTATAAAACAACGGCAAAGCTGTGATTAGATAAAACCTATCGCAGCCATAGATATTACAACGGCTTTGCCAATTGCCCTTTGGTGGGGTGGGTGGTGTAATCCACTTCGCTGTTACGACCTTGCTAAAGGTGATGTAGAGCGCAACACATCGCCAGCTTTGGCTGGCACCGAAGAGCCCCTGGGTTAGTCGGGTATCAGGGCCGCCGTCAGGCGGCCTTTTTACTTTGGTCCATCAGGGTTTCGTAAAACGTTGTTAGGTATTGCTGATTGATTTGATACGGCAAACGCATTAGCCGGTTTGCTTAAAGTTGGTTACCTTAGCTCTCAACGAAAACACGGAGGAAGTACAGATGTCTTTAATCAACACCAAAATTAAACCTTTCAAAAACCAGGCGTTCAAAAACGGTGATTTCGTAGAAATCACTGAGAAAGACACCGAAGGCCGCTGGAGCGTGTTCTTCTTCTATCCAGCAGACTTCACTTTCGTTTGCCCGACCGAACTGGGTGACGTTGCAGATCACTACGAAGAACTGCAGAAGCTGGGCGTGGACGTTTACTCTGTCTCTACCGACACCCACTTCACCCACAAAGCATGGCACAGCAGCTCAGAAACCATCGCGAAAATTAAATACGCGATGATCGGTGACCCGACTGGCGCCCTGACCCGTAACTTTGAAAACATGCGTGAAGACGAAGGTCTGGCCGATCGTGGCACCTTTATCGTTGACCCGCAGGGCATTATCCAGGCCATCGAAGTTACCGCTGAAGGTATTGGCCGTGACGCATCCGACCTGCTGCGCAAAATCAAAGCGGCTCAGTACGTTGCTTCTCACCCAGGCGAAGTATGCCCGGCGAAATGGAAAGAAGGCGACGCGACTCTGGCTCCATCCCTGGACCTGGTTGGCAAGATCTAAATCTGTAAAGCCCGGCGGCGCTACGCTTGCACGGGCCTACCGATTCGCTTTTAACGGGTGCGTCGCACCCGTTATTCCCTCAACACCATGATGCAAGTTGCATTCAGGCAGCCCGGATAAGGCCGCTTGCATGATGATGTTTTTTAAGCAGGAGATGAATAATGCTCGACACAAATATGAAAACCCAGCTCAAAGCCTACCTTGAGAAGCTGACCAAACCTGTTGAGCTGATTGCCACGCTGGACGACAGCGCTAAATCGGCAGAAATCAAGGAACTGCTGGCGGAAATCGCCGACCTGTCTGAAAAGGTCACTTTTAAGGAAGATAACGGTCTTGCTGTGCGCAAACCTTCTTTCCTGATCACCAACCCAGGCTCCACTCAGGGTCCGCGCTTTGCCGGTTCCCCACTGGGCCACGAATTTACCTCACTGGTGCTGGCACTGCTGTGGACCGGTGGCCATCCGTCAAAAGAGGCGCAGGCACTGCTTACGCAGATCCGCGACCTGGACGGTGATTTTGAGTTCGAAACCTATTACTCGCTCTCATGCCATAACTGCCCGGACGTGGTGCAGGCGCTGAACCTGATGGCGGTACTGAACCCGCGCATCAAACACACCGCTATTGACGGCGGCGTGTTCCAGAACGAAATCACCGATCGCAACGTGATGGGCGTTCCGGCGGTCTTTGTGAACGGTAAAGAGTTTGGTCAGGGTCGTATGACGCTGGCAGAAATCGTCGCCAAAGTGGATACCGGCGCAGAAAAACGTGCCGCAGAAGAGCTGAACAAGCGTGATGCCTATGACGTGCTGATTGTCGGTTCTGGTCCTGCGGGGGCGGCGGCTGCGGTTTACTCCGCCCGTAAAGGTATTCGCACCGGTCTGATGGGCGAGCGCTTTGGCGGTCAGGTACTGGATACGGTGGACATTGAAAACTACATCTCCGTACCGAAAACCGAAGGCCAGAAACTGGCTGGCGCCCTGAAAGCGCACGTCAGCGAATATGAAGTGGATGTGATCGACAGCCAGAGCGCCAGCAAACTGGTGCCTGCGGCGCAGGAAGGCGGCTTCCATCAGATTGAAACCGCGTCTGGCGCAGTGCTGAAAGCGCGCAGCGTGATCATTGCCACCGGCGCCAAATGGCGCAATATGAACGTGCCTGGTGAAGATCAGTATCGCACCAAAGGGGTGACCTACTGCCCGCACTGCGACGGCCCGCTGTTTAAAGGCAAGCGCGTGGCGGTCATCGGTGGGGGCAACTCAGGTGTGGAAGCGGCTATCGACCTCGCCGGTATCGTTGAGCACGTCACGCTGCTGGAGTTTGCGCCGGAGATGAAGGCCGATCGGGTCCTGCAGGATAAAGTACGCAGCCTGAAGAACGTCGATATCATCCTGAACGCGCAGACGACCGAAGTGAAAGGCGACGGCAGCAAAGTGACCGGGCTTGAGTACCGCGACCGCGTGAGCGGCGATGTGCACAGTGTGCCACTGGCCGGGATCTTCGTACAGATTGGTCTGCTGCCAAACACCACCTGGCTGGAAGGCGCGATTGAGCGCAACCGCATGGGCGAGATCATCATTGATGCCAAATGTGAAACCAGCGTGAAGGGCGTATTTGCGGCGGGCGACTGCACCACCGTGCCGTACAAACAGATTATCATCGCTACCGGCGAAGGGGCGAAAGCGTCACTGAGCGCCTTTGATCATCTGATTCGTACCAAAACAGCATAAGAACGTAAGACAACACCTGCAATGTGAAGAGGCTACCCTGGGGTAGCCTCTTTTTTTATCTCACCACCAGCACCGGAATGTAGGCGTGGCGGATGACGTTAGAGGCGTTCGAGCCCAGCAGATGGGTGGAGATGGACGGGTTACGTGACCCGATCACCACGATATCGGCTTTCAGCTCGCTGGCCACCTCGTTGACCACGTCGCGCACGTTACCAAAACAGACATGGGTGCGGATCCGTGAGGGATCGATGCTGAAATGGCTGACCATGGTCTGCAGCCGGGTCTTCGCTTCCTGCTCGATATGCTCTTCGAAGCGGCGCATATCGGCGGCGAAGCGATGCAACCCGAAGGTGGCAGAGCCCGGTAATACATGCAGTAAGTGAATAATGCCATCCTGCTGCGCGAGGAATTCAGCGTGGCGAATCGCCTTGTCGCTCAACTCCATCTCAAAAACATCCACCGGCATAATAATCGTCTGGTACATACCCGTTTCTCCCTGTTATTTACGCTTAATCCATTCAAACACAAAATATAAATAGATTCTGATACCTCGGTGACACTTTTTAATATCGCTTCGTTTGCTGGCGTTTTGCCGCATCGCTTCCTTGCCAGGATTATTCCCAAAGCCGTCCATTTCCCCTGTATATCCCCGGCGATAGCTACCCTTTGAAGGTAAACCCGTCTTTTTTCTCTGAAACCGGAGGTCAAATGAAAGCATTGACGTACCACGGTCCACACAGCGTTAAAGTTGAAACGGTACCCGATCCGGCCATCGAACAGGCTGATGATATCATTCTGCGCATCACCGCAACCGCGATCTGCGGTTCTGACCTGCACCTCTATCGCGGGAAGATACCGAAGGTAAAACATGGCGATATCTTCGGGCATGAATTTATGGGCGAAGTGGTGGAGACCGGACGAGAGGTCAAAAACCTGAGCAAGGGCGACCGGGTGGTGATCCCCTTTGTTATTGCCTGCGGCGACTGTTTCTTCTGCCGCATGCAGCAGTATGCCGCCTGTGAAAGCACTAACACCGGGCAGGGCGCGGCCCTGAATAAAAAGCAGATCCCGGCCCCGGCGGCGCTGTTTGGCTACAGCCATCTTTATGGCGGGGTGCCCGGCGGCCAGGCGGAGTATGTTCGCGTGCCAAAAGGCAACGTTGGCCCCTTTAAAGTGCCGCCGGTGCTTTCAGACGATAAAGCGCTGTTCCTCTCCGATATCCTGCCTACCGCCTGGCAGGCGGCCAAAAATGCCCAGATCACCCGGGGCAGCAGCGTGGCGGTATTTGGTGCCGGGCCGGTGGGGCTGTTGACCCTTGCCTGCGCGCGCTACCTGGGCGCCGAGCAGCTGTTTATTGTCGATCACCACGATTACCGGCTGCGTTTCGCCGAGATGCGTTACGGCGCTATCCCCATCAACTTTGATCGCGACGAGGACCCCGCCGAGAAGATCATCGAGCAGACCGCCGGGAATCGCGGCGTGGACGCGGTGATCGACGCGGTAGGCTTTGAGGCGAAAGGGAGCACCACGGAAACGGTATTAACCAACCTCAAGCTCGAAGGCAGCAGCGGCAAGGCCCTGCGGCAGTGTATCGCGGCGGTGCGGCGCGGCGGGATTGTCAGCGTGCCGGGCGTCTATGCCGGATTTATTCACGGTTTTCTGTTTGGCGATGCCTTCGACAAAGGGCTCACCTTCAAGATGGGGCAAACCAACGTTCACGCCTGGCTTGGTGAGCTGTTGCCATTAATTGAGAAAGGGCTGCTGAAACCCGAAGAGATCGTTACCCACTATATGCCGTTTGAAGAGGCGGCTCGCGGCTACGAGATCTTTGAAAAACGTCAGGAGGATTGCCGGAAAATCATTCTGGTGCCCGGTGCGCAAAGCGCGGAAGCGGCAAAAGATCGGGTTACAGGACTGGTTAACCCTGTGCCTGGGGACACGCTTTTGTAATGAAAGAGAACGGAAAGAGGATGCCCGGGCATCCTCTGGGTAAAGCGCTTAAACGCTTATTCAGATGGGATTAGCGCAGGTATTCGCCCGCCGCTTCAGGCTGCCAGAGCAGTTCCAGCACCTCCAGATGCGTGGCGGTACCGCCCGGCAGCTCCCAGTGGATGGTATCGCCGGTACGCAGTCCAATCAACGCGGCACCCACCGGCGCCAGCACCGACAGCTGCGTGCTGCTGTCGGTCATCTGCGCCGGGTAAACCAGCGTGCGGGTGCGCACTTCGCCGTTGGTCAGATCGCGAAACTTCACCTTGCTGTTCATGGTCACCACGTCGGACGGCATGTCCTGCGGAGCGCACATCTGGGCGCGATCCAGTTCTGCGTTCAGCGCATCCGCGATGGGCAGCGATGCAAAGGCCGGTTGCTCCAGCAGGCGGTCGATACGTTCAGCATCGAGTTCGTTAATGATAATTGTGGGTCTGGACATTATTTACTCCATGTCGTTAATGCTGCGACAGCCGCAGAAGAGATGCCAAAAGAAAACCCTCGCCATCCGGTAGCGAGGGTTTAACTACCCCTGATAATACTGAGTCTGCGCCCGGGTTTGAAGTGATGGTTGTCACATTCATGGCGTGGATGTAGTCCGGGGGCATCAGCTGGGTCGATAGTATGAAATTCAAGCGAAAAAAGTGATCCTTCTGAAATTTGGATTATCCTTCTAATGCGCAGGTTATGTAGCGTGACACACCCATAACAGCAGAACAACGAAGACTGTAGCACCTAATTCAGTCTTACTTTTCTACGGATTGCGTTACGCTGATCCTCTTGGGGCAGGGGGATGAGCGAAGCGTAATCCGTGCCTGCCGGTGTGAATCATGAACCTAACCAGAGAGCGCTATGTACTTCTACCAACCTTCCCAGGGACACGGCCTGCCGCACGATCCTTTAAACGCCATTGTTGGTCCACGTCCGATTGGCTGGATTGCGTCATGCGATCCTGAAGGACGCCCCAATCTGGCGCCTTACAGCTTCTTCAACTGTTTTAACTACCACCCGCCAATCATTGGCTTTGCCAGCTCGGGCTGGAAAGACAGCGTGCGCAATATTGTCGAGACCAAAGAGTTTGTCTGGAATCTCACTACCCGCGATCTGGCCAGCGCCATGAATGAGACCTCGGCCAGCCTGCAGCACGGTGAGGATGAGTTTCTGCGTGCCGGGCTGACCAAGGCCGAAAGCCGGCTGGTGAAGGTGCCGCGCGTTGCCGAAAGTCCGGTCAACTTTGAGTGCCGCCTGTCGCAGTGTATCCAGCTTACTGCCGCCAGCGGCGCGCCGGTCGATACCTGGCTGGTGCTGGGGGAAGTGGTGGGGATCCACATTGACGAAAGCCTGCTGCATGAGGGGATCTATCAGACGGCGAAAGCGCAGCCGGTGCTGCGCGCCGGTGGCCCGACGGCGTACTTCGCCATTAGCGAGGATCAACGCTTTGACCTGGTCCGCCCGGACGCGCGAAAAGGGTAAGGCCTCAGTAGCCGATTTTGTCGATCACAAACTGTTTCCCGCAGTTGCCCGGATGCGGCTGCGGGGCAAATGAGGCTGTGGCCAGCGGGGCGTTGATGCTGGCCGCGGTGAGCGACATCTGCATCTCCGTGAGATACGCCGGGTTGCCGCTGCAGCTGAGCTTAACGGCTTTGACCGTGGCGGGCCCCCAGCTCCTGGCGACCGCGGCATCGAAGGCGCTGCGGGTGACGGTTTTGCCGTAGTTCTCTGCGAGGAACTGCCCCAGCGGGCTGGCTTTCACTTCCTGGTTCATGCGTACCATGGTGCCGAAATAGGCGTCCGGATCGAAGCCGAAGCAGACCCCGTGTTTGGCATATTCGTAACGCTCAAGGCAGGAGTTACCGCCTGCACCGGGCATCACCTCGTTCAGCTTAGCGGCACCGGTCAGCGACAGGCCGGTCTCTGCGGCGTCGCATTTACGGCTGGCTTTTGCCTCCGGCATATTCGGGATGGGGCGGGTTGCGCAGCCATAGCGCATCCAGCGACGATCGTCGACGCCGCGGGCCGCGATAGACTTCGGCAGGCCCGGCCACAGGCCATGCACGGTGAGGATGGTCGTTTTGTCGTCACGCTCTTTTTGCAGGCGACACTCGTCCGGCGCTGCGCGGTTGCGGTCATGCAGGCTCTGGCAAAAACCAGACTGCCATGAGAGCGCCAGGACGTAGCGATCGAAATCTGCATATTGCGTCGCCTGAAGCGGGGCTGCCAGGGCTGGCAAAGCGCACAGCGCGACTGCGGTTGCGCTGACAGGCAAAACGAAATCCTTTCTGAACATGTCAATTCCTGATGGTTGTAAGCAAAAAATTGCTGGGAGTTATTAAAGCACAAAAAGCGCCCGCAGGCGCTTTATGCTGTGGGATGGCTTAACCCACGGCGGTGCCAGGCACCAGCACTTCAGTGGCAATAATGACGATGACCAGCCCAACCAGCACCGGAACAGAGGTGCGTTTCACCACTTCGAACGGCGAGATTTTTGCCATCCCGGCCACGGCGACTACCACGCCGGACACCGGGGAGATGGTACGGCCCAGGTTGGAGGCCTGCAGCATTGGGATGGTGAGATAGGCCGGGTTGATGCCGGACGAGTGCGCCAGCTTCGGGATCATCTCCACAAAGGCATAGAACGGCGCGTTACCGGAGCCGGTGGTCATCGCCGCCAGCATGGTCAGCACCACCAGCACCATCATCAGGATAATGCTTGCTGAACCGAAGGAGGTGGCAATCGAGATCAGGCTCTGGATAAAGCCGATGGTGCTCAGTCCCTGGGCAAAGACCCCGGCCGCAACCAGCAGCATGACCACGCCGGCGAAGGCGTCCGCCATGCCGCGATAGGCCACTTCCAGGCCGCTAAAGACCTTCTGGGTATTGAAGCCGCGCACAAATTCCAGCACCGCGGCAATCAGCATGCAGAGCACCAGGATGGTGATGATATGCAGCTCCGGGCCCCATTTGCCGTCGAAAATCAGTACCCCGATAATCGGCGTGAACGGCAGAATGGCATAGAAGGAAGGGGCGGTAGTGGTGATTTCGCTGACGTCGAGACGCTCGTGAGAGATGTTCTCTTTTTTATCGAGGTAGCGCTGCCAGAAGAAGTGCGCAATCGCCATGCCGATAATGGCGGCAATCGAGATCGGCAGGGTGGTTTTAAAGGCGAAATCGATGAGCGGCATCTCGGCGGCTTTGGCGGCCAGCACCACGTCACCGGAGGTAGGCGAGAGAATTATCGCCGCCGGAGAGGCACAAATAGCCGCTGCCGCACCGCGGCTGATCCCCACGTTGACCATCACCGGGAACAGGGTCGCCATCAGCAGTACGCCGAGGCCGGTTGCCGACGAGACGGCCAGCGACATCAGACAGGCCACGAAATAGGCGGCAATCATCAGCAGGTAAGGGGAGTTGATGTAGCTCAGCGGCTTCGAGGCCAGCTTGACCACCATATCGTTGGCGCCGATGTGGGTCATATAGGCGGCAAACCCGCAGAGCATCATGATCATCATCCCCAGATCGCCACCGCGGCTCATCAGCAGGATTTTGATGTACTCAATGATGTCGGTCGCCGTATAACCGGTGCTGGTGGCGCTGGACGGAAGCACCTTATGGCCCATCAGGGCGCTGACGATCAGCAGGGCAAGACCGCCGACAAACAGCACCCCGGTAGCGGAGTAACCTTTAATGATGTAGCGTGCGACGCCGACAATGACTATCACCCCGATCAGGAGCTCGATAAACGTTAGCATGGATCCCTCTGTTTCCCGCCGCCCCAGAGCGAAAGGATAAATAAACAATGAAAATAAGGTGACAAAATGTGCCGAAATAATGGCCCGGCCTCGCTGACTAAAATCAATAAATCTACTACTAAAGGGGCGTTCCTCCCGATTTTGCTGCTGCTGCGCGATTTATCTGCGCTGGTTGGTCCTGTTGCGGGGCCTTTGTCGCTCGGTGCGGATGACCAGGGGACAGGCAGGGTATTGCGTTGCTGAAAATAGTGCTACTGACATAATAAAGATTATATTTGTGTTGGTTTAGCTGAGGTTTAAAATGTCTTAGATAAACGTGTCATGATGACGAGTTAATGTTTTGTTTTCCGCCGCATAAATTGTGAATTTATCGTGCTCAGAATGCATGGCATAGTTCAGCATTATTATGCTGCTGTATTTAATAAAATGATGATTCATTGAAGAAACCGATTTATACCTCCATGTCCATCTACGGTAGTGCACAGCCGCCTCGATGCCCTAAGGCAGCGGTGGCGGGCCACCGGCAGTGGTGTTAGCTGTACTTTGCTGTATAAGTTGTTGCATCAACATAATATTTCTTAATCAGCGCTTAATTACTCCTTAAGCGTGTGTTGTATTACCAGGAGTATTCTTATCCATTCAAGTTAATAATTAAGATTTACGCCAATGCCGTCAGATTTTCATTCATCTATTCTGTGCAAGAACACGCAGTGAATATGAGAATGGTAATTTTATTGTGAAATTTTTTAATAAGCCTGTCCTTATTTTTTCTTTTATTTTTGCTCAGTTACCTTTTTCTACTGCGGCAACGGCTAAAGACGTACCTCCTCTCAGAGCCTGGGTCAAAACTATCCACAACGATATGGTTGAAACCTGGGAAGAACCCCAGCATTACGATCTTTATGTACCCGCCATCACCTGGCATGCCCGCTTTGCTTACGACAAAGAGAAGACCGATCGCTACAACGAGCGTCCGTGGGGGGCTGGCTTCGGTCAGTCACGCTGGGATGAAAAAGGGAACTGGCACGGCCTTTACGCGATGGCGTTCAAAGACTCATACAATAAATGGGAGCCCATTGCAGGCTACGGCTGGGAGAAAACCTGGCGTCCGCTGGCCGATGATAACTTCCATGTGGGACTTGGCTTTACCGCCGCAGTGACGGCGCGCGATAACTGGAATTACATCCCCATTCCGCTTGCCCTGCCGCTGGCCTCCGTAGGGTATGGTCCGGCGACCTTCCAGATGACCTACATCCCCGGAACCTATAACAACGGTAACGTTTACTTCGCCTGGATGCGGTTCCAGTTTTAACTGAAAAAACTTTACGTACTGGCGATTTAATAGCCAGTTGTTGAATCGTAAAGGATAAAAATTGGGGCGCAAAATTTAACGCGACTTTTGTCACTTTTCTTCAAAAAGGCGCTGGACAAAACCGCTCACAATTGTTGTACTGATACCCGACACAGCATTTGTGTCCAATTTTCATGTAAAGGTAATTTTGATGTCTAAGATTAAAGGTAACGTTAAGTGGTTTAATGAGTCCAAAGGATTCGGTTTCATTACTCCGGAAGATGGCAGCAAAGACGTGTTCGTACACTTCTCTGCAATCCAGAGCAATGGTTTCAAAACTCTGGCTGAAGGTCAGCGCGTTGAGTTTGAAATCACTAACGGTGCCAAAGGCCCTTCTGCTGCTAACGTAATCGCTCTGTAATTCAGACGAGACAGCCAGAATTTCAAAACCCGCTCATTGAGCGGGTTTTTTTCGTTTTGTCTTAGCTGAACAAGTACAGTCTCAAAAAGCTGGCAACGATCGCCAGGCTCAGCAATACCATCCCCGCGCTTGTTATTTTCTCTTTCATGGCGACACCCCTCAGTGTATGTGGTGACAGGGTGCCTGAGAAAAATTAAGCCAACATTAAGGCCTGGGTATTTAATGCGCGTTAACCGCAGAAATTAACCAGAATGCGAGCGCGGTCATCATTAGCGAGCCCAGCAGGTTGACGGCGATGTTCAGCAGCGCCCATGCCGCCCGCCCATCCTGTAACAGAAACACCACTTCTGCTGAAAATGTCGAGAAGGTGGTCAGCCCGCCGCAGAAGCCGGTGGTGATCAATACTTTCCAGACCGGATCGATGTGAGTCATTCTGTTGAACCACGCCAGCCCCAGGCCAATAATAAATGCGCCCAGGAGATTGGCTGTCAGCGTGCCGAACGGGATCTGCTGATGAAGCGGATTAAAGCGCATGCTCAATAGCCAGCGCGCTACGCTTCCTGTGCCCCCACCGATAAAAACGGCTAAAAGTAGTTGAAACACGAACAATACCTGCTGTTTGATGTGTAAGGGCTATGAGTGTAACGCCGTTTAATGCAGGGGGAAAATATGTACGTTGCGGTTGGACAATTTGCAGTAACAGCGGACTGGCAAAAAAATGCCGGAACCTGCGTTTCACTGATGGCTCAGGCGGCAGAGCAGGGGGCATCATTGCTGGTGCTGCCGGAAGCGCTGCTGGCGCGGGACGACAACGATCCTGACCTCTCCGTGAAGTCAGCCCAGCAGCTTGACGGAAGTTTTCTGACGCTGCTGCTGGCGGAGAGCGCGCGTAATAACCTGACCACGGTGCTGACCGTGCATGTCCCTTCTACTGCGGGCAGAGCGATTAATACTCTTGTTGCCCTGCGCGGCGGCAGGATCGTTGAGCAGTACGCCAAACTTCATCTTTATGATGCGTTCAGTATTCAGGAGTCCAGACTGGTTGATGCTGGCTCGGTTGTACCGCCGCTGATTGAAATCGACGGCATCCATCTTGGATTAATGACCTGCTACGATCTGCGCTTTCCGGAGATGGCGTTGAACCTGGCGCTGGCGGGGGCAGAAGTGCTGGTCCTGCCTGCGGCCTGGGTCAGAGGGCCGCTCAAGGAGCACCACTGGTCTACGCTGCTGGCAGCCCGGGCGCTGGACACCACCTGCTATGTGATAGCGGCAGGGGAGTGCGGCAATAAGAATATCGGCCAGAGCCGCATAATCGATCCTCTTGGCGTAACGATAGCGGCAGCCGCCGAGGGGCCTGCGCTGCTGCTGGCAGAGATTAGCCGGGAGCGTATCATCCAGACGCGCCAGCAGTTGCCGGTTCTGCGCAACCGACGCTTCGCGCCGCCGCAATTATTGTGAGTTTTTTAAACAACGCTTGATTCACCTTGTTACAGATTGCTATTGTGTGCGGGCGTCAAATGACCGTTAATAAGGTCGGGTTTTTAAGGCGCGCAATGCAGCCTGTTTACGTCAAGAAGGTATCTATGGGTGAAATTAGTATTACCAAATTGCTGGTGGTAGCCGCACTGGTTGTCCTGCTGTTTGGTACCAAAAAATTACGTACGCTGGGCGGAGACCTGGGTGCTGCCATCAAAGGCTTTAAAAAGGCGATGAATGACGATGA
This sequence comes from Enterobacter sp. MF024, assembly GCF_005843915.1. Classification (NCBI taxonomy): domain Bacteria; kingdom Pseudomonadati; phylum Pseudomonadota; class Gammaproteobacteria; order Enterobacterales; family Enterobacteriaceae; genus Enterobacter; species Enterobacter sp. MF024. Next base: position 419,635 of record NZ_VCBB01000003.1, on the reverse strand, counting down.
CGCAACGGCGAAGAAAACTGCCGACGCGGATATCGCAGCCGAGAAACTCTCTCACAAAGAGTAACGGCAATTGCCATATGGCTTTTGAAAGAAAAAAACCGGCCTGTAAGCCGGTTTTTTTATGGGGGAACTGTAAACTTTTGTGACGGGTTTACTTCACTTCTTCGCCTTTCGCCTGCATATCGGCATGGTAAGAGGAACGCACGAACGGACCGCAGGCAGCATGGGTAAAGCCCATCGCCATCGCTTCGGCTTTCATCTCGTCAAACTCTTCAGGGCTTACGTAACGCTGCACCGGCAGGTGATGGCGGCTTGGCTGCAGATACTGGCCCAGGGTCAGCATGGTGACGCCGTGGCGACGCAGGTCGCGCATCACTTCAACAATCTCTTCGTTAGTCTCACCGAGACCGACCATCAGACCTGATTTAGTCGGGATATCCGGATGGGCTTCTTTAAAGCGCTCCAGCAGCTTCAGCGACCAGTTGTAATCTGCGCCCGGGCGAACCTGACGATAGAGGCGTGGTACGTTTTCCAGGTTGTGGTTAAACACGTCTGGCGGATTGGCGTTGAGGATCTCAAGCGCACGGTCCATACGGCCACGGAAGTCAGGAACCAGCGTCTCAATCTTAATGGACGGGCTCTTTTCACGAATGGCATTAATACAGTCAGCAAAGTGCTGAGCACCGCCGTCGCGCAGATCGTCGCGGTCAACGGAGGTAATAACCACATAGCGTAATGCCATGTCGGCGATAGTCTGGGCCAGTTTCTGCGGTTCATTGGCATCCGGGGCGACAGGACGACCATGGGCAACGTCACAGAACGGGCAACGGCGGGTACAGATGGCGCCGAGGATCATGAAGGTCGCGGTACCGTGGTTAAAGCACTCGGCAAGGTTCGGGCAGGAGGCCTCTTCACACACGGAGTGGAGGCCGTTTTTGCGCATCGCCGCTTTGATTCCCTGAATACGCGAAGAGTCTGCCGGAAGTTTAATTTTCATCCATGCCGGTTTTCTTAACAGCGCTTCGCGCTCCGTAGCCACGTTTTTAACCGGGATTAGGGCCATTTTATCGGCATCACGGTATTTAACACCGCGTTCCATCACAATGGGTTTACTCATAGCGTGCGTCTTCCAGTTGCGAAAATCGAAGGAAAGCGTTTCAATTCAAGGGAATGTTGTATTTATCAACTATTTTTGAACGAACGACAGGCAGTATATCATTGATACGGACGATAAAGCAGCCTGCCCGGTCGCCAAATTGTAAAATAGTTGTTGTTTAGTGCTTTTTGCGTGGTTCTGCGCAACTTTACGTGGGATGGCCCCGATTAAAAGGCCTGGCGGATAACGTTTATCAGATTTTCCAGCACCGGGTCGCGCATGCTCAGCTTATTGTAATACAGCGAGATTTCGACGGACTCGGCATTCAGCGGGGCGAAGGGGATCTGTTCCACCGGCCAGCAGTGACGCACCATATTAAACAGGCGCTCCGGGATGATACCCAGCAGATCGCTACTGCCAACCAGGGCGGCAATGGTAAAAATATTGTAACTGCTGAAATTCACCAGACGTTCCGGGAAAATATCCTGAACGCGCTGTCGCAGCCCGTTGAGGTTTTGCCCCTCCATCAGCAGCAGCGTTTGCTCGTAGCGCTGCAGATTTTCAACCGTAACTTCCTCCTGCAGCGCCGGATGCCCTTTGCGACAGATCAGAAGTAGCTTATCTGCAAACAGCACGTGGCGGCTTAAGGCCCGGGCATTCAGGGTGTTGCTGTCCACGATCAGATCGGTCTGAAACTGGCTGAGCTGCGCTTCGGGGTCATTAACCGAGATATTGCGTAACATCAGCTGAGGCGCATGCGTCTTCACGGCCTGGTAGATCAGGGGCATCACCAGCGCGCCTATGGCTGGCGTTGTGCCAATGGTGATGATTCGCTGCTTGTCGTAGCTGCCGGTTAAATCCAGCGCCCCGAGGATGGATTCAAGCCCCTGACTGATATATTCATGCAGATGCGTGGCATAGGCGGTAGGCGTCACGCCCTGGCCTTTACGGATAAACAGCGGGTCGGGAAAAATGGTGCGCAATTTCTGGATAGACTGACTAATTGCTGAGGGAGTGAGATTCAGAATTTTCGCAGCATTAACGATCCCTTTGTGCACATATACGGCCTCAAAAATCGTCAATAAATTAAGATCTATATTACGTAAAGTCCGAAAAATTTGTGGCTTTGCATCACTGCCTGGATCGCTCAAGCGCTTTTCTGGAAGATTATTATTATCCACGCTGTCCCTCCGTATGTATTCACAATATAAATAATAGTTGAATTTAAATAATGTGCTTATTGTTATGCTTAAACAGTTTCAAGGAATTAAGAATGTTAAGTAAACTCATGGGGTTGTCTGGTTTTTGCGCAGGCATAATCGCACCGACCGGGTGGCCCTGTCGATGTAGAAAGCAGGCGATCGCGTATACGCAGTTAGGTTGCGGGTGTTTTGAAAATATAGAATCTGTGAATTAATGTAAAGGATAAATGCAGTGGAATAAGAGTGGCTCATAAAATAAATGAGCCAAATGCGGAAAGTCATTAAGCAGGGATATATTTATGCGGCGGATTGTTTAGCAGCGCTAAAAAAGAGTTAACTAAATGTGGTTGTACGATTTCGGGCGTAATGTTCTCTACCCACTGGCGCATTTGCGCCATTTCCATCCCGGCATAACCGCAAGGATTGATGCGCTGGAAAGGCGAAAGATCCATATTAATATTGAGGGCAAGACCGTGAAAAGAACACCCTTTACGAATTCGCAGACCGAGAGAACATATTTTCATTTCGCCGACATACACGCCCGGGGCGTCTGCGCGCGGGTGCGCTTCAATATCAAATTCAGCCAGCGTATTGACCACCGTCTGTTCAAGTAGCGTCACCAGTTCACGCACGCCGAGCTTCCTGCGCTTCAGGTTGAGCAGAACATACATCACCTGTTGACCCGGCCCATGATAGGTAATCTGCCCGCCACGATCGCTCTGGACAACCGGAATATCGCCAGGCATCAACAGATGCTCGGCTTTGCCCGCCTGACCCTGGGTAAATACGGGGGGGTGCTCTACCAGCCAGATCTCATCCGGCGTGTTCTCGTCGCGTGTGTCAGTAAATTCATGCATAGCCTGGGAGACAGGCTCATAGGGCTGCAGCCCAAGCTGGCGAACGAGAAGGGTGTCCTGATACAAAACGATCTCTCCGAACGAAGGAAAAAACTGTAGCGGGGAGTATATCACAGAGGTGAAACAGGTTACCCGGCGATGCGGGTAACCGAAAGGCGTTACAGCACCATGCGAACGATATCGATGTTGCCGAGCTCTTCATACAGGGTCTCGACTTGTTCAATATGGGTGGCAGTGATGGTGATCGAAACGGAATGGTAGTTGCCTTTGCTGCTGGGTTTCACCGTCGGAGAGTAGTCACCTGGCGCATGGCGCTGTACTACCTCAACCACCTGATCAACCAGCTCAGGCAACGCCTGTCCCATTACTTTGTAAGTAAAAGGAGTAGGGAATTCAAGCAGTTCATTAAGTTTGGTTTTCATGGGAGCTCCGGCAGTACGTCAAAAAAATAATAACTCCCACGTCGGGTGGGAGTTATCAGGTTACATAGTATATGGGGACAGAAATCACACTTTCAAGTGTTCAATTCTTAACCAAACCAGTGATGGAACATCAATTTAATGTAATCAATGATTTTGCCGAAGAAATTGCCTTCAGGGATTTCATCCAGCACCACGAGAGGGCGCTGATCGATGGTTTTACCATCGAGCTGGAAGTTGATGGTGCCGACAACCTGGTTTTTCTGCAGCGGGGCGTGCAGCTCGCTGGAGTTCAGCACATAGCTGGCCTTCAGGTCTTTCATACGGCCACGGGGAATGGTCAGGTAGAGATCTTTATCCACGCCCAGTGAGGCACGGTCGTTATCACCGAACCAGACCGGTTCAGAGGCGAACTCTTTACCTGCTTTCAGCGGGTTCACGGTTTCGAAGAAGCGGAAGCCCCAGGTCAGCAGTTTCTTGCTTTCGGTTTCACGCCCTTTGAAGGTACGGCCGCCCATTACCGCAGAGATCAGACGCATCTGGCCCTCTGTCGCTGAGGCCACCAGGTTGTAACCCGCTTTATCGGTGTGACCGGTTTTGATGCCGTCAACGTTCAGGCTGTTATCCCACAGCAGGCCGTTGCGGTTGGTCTGACGGATACCGTTAAAGGTGAACTCTTTCTCTTTGTAGATGGTGTATTCGTTCGGCACGTCACGGATCAGCGCCTGGCCAATCAGCGCCATATCGCGCGCAGAGCTGTACTGACCGTCCGCATCCAGGCCGTGAACGGTCTGGAAGTGGCTATTTTTCAGACCCAGCGCGCTCACGTAGCTGTTCATCAGACCAACGAAAGCGTCCTGGCTGCCGGCGGCAAAATCGGCCATTGCCACGCAGGCATCGTTACCGGACTGCAGATTGATACCACGGATCAACTGAGAGACGGGAACCTGCATGCCCGGTTTCAGGAACATCAGTGATGAGCCTTTGAATACCGGGTTGCCGGTGGCCCACGCGTCGTTGCCGATGGTGACAAGGTCTGTCTCTTTGAATTTACCTGCTTTCATCGCCTGGCCGATGACATAGCTGGTCATCATTTTGGTCAGGCTGGCCGGGTCGCGACGTGCGTCAGCGTTCTGTTCAGCCAACACTTTGCCGGAGTTGTAGTCGATCAGGATGTAGGATTCCGCGTCGATCTGCGGAACGCCCGGGATCATGGTCTTGATATTAAGGTCATCGGCGTGAGCAACAGAGAGCGTGGCTGCGCAGAGCGCCGTAGTGAGCGCCATGCGCTGCATAAAACGAGCGGAGAAAGTGGTCTTCATGGTCAGAACAACGACATCCGTGATGGAATTAAAAAAAGTGCCTTACTATAGCAAATGCTATACAGGCAGGCATCCGACTTTCAGCATGAGAGTGTGAATCAGCATTACAAATACTGACAATTCGGATACCGCTGATTAATCATTTCGCAACAGCGATAAACGACTGTAACTGCGCTTCATTCTGCAGGCGTTGCTGTAACGCAGCGGCCTCAGATTTGTTGGCAAACGGGCCAAGCTGGATACGCCAGACCGCGCCATTTTGCTCAACGCGACCCGGAACGCCAAACTGCTGGCCGAGACGCTGCTGATACTGCTGAGCACGCGCCCGATCGCTCACTGCGCCAACCTGAACGACATAGCCACCGGCCTGAGCAGGGGCGGAAACAGGGGCCGCAACGGGAGCCTGAACTGGGGCAGAGACAGGCGCCGTGACCGGCGCCGTCTGGTTCACCGGGGCGGTGACAACCGGCTGTGGCGCTGGCGGTTCACTGCCTTCCAGCACGCCAGAGGCGAGGGTCGTCGGTGCACCGAGGAAGCCGCTGCTGCTGACCGGCGCGCCCATGCTGTCTTCGCTTTTCAGCGTGTCGTTGCTGATGGGGCGCACGTCACCCTCTGCAGGCATCGGTTCGGATGCGGACGACGCGCTACCCATACCGCCGCTCAGGTCGGGACGCGCGGGCAGGGCATAAGTCTGTTTAGCCACAGTGGTACAGGCCATACCCGGGCCGGACAGAGAGCCGTCCTGGGCGACAATAATCGGGTCGATCCGGACTTTGGTGTTATTTGAGGTGTTCAGACGGTCAGCCGCTGCGCGTGACAGCGAAATAACGCGGTCGTTGCCGTAAGGGCCACGGTCGTTGATACGCACCACAATCATCCGGCCATTCGCCAGGTTAGTAATACGCGCGTAGCTCGGAATGGGGAGGGTGGGATGCGCAGCCGTCAGCTGCATCGGATCGAAGGCTTCACCGGATGCGGTCAGGTTGCTTCCCGGCTCGGCATCATAAATCGCCGCCAGGCCTGCCTGACTGAATCGGGACAGATCCTGAACGATTTTGTAGCTTTTACCGTCACGTTCGTAATCCTGATTCGCGGTAGCGCTCAGTGGTTCAAAACGCGGATCGGCTCCGCTGATCTCAACCACCGGTCCATTACATACGGCTGGCTGCGGCGGCGCGACGGTCGCTTGCTGCTGACCATCGTCACTTGTACAGGCTGCCAGTAAACTCACTGCGATGCAGATCCCAGACCACTGCTTACGCATTGCGTGCCCCTTATACGCTTTTTGACAACATTTTTCTGTGTGTGTGGATCGACATGACGATCCCGAACCCGGCCATCAGTACAATCAGGGCCGAGCCTCCGTAACTCACCAGGGGAAGCGGTACGCCAACCACCGGCAGAATACCGCTCACCATACCAATATTTACGAAAACATAAACGAATAAAATCAACATCAAGCCACCGGCCATGACGCGACCAAAGGTGGTTTGCGCGCGGGCGGCGATCCACAATCCACGCATGATTAGCAGCAGATAGAGCGCCAGCAGAATCAAAATGCCCACCAGGCCCAACTCTTCGGCCAGAACCGCGAAGATAAAGTCGGTATGACGTTCCGGCAGGAACTCAAGCTGTGACTGAGTACCGTGCAGCCAGCCCTTACCGCGCAGGCCGCCAGAGCCGATCGCAATCTTCGACTGTATAATATGATAGCCTGCTCCGAGCGGGTCGCTCTCCGGATCAAGCAGCATCATCACGCGCTGACGCTGATAATCGTGCATCAGGAAGAACCACAGGATCGGGATAAAGGCCGCGACCAGCACCACCGCAATCCCGATAAGCCGCCAGCTCAGCCCGGAGAGGAACAGCACGAACAGGCCGGAAAGGGCGATAAGAATCGAGGTGCCGAGGTCCGGCTGGGCTGCAACCAGCAACGTAGGCAGGAAGATCAGCACCAGCGCAATCGCAGTATTTTTCAACGACGGCGGACAAACATCACGGTTGATGAAGCGCGCCACCATTAACGGGACGGCGATTTTCGCAATCTCGGAGGGCTGAAAACGCACGATACCCAGGTCGAGCCAGCGCTGCGCGCCTTTCGAAATAGCCCCAAAGGCATCTACCGCCACCAGCAGAATAATACAGAAAATGTAGAGATAGGGCGCCCAGCCTTCATAGACGCGCGGCGGGATCTGCGCCATCACCACCATGATCACCAGACCCATGGTGATCTGGCCGATCTTACGTTCGGTCATCCCGAGATCCTGACCGCTGGCACTCCAGATAACCAGAGCGCTGTAAACCAGCAGCGCCAGCAGGATCAGCAGCATGGCCGGGTCGATGTGGATCTTGTCCCACAGCGATTTTTTATTCGGATTATCGGTCACGATTATTGGTCCTCCGCGCCAGCGGCAGCCGGGCTCTCGCTCGGCAATTCAGTGTTGTTGTCACCCAGCATAATGTGGTCAAGGATCTGGCGCATAATGGTACCGACCGCCGGGCCGGCACCGCCGTTTTCCAGAATAATCGACACCGCAACCTGCGGGTTATCATAAGGAGCAAACGCAATCATCAGCTTGTGGTCACGCAGACGTTCAGCAATTTTGTGTGCGTTATAGGTTTCGTTCGCCTTCAGGCCGAAGACCTGCGCGGTACCGGATTTTGCCGCGATTTTATACGGAGCCCCGGCAAAGTACTTGTGCGCCGTACCGTTCGCGCGGTTGGCAACGCCGTACATCCCGTCTTTGGCAATTTCCCAGTAGCCGGAGTGGATATCACCCACCGGCGGCTCATGCGGCTGCGACCATGGCACTTTTTTGCCGTCTTCAACGGTGCTCATCAGCAGGTGCGGCACTTTCACCACCCCGTCGTTGATAAGGATCATCAGCGCTTTGTTCATCTGAATCGGGGTCGCGGTCCAGTAGCCCTGGCCGATCCCCACCGGAATGGTGTCACCCTGATACCAGGGCTTTTTAAAGCGTTTCAGCTTCCATTCGCGGGTTGGCATGTTGCCGGAGCGCTCTTCCGACAGGTCGATCCCGGTGTAATGGCCATAGCCAAATTTGCCCATCCATTCGGACAGACGGTCGATACCCATGTCGTAGGCGACCTGGTAGAAGAAGGTATCCGCCGACTCTTCCAGCGATTTGGTGACGTTCAGGTGGCCGTGGCCCCACTTTTTCCAGTCGCGGTAGCGTTTTTCGGAACCCGGCAGCTGCCACCAGCCCGGGTCGAAGAGGCCGGTATTGCGGGTGATCACCCCTGCGCTCAGGGCGGAGACCGCCACGTACGGTTTAACCGTTGACGCAGGCGGATAGACCCCCTGCGTCGCGCGGTTGACCAGCGGCGTGTTCGGATCGTTGAGCAGGCCAGAGTAGTCTTTACTGGAGATACCATCGACGAACAGGTTCGGGTCATAGCTTGGGGTCGACACCAGCGACAGAATGCTGCCGCTGCGCGGGTCGCTCACAATGACCGCCGCACGGCTGCCCGCCAGCAGGGTTTCAATATACTGCTGGAGTTTGAGATCCAGGGTCAGATAGATGTCATGCCCAGCCTGGGGCGGCACCTCTTTCAACTGGCGGATCACACGGCCGCGGTTGTTGACCTCAACTTCTTCGTAACCGGTCTGACCGTGGAGCAGGTCTTCGTAATAGCGTTCAATACCCAGCTTGCCGATATCGTGCGTTGCCGCGTAGTTGGCGAGCTTGCCGTCTTTATCCAGCCTGTCGACGTCTTTATCGTTAATTTTCGAGACATAGCCGATGACGTGCGTCAGCGCGGAACCGTACGGGTAGAAGCGACGCTTGTAGCCCTTAACTTCCACGCCGGGAAAGCGGTACTGGTTTACGGCGAAACGGGCAACCTGCACTTCGGTGAGGTTGGTTTTTACCGGGATTGACGTAAAGCGATGCGAGCGCGAACGCTCTTTTTTGAAGGCGGCGATATCGTCATCGTTCAGATCCACCACGCTGCGCAGCGCATCAAGCGTCTGCTGCACGTTATCGACCTTCTCAGGCATCATTTCAATCTGATAGATCGTGCGGTTCAGCGCCAGCGGCGTACCGTTACGGTCATAGATAATGCCGCGACTGGGGGCGATGGGGACGAGTTTGATGCGGTTTTCGTTGGAGCGGGTCTGGTAATCGGTAAAACGGACAATCTGCAGATTATAGAGGTTGGCGATCAGCACGCCCGTCAGCAGCAAAATCCCCAAAAAGGCGACCAGCGCCCGGCGCACAAACAGCGCGGACTCAGCCGTATAGTCGCGAAAAGAATTCTGTAGTTTCATCCGCTGCTTAATCTACCCAAGACTTAATCATTACTCACGGTGATAAGGGTGGTTGGTCGTGATGCTCCACGCGCGATAGAGGCTTTCAGCAACCAGAACCCGGACCAGCGGGTGGGGAAGCGTCAACGCGGAGAGAGACCAACTTTGTTCTGCTGCCGCTTTACAGGCGGGAGATAATCCCTCCGGACCGCCAATTAACAGGCTGACGTCGCGACCGTCCTGCTTCCAGCGCTCCAGTTCGTGCGCCAGCTGCGGCGTATCCCAGGGTTTACCCGGAATATCGAGAGTGACGATGCGGTTTTTGCCTGCGGCAGCCAGCATCAGTTCACCCTCTTTATCGAGAATACGCTTGATATCCGCGTTTTTGCCGCGTTTGCCAGCGGGGATCTCCACCAGCTCAAACGGCATGTCTTTTGGAAAACGACGCAGATATTCAGTAAACCCCGTTTGTACCCAGTCGGGCATTTTTGTACCGACGGCTACCAGTTGCAGCTTCACGCATTAACCCCAGAGTTTTTCCAGCTCATACAGGCGACGGCTCTCTTCCTGCATGACGTGGACAATCACATCGCCAAGGTCAACGACGACCCAGTCAGCGGTGGCTTCGCCTTCAACGCCGAGCGGCAGCATGCCGGCAGCGCGAGATTCCTGAACCACATGGTCAGCGATGGAAGCAACATGGCGAGTGGAGGTGCCGGTGCAGATAATCATGCAATCGGTGATGCTTGATTTGCCCTGAACGTCGATGGCAATGATGTCCTGACCTTTCAGATCATCAATTTTGTCGATAACAAAATCCTGGAGTGCTTTACCCTGCAAGTTTTCCCCCTGGGAGAGTGAGATTGAATAACTGTAAATTCGTAGCCAGACAGTATACCTGAACTGGCTGCAGTGTCGGGACAAATGTCACCGGACGGGCATGCGAAGGCGGGTATCATCCCACCCTATGCCGGAGATTGCATCGCCATTTTTGTAAAACAGTTTTTGTAAAACCGTGCTGGCGGGAAGTCTGGCAGCGGAGGATATCAGCCTGGACGGGGGTGTCAATGGCGAGAGCGCGAATGGCACGCTTTTTCTCCCGCACGCCAGTCAGTTGCTGCTTTTCTGATACAGGCCCTGCTGCTGAATGTAACTTAACACCGGCAGCGGTAACATCTCATCACAGGGGAGTCCCTGCTGCAGACGCTGGCGGATAAGCGTCGCTGAGATATCAAACCAGGGGGTTTCCGCGAGGTAAATTTTGCCGGCCGGCAGATTGTGCAGATCCTCAACCTGATACGTCAGATGCTGCTCCAGCCACAGCTGGTGCTGCTCCTCTTTCATCGTCAGGGGATAGCCCGGACGACGGCAGACGATTAAGTGGCTGTTATCGAGGATCGTCTGATACTGATACCAGGTGGGGAAATTGAGCAGCGAGTCCTGACCGATAATAAACGCCAGCGGTTTTTCCGGCCCTTGTTCGCTGCGCCAGGCCTGTAAAGTCTGCGCGGTATACGAAGGGCTGTCCCGGCGCAGCTCTCGCTCATCAAGAACAAACAGCGGCTTATCGGCAATAGCCAGCGCCAGCATCTCTTTGCGCTGGGCGGGAGTGGCTTCTGGCTGCGGGCGATGCGGCGGCACGTTGTTGGGCATTATCGTGACGCGCTGCAGGCCAATCTGGTTGGCGAGGATCTCGACCGGTTTCAGATGCCCGTAGTGGACCGGGTCAAAGGTGCCGCCATACAGTGCCTGTAAAGAATGCATCTCAACCTTCTATAAAGATATCGGCCAGCGCCTTGTGGCACAGCAGCAGGGAGAGGCTTTCCAGCTCAGACCAGATCGACTGACCGTAATCCTGCTTCAGGGTCAGCTCGGTGCGCGTCAGAAGCTGAACGGCCTGGCGCAGCTGTTCCGGGCTCAGTCGGTTCAAGGCTTCAGTTGTCATGCCGCGGCGATTCTGCCAGACCCGGTGCTTATCAAACAGCGCGCGCAGGGGCGTATGTGTTGACTGACGTTTCAGCGTAACCAGCAGCAGCAGTTCGCGCTGCAGGGTGCGCAGCAGAATAACCGGCTCGCTGCCTTCGAGACGCAGCTGCTGCAGGATATGCAGAGCGCGTTTGCTCTTTGCGGACAGCAGGGCATCGACCCAGTGGAAAGGGGTGAAGTGCGCCGCGTCGTTAACCGCCTGCTCAACGCGCGGTAAGGTCAGTTTGCCATCCGGCCAGAGCAATGACAGACGTTCCAGCGCCTGGGCAAGGGCCAGCAAATTGCCTTCGTAACAGTAACAGAGTAGCTGGTTCGCGGCGTCATCCAGCTGCAGATTCAGCTGTTTTGCCCGGGCCGCTACCCATTTGGGCAGATGTGCCTGCTCCGGGGTCTGGCAGGATACCTGCACCGAATGGTTTGCCAGCGCGGTAAACCAGGCGGCATTCTCCTGCGCCTTAGTTAGCTTGTTGCCACGAACAATCAGCAGCAGATCGCTGTGCAGCAGGCTAACCAACGTGGCAAGCTGTTCGTTGATGGCCGCGTTAGGGCCATTTTCCGGGAGCTGAATAAGCAGGGTTTGCCGGGCGGCAAACAGGCTCATCGCCTGGCAGAGCGAGAAAATTTCCTGCCAGTCGGTGCTGTTATCCAGAGTGAAACTGTGGTGCTCCTCAAAGCCCTGGCTGGCCGCAATCTGACGAACGGCGTCCTGGCTCTCCTGAAGCAAAAGTGGGTCGTTTCCGAGCAGTAGATACGCCGCGCGCAGCCCTTCATTGAGCTGCGCGCGGAGTTGTTCAGGGTACAACCTGAGCATTACTGACCCAGCGTCGTGGAGACGCGAGATGAGGATGCCGCAGGTGTAGCCTTCTGGGCGTTCTCTTTTTCAGCGGAATGGACGCTCGGCAGCTTACGGATCAGCTGCTCCGCTGCCTTGTCATACATTTCGTTCACGATAATGGTCTGCTCAGCGTCTTTCGCAAGGGCTGTCTGCGGGTTATCGAAGAACGAACGGTAGACCTTGGTGCTGATTGGGTAAATATCGCTACCCGGGATCAGAACCGCAGCGTGCACTTCCATCACCATCTGGTATTCCGCAGTACGACCATCCTGGAAGATGGAGGCGGTGTCCTGGCTCAGGGTAGAGCTTAAGACGCGGAACGACGGGATATCCTGGCGCAGCGTACTTTTCTCGATCAGATCAACGCCGTTAAGGCGCAGCTGGTTACGAATGGCACGGCTAAGCGGACCATTAGGATCCCCCGAATCGAAAATCATCGTTTTCATCTGTTCCGGCACCTGTGTGGTGTTGCGCAGGTGCCAGCCACATCCGGCGGTGACCAGCACCGCCAGCGATAACAGTAATGTTGCCAGTTGTCGCACGCTTCCTCCCGCGCTTAGCCAACGACCAGGTTCAGCAGTTTACCAGGTACGTAGATCACTTTACGTACGGTAACGCCATCAAGATACTTCGCCACCAGATGCTCCTGGCCAGCACGTTCGCGTACCTGCTCTTCGGTTGCATCAACCGGAACAGTGATTTTACCGCGGACTTTACCGTTTACCTGCACAACGACCAGGGTGGTGTTTTCAACCATTGCGGATTCATCCGCCACCGGCCACGGTGCATTGTCGATATCGCCTTCGCCGTTCAGCTCCTGCCACAGGGTAAAGCTGGCGTGTGGGGTGAACGGGTTCAGCATACGTACGACCGCCAGCAGCGCTTCACGCATGATGGCACGATCCTGCTCGCCGTCCTGCGGGGCTTTCGCCAGCTTGTTCATCAATTCCATAATAGCCGCAATTGCGGTGTTGAAGGTCTGACGGCGACCAATATCATCGGTCACTTTGGCAATCGTTTTATGAACATCGCGACGAAGCGCCTGCTGATCTTCAGTCAGTGCAGCGGTATCCAGCGCCGGGGCGTCACCCTGAGAGGTGTGCTCGTAAACCAGTTTCCAGACACGTTTCAGGAAGCGGTTAGCCCCTTCAACGCCGGACTCCTGCCACTCAAGGGTCATATCTGCCGGAGAGGCAAACATCATGAACAGACGCACGGTGTCGGCACCGTAGCGCTCAACCATCACCTGCGGGTCAATGCCGTTGTTTTTGGACTTCGACATTTTGCTCATGCCGGTGTAAACCAGCTCGTGGCCCGCGGCGTCTTTCGCCTTAACGATACGGCCTTTCTCGTCGCGCTCAACGATGGCATCAACCGGGGAGACCCAGTTACGCTCGCCGTTCGCGCCCACGTAGTAGAAGGCGTCTGCCAGCACCATGCCCTGACACAGCAGCTGTTTCGCTGGCTCGTCAGAGTTCACCATGCCTGCGTCGCGCATCAGCTTGTGGAAGAAGCGGAAGTAGAGCAGGTGCATGATGGCGTGTTCGATACCACCGATGTAGATATCCACCGGCAGCCAGTAGTTTGCTGCTTTGGAATCCAGCATGCCTTCCTGATACTGCGGGCAGGTGTAGCGCGCGTAGTACCAGGAGGACTCCATAAAGGTGTCGAAGGTGTCGGTCTCACGCAGCGCAGGCATACCGTTAACGGTGGTTTTCGCCCACTCAGGATCGGCTTTGATCGGGCTGGAGATGCCATCCATAACCACATCTTCCGGCAGGATCACCGGCAGCTGATCTTCTGGCGTTGGCATCACGGTACCGTCTTCCAGGGTAACCATCGGAATCGGTGCGCCCCAGTAACGCTGACGGGAAACACCCCAGTCGCGCAGACGGTAGTTAACTTTACGCTCGCCGACGCCCAGCGCGGCCAGTTTGTCAGCAATGGCGTTGAAGCCTTCTTCAAAGCTCAGGCCGCTAAATTCGCCGGAGTTAAACAGGGTGCCTTTTTCAGTCAATGCCTGTTCGGACAGGTCCGGCTCTGAGCCATCCGCAGCCAGGATAACCGGCTTGATCGCCAGGTTGTATTTAGTGGCAAATTCGTAGTCGCGCTGATCGTGACCCGGAACGGCCATAACTGCGCCGGTACCGTACTCCATCAGAACGAAGTTGGCGGCCCAGACCGGGATCGCTTCGCCAGTCAGCGGGTGCGTCGCGTAGAAACCGGTGGCAACGCCTTTTTTCTCCATCGTTGCCATGTCGGCTTCGGCCACTTTGGTGTTGCGGCATTCGTCGATGAAGGCTGCCAGTTCCGGATTGTTCTCTGCCGCTTTCTGCGCCAGAGGGTGACCTGCGGCAACGGCCAGGTAGGTCGCACCCATGAAGGTGTCCGGACGGGTAGTGTAAACGGTCAGAGTCTGATCGTAGTTCTCAACGTTGAAGGTGATCTCCACGCCTTCAGAGCGGCCGATCCAGTTGCGCTGCATGGTCTTAACGGTATCTGGCCAGTGGTCCAGATTATCCAGATCGTTCAGCAGTTCGTCGGCGTAAGCGGTGATTTTGATAAACCACTGTGGGATCTCTTTACGTTCAACCTTGGTGTCGCAGCGCCAGCAGCAGCCGTCGATGACCTGTTCGTTAGCGAGAACGGTCTGATCGTTCGGGCACCAGTTAACGGCAGAGGTTTTCTTGTACACCAGGCCTTTTTTATACAGCTCGGTGAAGAACTTCTGCTCCCAGCGGTAGTATTCAGGGGTGCAGGTTGCCAGCTCGCGGCTCCAGTCATAGCCAAAGCCCAGCATCTTGAGCTGGTTTTTCATGTAGGCGATGTTGTCGTAGGTCCATGGCGCTGGCGCAGTGTTGTTTTTTACCGCTGCACCTTCTGCAGGCAGACCAAACGCATCCCAGCCGATTGGCTGCAGGACGTTTTTGCCCAGCATGCGCTGATAACGGGCGATCACATCACCGATGGTGTAGTTACGCACGTGGCCCATGTGTAGTCGGCCAGAAGGATAGGGAAGCATCGACAGGCAGTAATACTTCTCTTTGCTCTCGTCTTCGGTGACTTCAAAAGTGCGCTTCTCGTCCCAGTGTTGCTGGACTTTCGATTCTATCTCTTCCGGGCGGTATTGCTCTTGCATGGCAGCCAGTGGTCCTGTGTTCAATACAGCTACAAACGTAGCCAATGGATGTGGTAATTCAGATCCGCATAGCATAGCCCAAACGCCCGCGTCAAAACAGCCTTTACCACTAAAAGCGACTTGCAGGTATTTACGCAGAGTGTGGATGACCTGACAAAGCGGGGCGCAAATAAGGTCTATCATTAGAGAGGTTTACTTACCCGGGAGGCAAAATGATGAACAAGGTTGCTCAATTTTACCGTGAACTGGTCGCCACATTGACAGAACGTCTGCGGAACGGTGAGCGTGATATAGATGCGCTCGTCGAGCATGCACGCGTTAAGGTGATGCAGACGGGTGAGTTAACGCGCACCGAAGTGGAAGAGGTGACACGCGCGGTTCGCCGCGATCTGGAGGAGTTTGCCCGTAGCTATGGCGAGAGCCAGGATGAGGCCAACGACAGCGTATTTATGCGGGTGATCAAAGAGAGCCTGTGGCAGGAGCTGGCGGACATCACCGATAAAACCCAACTGGAGTGGCGCGAGGTATTCCAGGATCTCAACCATCACGGGGTGTATCACAGCGGTGAGGTTGTCGGGCTGGGGAATTTGGTGTGTGAGAAGTGCCATTTTCATCTGGCCATCTATACCCCAGAGATGCTGCCGCTCTGTCCAAAATGTGGCCACGACCAGTTCCAGCGTCGGCCATTTGAACCTTGAATCCGTAGTAAAAAGTTATCTACTTTACAGTAAATCGGTGCGCAAAACTTGCGCACCGTTGTTAAAGTACTGCTTATCTGGCAGTGATTTCTGTCGCTTTAAAGTTCTGATTGCCGCCCATGTTTGATGCATATTTATGGGAAGAATCCAGAATCAGTTTGTTAGCGGTCAATGCACCAACGCCACAGGTTTTTAAATTCAGGAAACCACATTTATAACCACCGTTCTCAACTTTTTTGGCAGTCAAGTTCAGCGTATTCTGAGCCGTAATATGGCCGCGGTTAATAATGTTGCCTTTATTTTGCGTACTCAGGGTGAGATCGCCCCAGGAGCGAATCAGCGCTTCGTTATACAGATCGCCGGAGGTAATGACGCTAACCCCAGTACCCTCGATATGACCGTAGTTATCAGTTTTATTATTCTGAATCATGACCGTAGTATACGTACCTCCCATATAACCGGAGTTGTTCAACCAGTTGCTTGCCGTAGTCAGACTTTTGCTCGCCTTAATTTGGCTATTAGCGTGTTGGGTGATGGTGCCGTTAGTCTGAATGAGAATATCGCCACCGGACATTGAGCCTGAATTAATGATTTCACCTGAGGAGAGTTGGTTGTCTTTGGTCGACGTAATTTGCAAAGTTTCAGTGCCATAAATATAACGGTCTGAAGTGAAACTGTTTCCGCCGAAGGTGAACGCGGTATTGGCACCGTACATTGATCCACCTTTTTGAGTAATATTACCCGCTGCGGAGATGGTCAGCCTATTTCCAGAATGAATATATGCTGCACCCATATTTTCCAGATTGCCTTTGGTGGCAATTACAAGCTCGTTAATTGCTTTAATGGTACCTTTGTTAGAGAGATCACTGGCTGCTGAAACGGCCATTTGGTTACCGCTGAAAATCGTGCCGGTATTAACCAGATTATTGGCGCTATTCAGTACGGCAATATTGGCGCTTGAAATATTACCTGTGTTTTTTATTTCTCCCGCAGACATTATCTGGGTCACCATACCATTGTTGGTAATTGAGCGTTCGTTTACCAGCATACCATTGCTGGCCATAGACAGAACGCCCTTCGCAACAATTGCGCCAGTATTGCGTACACCAAAGCCGAGATTATTGCCCACCATGGTAATATTGTCGGCTTTAACACCTCCCATCGCACTGACGTCAATGCTGTATTCAGGGAAGAGCATCTGTTTCAGGGTGGCTGTTTTTCCGGCGGAGGTGATCTGACCAGTGCTATTATTCAGGGTGAAGTTACCGGCGCTTATCATGGCATTTTTAACATTAACCTGGCCGTTGAGGCTGATAACGTCAGCCAGCAGAGCGGCATAGTTTTCTGCAGCGTTCATGCCATTACCATCAATGCTAATTTTGCCGCCAGTGACGGTGTAGCTGCCGATAGCCCCGGCGTCGGTCATGTTGACTTTACCGGTTGTCATAACCACTTTATTGGCGTTGACAAAGCTACAGCCGGAGCAGGAGATGCCGTTCGGGTTAGCAATGACGACATCGGCTCTCTGACCATTGACCTCGATAAAACCGTTCAGGGCGCTGGATTTATTAGAAGTTACTTCGTTAAGAATGACGGAAGCGCTTCCGTTAGCCAGATTATTGTTCCTGGCAATATTACCCAACGTGCCGTGAACAACATCGCTCGCGCTGTTGTTCAGAATGGCACCTTTATCACTCACGTTAAATTCACGGTACATATTATGCGAAACACCGGCAGCATTAGGTGCTTCGATATCAATGACTTTTGCGCCAGATAAATGGTTATAGCTGAAAGGATCGGCGTTTACGCCAGTTGCTGAAAGTGCTGCCGCCAGGGCGACATAGCTGATTTTAAATTTAAACATGTGATTATTCCTTTAATGAAAATATTTCCGAAAATTACTGCTAAATAAACGAGTGATTCTTTATGTTGTTTAGTACCTCCATTGCAATGAAAAACCCATATTAAGCGCATCAGTATGATAACTCTCGGGTTTCACAAGTGGTGTGCCGATAAAAAGGTCGTATTGAGTCGCCAGTTTTTCCCCACGCAAACCCACTACCGCGCCGGATAATACTTTTCCGGATTGATACCGATCGCTGCCGATAATTTTTCCTGCATCAAGACCGACATAAAATTGCTGGTCGGGTGTTGGGATGTTCCAGATAAAATCATTGCGCAGATACCATCCCTGGTTACTGGATAGCGTGCTTTCACCATCAAACCCTCTTACTGACCAGCGGTTGCCAATATTAAATAAATTATCGCTGGATAAGGTATCAGGGCTAATTTGCAGACTAAAATGCGGAGCCCAGGCGAACTTTTCTCCGGTATTGTCAAACTTCATTAATGCTTTAATGTCGGCACGAACGACGCGTGCCTGTTTATTATATAAACCCGCCTTTTCTTCAGGCGTTGGCGTTGAGCTCAGCCAGCCTAACCGATGCTGCATCGTTATTCCGGCATCGACGATCTTTTTGTTGAAATAGTGCTGGTGGCGTACACCCAGTTCCCAGGCGGGATTTTGCTTACGCATTACCATCAATTCCTCACCGCCAAAATAGTAACGGGAACGGCTTTTAGACACTCGTGCGCTCAGCGAGGTTTTTTGGTCCCGGGTATGAGAGATCAGTCGTTCCAGCGTGGCGCTGTAATAACGGTTCTTGCTTTCATAATCTACCGTTGAGTAATTCCCCCTGAACTGTTGCAGGTAGGTGCTGTGAGACGCATAAACGCTAAGATTCCAGTAGCCGAAGGGAACAGAGTAATAGAGGCTGCTGTTATGGTTGCCGTCATTTTTCTGCTGATATTCCACATCGCCGCCTGCAGCGAGATAAAGGATATCGTCAAGGGTAGTCAAATCATAAAGGTACAGCGCAGCACCGCCCTGATAGCGTCCACTGGCGCGGCTTCCCGCATCATCCAGCCAGGCGCCGAGTTGCCACATTTTATCCAGCTTGCGGGTAATGACGATGTCGGTTTCGCCGTACTGCTTCCCGGGCTGTAATTTCATATGAGCCGATGTGCCAGGGAGGCGCTGGAGATTCGCCATACCCATTTCTAAGTCTTTCAGATTTAATATGTTATCTGAAGAGGTGGGCATTGTGTTCCACAGACGGGTTTCGTCATTTTCGGTTTTCGCATCATATGCTATTTCTCCTACCCGGCCATAAACCAACGTCAGGATTAGAATGCCATTCGCCATATCCTGAGAAGGGATATCAATCAGTGAAGTAATGTACCCACGCGCGATAAGTTCATTTTGTAACGCGTGCGCCAGTAGTTGAATGCCATTTATGCCAAGGCATCGTGATTTCGCCTGGGCGGTCAATTTGCCGAGCATTCTGCGGGTGAGGGCTGCGTCATCTGATTCGATGACCACGTCATTAATATATTTGCAGACGGACTCTTCAGGAAACTTAAGCATTTTCTCACCGGTATAAATGCTGCCGGGTGTATATTCCTGCTCCATCGGTTTTAACGCCGTCTGGCGTGCTTTGTCCTGTTCCGATTGTGTGGTGGCTGGATGACTATTACTGGCGTAGACATGTTTACCCCCCCCGGCATAAATAAACAGGCCAGTAATAAGCATAACGCAAGTTTTTCGCATAAAAGAAATCCATTTCATTTGAAGTTGATTTAATGACTTAATCATTCAGAGTTCCATCCCTGAATTAACGCCGTTTTTATGGTCGAGGTTATCGGAATAATAATAGAAATAAAGTGAATTATATTTTGAGGAGTACTTAATTCCGATTTACTTACTGACAATTTACTGGGGTGATACCTTTATAAAAAGATGAGGGATAATAGCGAAAGCGTTAGCGCGGTGCTACGTGTCTTTTTCTTAATTCTTTATGAATTGATAGCTGAAATTATGATCTTAATAGATGTGCTGAATGATTCATCTCTGCGCTCTGGTCCTGGGACAAGAGCGCAGGCTTTTGAATTAATTGTAGAATGCAAGTCTCTGCGCCAGCAGATCAACAAAGGCGGCACGGTTTATATCTGTTAACACCGTGGCGTTAGGGGAGTTACCGGTTAAAAAGTAATAATCCACGACGGTCATACCCTGGGTATATTTCCCCTGCGTCTCGACGCCAACCCAGCGCTCGATAGCGGTGAACATATCGGGTTTAAGTAGCCAGGCGATGGTACAGGGATCGTGCAATGGCGCCCCGTGGAAACCCCATTTTTCCGCTTTATGGTAAGCCATAAAGAAGTCCAGCAGCTCCGCCACTGTGGTCGCCACCGGGTTACCAATACGGCGAAAACGCTCAATATCCTCCGCCATAATTTGCGCCTTGTGCGTCACATCCAGCCCGGCCATTACTACCGGGATGCCGGACTGAAAAACGATTTCGGCGGCTTCGGGGTCGACATAAATGTTGAATTCCGCCGCGGGCGTCCAGTTGCCCAGCCCCATCGCGCCGCCCATGATCACAATCCGGGCGATTTTTGTGTGCAGTTCAGGGTGAGCGTTCAACAGCAGAGCGACGTTAGTCTGCGGGCCGGTTGCCACCAGCGTCACCGGTTCAGGGCTTTCACGCAGTACCTTTGCCATCAGTTCCACGGCCGTGCAATCCTGCGGGGCAAAATCGGGCTCAGGCAGGGCAGGGCCATCAAGACCGCTTTCACCGTGCACGTTGTCGGCAATAATCAAATCGCGCATCAGAGGCTTGGTTGCCCCACCAGCCACCGGAATATCGCTGCGTTTTAAAAGCGTCAGCATTCGCAGCACGTTGCGCAGGGTTTTGTCCGGAGTCTGGTTTCCGGCAGAAGAGGTCACCGCCTTGAGTTCCAGTTCTGGTGAGGCGAGGGCGAGGACGAGAGCGATCGCGTCATCATGACCCGGGTCGCAATCGAGGATAATAGGTAGTGCCATTGAATTCTCCATTTCTCAGTGTTGTTTTGTGACAAGGCTAACGCTGAAGAGAGGAGCAGACGAGGCAAACAGATGAAAAGCGTGAAGCGGTGCGCAATCTGAGCAATTGCGCACCAGAGGGATTAATGCAGAATTTTGGCGAGGAAGTCTTTAGCGCGTTCGGACTGAGGGTTGGCAAAGAAATCTTCCTTGGCCGAATCCTCGACGATTTTGCCTTCATCCATAAAGATGACGCGGTTCGCCACTTTACGCGCAAAGCCCATTTCGTGGGTCACCACCATCATGGTCATCCCTTCATTGGCCAGCTCAACCATGACGTCCAGCACCTCGTTGATCATCTCAGGATCGAGTGCCGACGTGGGTTCATCAAACAGCATGGCCACCGGATCCATGCACAGCGCGCGGGCAATCGCCACGCGCTGCTGCTGGCCGCCGGAGAGCTGCGCCGGGAACTTATCGGCATGTGCAGAAAGCCCTACGCGCTCAAGCAGTTTCAGGCCTTTCTCGCGTGCTGCTGCTTTGTCGCGCTTGAGGACTTTTACCTGGGCCAGGGTCAGGTTCTCAATGATCGACAGATGCGGGAACAGTTCAAAGTGCTGGAACACCATCCCGACGTTGGAGCGCAGCTTCGCCAGGTTGGTTTTCTTGTCATTCACTTTGGTGCCGTTGACGGTGATCTCGCCCTGCTGCACTGGCTCAAGGCCGTTCACGGTTTTGATCAGCGTGGATTTACCGGAGCCGGACGGCCCGCAAACCACCACCACCTCGCCCTTTTTCACTTCCGTGGAGCAGTCGGTCAGCACCTGAAAGTGCCCATACCATTTAGAAACATTTTTCAGGGAAATCATTACACTGTCCTTTTCTTCAGCCAGCTGACCAACAGCGACGCGCTTAAACTAATTGCAAAATAGACCGCACCTGCGAACAGGATCATCTCAACCTGAGTACCATCGCGCTCGCCGATGGTGGAGGCGGTACGGAAGAAGTCTGCCAGGCTCAGTACATACACCAGCGAGGTGTCCTGGAACAATACGATGCCCTGGGTCAGCAGCAGCGGAACCATGGCGCGGAACGCCTGCGGCAGAATGATGAGCTTCATCGACTGCCAGTGGGTCATGCCTAACGCCAGCGCGGCGCTGGACTGCCCGCGGGAGATACTCTGGATCCCGGCACGGATAATCTCCGAGTAGTACGCCGCCTCAAACATGGAGAAGGCCACCATCGCCGAGATCAGGCGGATGTCAGATTTCGGCGACAGGCCAAGCACGTCCTGCAGCAGACCGGGTACGATGAGATAGAACCACAGCAGCACCATCACCAGCGGGATGGAACGAAACACGTTGACGTAGGCCGTTGCAAACCAGGCGACAGGCTTAAAGCTCGACAGGCGCATCACCGCCAGCAGCGTACCCCAGACAATCCCGACCACCACCGCCGTCAGGGTGATCTTCAGGGTGATAATCAGCCCATCAATCAGGTAGGGCAGGGAAGGAACAATAGAACTCCAGTCAAACTCGTACATTATTTGCCCCCCAGGTTGCCCGGCAGGCGAACTTTACGTTCGACCAGGTTCATCACCAGCATAATCACAGCGTTAATCAGCACGTACGCCAGGGTAATGGCGGTAAAGGATTCCCACGCGTGGGCGGAATAGTCCAGCAGTTTACCCGCCTGCGCGGCCATATCCACCAGACCGATCGTGGAGGCGATGGCCGAGTTTTTCACCAGGTTCATCATCTCCGAGGTCATCGGCGGCACAATCACGCGATAGGCATTCGGCAGCAGAACATAGCGGTAAGCCTGCGGCAGGGTCAGACCCATCGCCAGTGCGGCATTTTTTTGTCCGCGTGGCAGCGACTGGATCGCCGCACGTACCTGCTCACAAACACGGGCAGCGGTAAACAGGCCGAGGCAGAGCATCGAGGAGACAAAGAACTGAACGTTCGGATCCAGTTCAGATTTGAACCACATGCCGATATCTTCCGGTAACAGTTCAGGAATGACCAGATACCAGGTAAAGAACTGCACGATTAACGGAACGTTACGGAACAGTTCGACGTAGAGGGTTCCCAGCGAAGAGAGAAAACGGTTAGGGACGGTACGTAAAATACCGAACAACGAGCCGACGAGAAACGCAATAATCCAGGCGGTGATCGACAGTGCAACCGTGACCTGAAAACCGCTCCACAGCCAGCCAAGATAGGTGGTGTTGCCGAACGGGGCTTGCTGCAGGAAAATGCCCCAGTTCCAGTCAATTGACATAGTAAACTCCAGAAAAAAAAGGGTAGCAGCGCTACCCTCGAAGATTGGTGAGAAGCTTTAATGTTCGCGCTGAGTGGGGAACGACCACTCAACGTTTAGTCTGTCCGCGCTTCCCGACAATCGAGAGGGCAGGAGATCCCGCCCCTTAGTGGTTCTAATTAGTTAAGTGCCTTGTCATTCGGTTCTTTAAACAGCGCTTTCATGTCGTCAGACAGTTCAAAGTTCATGTTCAGATTCTTTGGTGGGATTGGGTTCTTGAACCACTTATCGAACCATTTTTCCGCGTCGCCAGAGGTCTGAACCTGAGCGATGGTGTCATCGACCAGTTTCTTAAATTCCGCATCGTCTTTACGCATCATGCAGCCATAGGCCTCTTTGGACTGCGCGGTGCCCACGATCTCCCAGTTGTCTGGTTTCTTCGCTTTAGCACGTTCACCGGCCAACAGGGCATCATCCATCATAAAGGCAACTGCGCGGCCGCTTTCCAGGGTACGGAAAGAGTCACCGTGGTCTTTGGCGCTGATGATACGCATGTCCATTTTCTTCTCTTCATTCAGCTTGTGCAGCAGAACTTCAGAGGTGGTACCGGAGGTCACAACCACCGCTTTGCCTTTCAGGTCGTCAAAGTCTTTAATCTCGCCGCCTTTTTTGGTCAGCAGACGGGTACCCACCACGAAGATCGTGTCGGAGAAGGCAGCCTGTTTTTGACGCTCAAGGTTGTTGGTGGTGGAGCCACACTCAAAATCGAAGGTGCCGTTTTGCAGCAGCGGGATACGGTTTTGTGAAGTGATTGGGATCAGCTTCACTTCCAGATTCGGTTTGTTCAGCTTTTTCTTCACCGCGTCAACGATCGCGTTGGAGTAATCCTGTGAGTAGCCCACGACTTTTTGCGTGTTGTCGTAGTATGAGAACGGAACAGATGACTCACGGTGGCCGACCACAATCACGCCGTTTTTAGCGATTTTTTCCAGGGTGCCGCCTGCTGCCGGAGCAGCATCTTCAGCGTGAACCACGCCTGCGGACAATCCCATCACCAGCATTGCTGTGGCCAGTTTACGTAATTGCATATCCAACTCCTTTTTTATCAGCGTCAGAGACGCATTGATATTCGGTGTGATGTTGTTATAGCTCGCGCGATACGAGTGCAGTGTTATACATGTTTGTTAACATTTAGTTTGGCTTAATGTAAAGATTTTGCTGCGTTATTGTTTATTTTTGCGAAGCGCGCCGCACCATTCAGAGGCATAAATCTTTCGTTGCACCGTTTCGGTGCTACCGGTGAGCTATGCTGGTGCGACAAGGTTTCACATTAAGCCAAATCGCGTTTACGTGAATAAATAAAGCAACAGGCGTGCCAGAATTAACCCCCACCCCGGCCCTCTCCCTGAAAGGGAGAGGGAGAAAGGCAAGCAGGATGGGGCAAATATGAAAGGACGATCCCCTCTCCCCTAAGGGGAGAGGGTTAGGGTGAGGGGGAAAAAGCTACTTACAACGCTGGCGCAAACTCATCAGCAAAGCGCCGAAACCGAACAGGGCGGTGAGGATCCACAGCGGCCAGTTGCCGGTGCGGGCGTACGGCGTCAGCCCCGTGGCGGGTGTGACTTTTGCCGTCAGTACGTCGCGGGTGAACTGCGGGAGCATGGCCTGAATTTCGCCCTGCGGGCCAATCACGGCAGTGATACCGTTGTTGGTGCTGCGCAGCAGAGGACGCGCCAGCTCCAGGGAGCGCATCCGCGCCATCTGGAAGTGCTGCCATGGACCAATCGACTTACCGAACCAGGCATCGTTAGAGATAGTCAGCAGGTAGTCAGTGTTCGGGCGGAAATTATCCCGCACCTGTTCACCCAGGATGATCTCGTAGCAGATGGCGGCGGTCAGCAGAAATCCGTGTGCGCTCAGCTGAGGCTGAACGTAAGAACCCCGGCTAAAGGAGGACATCGGCAGATCGAAGAACGGTGCCAGCGGACGCAGAATCGACTCCAGCGGCACAAACTCACCAAAAGGTACCAGGTGATTCTTGTTGTAGCGGTTAGTCGACTCGTAGCTGTACGGGTTGTCTTTCCCAAGCGTAATGATGGTGTTGTAAGTGTCGTAACGGTTTTGCTTGTTCAGACGCGCGTCAACGATACCGGTGATCAGGGTGGAGTTTCGCGCCCGCAGCAGATCGTCCATCATGGCAAGAAAACGCTGCTGGTTAATCTCCAGATCCGGAATTGCCGACTCCGGCCAGATAATCAGCTGGGATTTGCCCATCTCTTTCTGGGTGGCATCCAGATAAATTTTCAGGGTGTTGATCAGCTGGCCTTCATCCCATTTCAGCGACTGAGGGATATCGCCCTGAACCATCGACACCTGGGTTGCGCGTTCCGGTTCAAGAGTGAACCACTGGATATAACGCAGCGGGAAAGGCAGGGCAAAGAGCACCAGAGCCATCACCAGCGGTCGCCAGTTGCGCTGCACCAGCGCCAGCACCAGCAGGCCACTCACCACCATCAGCAGGAAGTTGATCGCCTCGACGCCCATCACCGGCGCCAGCCCTTTCAGCGGGCCGTCTATCTGGCTGTAGCCAAACTGTAGCCACGGAAATCCGGTCAGCACCCAGCCGCGCAGGAACTCGGTTACCTGCCAGACCACCGGGGCGGCAATGGCCACACGCAGCCAGCTGGTTTTCGGCCACAGGCGCGAGAGGATCCCGGCGAACAGACCGGTGTACAGCGAGAGGTACGCCGCCAGCAGCACCACGAGGAAGACGTTCACCGGGCCTGGCATGCCGCCAAACTGGGCAATGCTGACGTAAACCCAGTTAATACCGGCGCCAAACAGGCCCAGACCCCAGAAATAGCCAATCGCCGCCGCCTGAACAGGGCGTCGGTTAAGCGTCAGCCCCTGAAGTCCCATCAGGGAGAGCAGGGCAGCAGGCCAGAAGTCGTAAGGGGAAAAAGCCAGCGTACCGCTGGCTCCGAGGATTAGCGCCAGCAGCAAACGCGTGCGCTGGCGTTCAAACAGTGGGGCAAATGCCATTTAAATCAATCATCCAGTGTGGGTTGCGGAGCATCGTCCGGCATTCTTACATGAACCTGAATAATACGTCGACTGTCGGCCATCGCCACCTTGAACTGGTAACCGTCTATTTCCACGGTCTCGCCACGCGCTGGCAGGTGACCAAACGCCTGCATTACCAGCCCGCCGATGGTATCCACCTCTTCATCGCTGAAGTGGGTCCCGAAGGTGTCATTGAAATCTTCGATTGGGGCGAGCGCACGCACGGTCCAGGTGTGGCGGCTCAGCTGACGGAAGTCGATATCCTCTTCTTCGTCATACTCGTCTTCGATTTCACCCACGATCAGTTCAAGAATATCTTCGATGGTGACCAGGCCCGAAACACCGCCAAATTCATCGATAACAATCGCCATATGGTAGCGCTGGGAGCGGAACTCTTTCAGCATGCGGTCAACACGCTTGCTCTCCGGAACAACCACCGCCGGGCGTAACACTTTTTCCATGCTGAAGGCTTCGGAATCGCTGAGCATAAACGGCAGCAGATCTTTAGCCATCAAAATCCCTTCGATGTGATCTTTGTCTTCGCTGATCACCGGGAAACGCGAGTGAGCGGATTCGATGATGACATCGAGGCACTCGTCCAGGGTCTGGTTGCGTTTCAGGGTAATCATCTGGGAACGCGGGATCATGATATCGCGAACGCGCTGGTCGGCGATGTCCATTACCCCTTCGAGCATCTCGCGCGTATCCTCATCGATAAGCTCGTTTTGCCCGGAGTCACGGATGAGCTCCAGAAGGTCGTCACGGTTTTTAGGTTCCCCGTGGAACAGCTGGCTCAGAAGGAGGGAGAAAAATCCTTTTTTGCTGTTTGGTGTGTCGCTACTGTGTGAATTGTCGTCGCTCATGGCGTTTGTTAAGGGTTCTCATGTTGGTCTATTGATTGCCGCCGCGGACTTTTGTCATACGCAACGGCACATTATGCCAGCAGGGCGCAAGCGCGCCCTACAGACTACTCTTTCTCGGCAATGTACGGATCCTCATAGCCCAGAGCAAGCATTATCTCTGTCTCGAGGGATTCCATCTCTTCTGCTTCGTCATCTTCAATGTGGTCGTAACCCAGCAGATGCAGGCTGCCGTGCACTACCATATGCGCCCAGTGGGCCTCGAGCGGCTTCTGCTGCTCCTGCGCTTCCTGCTCCACCACCTGACGACAGATGATCAAATCACCCAGCAGCGGCAGTTCAATGCCCGGCGGCGCTTCGAACGGGAAAGAGAGGACGTTAGTCGGCTTATCTTTCCCGCGGTAGGTCAGGTTCAGCTCGTGGCTTTCTGCTTCATCCACCAGGCGAATCGTCACTTCCGACTCTTCCTGAAACTGGGGGATGACGGCATTCAGCCACGCCTGGAACTGGCTCTCTTCCGGCAGGCCGGAAGACTCTTCACATGCCAGTTGTAAATCGAGGATCACCTGACTCATTTCTGCTCTTGCTCCTGGGCTTCGCGTTTGCGCTCCGCTGCCTGTTCTGCTTTACGTTTTTGATCTGCTGCTTCCCACGCTTCATACGCCGTGACGATACGGGCTACCACCGGGTGGCGCACCACGTCTTCGCTGTGGAAGAAGTTAAAGCTGATTTCGTCCACTTCGCTCAGCACTTCGATGGCATGGCGCAGACCGGATTTGGTGCTGCGCGGCAGGTCGATCTGGGTGATGTCGCCGGTGATCACCGCTTTGGAGTTAAAGCCAATACGGGTCAGGAACATCTTCATCTGTTCGATGGTGGTGTTCTGGCTCTCATCCAGAATGATGAACGCATCGTTCAATGTGCGCCCGCGCATGTAGGCCAGCGGGGCTACTTCGATGACGTTACGTTCGATCAGTTTTTCGACCTTCTCGAAGCCAAGCATCTCGAACAGCGCATCGTACAGCGGACGCAGATACGGGTCGACTTTCTGGCTCAGATCGCCGGGTAAAAAGCCGAGCTTTTCGCCCGCTTCCACCGCAGGGCGGGTAAGCAGAATACGGCGGATCTCCTGGCGCTCCAGGGCATCCACGGCGGCCGCTACCGCAAGGTAGGTCTTACCCGTACCCGCCGGGCCGACGCCGAAGGTAATATCATGGTCGAGAATATTGGCGATGTACTGCGCCTGGTTTGGCGTGCGGGGCTTAATTACCCCACGCTTGGTTTTGATATGGATGGCTTTGCCATATTCCGGAACGCTCTCAGCGCTCTGCTCCAGCACGCGCGCTTCTTTGATCGCCAGATGGATCTGTTCCGGCTCAATATCCTGGATTTCGCCGCGCATTGGCGCGGTATCGACGTACAGGCTATTGAGAATATCCGCAGCTGCATTAACGCAGATGGCGCGGCCGGTGAGTTTGAAATGGTTATCGCGACGGTTAATCTCGATACCCAGACGTCGCTCCAGTTGTTTGATGTTGTCATCAAACGGCCCGCACAGGCTCAGCAGGCGAGCGTTGTCTGCTGGCTCAAGGGTAATTTCACGCGTATCTATATTCAAACCGTTCCTCTTAATGTCTCGGGTGTCATAAGGCAGTGGGTCTGTCTTATGAAATTATTCACGCCACAGGTTAAAGGCGCAAGCATTGCGAAGGATATGGGGGAGAACAGGGGGAAATGCAAGGCCTGCCAGAAACGGCAGGCCTCGGAGATTATGGCTGATAAACGCCGACACCCAGATCGCTTTCTTTACGGGTACGGGCAATGACCGACTCTGGCGATTCAACGACCCGCAGGCCCATTTCATCTTCGGTGCGCACCAGTTTTCCACGCAGGGAGTTGGTCAGCACTTCAAGGATCTCGATATCAACAAACTTACCTACCAGATCCGGCGTGCCTTCGAAGTTCACCACGCGGTTGTTCTCCGTACGGCCAGAGAGCTGCATGATGCTCTTACGTGAAGTGCCTTCTACCAGCACGCGCTGAACGGTGCCGAGCATCCGACGGCTCCAGGCGTTCGCCTGCTGGTTGATGCGATCCTGCAGAATATAGAGACGCTGCTTTTTCACCTCATCCGGCACGTCATCAACCATATCGGCGGCAGGCGTGCCTGGACGGGCAGAGAAGATGAAGCTGTAGCTCACGTCGAAGTTCACATCACCAATGACCTTCATGGTGCGCTCAAAATCCTCGTCCGTTTCACCCGGGAAGCCAACGATAAAGTCAGAGCTGATCTGGATATCCGGGCGCGCTTCACGCAGCTTGCGGATAATCGCTTTATATTCCAGCGCGGTGTGGGTACGGCCCATCAGGTTCAGCACGCGGTCAGAACCACACTGGATAGGCAGATGCAGGAAGCTCACCAGCTCTGGCGTATCGCGGTAAACATCGATGATGTCATCGGTGAATTCGATCGGGTGGCTGGTGGTGAAGCGGATGCGGTCGATACCGTCGATAGCCGCGACCAGACGCAGCAGTTCAGCAAAGGTGCCGGTGCTGCCGTCATAGTTCTCGCCGCGCCAGGCGTTAACGTTCTGCCCGAGCAGGTTAACTTCGCGCACGCCCTGGGCCGCCAGCTGGGCGATCTCAAACAGGATGTCGTCGCATGGACGGCTGACTTCTTCGCCGCGGGTATAAGGCACCACGCAGTACGTACAGTACTTATTGCAGCCTTCCATGATTGAGACGAAGGCGGTCGGGCCATCCGCGCGCGGTTCCGGCAGACGGTCGAATTTTTCGATTTCCGGGAAGCTGACGTCGATGATCGCCTTGCGCTGGCCGGTCCCGCGTACGGAGTTGATCATCTCCGGCAGACGGTGCAGGGTTTGCGGGCCAAAAATTATGTCGACGTAGTGGGCGCGCTGACGGATCAGCTTGCCTTCCTGGGAGGCGACACAGCCGCCGACGCCGATGATCACTTCGGGTCTTTTCTGTTTGATCAGCTTCCAGCGGCCTAGCTGGTGAAAGACTTTCTCCTGCGCCTTCTCACGGATCGAGCAGGTGTTCAGCAGCAACACGTCTGCCTCTTCCGCCACGTCGGTGAGTTGATACCCATGGGTGGCATCCAGCAGATCGGCCATCTTGGATGAATCGTATTCGTTCATCTGACAGCCCCAGGTTTTAATATGGAGTTTTTTTGTCATCGACTTGCTCGTGCTCAGGATTGCAGGGCGCGTATTGTAATGCTTTGGTGCGGTTGTGACCAGTATGAAGCTTGTCAGCCTCAAGACCAAAAAAATCCGGTAAACTTAGGGGATTATCAAATAAGGACAAATGACCATGACAATCCAACAAGCCGGGATCGCCGTTGTCGGCGGCGGTATGGTCGGCGGCGCGCTGGCGCTGGGGCTGGCGCAACAGGGGTTTGACGTAACGGTGATCGAACAGGCGATGCCGCCCGCTTTTGACGCTTCACAGCATCCGGATGTGCGTATCTCAGCGATCAGCGCTGCGTCGGTTGATCTGCTTCGCGGGCTGGGGGTCTGGGACGCGGTGCTGGCCATGCGCGCCCATCCGTATCGCCGCCTGGAGACCTGGGAGTGGGAAAATGCCCATGTGGTATTTGACGCCACGGAGCTTAAGCTCCCGCTGCTGGGCTACATGGTAGAAAATACGGTTCTGCAACAGGCGCTCTGGCAGGCACTGGAGGCGCATCCGCAGGTTACGCTGCGCGTCCCGGCGTCGGTGAAAAATCTTCACCGCCACAACGACCAGCATCTGGTTGAGCTGGATAACGGCGAGCAGCTGGCGGTGAAGCTGCTGATTGGTGCCGACGGCGCGAATTCCCGTGTACGCGAGCTGGCGGGGATCGGTATTCATGCCTGGCAGTATCAACAGTCCTGCATGCTGATTACCGTCGCCTGCGAGAACGATCCCGGTGACAGTACCTGGCAGCACTTTACGCCGAACGGCCCGCACGCCTTTTTGCCCCTGTTCGATCGCTGGGCATCCCTGGTGTGGTATGACACCCCGGCACGCATACGCCAGCTGCAGGGGTTCACGATGGAACAGCTGCAGCGCGAAATCGCCCACCACTTCCCGGCGCGTCTGGGTAAGGTGACGCCGGTCGCTGCAGGGGCGTTCCCGCTGACGCGTCGTCATGCGCTGAAATATGCCCGCGAAGGGCTGGCGCTGGTCGGGGACGCGGCGCATACCATTCATCCGCTGGCGGGGCAGGGGGTTAACCTGGGCTATCGTGACGTAGAGGCCTTGCTGGACGTACTCAGCAACGCCCGCAGCCATGGCGAAGCCTGGGCCAGCCATCAGGTGCTCAAGCGTTATCAGACCCGACGAATGGCGGATAACTTCATTATGCAATCAGGGATGGATCTGTTTTACGCCGGATTCAGCAACGACCTTGGGCCGCTGCGTATTCTGCGGAACATCGGGTTGATAGCGGCACAGCGGGCGGGTGCCCTGAAGCGTCAGGCGCTGAAGTACGCCTTAGGGCTTTAACACTCTTCCATGCCGGGTGAGGCGAAGCCGCCACCCGGCATTTAAATGCAGGAACGCAGAAAAGCAAAAAGCTCGCCGAAGCGAGCTTTTTTTGTGTGGCTGGGGTGCAGGGATTCGAACCCCGGAATGCTGGTATCAGAAACCAGAGCCTTACCGCTTGGCGACACCCCAATTGCGTTAAACAA
This sequence comes from Enterobacter sp. MF024, assembly GCF_005843915.1. NCBI lineage: Bacteria > Pseudomonadati > Pseudomonadota > Gammaproteobacteria > Enterobacterales > Enterobacteriaceae > Enterobacter > Enterobacter sp. MF024. The sequence goes on along the minus strand of NZ_VCBB01000003.1, from coordinate 388,065 downwards.
TACATCATTTAACGACTTTGTAAAATGGCTGGGGTACGAGGATTCGAACCTCGGAATGCTGGTATCAGAAACCAGAGCCTTACCGCTTGGCGACACCCCAATTGCGTTAAACAATACATCATTTAACGACTTTGTAAAATGGCTGGGGTACGAGGATTCGAACCTCGGAATGCTGGTATCAGAAACCAGAGCCTTACCGCTTGGCGATACCCCAACAATTTTTTTGGTTTTACCGACCGGAATCGATACAACCTTATATGGTGGCTACGACGGGATTCGAACCTGTGACCCCATCATTATGAGTGATGTGCTCTAACCAACTGAGCTACGTAGCCAGACTGCTTTCTTCGATGGCTGGGGTACCTGGATTCGAACCAGGGAATGCCGGTATCAAAAACCGGTGCCTTACCGCTTGGCGATACCCCAATAACCGCGGAGAACCGCAAAATCGAAGAAATATGGCTGGGGTACCTGGATTCGAACCAGGGAATGCCGGTATCAAAAACCGGTGCCTTACCGCTTGGCGATACCCCAATAACCGCGGAGAACCGCAAAATCGAAGAAATATGGCTGGGGTACCTGGATTCGAACCAGGGAATGCCGGTATCAAAAACCGGTGCCTTACCGCTTGGCGATACCCCAATAACCGCGGAGAACCGCAAAATCGAAGAAATATGGCTGGGGTACCTGGATTCGAACCAGGGAATGCCGGTATCAAAAACCGGTGCCTTACCGCTTGGCGATACCCCATCCGTGCAACGCTTACCTGGGAATGGTGCGGGAGGCGAGACTTGAACTCGCACACCTTGCGGCGCCAGAACCTAAATCTGGTGCGTCTACCAATTTCGCCACTCCCGCAAAAAAGATGGTGGCTACGACGGGATTCGAACCTGTGACCCCATCATTATGAGTGATGTGCTCTAACCAACTGAGCTACGTAGCCATCTTTTTTTCGCGTTACCTTATCGGCGTTGCGGGGCGCATTATGCGTATAGACCCTTGCAGCGTCAACACCTTTTTCAACGAAAATCTCTGGAATGTGACTGTTTGGTTAGGTTGCGAACAGCATGGCCGATTATTCGGCAATTATTGGTTATTAATCGTTTTTGTCCAGCGAAACGCGAGGCAAAAAAAGAGGCCCCGAAGGGCCTCATGGCGATCTGATGAATTACTTATAGGCGGACTGATGCACACCCACGGCACGCCCTGATGGATCGTTCATGGTTTTGAATGCTTCATCCCACTCAATGGCTTTCGCAGAGGAGCAGGCGACGGAAGGGCCGCCAGGAACACACTCTGCTGCGCTTGGCAGCGGGAACAGCTCTTCGAAGATCTCACGGTACAGATAAGCTTCTTTCGAACCCGGCGTGTTGTACGGGAAGCGGAAGCTGGCGGTTTCCAGTTGCTGATCGGAAATCTGCTTAGCGGCCACCTCTTTCAGGGTGTCGATCCAGCTGTAACCTACGCCGTCAGAGAACTGCTCTTTCTGACGCCATGCCACACTTGCCGGCAGGTAAGATTCGAAGCATTCACGCAGAACGTGTTTCTCCATCTTGCCGTTGCCGCACATTTTATCCTGCGGGTTGATACGCATTGCCACGTCGAGGAATTTTTTATCCAGGAAAGGCACGCGCGCTTCAACGCCCCAGGCAGACATCGCTTTGTTAGCACGGGCGCAGTCAAACATGTGCAGCGCCTGCAGTTTACGCACGGTCTCTTCGTGCAGCTCTTTGGCATCCGGCGCTTTGTGGAAGTACAGGTAGCCGCCAAAGACCTCATCTGAACCTTCGCCGGAGAGCACCATCTTGATGCCCATCGCTTTGATTTTACGTGACATCAGATACATCGGCGTGGAGGCGCGGATGGTGGTCACATCATAGGTTTCAATGTGATAGATAACGTCGCGAATCGCATCCAGCCCTTCCTGCACGGTGAAGTGAATTTCATGGTGCACGGTGCCTAGGTGGTTTGCCACTTCCTGCGCGGCTTTCAGGTCGGGTGAACCTTCCAGGCCGACGGCGAAGGAGTGCAGCTGCGGCCACCAGGCTTCGGAGCGCTCCTGATCTTCCACGCGACGTGCAGCGTATTTTTTGGTGATCGCCGAGATAACGGACGAGTCCAGACCGCCGGAGAGCAGCACGCCGTATGGCACGTCTGACATCAGATGGCTTTTTACTGAATCTTCCAGCGCCTGACGCAGTTCGTTTTTATCCGTGACATTGTCTTTAACGGCATCGTAGTCGAACCAGTCGCGCTGATAGTACTGGCGAATTTCGCCATCCTGGCTCCACAGGTAGCTGCCCGCCGGGAACTCTTTAATGGTGCGGCAAACCGGCACCAGGGCTTTCATTTCAGAGGCGACATAGAAGTTGCCGTGCTCATCGTGGCCCATATACAGCGGGATAATCCCGATGTGATCACGACCAATCAGATACGCATCTTTTTCGCTGTCATACAGAGCGAAGGCAAACATGCCCTGCAGATCGTCCAGGAATTCCGGGCCTTTCTCCTGGTACATCGCCAGGATCACTTCGCAGTCTGAACCGGTCTGGAAGGTATAGCGATCGCCGTATTCCGCACGCAGCGCCTGATGGTTGTAGATTTCACCGTTGACCGCCAGCGCGTGGGTTTTTTTCTCGTTATATAACGGCTGGGCACCGGCGTTGACGTCCACAATCGACAGACGCTCATGCGCCAGAATCGCTTTGTCGCTGGCGTAAACACCGGACCAGTCCGGGCCGCGATGGCGCATCAGACGGGACAGTTCCAGTGCTTTTTTACGCAGTTCGACTGCGTCAGTTTTGATATCCAGTACGCCGAAAATTGAACACATAACCTTCTCCATTAACCCTGTTGCAGTGTGATGTTGCTTGCTTATGAAAATGCCGCAAAAGGGGAGGGGCGGCAAGCGTTTTGCCGGGTAAAAAACAAAAAGTGCAATGTCGATTGTCGAATGTTGAAAAAAGCGTACGTATTGAGCTGGTTTATTGATGATTATTCAGTACCTGGCGTTTTCTATTAGATGGAGGGCTGTTTTAGTGGCGGTAAAATGAAAAAACCACGTCCGGGGACGTGGTTTCGGGTTACAGAACATCAATTTCCGCGACCGAGGGATAAATCCAGCTCGGCCTGAACGGCATTGAATCGATGTCGTCCAGAGTGGATACCCCCGACAACACCAGAATGGTTTCCAGTCCGGCCTGGAAGCCCGCCAGAATATCGGTGCGCAGGTTGTCACCCACGATCACCGTATCTTCCGAGTGAGCCTGCATCTTGTTAAGCGCCGCACGGATGATCCAAGGGCTGGGCTTACCGACATAAAAAGGCAGGCGGCCGGTCATCTTCTCGATGCCGGCGCAGAGCGCCCCGCAGGCCGGATAAAAGCCGCGGCCGTGGGTATCCGGGTTGGTGGCGATAAAGCGGGCGCCGTTGGCGACAAAGAAGGCCGCCTTGTGCATCATCTCCCAGTTATAGGAGCGCGTTTCGCCAACGATAACGAAGTCTGGATTGACATCGGTGATGGTGAAGCCCGCTTTATAGAGCTCATGGATCAGTGCGCCTTCGCCGACCACATAGGCCTTTTTGCCTTCCTGACGCTTCAGGAAATCTGCGGTAGCCATTGCGGAGGTATAAAACACGCTGTCGGGGACATTAATACCGGCGGTGGCAAAACGGTTCGCCAGATCCTGTCCTGTCTGCGACGGGAAGTTGGTGAGCAGAACCAGCGGCATGCCTTTTTCCATGATGCCGTTAAGAAATTCCGCTGCGCCCGGTACGGCAACGTTGTCGTGCATCAGCACGCCGTCGATATCACAAATAACATTCTTAATAGTCATGAACTTCCCGACATCCAAAAAAGAAGGCGACACTATAAAACGCTGTCAGCTTTCCAGCAAACGCTGCAACAGGATACCGTTAAGCATGGCGCGTTTTACCAGCGCAAAGGCGCCAATCGCGGAGCGGTCGTTCAGCGCGGAGCGAACGACAGGCAGATTCTGGCGAAACGCCTTCAGCGCCTGAGTATTGATGCACCCTTCGATAGCGGGCAGCAGCACTTTTTCGGCTTCGGTAATTTCACCGGCGATCACCACTTTTTGTGGGTTAAACAGGTTGATCGCGATAGCAATGGTTTTGCCCAGATGGCGGCCAACCTGTTCGATCACTTCACAGGCCAGTGCATCACCTTTATTGGCGGCCCGGCAGATGGCGTTGATTTTGCAGTCATCGAGCGTGACCCGGCTCTGATAACCCTGTTCCAGCAGGTGGCGGACGCGATGTTCAATGGCGGCGTTAGCGGCGACGGTTTCCAGACAGCCAAAGTTGCCGCAGTGGCAGCGCTCACCCAGCGGATCAACCTGAATGTGGCCAATCTCGCCCACGTTACCGTTACGGCCGATAAAGATGCGCCCGTTGGAGATGATACCGGCACCCGTACCCCGGTGAACGCGCACCAGAATTGAGTCTTCACAATCCTGGCTCGCACCAAAGTAGTGCTCCGCCAGGGCCAGGCTGCGGATATCGTGGCCGACAAAGCAGGTGACGGCGAAGCGCTTTTCCAGGGCGTCGATCAGCGCCCAGTTCTCCACCTGAATATGCGGCATATAGCGGATCACCCCGCTCTCGGGGTCGACGAGCCCGGGCAGGATCACCGAAATGGCGATCAGCTCGCGGATTTTGCGCTGGCAGGATTCGATGAACTGCTCGATGGCGTTGAGCAGGGCATGTTCAAGGGTCTCCTGGGTGCGTTCCGGCAGCGCGTAATGCTCTTCAGCAACGGCCTTGCTGCTCAGATCGTACAGGGTCAGGGTGGCGTCATGACGCCCAAGGCGTACGCCAATGGCGTGGAAATTGCGGGTTTCGGTAACGATGGAGATAGCGCGACGGCCCCCGGTGGAGGCCTGCTGATCCACTTCTTTGATCAACCCGCGCTCAATGAGCTGACGGGTAATTTTGGTCACGCTGGCGGGGGCAAGCTGGCTCTGTTCTGCAATCTGGATCCGTGAGATGGGTCCGTGCTGGTCGATCAGTCGATATACCGCCGCACTGTTTAGCTGCTTTACCAGATCAACGTTGCCAATTTGAGCTTGTCCGCCAGGTGTCATACTTTTGTTTACTCTGTAACGACCTCGTTACCATTAACGATGGTCTTGATGATTTTATAATCCTGTGTGAATGCGGTGAGGTTAGCGACCATACCCGGAGCAATACTGCCCAGCTGTTTGTCTACGCCAATCGCGCGTGCCGGATAAAGCGTCGCCATACGCAGCACTTCATCAAGAGCAATGCTGCAGTGTTCAACCAGATTACGCACGCCTTCGATCATGGTCAGAGCCGAACCGCTTAACGTTCCGTTCTCATCCACACAGAGTCCATTCCGGTAGTATATTGTTTTACCAGCAAAAATGAACTGTTCAATATTTGCCCCTGCCGGTGCCGTTGCGTCGGTCACCAGGCACAGCTTGTCGCCTTTCAGACGTTTGGCGTTACGCACGTTGGCGTAATCGACGTGTAAACCGTCGGCAATGATGCCGCAGTAGACGTCTGGCTCATCGAAGATCGCCCCGGCCAGACCCGGCTCACGCCCGGTAATATACGGCATGGCGTTATAAAGATGCGTTGCGAAGGTGATACCCGCGCGAAAGCCCACTTTGGCCTCTTTCAGCGTGGCGTTGGAGTGGCCGGCAGAGACCACAATGCCCGCGCCCGCCAGCTTGCGGATCACTTCCGGGTCGACCATTTCTGGCGCCAGGGTCACTTTGGTGATCACATCCGCATTCGCGCACAGGAAATCAACCAGCTCGTTGTCAGGTTGACGGACGAAATCCGGATTATGGGTGCCTTTCTTAACGATATTCAGCCACGGACCTTCAAGGTGCAGGCCCAGCGCCTGGTGCGGGTATTTCGCCAGGTATTCACGCATCACGCGAACGCCTTGCTTCATCAGGTCGTCGCTGGTGGTGATCAGCGTTGGCAGGTAGCTGGTGCAGCCCGATCTTTCATTGGCGCGCTGCATAATTTCCAGCGTTTCAACCGTTACGGCGTCTGCGGTATCGTTGAACTGCACGCCGCCGCAGCCGTTAAGCTGTACGTCGATAAAACCGGGGGAGATGATTGCTCCATTGAGCGAGCGTTGTTCGATGTCCGCTGGCAGTTCGGCCAGTGGGCAGACACGTTCAATCAGGCCATTTGCGATCACAATCGCATGGTCATCCAGAATTTCATGGCCGGTATAAATCCGACCGTGGGTTAAAGCGTACATAACGACCCCCGGTTTAAAATAGCATCCCGTCTCTGCAGGCAGAGACGGCGTCACATTACAGACCTTTAATGTTTTCTGCTTCTAATTCGTTGAAATATTTTAACGTCTTGACTTTCAGTTCCATGGTGGACGGCTCATCACACACCACAACCGCTTTCGGATGCAGCTGCAGGCAGCTGATGGTCCACATGTGGTTGACGTTGCCTTCTACTGCCGCCTGAAGCGCCTGCGCTTTTACGCTGCCCAGCACCAGAATCATCACTTCTTCCGCGTCCAGCAGGGTACCCACGCCAACGGTCAGTGCGTATTTTGGCACCTGGTTAACGTCGCCATCAAAGAAACGGGAGTTTGCCACACGGGTGTCATGGGTCAGTGTTTTGATGCGGGTACGGGAGGCCAGGGAAGAGGCTGGCTCGTTAAACGCGATGTGGCCATCGTTGCCCACGCCACCCATGAACAGATGGATTTTGCCGTAAGCACGGATTTTTTCTTCATAATGACGGCATTCAGCGTCGATATCCGGTGCATTACCATCCAGCAGGTTAATATTTCCCGGTTTAATATCAATGTGATCAAAGAAATTACGGTGCATGAAGCTATGGTAGCTTTCCGGATGATCTTTTGGCAGGCCAACGTACTCGTCCATGTTGAAGGTAACCACATGTTCGAAGCTAACCTGGCCCGCTTTATGCATCTCAACCAGGGCTTTATAGGCGGTAAGAGGTGTGCCACCGGTAGGCAGACCGAGTACAAAAGGACGATCGGCTGTAGGTTTGAACGCGTTAATACGGTTTACGATATGGCGAGCAGCCCATTTGCCGACTTGTTCTGCGGTTGCCAGGGGGATCAGTCTCATTATTCACCTCTGAAGTTTAGTAAGAGTTGGCGGATTGCTTGTCGGGGCATGATCTAAGCCTAACCTGGTTCACACCGAGAGGGGGCAATTCGTCTTGATTTTTCGTATCATAAAATAAGTTTTCGCTGTTTGCCAGTCCAGGGGAGGGGGATAAACAATATTTGGTGACAAAACTCACAAAAAGTACGCGTTTAATTTGCGATACGAATTAATTTTCCACACACTCTCAAAGCCAGTGAATCATCAACTGTATTTACAAGTTAGTGACACAATAAAAACACAGCTGAGAATACACCGTTAACGGGGTCTCATAGGGGGAACAAATTGAGCATTTTAGGTTACTTACAAAAGGTAGGCCGCGCCTTGATGGTGCCGGTCGCCACGCTGCCAGCGGCAGCGATTCTCATGGGTATCGGTTACTGGATTGACCCGATAAGTTGGGGCGGTGATAACGCCCTGGCTGCTTTGTTAATCAAATCGGGCGCCGCCATTATCGATAACATGTCCGTACTGTTTGCCATTGGTGTGGCTTATGGTATGTCCAAAGATAAAGACGGTGCTGCGGCGTTGACCGGTTTTGTGGGCTTCCTTGTGCTGACCACGCTCTGCTCCCCGGCTGCGGTTTCAATGATCCAGAAGATCCCTGCGGACCAGGTTCCAGCAGCGTTCGGTAAGATCAGCAACCAGTTCGTGGGTATCCTGGTGGGTATCATCTCCGCTGAACTTTACAACCGCTTCAGCGGCGTTGAGCTGCCAAAAGCGCTCTCCTTCTTCAGCGGTCGTCGTCTGGTGCCGATCCTGACCTCCTTCGTGATGATCGCTGTGGCCTTCATTCTGATGTACATCTGGCCGGTGATCTTCGACGGTCTGGTGAACTTCGGTGAGCACATCCAGAAACTGGGTTCCGTCGGTGCGGGCGTGTATGCGTTCTTCAACCGTCTGCTGATCCCGGTCGGTCTGCACCACGCGCTGAACTCCGTATTCTGGTTTGACGTTGCGGGCATTAACGATATCCCTAACTTCCTCGGCGGTGCACAGTCGATTGCTGCTGGCAAAGCAGAAATCGGTATTACGGGTCGTTATCAGGCGGGCTTCTTCCCGATTATGATGTTCGGTCTGCCGGGTGCAGCGCTGGCTATCTACCACTGCGCGCGTCCTGAGAACAAAGCAAAAGTTCTGGGTATCATGATGGCGGGCGCATTCGCGGCCTTCTTCACCGGTATCACCGAGCCGCTGGAATTCTCCTTCATGTTCGTGGCACCCGTACTGTACGTCATCCACGCTGTACTGACCGGTATCTCCGTGTTCATCGCAGCAAGCATGCATTGGATTTCAGGTTTTGGTTTCAGCGCAGGTCTGGTGGATATGATGCTTTGGGTGCGTAACCCACTGGCAACACACTGGTATATGCTGATCCCACAAGGTCTCGTGTTCTTCGCTATCTACTACGTGGTGTTCCGCTTCACCATCACCAAATTCAACCTGATGACTCCGGGTCGTGAGCTGGCGGTTGCCGGTAGCGAAGCCGATGGTCAGGACGTGAACGTGAGTGCTGCTACCACCGAAGACGTTTCTGGTCTGGCGCGTCAGTACATCGCTGCGGTTGGTGGTTCAGACAACCTGACCGGTATCGATGCCTGCATCACCCGTCTGCGTCTGAACGTGAAAGACTCCTCTCTGGTCAACGAAGCGATGGCTAAGCGTCTGGGCGCGTCTGGCGTTATCCGCCTGAACAAAACCAGCGTGCAGATTATCGTTGGCTTCGTGGCTGAGAAGATCGCTAATGCAATGAAAACCACCGGTCCTGTCGCTGCCGCTGCCGCATCTCCGGCGCCTGCCGCCGCACCTGTTGCCGCTAAGCCACAGGCTGTTGCCAACGCCACCACCATCGCAGCGCTGGTTTCGCCAGTGACCGGCGACGTGGTTGCCCTGGAGCAGGTTCCTGATGAGGCCTTCGCCAGCAAAGCGGTGGGTGATGGCGTAGCGGTTAAACCAACGGATAAAACCGTGGTTTCTCCGGCAGCCGGTACCATCGTTAAAATCTTTAACACCAACCACGCATTCTGCCTGGAAACAGAGAAAGGCGCGGAGATCGTTGTCCACATGGGTATCGATACCGTTGCGCTGGGTGGCCAGGGCTTTAAACGCCTGGTCGAAGAGGGTGCAGAAGTGGTTGCGGGTCAGCCGGTTCTGGAGATGGATCTCGACTTCCTGAACGCCAATGCGCGCTCCATGATTAGCCCGGTTGTCTGCAGCAATATCGACGACTTCAGCGGCCTGGTTATCAAAGCGCAGGGTCAGGTGGTTGCCGGTCAGACACCTCTGTATGAAATTAAAGGCAAATGAGTGCTCCTGAGTAAGCGTTAATGCCTGAGCGGCGGGGATATCCCCGCCGCTTTTTTTTGCAGCAATCGCCCCCATAATTCTCTCCAGAGACCTTTTTTTGCGTAACTAAAGGTTGTCACTACGGCCGGCTTATAAGATCATATGCCGTTATACGTCGTTTACGCTTTGAGGAATCCACGATGAGTGAGGCTGAAGCCCGCCCGAGCAACTTTATCCGTCAGATCATTGATGAAGATCTGGCCACTGGTAAGCACACCACTGTTCATACCCGTTTTCCGCCGGAGCCGAACGGCTACCTGCACATTGGTCATGCGAAATCGATCTGCCTGAACTTCGGCATCGCGCAGGACTACCAGGGTCAATGCAACCTGCGTTTCGATGACACCAACCCGGTGAAAGAAGATATCGAATACGTAGAGTCCATTAAGAACGACGTGCAATGGTTGGGCTTCAACTGGTCTGGCGACATCTGCTACTCCTCTGACTATTTTGACCAGCTGTATGCCTACGCCGTAGAGCTGATCAACAAGGGGCTGGCCTACGTTGACGAACTTTCCGCTGACGAAATCCGCGAATACCGTGGCTCCCTGACCGCGCCGGGCAAAAACAGCCCGTACCGCGATCGCAGCGTGGAAGAGAACCTGGCGCTGTTTGAAAAAATGCGTGCCGGTGGCTTCGAAGAGGGTAAAGCCTGCCTGCGTGCCAAAATCGATATGGCGTCGCCGTTTATCGTTATGCGCGATCCGGTGCTGTACCGCATTAAGTTTGCCGATCACCATCAGACCGGCAGCAAGTGGTGCATCTACCCGATGTACGACTTCACACACTGCATCAGCGATGCGCTCGAAGGCATTACTCACTCCTTATGTACGCTGGAGTTCCAGGACAACCGTCGTCTCTACGACTGGGTGCTGGATAACATCTCCATCCCGGTACATCCGCGTCAGTACGAGTTCTCTCGTCTGAATCTGGAATACACCGTGATGTCCAAGCGTAAGCTGAACCTGCTGGTCACCGACAAGCACGTTGAAGGCTGGGATGACCCGCGTATGCCGACCATCTCCGGTCTGCGTCGTCGTGGCTATACCGCTGCCTCAATCCGTGAGTTCTGCAAACGCATCGGCGTGACCAAGCAGGACAATACTATCGAGATGGCGTCGCTGGAATCCTGTATCCGTGAAGATCTGAACGAAAACGCGCCGCGCGCAATGGCCGTTATCGATCCGGTGAAACTGGTTATCGAAAACTACCCGCAGGGCGAAAGCGAGCTGGTGGCCATGCCTAACCATCCGAGCAAGCCGGAGATGGGCAGCCGTGACGTGCCGTTCAGCGCCGAGATCTGGATCGATCGTGCCGACTTCCGCGAAGAAGCGAACAAGCAGTACAAGCGTCTGGTGATGGGCAAAGAAGTGCGCCTGCGTAATGCCTACGTGATTAAAGCCGAGCGTGTTGAAAAAGACGCAGAAGGCAATATCACTACTATCTTCTGCACCTACGATGCCGAGACCCTGAGCAAGGATCCGGCTGATGGTCGCAAGGTGAAGGGCGTGATCCACTGGGTGAGCGCAGCACATGCGCTGCCGGTTGAAATCCGTCTGTACGATCGTCTGTTCAGCGTGCCAAACCCGGGTGCGGCAGAAGACTTCCTGGAAGTGATTAACCAGGATTCGCTGGTGATCAAACAGGGCTTTGCTGAGCCATCCCTGAAAGAGGCCGTTGCCGGTAATGCGTACCAGTTTGAGCGTGAAGGCTACTTCTGCCTCGACAGCCGCTACGCCACCGCGGACAAACTGGTATTTAACCGTACCGTCGGTTTGCGTGATACCTGGGCGAAAGTCGGTGAATAACTGATTATTGTTTGAAAAACGCCGCGCACCGCGGCGTTTTTTTTTGCATCACGATCAAGCTCTTAATCATATAAATGTTCGCGATGCGAATTAATTCCATTTATTAAAACTATTCTCTTTCTCTTCCTTTGCGCAAATTCCACGTAATAGCTTCCGGATAAGCTGCTTAAATCCTGCATGTTAAAAATAAATCGCTCATTCCGAACATTATTTTAATTAAAAATTCTCCTCCATTCGCTTTGTTACAAATGGCAATCAAATATGTGCGCTTTGTCATAATCCTGACTTTTGATCGCGGAAAAGCATTGATAATTCGCGTCGCGAAAAATAGTCTAAAGGCAGGAGATGTAAGCGGGTATTTCCGGTTGCCTCCACTTTTAACTTTTTGTTTTTCGCCGTTTAAGGCGCTTTAAATACGTCAAAGAGGATTAATTATGCGTACGTTTAGTGGCAAACGTAGTGCGCTTGCGCTGGCTATTGCCGGTGTTACAGCAATGTCAGGCTGGATGGTTTCTCCGAAAGCCCAGGCCGAAGGTTTTATTGATGATTCAACCCTCACGGGCGGTGTCTATTACTGGCAGCGTGAACGTGACCGTAAAGATGTCGAGGCAGATAAATACAAAACTAACCTGGCTCACTCCACCTGGAACGCCAACCTTGATTTCCAGTCCGGCTATGCTGCCGACATGTTCGGTCTTGATTTAGCGGCCTTCACCGCCATCGAAATGGCAGAAAATGGTGACAGCGGCCACCCGAACGAAATTGCATTCTCCTCCAGCAACAAAGCTTACAAAGAAGACTGGTCCGGCGATAAGAGCGGGATCAGCCTGTACAAAGCGGCTGCAAAATTCAAATATGGTCCGGTGTGGGCGCGCGGCGGCTGGCTGCAGCCAACCGGCCAGACCCTGTTAGCACCGCACTGGAGCTTTATGCCGGGTACTTACCAGGGCGCGGAAGCCGGGGCGAACTTTGACTACGGTGACAGCGGGGCGCTGAGCTTCTCGTACATGTGGACCAACGAGTATAAAGCCCCATGGCACCTCGAGATGGACAAGTTCTATCAGAATGACAGAAAGACCCGCGTCGATTATCTCCAATCCTTTGGCGCGAAGTACGACTTCAAAAATAACCTGATTCTGGAAGCCGCTTTTGGTCAGGCTGAAGGCTTCATCGATCAGTACTTTGCCAAAGCCAGCTACAAGTTCGATATCGTGGGCGGCCCGCTCTCTACCAGCTATCAGTTCTACGGCACGCGTGATAAAGCCGACAGCGGCACCGTAAATGATATTTACGACGGCACGGCATGGCTGCAGGCGCTGACCCTGGGTTACAAAGTCGGTCAGGTCGATTTACGCCTGGAAGGGACTTACGTGAAAGCGGAAGGCCAGCAGGGCTATTTCCTGCAGCGTATGACCCCAACCTATGCATCCTCCAACGGTCGTCTGGACGTGTGGTGGGATAACCGCTCCGACTTCAACGCCAACGACGAAAAAGCGGTCTTCTTCGGGGCGATGTACGACCTGAGCAACTGGAACCTGGCAGGCTGGAGCGTCGGGGCCTCTTATGTCTACGCATGGGATGCAAAACCAGCCGACTGGCTGATCAACAGCGCGGGCCAGCGTGAAGATATCGCCTCTAACAAGATCAAAGAGTCTGCCTACAGCCTGGATGCGATCTACACCCTGCAGGACGGTCGCGCGAAAGGGACCATGTTCAAACTGCACTTCACGCAGTATGACAACCACTCCGACATCCCAAGCTACGGCGGCGGTTACGGCAACATCTTCCAGGACGAGCGTGACGTGAAGTTTATGGTTATCGCACCGTTCACCATCTTCTGATGACTAACCCGGCGGGGGATAACCCCGCCGACCGGAGACCGCTATGCTGAAAAAAATCGTACTGGTCGCGCTGCTGGCATCAGGACTGACCGCCTGCGCACAACCGCAGACCCAGAAAGAAGACACCCGTCTTAAAGAGGCCTACAGCGCCTGCATCAATACTGCTGAAGGTTCACCAGAAAAAATCGAAGCCTGCCAGAGCGTGCTGAACGTGCTGCGCGAGGATAAGGCGCACGAACAGTTTGCGACCCAGGAGACCGTGAGAGTGGCCGATTACCAGGCCTGTATCATGGCGCGTAAAACGGGTAACAATCAGGACGTCACCAAAAACTGCGATAAGATCTGGCAGGAGATCCGTAGCAACAACGGTAAGTAAAGCTGTTTGCCACGCCCGGTGGCGTTGCGTTTACCTGAGCCTGCACATTCACAGGCCCGGTAAACGTAGCGCCGCCGGGCTTTTTTACGTTATTACAGGCAAAAAAAAGCCAACCCTCAGGTTGGCTCAGTGTGTGCGGATGAATTATTTCGCGTCGTGCGCGTGGTCATCTTCGCGGCAGTCACCTTCGGCGCAGTGGCCATACAGGTACAGACTGTGGTTGGTCAGACGAATGCCATGACGTGCGGCAATTTCACGCTGACGGGATTCGATAGAGTCGTCGCTGAATTCGATCACTTTGCCGCAGTCCAGGCAAATCAGGTGATCGTGGTGATGCTGCTGCGTCAGTTCGAATACGGATTTACCGCCTTCGAAATTATGACGCGTAACGATGCCTGCATCGTCGAACTGGTTCAGTACACGGTAAACGGTAGCCAGACCAATCTCTTCGCCCATGTCGATCAGACGTTTGTATAAGTCTTCCGCACTGACATGATGGTTATCCGGACCCTGAAGCACTTCCAGGATTTTTAACCGTGGAAGCGTGACTTTCAGTCCGGCCTTCTTTAATGCGGTGTTGTTGTCAGTCATGCGGAATCTGTCCTGTTGCTAAACGATTCACTTCTAAAGAAGAAGTGACAGAAAATGCACCTGGGATAATGCGTCTCATTATAGAACTGCCATGACGTAATGAAAACTGCAAGTCTCAAGTAAAGTATGCTTATAAAAACGTGGTACCGCCAACAAACTTGTTACAGGGTGACCCGTTTGAACCTGGATCATTGTACAGGTATGACAGCAAAAGTTAAAAATTTGTAGCAATTATTTTGATTGCTTATACCTATCAATGCGGCGCAACTTAATCATTGCGCCGCAGCTTCATCAGGCATTAAGAATATCGTCGAGGTGCAACTCTTCGCGGACCTGCTTAACCCATTTATCTACACGCTCAGCGGTCAGTTCCGGCTGGCGGTCTTCATCAATGGCGAGACCGACGAAGTTGTTATCATCGGCCAGACCTTTGGACGCTTCGAAGTGGTAACCGGCCGTTGGCCAGTGGCCGACGATGACGGCGCCGCGCGGTTCAATGATGTCGCGAATAGTGCCCAGCGCATCGCAGAAGTACTCCGCGTAGTCTTCCTGATCGCCACAGCCGAACAGGGCAACCAGTTTGCCGTTGAAATCGATCTCTTCCAGAGACGGGAAGAAGTCGTCCCAGTCGCACTGCGCTTCGCCGTAGTACCAGGTCGGGATGCCCAGCAGCAGGATATCGTAACCTTCGATATCTTCTTTGCTGCTTTTCGCAATGTCATGCACATCGGCAACGTCTTTACCTAGCTGTTTTTGAATGTTTTTTGCGATATTTTCGGTGTTACCCGTGTCGCTGCCGAAAAAAATGCCGATGATTGCCATGAGTAAAATAACCTCTTGAAACTTAATGGTATGGTGGCGCAATTTAGCCACGGATAAGGGCAATCATAGCAGAACAGAGAAGCCTGCGGAAACTGCTATCACCCAGGACTGCACTCTGTGCTACATGAAAGCAACAAGAAGGGGAGTTTTCTGACTTACGCTTTACCGTGCCATTTCTCAAGCTGTGAAATCAGCATCTCTTCAATAAGCTCACTGCGGCTGATCTCACGGGCATTCGCCAGCTCGTTCAGCGCATCGACGGCGTCAGCATTCAGTTTCAGCTCGACGCGTTTAAGCCCGCGGCTTTTATCGCGTTTAAGCTGATTGCGCTTGTTGATGCGCAGCTGTTCATCACGCGAAAGCGGATTGGTTTTCGGTCGTCCCGGGCGACGCTCATTCGCGAACAGATCTATTGTCGTGCGGTCCGTGTGTTCTTTGGCCATGATTTTGAGACTTCGGGGGAAACAAGACACCCTGCTAATGCCCGGGCGATAAGCGCGCCATCATACATCACCGAAAACGGCACGCCAACGACTGGAGGCCCACGGGCGACCAGTCGCTCTCTTTTTAATCAATTATTGATGTCAGCGAGGTACCGACGGATGGCGCGCAGCACCGCGTCCGGTTTTTCGGCATGAACCCAGTGCCCGGCCCCGGCAATCACATGCGCACGCGCCAGGGGGAATTGCGCCAGCAGCGCATCACGATACGCTTCGGTTACATAGGGCGAGTTGCCGCCGGTAATAAAGAGGGTCGGGTGCGGCCACGCCGGAACCGACTCCCAGCCGACGATATGGTCATACTGATCCCACAGCACCGGCACGTTGAAGCGCCACTCGCCGTCCACAAAGGATTTCAGCAGGAACTGCACCACGCCTTCTTCGTCCAGATGCTCACGCATCAGCGCGGCAGCCTGCTGGCGGGTGCTGACGCCCGCGTCCGTCACGGCATTAATGGCGGCGAAGATCTCATCGTGGCGGCGCACGTCATAATCTACCGGCGCTACGTCGATCACCACCAGGCCGGCGATACGCTCTGGCGCAAGAGCCGTCAGCGCCATCACCGCTTTGCCGCCCATCGAATGGCCAATCAGGATCGCTTTTTCGATATGGTGTTCATCCAGCGTATCCAGCAGATCCTGCGCCATGTCAGCGTAGGTCATCTGCGGCGAGCGCGGCGACAGACCGTGGTTGCGCATATCCACCTGCAGCAGCGCGTGGTCGGTCACCAGATCCCGTGCCAGCACGCCAAGGTTATCCAGGCTACCAAACAGGCCATGAACCAGGACGATGGGAGAATTATTGTGCGGCGATTGTGCAGATTGCGCTCGGGTATTCAATTTCATGGCAAAGTTCTTTTTTTACGTATGTCAGGTTAGGGTATCATGTTGACCATTCTGCCGCCCGGCTGCAAGGAAACAGTTAATTCTGACTTTTGCCGCCATTCTGGCTTGACGCTATCCGCTGTTGGGTTTTGAACTTATACTCCCAACGACTTGTATTCAGATAAGATATCGCACTGGATTAAGATGAAAACAATCGAAGTTGATGACGAGCTTTATCAGTATATTGCCAGCCAGACGCGGCATATCGGTGAGAGCGCGTCCGACATTTTACGGCGCATGCTGAAAATTGCCGCCGCCTCTCAGCCTGCCGCTCCGGCCATCAAAGAGACGCGCCAGCCTGTTGCCGTAGCGCAGGAAAAGCCGCTGTCGCCTGTCAAAGACAAAGTGCGTGCGATGCGCGAATTGCTGCTTTCTGACGAATACGCTGAGCAGAAGAAAGCAGTTAACCGCTTTATGCTGGTGCTGACTACACTCTATTCACTGGATAACAACGCGTTTGCCGATGCGACGGAATCCCTGCATGGCCGTACCCGCGTCTATTTCGCGGGTGACGAGCAGACGCTGTTACAGAATGGCAATCAAACTAAACCCAAGCACCTGCCTGGTACACCGTACTGGGTGATCACCAATACCAATACCGGACGTAAGCGCAGCATGATCGAACACATCATGCAGTCGATGCAGTTCCCGGTGGAATTGATTGATAAGGTTTGCGGTACTATCTAACCCTTGCATCAGAAGGACCAGGCAATGGCAAATCACAATCGTGCGGGTCAACCTGCACAACAGAGCGATTTGATTAACGTCGCCCAGCTTACCGCGCAGTACTACGTGCTGAAGCCGGAAGTGGGTAACGCAGAACACGCAGTTAAGTTTGGTACATCCGGCCACCGCGGCAGTGCGGTTCGCCACAGCTTTAACGAGCCGCATATTCTGGCCATTGCTCAGGCCATTGCGGAAGAGCGCGCTAAAAATGGCGTCACCGGTCCGTGCTACGTGGGTAAAGATACGCACGCCCTGTCAGAGCCTGCTTTTATTTCCGTGCTGGAAGTGCTGGCCGCTAACGGCGTGGACGTCGTGATTCAGGAAAACAACGGCTATACGCCGACCCCTGCCGTCTCTAATGCCATTCTGGTGCATAACCAGAAGGGTGGGGCGCAGGCTGACGGCATTGTGATTACGCCGTCCCACAACCCGCCGGAAGATGGCGGTATCAAATACAACCCACCCAATGGCGGCCCGGCTGACACCAACGTCACCAAAGTGGTGGAAGATCGTGCCAATGCCCTGCTGGCCGACGGCCTGAAAGGCGTGAAGCGTATCTCCCTGGACGAAGCGATGGCCTCCGGCCATGTGAAAGAGCAGGATCTGGTGCAGCCGTTCGTTGAAGGGCTGGCGGATATCGTCGATATGGCGGCGATCCAGAAAGCCGGTCTCAAACTTGGCGTCGACCCGCTCGGCGGTTCCGGTATCGAATACTGGAAACGTATTGCGGAGCACTACAAGCTGGATCTGACCATCGTTAACGATCATGTCGATCAGACCTTCCGCTTTATGCACCTGGATAAAGACGGCGCAATCCGTATGGACTGCTCCTCCGAGTGCGCAATGGCCGGTCTGCTGGCGCTGCGCGACAAGTTCGACCTCGCGTTTGCTAACGACCCGGACTACGATCGTCACGGTATCGTCACCCCTGCGGGCCTGATGAATCCAAACCACTATCTGGCCGTGGCGATCAACTATCTGTTCCAGCATCGTCCACAGTGGGGCGCAGAGGTTGCCGTAGGCAAGACCCTGGTCTCCTCCGCAATGATCGACCGCGTGGTTAACGACCTGGGCCGTAAGCTGGTGGAAGTGCCGGTTGGCTTCAAATGGTTCGTTGACGGCCTGTTCGACGGCAGCTTCGGCTTTGGCGGCGAAGAGAGCGCGGGCGCATCCTTCCTGCGCTTCAACGGCACGCCGTGGTCCACTGACAAAGACGGCATCATCATGTGCCTGCTGGCAGCGGAGATCACCGCCGTTACCGGTAAGAACCCGCAGGAGCACTACGACGAGCTCGCAGCCCGTTTCGGTGCCCCGAGCTACAACCGTCTGCAGGCCTCTGCCACCTCCGCCCAGAAAGCGGCGCTGTCTAAGCTGTCACCAGAGATGGTCAGCGCCAGTACCCTGGCGGGTGACCCGATCACCGCGCGTCTGACCGCAGCACCGGGTAACGGCGCGTCGATTGGCGGCCTGAAGGTGATGACCGAAAACGGCTGGTTCGCGGCGCGTCCATCCGGTACGGAAGATGCGTACAAGATCTACTGTGAAAGCTTCCTCGGCGCGGAACACCGCCAGCAGATTGAGAAAGAAGCGGTAGAGATTGTCAGCGAAGTACTGAAGAACGCGTAATCATCAAAAACGGCAACCCGGTTGCCGGTATTCTTAGGCCCGGTAAGCGTTAGCGCCACCGGGCTTTTTTGTGCCGGGCGGCGCTGCGCTTGCCCGGCCTACGGTTTTTTAGCTCATTTTATTCTTCAGCTCAAAACGCGGTGAAACCAGCCCGTAGAGCGTCCAGCCCATAAAGGTCACCATCGCCCCGTACAGCATCGCTTCCTGCCCGGAAGAGTAGAGCGCGTAGAAGCTGTAAATCGCCCCCACCAGCGCCACGATATTGGCAATTTTTGCCTTGCCCGGGTCGACTTTTGCCACCTTCTGAATGATCACCAGCGCCGCCATCGACAGAATGTACGGGATGATATTGGTCACTACCGCCAGGTTGACCAGCACGTTGAACTGGCTGTTCAGCGACGGGCTAATGGTCATTAACGACAGACCGCTCTGGAAAATCACAATCGCCAGCATTCCCTGCACCGGTGCATCGGCTTTGGTCACGCGGGAGAAGATTTTCGGGAAGTAACCCGCATCAGCCGAGGTTTTGAATACCTGAGCGATGGTGAACTGCCAGCCGAGGAGCGAACCGCAGCAGGACATCACCATCAGGCCCATGATCACTTTCCCCACTTCCGGGGTGAACATCTGGGCGAAGGCTAAACCGAACGGGGCGGTGGAGTTGGCCAGATCCATGTTAGGCACAATCCCTGCGATCACGTTGGTGGAGACGATATAGATCACCGCCGCGCCCAGGGTGCCGCCCAGCACCGCAATCGGTACGTTCTTTTCCGGGTTCTCCACCACTTCGGCGTTAGCACACGCCGACTCCAGCCCCAGTAAGGCCCAAAGCGTCATCGCGATGGACGAGCCCACTGCGGTAAAGAACGGTACATGGTGTGGGTTCCAGGAGTTGGCGTACAGCGTCGGACTGAACCAGAACCAGCCGATAATGCACAGTCCCACCACCGGGATAATGACCCCCCAGACGGTGATGCTGCTGAGCTGTCCGGTAATGCGTGCCCCGCCAAAGTTGGCGACGGTGCACAGCCACAGCACGCAGATAGTGGCGATGCCGATCTGCACCGGGCTGAGCGTGGCACCGAACAGCTCTGTGCCATAGCCCACCGCCGAAATCGCAATCGCGACGTTAGCGATCAGCAGCGACACACCGTAGGTATAGTTGGCCATAAAGTTGCCCGACTTGCCGAAGGCATACTCGGCATAACCGCCCATCCCGCCTGATTTGCGGCTGAACATCCCGCACTTGGCGAAGGCCCACGCCAGCGCCATCGAGCCTACCGCCGTCACCAGCCAGGAGATAATCGAGATGGTACCCACTTCCGCGAGTTTGGTTGGCAGCATGATAATGCCCGATCCCATCATGTTGACCATGGTGAGAATAGTGAGCTGCACCACGCCCATTTTGTTGGACTTACTCATAATGTCTCTCCTTTCAGCAGCGCAGGCTGAGCGGCAGGTTGTTTGATGACATAGCAGCGAACCTGCTTGCGTCCGTCACACTCTTCGACGTACACGCCCTGCAGCTCCGGCGCAAAGCCCGGTAGCAGGTTGATCCCCTCTTCAAGCGCTGTGAAGTAGCGCAGCACCGAACCGCCCCAGATTTCGCCCGGGACGACGCACAGCACGCCCGGCGGATAAGGAAGCGCACCTTCGGCGGCAATCCGACCCTCCGCATCACGCAGAGAGACCAGCTCGACCTCGCCGCGCAGGTAGGCAAAGTTCGCCTCCTGCGGGTTCATCATCACCCGCGGGAAATGCGATTTACGGAACATCTCTTTTTGCAGTTGTTTCACGTTATGACGGGCGTAAAGCTCGTGCATCTCCAGGCAAATCTGGCGCAGGGTATAACCGGCGTAGCGCTCCGGATACTGCTTACAGATCGACGGCAGCACCTCCTTCAGCGGGGCATCGGTCTGGAGCAGCTTCTCGAAGCGCACCAGCTGGGCGACCAGCTGCTGTAGTTTGCCCATGTCCTCGGCTGGCGTGAGCAGGAACAGGATCGAGTTGAGATCGCATTTTTCCGGAACGATGCCGTTTTCACGCAGGAAGTTAGCCAGAATGGTGGCCGGCACCCCAAACTCCTCGTACTCGCCGGTGCGGGCGTTGATGCCGGGCGTGGTCAGCAGCAGCTTGCACGGGTCAATAAAGTACTGGTGCTCGGCATAGCCTTCAAAGGCGTGCCAGTTTTCACCTGGAACGAAGTGGAAGAAGCGCAGGTTGGTGGCAATGTCGGCGGTGCTGGCGCTTTCCCATGGACGTCCATCCACCGTTTCCGGCACAAACGGGCGGATAAACTGACAGTTTTGTAGGATCAGCTTGCGCGCTTCGATACCGTTTACCACGCAATCCATCCACATGTTGCGGCCGCTCTGGCCCTCATGCATGCGGGCGTTGATATCCAGGGCGGCAAACAGCGGATAGAACGGGCTGGTGGAGGCGTGCATCATAAAAGCGTTATTCAGGCGTTTATGCGGAACATAGCGCTGCTGGCCTTTGATGTGCCGGTCTTTTTTGTGGATCTGCGACGTCTGCGAGAAGCCTGCCTGCTGTTTATGCACCGACTGGGTGACCAGAATTCCCGGGTCGTTCTCGTTCAGCTCCAGCAGCAGTGGTGAGCAGTCGGCCATCATCGGGATGAACTGCTCGTAGCCCACCCAGGCGGAGTCAAACAGGATGTAATCGCACAGGTGACCGATCTTATCCACCACCTGACGGGCGTTATAGATGGTGCCATCGTAGGTACCCAGTTGGATCACCGCC
Organism: Enterobacter sp. MF024; assembly: GCF_005843915.1. Classification (NCBI taxonomy): domain Bacteria; kingdom Pseudomonadati; phylum Pseudomonadota; class Gammaproteobacteria; order Enterobacterales; family Enterobacteriaceae; genus Enterobacter; species Enterobacter sp. MF024. The sequence continues at coordinate 366,628 of NZ_VCBB01000003.1, read as the reverse complement.
AGGCGGAACGGGCGCCGATCGCGGGTGCGACCGGGCGCAACTTCTGACACCCGTTCCCGCAGATAGCGCTCGTCAAAGCAGTGGGCGTCAATACCGCCGATAAAGCCGTACGGGTTACGTGCGGTTTCCAGATACACCGGTGTTGCGCCCGCCTGCAGCAGCGCGCCGTGATGGTTGGATTTATGGTTATTACGATCGAACAGCACCAGATCGCCGGGGGTGAGCAGGGCGTTCAGTACCACCTTGTTGGATGAAGAAGTGCCGTTCAGCACGAAGTAGGTTTTATCCGCATTGAAGACTTTCGCCGCATGCTGCTGGGCGATGCACGGCGCACCTTCGTGGATCAGCAGATCGCCCATCGCCACGTCGGCATTGCACAGATCGGAGCGGAACAGCGTCTCGCCAAAGAAATCAACAAACTGATTTCCCGCAGGGTGACGGCGGAAAAACTGCCCGCCCTGATGCCCCGGGCAGTCAAAGGCGCTGTTACCCTGCGCGACATAGTCCACCAGCGCGCGGAAGAACGGCGGGCGTAGCTGGGTTTCGTACTTCTGAGCGGCCGCTTCCAGTTGTCGACCGTAGAAGTCATTGCAGTTGTCAGCGCATTCAAATACACCCTGAATGCGCGATAAATACTCTGCAGGAACAATTTCCTCTTTATGCGTGGAAATAAAAACGGGAATACCAAATCCCGTAGCGTCTATTTTTTCGATGGTGCCATTGTAAATATCGCTCACCGCCAGTACGACTGCCGCGACATCAATATAATCTGAGTCGTTCACGTCCACCATCTCGCGAGTGGTGGTAAAGCAGTGCGGGCAGGTACGGCTGGTGGCAATTTTTAACGTTTTCATCTTTCGCTCTTTATTTTAAGTAATAGAGGTCCTTCGATTTCTCATTAAAAAGAAATCGCTATTTTCCGGAAAAAAGCAAAGTTGGGCCTCTGATAAAAAATCAGTGCATTGCTTTTTGGTGAATAAAATCCAGTCCGCCCGGTTACGGATGAGTCTGAATCAAGATGGGTAAGCGCACGGGTTCGCAGTCAACTGACTGTAAAGACGAACTTTTCAGGAGTAGCTGTAAGCAGGTGCGCCAGAAGTCGAAGGACTACCGGGCGTTGAAGAGATGAAAGTCGAAGCAGTTGCGGTGGGCAAACTTCATTATATGAGTGACCCGTCTTATATGGGGCATAAAACGATTGTTATTTTCCATTTCCATTTTTCCTTTCAGTAATTGAAAGCGGGGTCATTTTATCCGGAAAGGAGAGGTAAACCGTGAAGACGATCAACATTAAGCGATCGTTTAAAAAATAATTATCCGCATTTTACCTTGATGGCAGATCAAAATGCTGTTTTGTAGGTGTTATGTTAATGTGCTGTATTTTTAATGTTTTGAATGACATGAAATAAGAATAAATAAACCTTTGGCTGTTATTTAAATATCAACAGGCAGGGTAATTATTTTTAAGTCAAATTAAAATGAATGGTTATTCAAAGCATAAACCGATAACCGATACCGGTTTCAGTTAATAAATGGCGGGGGCGCGCGGGATCCACTTCGAGTTTCTGACGAAGATGCCCCATATATATGCGCAGGTAGTGACTATGCTCCACCGCATTCGGTCCCCAGACCTGGCTTAACAGCTGACGTTGGGTAAGGACTTTGCCGTGATTGTTGAGCAGAACCGCCAGCAGGCGAAATTCGATGGGCGTCAGGTGGATTTCCGCGTTCCCCTGCTGAATACGCCGTGCCGCCAGATCTACGCGGATATCGGAAAAGGTATACACCGGGTCGACGGGGGCGGTGGTTGCGTGGCGGCGCAGGGCAACGCGCAGTCGCGCCTGAAGTTCGCCAATGCCAAACGGCTTGCTGAGATAGTCGTCGGCACCGGCATCGAGGGCGGCAATTTTGTCGGTCTCTTCCAGACGCGCGGAGAGCACGATGATCGGCATCTGGCTCCACTGGCGCACTTCGCGGATAAAATCGAGGCCGTCGCCGTCCGGCAGACCTAAGTCGAGGATCACCAGGTCCGGCTTGCGGGTGGCGGCTTCAATCAGGCCCCGCTGTAGCGTCCCGGCGTCATGAACGCGCAACCCTTCGCCTTCCAGCGCGGCGCGCAGAAAACGGCTGATGGCGAGTTCATCTTCAACAATCAGGACGTTAATCACAAATCCTCTGGAAATTCATTCAGTTCGGGTGGCGTATCGAGCGGCAGTGTAACACAAAATACCGCCCCGCCTTCGGGGCGGTTATGGGCCGTGATGGTGCCGCCGTGTACCTCAACAATCGCCTGGCAAATCGCCAGCCCCAGCCCCACGCCGGGAATGGCAGACTCCTTATTACCCCGGGCGAACTTATCAAAGATAGCCTGTTCCTGGCCCGCCGGAATGCCCGGACCACTATCCCATACCTCCAGCTGTAACGTATCGGGCGTGACGCTGGCCTGGATGCCAATTTGCGCTTTGCTGCCCGCGTATTTAGCGGCGTTCTCCAGCAGGTTGATCAGCACCCGCTCGAACAGCGGCCCGTCAACGTGGATCAACGCCAGCGGGGCCGACATCTCCAGCGCGATATGCCGCCCCCCGAGCCCCGGCTCCAGCATTTTTAAGGCGCTGCCAATTACCTCTTCCAGCGTCAGCCACTCTTTTTTCAGATTAAAGCCGCCGGACTGGATCCGCGCCATATCCAGCAGGTTATTCACCAGCCGGGTGGTGTTGAGCACGTGCTGGCGGATCTCGCTGGCCTGCATGGCGTGGGGGGAGCCTTCTGCCGCCAGGTCGAGGGTCAGGATCTCCGACTGGCCGAACAGCACCGTCAGCGGCGTACGCAGATCGTGGGAGAGTGCCGCCAGCAGCGAGTTGCGAATGCTCTCACGCTCGCTGGCTAACCGCGCCTGCTCTTCGCTGGCGGTGAGCGCCAGCCGCTCCAGGGCGCTCGCCACCAGCAGGGTAAAGGTCTCCAGCAGCCGCTGCTGCTCGGGGATCATCAGCTGCCGCAGGTTGGATGGCTCCACAACTACCACCCCCTGGCTCTGTAACGGCAGGATCTGCCAGGGCACGCCCGGCAGAGTGTCGGTGCCCGCACCCGCAGGCTGGCCTTTATCGAAGCTCCAGCGGGCAATGGCCTCATCCCACGGGGTCATCCCTGAGGCCGGGGTCAGCGGGCCCAGCTTGCCCTCCGCATCCGGGAGCAGGATCAGGCTGCGGGCGTTGAAGGTGGAGTGAATAAACTGCTGGCTGGTCTGGACGATATCCTGCGGCGTACGGCCTACCGCCAGCGCTTTCGACATCTCATACAGATGGCGGGTGCGCTGCTCGCGATAGCGGGCGATCCGCGCCTGATAGCGCACTCCCGCCGTCAGGTTACCGATAAGCAGACCCACCGCCAGCATCACGGCGAAGGTGAGGACGTACTGGACATCCGACACTGCCAGGGTGCCGCGCGGGGCGATGAAAAAGAGATCGAAGCTGATGACGTTGATGATCGTCGCCAGCACCGAGGGCCAGCGGCCGTAAAACAGCGCCACGACGACGACCCCCAGCAGGTAGATCATCACCAGGTTGGCAGCATCGAAGCCGGGTAGCCACTGGCAGGCAACAAAGGTGATCAGGGCGCAGAGCAGCACCGCCACCAGACAGCCGCGCAGCTGGATCCGCCATTTGTCGCTGAACGTCCGGTTATCCGGGGTTCTGGCGGGCAGGGGGGCCGGTTTGTCGTCCAGGGCGACGATCAAGAGATCGAGGTCGGGAGCCCGCTGCGCCAGCCTGTCGGCAAAGCTCTCGCGGCTGAACCAGCGGCGGCGGGCGCGCCTGCCGATGACAATCTTGCCGAGGTTGTGCTCCCGGGCGTAGCGCAGAATGGCTTTCTCTTCCGCCTGCTCGGCCAGGGTGGCGGTTTCGGCGCCCAGCTCCTGGGCCAGGCGCAGGGCGCTGAGAATGGCGCGGCGCTGGTTCTCCGGCAGACGGTGCAGCTGCGGCGTCTCGACGTAGACGGCGTGCCAGACGCTGCCAAATTTAGCCGCCAGACGCGCGGCGGTGCGCACCAGCTTTTCATTACCGCTGCCGTGACCAATGCAGAGCAAAATCGCATCCCGGGTATGCCAGACTTTCTCCTCGCCCTGACGGTCGCGCCAGGCCCGCATCTGATCGTCCACCCGGTCGGCGGTGCGTCGCAGCGCCAGCTCGCGCAGGGCGATCAAATTACCTTTACGGAAGAAGTGCTCAATTGCCCGCTCGGCCTGCCCGGCGATGTAGACCTTGCCCTCATGCAGGCGCTGGCGCAGATCGTCCGGAGGCAGATCAACCAGCATCACCTCGTCCGCTGCGTCGAAAAACGGGTCCGGGACGGTCTCCCGCACCTGAATGCCGGTGACGCCGCTGACCACGTCGTTGAGGCTCTCCAGGTGCTGGACGTTCACGGTGGTGAAAACATCAATGCCCGCCTCCAGCAGCTCCTCGACATCCTGCCAGCGTTTAGGGTGGCGCGAGCCGGGGGCGTTGCTGTGTGCCAGTTCGTCCATCAGGATCAGCGCCGGGCGGCGGGCGAGGGCGGCATCGAGATCGAATTCCGTCACCAGACGCCCACGATGATGGATGCGCCGGGGCGGCTGGGTGGTCAGCCCGGCCAGCAGGGCGGCGGTCTCCTGACGTCCGTGAGTTTCCGCCACGCCGATCAGAATATCGAGCCCCTGGGCGCGCAGACGCTGGGCTTCGCTCAGCATGGCGAAGGTCTTCCCGACGCCCGCGCAGGCGCCGAAGAAGATTTTCAGCTTGCCGCGATGGGGCGTGGCGGCCTGCTCCAGCAGTTTGTCCGGGTCCGGGCGCTGAGGCTCGTCGATCATTTACTCTTTCCTTAGCGCGTCCAGCGCCAGATTTAATTCAACGATATTCACCACCGGATTGCCCATGGCGCTGAACAACGGCTTTTGCGTATGCGCGGCAACCAGCTGACTGAGCTGTTCGCTGCTGATCTGACGCGCCTGCGCGACGCGCGGGATCTGCCAGGCAACGGCCTGCGGGGTTAGGCTGTAGTCCAGCCCGCTACCGGAGGCGGTCACCAGTTCAACCGGCACCGCCGGGCTGGCCTGCGGGTTGGCGGCGCGCAATTGCGCTACCCGCGTGCGAACGGCGTTATCCAGCGCGGGGTTGCTGCCCGCCAGGTTGCTGCCGCCCGAGGCCATAGGATTATACGGGCTCTCTGCCGTAGCGGAAGGACGCCCGTGAAAGTAACCCGCCGCGGTAAAGTTCTGTCCAATCAATCGGGAACCGCGGATCTCCCCCTGCTGGCGGATAAGCGATCCGTTGGCCTGGTCGTGAAACCACCACTGACCCAGCGCGGTGGTCACCAGCGGATAGAGCCCGCCGGTGATCAGGGCCAGCAGAATAAACAACAGTATAGCGGGGCGTAACATAGCCATTTGATTTTCCTCTTAAACCAGCCCAAACAGAGTCAGCACGACGTCGATGGCTTTAATGCCGATAAAGGGCACCACCAGCCCGCCCAGACCGTAGATCCACAGATTGCGGCGCAGCATGGCGGCGGCGGTGAGCGGTTTGTAGCTCACGCCTTTCAGCGCCAGCGGGATCAGGAAGATAATGATCAGCGCGTTGAAGATCACCGCGCTCAGAATTGCCGAGGCGGGGGAGTGGAGGTGCATGACGTTCAGGGCATTCAGCTGCGGATAGGTCGCCGCGAACGCCGCCGGGATGATGGCGAAATATTTCGCCACGTCGTTGGCGATACTGAAGGTGGTGAGCGACCCCCGGGTCATCAGCATCTGTTTGCCGATATGCACCACCTCGATCAGCTTGGTGGGGTTGGAGTCGAGGTCGACCATATTCCCGGCCTCTTTTGCCGCCTGGGTACCGGAGTTCATCGCCACCGCCACGTCCGCCTGGGCCAGAGCCGGGGCGTCGTTGGTGCCGTCACCGGTCATCGCCACCAGGCGTCCTTCTCCCTGGTACTGGCGGATCAACGCCAGCTTAGCTTCCGGTGTCGCTTCAGACAGAAAATCATCCACCCCGGCCTCGGCAGCAATAGCGGCGGCGGTCAGGCGGTTATCCCCGGTGATCATCACCGTTTTAATACCCATCTTACGCAACTGGGCAAAGCGCTCCTTGATGCCGCCTTTGACGATGTCCTTCAGGGCGATCACCCCCAGCACGGTAGCGCCTTCCGCCACCACCAGCGGTGTGGCCCCCTGACGGGCGACGTTCTCCACCAGGGTATCGACCTGCGGCGGGAAGTGGCCGTTGTTGGCCGCGATATGACGGCGAATGGCGTCCACCGAGCCCTTGCGGATCAGGCGATCCTGAATGTTAATCCCGCTCATCCGGGTCTGCGCCGTAAAGGGGACAAAGGTGGCATGCAGGCTCTGCACGTCGCGCTGGCGCAGATTGAAGCGCTGTTTGGCGAGAACCACGATGCTGCGGCCTTCCGGCGTTTCGTCCGCCAGCGAGGCCAGCTGTGCGGCGTCGGCCAGCGTTTTTTCATCCACGCCCGGGGCGGGAAGAAACTCGGAGGCCTGGCGGTTGCCCAGGGTGATGGTGCCGGTTTTATCCAGTAGCAGCACGTCGACGTCGCCTGCCGCCTCGACGGCCCGTCCGCTGGTGGCGATCACGTTAGCCGCCAGCATCCGGCTCATGCCCGCCACGCCGATGGCCGACAGCAGGCCGCCGATAGTGGTGGGGATCAGGCAGACCAGCAGGGCAACCAGCACCGTGACGCTCACCGCCGTCCCGCCATACGACGAGAAGGGCCACAGGGTCGCCGTCGCCAGCAGGAAGACGATGGTTAGCGCCACCAGCAGAATGGTCAGGGCGATTTCATTTGGGGTTTTGCGCCGCTGGGCGCCTTCCACCATGGCGATCATCCGGTCGAGGAAGGTTTCTCCCGGGTTGACGCTGCACTGGATCACCAGCCAGTCGGAGAGAATACGCGTCCCGCCGGTGACCGAGGCGAAATCGCCGCCGGACTCACGAATGACCGGCGCAGACTCCCCGGTAATGGCGCTCTCATCCACCGAGGCCCCCCCTTCGATGACCTCCCCGTCGCAGGGAATAATGTCTCCGGCTTCGACCAGCACGATATCGCCTTTGCGCAGCGCATCCGCCGGCACCCTGTCGGTGGCGGCACCGTATTTCGCTTCGCGTAGCTTGCGGGCGAACGCCGTCTTCTGGACCCCTTTCAGGCTGTTGGCCTGGGCCTTGCTGCGTCCTTCTGCCAGCGCTTCAGCCACGTTGGCAAACAGCACGGTGAACCACAGCCACAGGCTGATCGCCGCGGTAAAGGTGGCGCTCCCGGCCAGTAACCCGGCCGCCATGGCTATGGCAAGCAGGGTGGTCAGCAGGCTTCCCAGCCAGACGATAAACATCACCGGGTTGCGCCACTGCACGCGCGGATCTAATTTTTTTATCGCATCCATCAGCGCCTGGCGAACCAGAGAAGGTTCGAGCAGGGCCAGTTGCTTACGACTCATGACGATTACTCCGTTAAATCAGCGTAAAGAGAGATGTTCCGCAACCGGGCCTAATGCGAGGGCGGGAATAAAGGTAAGGGCGCCTACCAGCAGGACGGTGCCGATCAGCAGGCCGACAAACAGCGCGCCGTGTGTGGGCAACGTGCCGCCCGAGGCGGGCTGGCGGGTCTTGTTGACCAGCGATCCGGCGATGGCCATTACCGGCACAATCACCCCAAAGCGGCCGATCAACATGCAGAACGCCAGCAGGCAGTTCCAGAACGGCGAGTTGGCGCTGAGGCCCGCAAAGGCGCTGCCGTTGTTGTTTGCCGCGGACGAAACCGCGTACAGCACCTCGCTGAAGCCGTGGATCCCGGGGTTGAAGATGCCGCTGCGTCCGGCGTCGGTCATCAGCGCCAGCGCGGTACCGAGCAGCACCAGCGCCGGGGTGACGAGGATCGCCAGAGCTGTCAGCTTCATCTCGCGCACGTCGATTTTCTTGCCCAGATATTCCGGGGTGCGGCCAATCATCAGCCCGGCGATAAACACCGCCAGCAGCACGAACAGCAGCATGCCGTACAGGCCCGATCCGACGCCGCCAAACACCACTTCGCCAATCTGCATCAGCCACAGCGGGATCATCCCGCCCAGGGCGGTGAAGGAGTCATGCATAGCGTTGACCGCGCCGCAGGAGGCAGCGGTGGTGATCACCGCATACAGGCTGCTGGCAAGAATGCCAAAGCGGCTCTCTTTCCCTTCCATATTGCTGTTGCTGTCGGCCCCCAGCAGCATGAAGTGGCTGTTGCCCTGCCATTCCGCCCACATCACCAGCGCCGCGCAGACCACAAAGATGGCGGACATGGTCCAGAGGATCGCGTGTCCCTGGCGGCGATCGCTCACCGCCTCGCCAAAAGCAAAACAGAGCGCGGTGGGGATCAGGAAGATCGCCAGCATCTGCACGGCGTTGGTCAGGGCGGTCGGGTTCTCAAACGGATGGGCGGAGTTGGCATTAAAGAATCCACCCCCGTTGGTACCCAGCATTTTGATCGCTTCCTGGGAGGCCACCGGCCCCATCGGCAGCAGTTGTTTAGCCCCTTCCAGCGAGGTAAACGGCTGATACGCCAACAGGTTCTGCAATACGCCTTGCTGGATAAACAGCAACGCGATGACCAGCGACAGCGGCAGCAGCACCCACAGGGTGATGCGGGTCAAATCGACCCAGGCGTTGCCAAGCGTAGTGACATTCTGACGAGCAAAGGCGCGGATCAGGGCGAAGATCACCGCAATGCCGCTCGCCGCTGAGAGGAAGTTCTGTACCGTCAGTCCCACCATCTGGCTGAAATAGCTCAGGGTGGTTTCACCGGCATAAGACTGCCAGTTGGTATTGCTGACAAAGCTGACGGCGGTATTGAGCGCCAGATGCCAGGAGAGCCCCGGAAGCTGCTGCGGATTGAGCGGCAGCCAGCCCTGAAGCATCAGCATGGCGAAAAGCACCACCAGGCCCACCCCGTTCAGCAGCAGGATAGCGAGCAGATAGTGCCGCCAGCCCATTTCATCGGCACCTATTCCGAGCAGGCGCAATAAACCTGCGTCAATGGCCTGCACGCCGGGCAGCGGCAGGCCGTTAATCATCCGTGCCAGCCACATCCCCAGCGGTCGGGCGAGCGCCAACAGCACCAGCAGGAAGCTGGCAATAAGCAGAAATCCCTGAGAGGCCATCAGAATGCCTCCGCATTAAGCAGGGCATAGATCAGATACCCCAGTAACAGAAACACCAGCACGATGCCCGCAATGATACCTGCACTCACAATTCACCTCCGGGTGACATTAGATATGGTGCAAACGGTAAATTTTCTGGCGCAAAGATTTCGCAAAAATCAGGCGGGGAGGTGTAAAAAAAGTATAAAAATGGCTAAGACCATAATTTAACTAATGGTTAGTATTAATTTAACTTTTATGTAACTCAATTACGGCGTGAATTGTAAATATTCACTAAATGGATGAAAAAGAGTGGTCGGATGAGTAGTAAAATTACAGCCAAAGCGTTACTATTTTCATCAGTTAATCAGTTTTACTTTTCCGGAGAAGGTTTCCGGCCAGAGAAAGGGGAGAAAATGATGGAATTTTACAAAGCGTATCCGGCACATATCGTTTTTATTCGCCGCACTTTCGCTGTGTTAGCGGGTGTTCTGGCGTTACCAGTTATGCTTTTCTGGAAAGATCGTGCCCGTTTTTACAGCTATCTGCATCGCGTCTGGGCTAAAACCAGCGATAAGCCGGTGTGGATGGATCAGGCTGAAAAAGCCGTTTGTGACTTTTACTAAGAAAGACTACACACAGCAATTGCAGTAATAAAAAAACCGCCACAGCAATGTGGCGGTTTTTTTTATCCCTCGGGATTCGCGGTCCGTAGGGATGATTCAAACAAGCACTACCAGAGAAGTTAATCTTAACCTTAACCGCCCTCAGGCGAAATTTGCGTTATCTAAATGAATTCTGAAAGGGCTGCCACAGCCGGTCCATAGTCTCGTTAAGGCCGCCATCAGGGCGGCCTTTTTTATTTCAGTATGGCTACACTTGTTAAAGGGAAGTATCCTCGGTGACTTGTAGATGTTACAGACGATAATACTGGAGTGTTATGGCCACCCATCTGGTCTGGTTTCGCGCCGATCTGCGCATCCACGATAACCTGGCGCTTGCCGCCGCCTGTCGCGACAAAAAAGCCCGCGTGCTGGCGCTATTTATCGCCACGCCACAACAGTGGCAGCAGCACGCCATGGCCCCACGTCAGGCCGCGTTTCTTCATGCCCATCTCAAGGGTTTGCAACGGCAACTGGCCGACAAAGGCATTCCGCTGCTGTATGAGGAGGTTCCTGATTTCGCTGCCCAGGGTGAAAAAGTGGCCCAGCTTTGCGACAAGCATGATGTCACCCATCTTTTTTATAACTACCAGTACGAACTCAACGAGCAGCAGCGCGACCTCCAGCTGGAGCGCGCATTGCAGGACGTCACCTGTCAGGGATTTGATGACAGCGTGATCCTGCCGCCGGGCAGCGTGATGACCGGCAATCACGAGATGTACAAGGTCTTTACGCCGTTTAAAAATGCCTGGCTACGGCGGCTGAAAGAGGGGCTGCCCGAGTGTGCGGCGGCGCCTGCCGCCCGTGAAGGTGAAAAGGTTACTCCGGCAGAGCTGGATTTCGACTATCCAAAACAGCCCTTCGATACTGACCTCTTCCCGGCGAGCGAGAAAGAGGCGATTGCCCGCCTGCGTCAGTTCTGCCAGCAAGGGGCAGGGGAGTATGAGGCGCAGCGTGATTTCCCGGCCATCGAAGGCACCAGCCGTCTCTCAGCCTGTCTGGCGCTGGGGGTACTTTCTCCCCGTCAGTGCCTGCACCGATTGCTGGCAGAACAACCCCAGGCGCTGGAGGGTGGACCGGGTTCCGTATGGCTTAACGAGCTCATCTGGCGAGAGTTTTACCGTCACCTGATGACGTATCACCCTGATTTATGTAAATATCGGCCATTCATCCGCTGGACGGATAACGTCAAATGGCAGTCTGAGGACGCCCAGCTGAAGGCGTGGCAATATGGACAGACCGGCTATCCCATTGTCGATGCCGCCATGCGCCAGCTGAATGAAACCGGCTGGATGCACAACCGCCTGCGCATGATCACCGCCAGCTTTCTGGTCAAAGATCTGCTTATCGACTGGCGCGCCGGGGAACGGTACTTTATTTCGCAGCTGATCGATGGCGACCTGGCCGCCAACAACGGCGGCTGGCAGTGGGCGGCGTCGACCGGAACCGATGCGGCCCCCTATTTTCGTATTTTTAACCCGACAACCCAGGGGCAGAAGTTTGATGCCGACGGCGTGTTTATCCGCCGCTGGCTGCCGGAACTGGCTACCGTACCGGACAAGGCCATCCACGATCCCTGGACCTGGGCGGACAAGCAGGGCGTCACCCTCGATTATCCGCGCCCGGTTGTCGACCATAAACAGGCGCGCGTTGCCACGCTGGCCGCGTATGAAGCCGCCCGTAAAGCATAAGGGAGTAATAATGAAAAACAGTGAACTGGAACGCCTGATTAACGACAAACTCAACAGCACCAGCTTCAGCGACTACGCGCCGAACGGCCTGCAGGTGGAAGGGCGTGAGCAGGTGCAGAAAATTGTCACCGGCGTAACGGCAAGCCAGGCGCTGATCGATGAAGCGGTGCGTCAGAATGCCGATGCGGTGATTGTTCACCACGGCTATTTCTGGAAAGGTGAATCGCCGGTTATCCGCGGCATGAAGCGCAATCGCCTGAAGACCCTGCTGGAAAACGACATCAACCTCTATGGCTGGCATCTGCCGCTGGACGCCCACCCGGAATTGGGGAACAACGCCCAGCTGGCGGCGCTGCTCGGCATTACCATCATGGGTGAAATCGAGCCGCTGGTGCCCTGGGGTGAACTCTCCATGCCGGTACCGGGTCTGGAGCTGGCGTCGTGGATCGAGGCCCGGCTGGGGCGTCGTCCGCTGTGGAGCGGCGACACCGGGCCCGATACCGTACAGCGCGTCGCCTGGTGTACCGGCGGCGGGCAGGGCTTTATTGACAGCGCGGCGCGTTTTGGCGTCGATGCTTTCATCACCGGCGAAGTGTCCGAGCAAACCATTCACTCCGCCCGTGAGCAGGGGCTCCATTTTTATGCAGCAGGCCACCACGCCACGGAACGCGGCGGTATTCGCGCCCTCAGCGAATGGCTGACAGAAAATACCGACCTGGATGTCACCTTTGTGGATATCCCTAATCCAGCCTGATGAGAGGTATATAAGTGCAGCGAGCACGTTGTTATCTGCTAGGCGAAACCGCCGTGGTACTGGAGCTGGAACCGCCAGTGACCCTGGCGACGCAAAAACGCATCTGGCGCTTGACCCAGCGGCTGGGTGAACTCCCTGAAGTGGTGGAAGCCATTCCGGGGATGAATAACATTACCGTGGTGCTGCGCAATCCCCACTCGGTGGCGCTGGATGCGATTGAGCGTCTGCAGCGCTGGTGGGAAGAGAGCGAGGCGCTGGAGCCGGATTCCCGCGCCATCGAAATCCCCGTTGTGTACGGCACCGCCGCGGGCCCTGACCTTGGCGAAGTGGCCCGGCATGCCGGGCTTTCGGAGAAACAGGTCGTGGAGCTCCATTCATCCGTTGATTATGTAGTCTGGTTCTTAGGTTTTCAGCCGGGGTTCCCTTATCTGGGCGGGCTGCCCGAGCAGTTGGCTACCCCACGTCGCGCCGAACCCCGGTTGCAGGTGCCGGCGGGTTCAGTGGGGATTGGCGGGGCGCAAACCGGGATTTACCCCTTAGCCACACCCGGCGGCTGGCAGCTGATAGGACACACCTCTCTGCCGCTGTTCGATCCCAGTCGTGACGAGCCGGTGCTGCTGCGCCCTGGCGATACCGTGCGGTTTATCCCGCAGAAGGAGGGGGTATGCTAAAAATAGTTCGTGCCGGGCTCTATACCTCGGTGCAGGACGGCGGACGCATCGGTTTTCGCCAGTCGGGGATCAGCTACTGCGGTGCGCTGGATAAACCGGCATTGCAGATTGGTAATCTGCTGGTGGGCAATGACCCGGACGATGCCGCGCTGGAGATCACTCTCGGGCAATGCATTTTTGAGTTTGAACAAGACGGCTGGTTTGCCCTGACCGGAGCAGGCTGTGACGCCCGGCTTGACGGCGCGGCGGTCTGGACCGGCTGGCGTCTGCCGGTAAAAGCCGGGCAGCAGCTCACCCTTAATCGTCCCCGTCGCGGCATGCGTAGCTATCTGGCGATCGCGGGCGGCATTGAGGTGCCGTCGGTCATGGACTCCCTGAGTACCGATCTGAAAGTGGGCCTGGGCGGACACGAAGGGCGTCTGCTGAAAGATGGCGATCGCCTGAAGATCCGTGCCGGTGGACGCGAATTCCGCGAAGCGCAGGGCGTGAAACAGCTGCTATGGGATAACCGCGTGCGCGCCCTGCCAGGGCCGGAATACCATGAGTTTGATCAGGCTTCGCAGGATGCGCTCTGGCGTCTGCCCTGGCAGCTCAGCCCGCAAAGTAACCGCATGGGCTATCGTCTGCAGGGGCAAAAACTGCAGCGTACCACCGAGCGCGAACTGCTCTCCCACGGCCTGCTGCCGGGCGTCATTCAGGTGCCGCATAACGGGCAGCCTATTATTCTGATGAACGATGCCCAGACCACCGGGGGCTATCCGCGGATCGCCTGCATCATCGAAGCCGATATGTACCACCTGGCCCAGGCGCCGCTCGGACAGCCGATCCACTTTGTCCCCTGTACCCTGGAAGAGGCTCTGGAAGCACGACGCATCCAGAAGCAATACATCGAACAGCTGGCGTGGAGGTTGCATGATCGCGGTTGATTTAAATGCAGATTTGGGTGAAGGGTGCGGCAGCGATGCCGCGCTGCTACAGCTGGTGTCGTCAGCCAACATCGCCTGCGGGTTTCATGCCGGTGATGCCGAAACCATGCTGGCCTGCGTGCGCGAGGCGCTGAAAAACGGGGTGGCCATCGGGGCGCACCCCAGCTTCCCGGATCGGGAGAACTTCGGCCGCACGGCAATGACCCTGCCGCCGGAGACGGTGTATGCGCAAATGCTGTATCAGATTGGGGCCCTGGCGGCGATCGTTCGCGCCGAAGGCGGGCAGCTGCGTCACGTGAAACCCCACGGCATGCTCTATAACCAGGCGGCGAAGGATCGCAATCTTGCCGATGCGATCGCCCGCGCTGTGGCGACCGTCGACCCGGATCTGATCCTGGTTGGGCTGGCCGGGAGCGAGCTGATCCGCGCCGGAACGCGCTATGGCCTGATCACCCGGGAAGAGGTGTTTGCCGATCGCGGGTATCAGCCGGATGGTAGCCTGGTGCCGCGGACTCAGGCCGGGGCATTGATTGCCGATGAAGAGCAGTCCCTGGCGCAAACCCTGGAGATGATCCAGCGCGGCCGGGTGAAAAGTATTACCGGTGAATGGGCAACCGTACACGCACAGACGGTCTGCATTCACGGTGACGGTGAACACGCCCTGGCCTTTGCCCGTCGCCTGCGTCAGGAATTTGAAGCAAATAATATAAAAATCAGTGCATAACGCACATTTGCAAACACAACAACAGGAAAGAGAACATGGCAGAGACGCTGTCCCTGTGGCCACTCATCGGTATCGCGGTGATTGTGGTCGGGTTTCTTTTACGCTTTAACCCGGTGCTGGTGGTCATTGTCGCCGGGATCGTCACCGGCCTGGCGGCGCATATGCCGGTCGCCACCATTCTGGAAAAACTGGGTGAAGGGTTCCTGAACACCCGCAACCTGCCCTATATCCTGCTGATCCCGCTGGCGGTTATCGGTCTGCTGGAGCGCCACGGGCTGAAAGAGCGGGCCCAGGCGTGGATCGCGAAGATCCACAGCGCCACCGCCGGTCGTCTGCTGATCGTCTACCTGTTTGTCCGTGAAGCTTCGGCAGCGATGGGGCTGACCAGCCTCGGCGGGCATCCGCAGATGGTGCGCCCGCTGCTGGCACCGATGGCAGAAGGGGCCGCAGAGAAGAAATATGGCGAGCTGCCGGGGGCGGTGCGTTATCGCCTGCGGGCCATGTCGGCGGCCACCGACAACGTCGGGCTGTTCTTTGGCGAAGACATCTTCGTTGCCTTTGGCGCCATCATCTTTATGCATAATTTCATGCTGGAATCCGGCGGCATCCAGACCGAGCCGCTGCATATTGCCCTGTGGGGGATCCCGACCGCGCTCTGCGCCTTTGCGATCCACGCCACCCGACTGTACCGCCTGGATAAGCATCTGGAGCGCGAACTGGCGAAAGTGCAGGGAGAGGTGAAATGAATTTCCAGCAAAGCTATCTCTACTGGCTGGCAGGCCTGATCCTGCTGATCGTGGCGCTGATGTCGTTTCGCGATAAAGACAACCCTCGACGCCTCACCACCGGTCTGTTCTGGGGCATTTACGGCCTGCTGTTCCTGCTCGGCAACTGGACCTACGATCTGGTGGGCGACAAGCGCACCGTCCATATCGCCGTGGGTCTGGCGGTGGTCGTCCTGGCGCTGATCGCCGGTTTTGGCGGCGTGCGTCTCGGCAGCTATCACCAGCGCACGGCAGAAGAGCGCGAGGGCAGCGCGAAGCGACTGGGCAATCGCCTCTTCTTACCGGCGCTGGCCATTCCGGTGGTGACAGTGGTGGGCGTGCTGATGTTTAACCACATCCCGGGCCTGCAGGAGACGCTGTTCGGGCCGGGCAACCACTCGACGCTGGTCACGCTGTTCTCGATGACCGTCGGCTCGCTCATTGGCCTGGGGATGGCGGTCAAAATGACCCATGAGAAAGTGCATCAGCCTCTGCAGGAGGCGCGCCGTCTGCTCGACTCCATCGGCTGGGCCTTTATTCTGCCGCAAATCCTCGCCACCCTTGGCCTGCTGTTTACCGCCGCCGGCGTCGGGGAGGGGATTTCTTACCTAACCCAGACGTATCTGGCGGTGGACAGCCGGTTTATCGCGGTGGCGGTTTATGCCGTGGGCATGGCGCTGCTGACGATGGTGATGGGCAACGCCTTCGCTGCCTTCCCGATTGTCACCGCAGGGATCGGCATCCCGATCCTGGTCCTGCAACACGGCGGCAACCCGGCGGTGATGGCGGCGATTGGTATGTTCTCCGGCTACTGTGGCACGCTGATGACGCCGATGGCGGCTAACTTCAACATCGTGCCCGCCGCGCTGCTGGAGCTGCCCGATAAAAATGCGGTCATCAAAGCGCAGGTGCCTACCGGGGTGCTGCTGCTGATCGCCAACGTATTCCTGCTCTACTTCCTGATGTTCCTGTAAGGAGAAATGATGCGAACAGTTTTAATCACCGGTTTTGAGCCTTTTGGCGGCGAGAGCGTTAACCCGTCGTGGGAAGTGGTGAAACAGCTTGATGGCGCGATTATTGATGACTGTCGCGTGGTAGCGCGGCAGTTGCCCTGCGTGTTTGGCGAGTCGTTATCGGTGCTGAACGCGGCCATTGACGCGCTGCAGCCCTCCGTCGTGCTGGCGATAGGCCAGGCCGGGGGCCGGGTGGATGTGACCGTTGAGCGGGTGGCGATCAACGTCGATGACGCCCGCATTCCCGATAACCGGGGGCAACAGCCGGTGGATGTCGCCATTGTCGACGGCGGTCCGGCCGCCTGGTTCAGCACCCTGCCGATTAAAGCGATGGTGGCGGCCCTGCGGGAGTCAGGCATTCCTGCTTCTGTTTCCCAGACGGCTGGCACATTCGTCTGCAACCACGTGATGTACGGCGTGCTGCACAAGCTGGCCCACAGCCCGGACGTGAAGGGCGGGTTTATCCATATTCCTTACCTCCCCGAGCAGGCGGCAGCGCACCCCGGCGCCCCGAGCATGGCGACGCACACCGTGAAGCAGGCCCTGGAGATCGCCATTGCGGTGGCGCTGCGTCAGGAGCACGACATCAAAGTGGTGGGCGGAGCGACGCACTAGAAAGGAGACATCATGCCAGAAGGACCAGAGATCCGCCGCGCGGCGGATAGCCTGGAGGCGGCGATAAAAGGCAAACCGCTCACCGACGTGTGGTTTGCTTTTCCTCAGTTAAAAACCTTTGAATCCCGGCTTATCGGCGAGACGGTCACGCATCTGGAGACACGCGGCAAAGCGCTGCTCACCCACTTCTCCAACCAGCTTACGCTCTACAGCCATAACCAGCTGTATGGCGTCTGGCGGGTGGTGGATACCGGTAAACTGCCGGAGACGACCCGTGTGCTGCGCGTCAAACTGGAGACGGCGGACAAAACCATTCTGCTCTACAGCGCCTCGGATATTGAGATGCTGCTGCCGGAGCAGCTTACCACCCATCCCTTCCTGCAGCGGGTGGGGCCGGATGTGCTGGATTTACGCCTGACGGCAGAGGATGTGAAAGCGCGGTTGTTGTCGGCAAAATTTCGCAATCGCCAGTTTTCCGGACTGCTGCTGGACCAGTCGTTTCTTGCCGGTCTGGGCAACTATCTGCGGGTAGAAATTTTATGGGAGGTGGGGCTGGCGGCGAGCCACAAAGCCTCGCAGCTCAGCGACGCGCAGCTGGATGCGTTATCCCACGCGCTGCTGGATATCCCGCGTCTGTCGTATAACACCCGCGGAGTAGTGAATGAGAAGAAGCATCACGGGGCGTTGTTCCGGTTTAAGGTGTTTCATCGCGCGGGGAAAAAGTGTGAGCGCTGCGGTGGGGTGATTGAGAAAACGACGCTCTCTTCGCGACCGTTTTACTGGTGTCCTGGGTGCCAGATGTAAAAAAGCCGGGTGGCGGAGGTAAAAGTAAAACGGTAACCCTCAGGTTACCGTTTTTAATGTTTGCACCCTCTCCCTGTGGGAGAGGGCCGGGGTGAGGGCAGCAGGCTGCTTCAATCCTTAGCGTTTGGTCACGTCAGACTCGAAATTACGCTGCTCGTAGCCGGTATACAGCTGGCGAGGACGCGCAATTTTCATGCCTTCGGTGTGCATTTCGTTCCAGTGTGCAATCCAGCCCACGGTACGCGCCATCGCGAAGATAACGGTAAACATGGAAGACGGAATGCCCATCGCTTTCAGGATGATACCGGAGTAGAAATCGACGTTCGGGTAGAGTTTCTTCTCGATGAAGTACGGGTCGTTCAGCGCGATGTGTTCCAGCTCCATCGCCACCTGCAGCAGGTCATCTTTGGTGCCCAACTCTTTCAGAACTTCATGGCAGGTTTCACGCATTACGGTTGCGCGCGGATCGTAGTTTTTGTAAACACGGTGACCGAAGCCCATCAGACGGAAGGAGTCATTCTTGTCCTTCGCACGACGTACGAATTCAGGAATGTGCTCAACGGAGCTGATCTCTTCCAGCATCTTCAGTGCCGCTTCGTTCGCGCCGCCGTGTGCCGGTCCCCACAGGGAGGCAATACCTGCTGCGATACAGGCGAACGGGTTCGCGCCGGAGGAGCCAGCGGTACGCACGGTAGAGGTAGATGCGTTCTGCTCGTGGTCAGCGTGCAGGATCAGGATACGATCCATTGCGCGTTCCAGAACCGGGTTCACTTCGTACTCTTCGCACGGCGTGGCGAACATCATACGCAGGAAGTTACCTGAGTAGGAGAGGTCGTTGCGTGGATAAACAAACGGCTGTCCGATGGAGTATTTGTAGCACATCGCTGCCATGGTTGGCATTTTGGACAGCAGACGGAACGCGGCGATATCACGGTGACGCTGGTTATTCACGTCCAGCGAGTCATGGTAGAACGCAGCCAGCGCGCCGGTGATCCCGCACATAACCGCCATTGGATGTGAATCGCGGCGGAATGCATGGAACAGACGGGTAATCTGCTCGTGGATCATGGTGTGACGGGTAACGGTGGTTTTGAACTCATCGTACTGTTCCTGCGTCGGCTTTTCGCCGTTCAGCAGGATGTAGCACACTTCCAGGTAATTGGAGTGGGTCGCTAACTGGTCGATGGGGAAACCGCGGTGCAGCAGGATACCTTCGTCACCGTCGATGTAGGTGATTTTGGACTCGCAAGATGCGGTGGAGGTAAAACCAGGGTCAAAGGTAAACATACCTTTAGAACCAAGACTACGGATATCAATAACATCCTGACCGAGCGTGCCTTTTAGCACATCCAGTTCGATAGCAGCGTCACCATTTAGGGTGAGTTTTGCCTTAGTATCAGCCATTTACGGTCTCCTTAGCGCCTTATTGCTTAAGACTGCCCATAACCGGATTTGCATTCAGCTGATTTATCATTGTTACCAGTTTGTTATTTGGCTCGCCGCTCAGCTCACGAGGAGAAACCAGGGTACAGAGCAATGGCGCTAGCAGGTAAACAAATGAGAAATCAGAGAAATAACAGCAAATCAGTGTTTGTGCAGTCCGAATTATTCAAACCTGTATATCACTAATAACTGTCCTGATAACTTCGGTCAATACCATCACACTGTTACATAACTTATTCTCAGGTGAAAGAGAGACCTCATAACTTTTGCGCATTATATGCCTTTTCTGGTGATGTTTGTAACAATAATGTTTAACATTTGTCAAATCAGATGATTAAAAATTAAAAAGATGTTGTTATCGTGACCCTGATCACTGTTCCGTATAAAACCCGACAAACTGTATGTAGGTTAATTGTAATGATTTTGTGAACGGCCTATACTGCCGCCAGGTCTCCGGAAAACCCTGCAATCCCGAGCCAACCAGCGTTGTAACGTGTCATTTGAGCATCTGGAAGCAATGTTTTGCATGACGCACAGTTATATAAAAGGCACGCTGTCTGACCCGCATCGCAGTCCGGAGGAAGGAAACTATAAGAACAGCATGTGGGCGTTATTCATGATAAGAAATGTGAAAAAACAAAGACCTGTCAATCTGGATCTAAAAACGATCCGATTCCCCGTAACGGCAATAGCGTCCATCCTTCATCGTGTATCCGGTGTGATCACGTTTGTCGCGGTGGGTATCCTGTTATGGTTGCTGGGTACCAGTCTCTCGTCTCCGGAAGGATTCCAGCAGGCCTCTGACATCATGAACGGTTTCTTCGTGAAATTTATCATGTGGGGCATCCTGACCGCGCTGGCTTATCACGTCGTCGGCGGCGTTCGTCATATGCTGATGGACTTCGGCTATCTGGAAGAGACCTTCGAAACCGGCAAGCGTACCGCTAACATCTCCTTTGTTATCACTGTCGTGCTTTCACTTCTCGCAGGAGTTCTCGTATGGTAAGCAACGCCTCCGCATTAGGACGCAACGGCGTACATGACTTCATTCTGGTCCGTGCTACCGCTATCGTTCTCACCCTCTACATCATCTACATGATCGGTTTCTTTGCCACCAGCGGCGACCTGACGTGGGAAATCTGGACCGGTTTCTTCGGTTCTGCTTTCACCAAAGTGTTTACCCTGCTGGCGCTGTTCTCCATTCTGATCCACGCATGGATTGGCATGTGGCAGGTACTGACCGACTACGTTAAACCGATGGCAATTCGTCTCGCGTTGCAGCTGGCAATCGTCGTTGCCCTGGTGGTTTACGTCATTTATGGATTTGTTGTGGTGTGGGGTGTGTGATGAAACTTCCTGTCAGAGAATTTGACGCTGTAGTGATTGGAGCCGGCGGCGCAGGTATGCGCGCGGCGCTGCAAATTTCCCAGAGCGGCCAGACCTGTGCGCTGCTCTCTAAAGTCTTCCCGACCCGTTCCCATACCGTATCCGCGCAGGGTGGCATCACCGTCGCGCTCGGTAATACCCATGATGATAACTGGGAATGGCATATGTACGACACGGTGAAAGGCTCCGATTACATCGGTGACCAGGACGCCATTGAATATATGTGCAAGACCGGCCCGGAAGCGATTCTGGAGCTGGACCATATGGGTCTGCCATTCTCCCGCCTGGAGAACGGCACCATTTATCAACGTCCGTTTGGCGGCCAGTCGAAAGACTTCGGCGGCGAGCAGGCGGCACGTACCGCCGCAGCGGCAGACCGTACCGGTCACGCCCTGCTGCACACGCTGTACCAGCAGAACCTGAAGAACAAAACCACCATCTTCTCCGAGTGGTATGCGCTGGATCTGGTGAAAAACGAAGATGGCGCAGTAGTGGGTTGTACCGCTCTGTGCATCGAAACCGGTGAAGTGGTCTATTTCAAAGCCCGCGCAACCGTGCTGGCGACCGGCGGCGCAGGCCGTATTTACCAGTCCACGACTAACGCCCATATCAACACCGGTGACGGCGTCGGTATGGCGATCCGCGCTGGCGTGCCGGTGCAGGATATGGAGATGTGGCAGTTCCACCCAACCGGTATCGCCGGTGCGGGCGTGCTGGTCACAGAAGGCTGCCGTGGTGAAGGTGGCTACCTGCTGAACAAACACGGCGAGCGCTTCATGGAGCGTTATGCCCCGAATGCGAAAGACCTGGCGGGTCGTGACGTGGTGGCGCGTTCCATCATGATCGAAATCCGTGAAGGTCGCGGCTGTGACGGCCCGTGGGGCCCACACGCCAAGCTGAAGCTTGACCATCTGGGTAAAGAGGTTCTGGAATCCCGTCTGCCGGGTATCCTGGAGCTGTCCCGCACCTTCGCGCACGTCGACCCGGTTAAAGAGCCGATCCCGGTTATCCCAACCTGTCACTACATGATGGGCGGTATTCCGACCAAAGTGACCGGCCAGGCGCTGACCGTGAACGAGCAGGGCGAAGACGTGGTGATCCCGGGCCTGTTCGCGGTAGGCGAAATCGCCTGCGTATCCGTACACGGTGCCAACCGTCTGGGCGGCAACTCTCTGCTCGACCTGGTGGTGTTTGGTCGTGCGGTGGGTCTGCATCTGCAGGAGTCCATTGCTGAGCAAGGTCCACTGCGTGATGCCACCGAAGCGAATATCGACGCCTCTCTGGAACGTCTCAACCGCTGGAACGGTAACCGCAACGGCGAAGATCCGGTGGAAATCCGTAAGGCGCTGCAGGAGTGCATGCAGCACAACTTCTCGGTGTTCCGTGAAGGCGACGCGATGGCGAAAGGTCTTGAGCAGCTGAAAGCGATCCGCGAGCGTCTGAAAAATGCCCGTCTGGACGATACTTCCAGCGAGTTCAACACCCAGCGCGTCGAGTGTCTGGAGCTGGATAACCTGATGGAAACCGCGTACGCGACGGCGGTCTCTGCAAACTTCCGTACCGAAAGCCGTGGCGCTCATAGCCGCTTCGACTTCCCGGATCGTGACGACGAAAACTGGCTGTGCCATTCCCTGTATCTGCCAGAGTCGGAATCCATGACACGTCGTAGCGTCAATATGGAACCGAAACTGCGTCCGGCGTTCCCGCCGAAGATTCGTACTTATTAATGCGGAGACAGGACAATGAAACTCGAATTCTCAGTTTATCGTTATAACCCGGATGTAGATGACGCTCCGCATATGCAGGATTACACCCTGGAAGCGGAAGAAGGCCGTGACATGATGCTGCTGGATGCTTTAATGCAGCTGAAAGAAAAGGATCCGACACTGTCATTCCGTCGTTCCTGCCGTGAAGGGGTATGTGGCTCCGACGGTCTGAACATGAATGGCAAAAACGGTCTGGCCTGTATCACCCCGATTTCGGCGCTCAACCGTCCGGGACAGAAGATTGTTATCCGCCCGCTGCCGGGCCTGCCGGTCGTGCGCGATTTGGTGGTGGACATGGGGCAATTCTATGCACAATATGAGAAGATTAAGCCTTACTTGTTGAATAATGGGCAAAATCCACCCGCTCGCGAGCATTTACAGTCGCCAGAGCAGCGTGAAAAACTCGATGGCCTGTATGAGTGTATCCTTTGTGCATGTTGTTCGACCTCTTGCCCGTCGTTCTGGTGGAACCCGGACAAGTTTATCGGCCCGGCTGGCCTGCTGGCAGCGTATCGCTTCCTGATTGACAGCCGCGATACCGAAACCGACAACCGCCTGGAAGGGCTGAGTGATGCTTTCAGCGTATTCCGCTGCCACAGCATCATGAACTGCGTCAGTGTATGTCCTAAGGGGCTGAACCCGACGCGCGCTATCGGCCACATTAAGTCGATGTTGTTGCAGCGCAGTGCGTAAGTAACACGAGGGGGCGCTGTTCCCCTCACCCTAACCCTCTCCCCAAAGGGGAGAGGGGATGGAATGCAGAAACCTTTAAAAACTGCCCTGAAGTTTAGACAGTTTCTAAAGGTTCCTTCGCGAGCCGCTATATAGAGAAGAGCTCGCAGGTGAACCCCGGCACGTACACGTGGTGTGCGTGGTAGTTTCTACGGCGAAATAAGCATAAAAATGCTTAAGGGATCACGATGCAGAACGGCGCAATGAAAGCCTGGCTGGACTCTTCATTCCTCTCTGGTGCAAACCAAAGCTGGATTGAACAGCTCTATGAAGACTTCTTAACCGACCCTGATTCAGTGGACGCTAACTGGCGTTCCATGTTCCAGGAGTTACCTGGAACGGGTGTCAAACCGGATCAATTTCATTCCAAAACACGTGATTATTTCCGTCGTCTGGCGAAGGATGCCTCACGTTACTCGTCCGCCATCTCCGACCCTGACACCAATGCAAAGCAGGTTAAAGTCCTGCAGCTGATTAACGCCTATCGTTTCCGTGGCCACCAGCATGCGAATCTGGATCCGCTGGGACTGTGGCAGCAAGAGCGTGTGGCCGATCTCGACCCGGCTTATCACGACCTGACCGAAGCGGATTTCCAGGAAACCTTCAACGTCGGCTCTTTCGCTATTGGCAAAGACACGATGAAGCTGGGCGATCTGCTGGAAGCGCTGAAGCAAACTTACTGCGGCTCCATCGGCGCAGAGTACATGCACATCACCTCAACCGAAGAGAAACGCTGGATCCAGCAGCGTATTGAATCCGTTGCCGGTAAATCCACCTTCAATGCCGAAGAGAAAAAACGCTTCCTGAGCGAACTGACCGCAGCAGAAGGCCTGGAGCGCTACCTCGGGGCTAAATTCCCGGGCGCAAAACGCTTCTCGCTGGAAGGCGGCGATGCGCTGGTGCCGATGCTGAAAGAGCTGATCCGCCACGCGGGCAACAGCGGTACCCGTGAAGTGGTACTGGGCATGGCGCACCGTGGTCGTCTGAACGTGCTGATCAACGTTCTGGGCAAAAAGCCGCAGGATCTGTTCGACGAATTCGCGGGCAAACATAAAGAACACCTCGGTACCGGTGACGTGAAGTACCACATGGGCTTCTCATCGGATATCGAAACCCAGGGCGGCCTGGTGCACATGGCGCTGGCGTTTAACCCGTCGCACCTTGAGATCGTCAGCCCGGTGGTTATCGGCTCCGTACGTGCGCGTCTGGATCGTCTGGACGAGCCAAGCAGCAACAAAGTTCTGCCAATCACCATTCATGGCGATGCGGCGATCACCGGTCAGGGCGTGGTTCAGGAAACCCTGAACATGTCCAAAGCGCGTGGTTACGAAGTGGGCGGTACCGTTCGCATCGTGATCAACAACCAGGTAGGCTTCACCACCTCTAACCCGCTGGACGCGCGTTCTACGCCATACTGCACCGACATCGGTAAAATGGTACAGGCGCCGATCTTCCACGTTAACGCGGATGACCCGGAAGCCGTTGCTTTCGTTACCCGTCTGGCGCTGGACTTCCGTAACACCTTCAAGCGTGACGTGCTGATCGACCTGTTCTGCTACCGCCGTCATGGCCACAACGAAGCGGACGAGCCGAGTGCAACCCAGCCGCTGATGTACCAGAAAATCAAAAAGCATCCGACCCCGCGCAAAATCTACGCTGACAAGCTGGAAGCGGAGAAGATTGTTGCCCTGGAAGATGCTACCGAGATGGTTAATCTTTACCGCGACGCGCTGGATGCCGGCGAATGCGTGGTGAAAGAACTGCGTCCGATGAACATGCACTCCTTTACCTGGTCGCCGTACCTCAACCACGAGTGGGATGAGAGCTACCCGAACAAGGTCGAGATGAAGCGTCTGCAGGAGCTGGCAAAACGCATCAGCACCGTACCAGAAGCAATCGAAATGCAGTCCCGCGTACAGAAAATCTACTCTGACCGTCAGGCGATGGCGGCAGGCGAGAAGCTGTTCGACTGGGGCGGCGCAGAAAACCTGGCGTACGCAACGCTGGTTGATGAAGGCATTCCGGTACGTCTGTCCGGTGAAGATGCCGGTCGTGGCACCTTCTTCCACCGTCATGCGGTGATTCATAACCAGACCAACGGTTCTACCTACACCCCGCTGCAGCACGTGCATAACGGCCAGGGCCAGTTCAAGGTCTGGGACTCCGTGCTGTCAGAAGAAGCGGTACTGGCGTTTGAATACGGTTACGCCACGGCAGAACCCCGTACCCTGACCATCTGGGAAGCGCAGTTCGGCGACTTCGCCAACGGTGCGCAGGTTGTTATCGACCAGTTCATCTCCTCTGGCGAGCAGAAGTGGGGCCGTATGTGTGGCCTGGTGATGCTGCTGCCACACGGTTACGAAGGGCAGGGCCCGGAGCACTCCTCCGCGCGTCTGGAGCGTTATCTGCAACTCTGCGCCGAGCAGAACATGCAGGTTTGCGTCCCGTCTACCCCGGCACAGGTTTATCACATGCTGCGTCGTCAGGCGCTGCGCGGGATGCGCCGTCCGCTGGTGGTGATGTCACCGAAATCGCTGCTGCGTCACCCGCTGGCAGTCTCCACCCTGGATGAGCTGGCGAACGGCACCTTCCTGCCGGCGATTGGCGAGATTGACGAGCTGGATCCACAGGCGGTTAAGCGCGTGGTGATGTGTTCTGGTAAGGTTTACTACGACCTGCTGGAACAGCGCCGTAAGAACGATCAGAAAGATGTCGCCATCGTGCGTATCGAACAGCTTTATCCATTCCCGCATCAGGCGATGCAGGAAGTGCTGAAACAATATGCTCACGTACATGATTTTGTCTGGTGCCAGGAAGAGCCGCTCAACCAGGGCGCATGGTACTGCAGCCAGCATCATTTCCGTGAAGTGATTCCATTTGGGTCTGCCCTGCGTTACGCAGGTCGCCCGGCCTCCGCCTCTCCGGCGGTAGGGTATATGTCCGTTCACCAGAAGCAGCAACAAGATCTGGTCAATGACGCGCTGAACGTCGATTAATTAAAGGATACATAATGAGTAGCGTAGATATTCTTGTTCCCGACCTGCCTGAGTCTGTAGCAGATGCGACCGTCGCCACCTGGCACAAAAAACCGGGCGATGCCGTTAAGCGCGACGAAGTGCTGGTAGAAATCGAAACTGACAAAGTGGTACTGGAAGTACCGGCTTCGGCGGATGGTGTTCTTGATGCCGTACTGGAAGATGAAGGGACAACCGTCACTTCTCGCCAGATCCTGGGGCGCCTGCGTGAAGGCAACAGCGCAGGTAAAGAGTCCAGCGCGAAATCTGAAGAGAAAGCCTCTACTCCAGCCCAGCGCCAGCAGGCCTCCCTGGAAGAGCAGTCTAACGACGCGCTCAGCCCGGCGATCCGTCGCCTGCTGGCTGAACACAACCTCGACGCGGCTGCCATTAAAGGCACCGGCGTTGGCGGTCGTCTGACCCGTGAAGACGTTGAAAAACATCTGGCTAAAGCGCCAGCTGCGCCGGAAGCAAAAGCCCCGGCAGCCGCACCAGCAGCACAGCCTGCTCTGGGCGCCCGTAGCGAAAAACGCGTGCCGATGACCCGCCTGCGTAAGCGTGTGGCCGAGCGTCTGCTGGAAGCGAAAAACTCCACCGCAATGCTGACCACCTTCAACGAAGTGAACATGAAGCCAATCATGGACCTGCGTAAGCAGTACGGTGACGCGTTTGAAAAACGTCACGGTATCCGTCTGGGCTTTATGTCCTTCTACGTGAAAGCGGTTGTTGAAGCGCTGAAACGCTACCCGGAAGTGAACGCCTCCATCGATGGCGATGACGTGGTTTATCACAACTACTTCGACGTGAGCATGGCCGTTTCTACCCCACGCGGCCTGGTGACCCCGGTTCTGCGTGATGTGGACACCCTGGGCATGGCTGACATCGAGAAGAACATTAAAGAGCTGGCAGTAAAAGGCCGCGATGGCAAGCTGACCGTCGACGACCTGACCGGCGGTAACTTCACCATTACCAACGGCGGCGTATTCGGTTCCCTGATGTCTACTCCGATCATCAACCCACCGCAGAGCGCGATCCTTGGCATGCACGCCATCAAAGATCGTCCTATGGCGGTTGACGGTAAAGTTGAGATCCTGCCGATGATGTATCTGGCGCTCTCCTACGATCACCGTCTGATCGACGGCCGCGAGTCCGTGGGCTTCCTGGTCGCCATTAAAGAGCTGCTGGAAGATCCAACTCGTCTGCTGCTGGACGTTTAGTTTTTAGCCGTACTGCCCGGCGGCGCTTTGTCTGCCGGGCCTACAAAAGCATGACCTAACGATTACCCTGAAGGATGGATAGAACACATGAACTTACATGAATATCAGGCAAAACAGCTGTTTGCCCGGTATGGCTTACCGGCTCCGGTGGGTTATGCCTGCAATACCCCTCGTGAAGCAGAAGAAGCCGCCTCTAAAATCGGTGCGGGTCCTTGGGTAGTAAAATGTCAGGTTCACGCTGGCGGCCGCGGTAAAGCGGGCGGTGTGAAGGTTGTTAACAGCAAAGAAGAGATCCGTGCCTTTGCTGAACATTGGCTTGGCAAACGTCTGGTGACCTATCAAACAGACGCGGGCGGCCAGCCGGTTAACCAGATCCTGGTTGAAGCGGCAACCGATATTGCAAAAGAACTGTACCTCGGCGCAGTCGTAGACCGTAGCTCCCGTCGCGTGGTGTTTATGGCCTCTACCGAAGGCGGCGTGGAAATCGAAAAAGTGGCGGAAGAGACCCCGCACCTGATCCACAAAGTCGCTATCGATCCGCTGGCGGGCCCAATGCCTTACCAGGGTCGTGAGCTGGCATTCAAACTGGGTCTGGAAGGCAAACTGGTGCAGCAATTCACCAAGATCTTCATGGGCCTGGCAACTATCTTCCTGGAGCGCGACCTGGCGCTGATCGAAATCAACCCGCTGGTCATCACTAAGCAGGGCGATCTGATCTGCCTCGACGGCAAACTGGGCGCTGACGGCAACGCGCTGTTCCGCCAGGCTGACCTGCGCGAAATGCGCGACCAGTCTCAGGAAGATCCACGTGAAGCGCAGGCTGCACAGTGGGAACTGAACTACGTGGCACTCGATGGCAACATCGGCTGCATGGTTAACGGTGCGGGCCTGGCAATGGGCACCATGGACATCGTTAAACTGCACGGCGGCGAGCCGGCAAACTTCCTGGATGTGGGCGGCGGCGCAACCAAAGAGCGCGTGACCGAAGCATTCAAAATCATCCTCTCCGATGACAATGTGAAAGCCGTTCTGGTTAACATCTTCGGCGGTATCGTACGTTGCGACCTGATCGCTGACGGTATCATCGGCGCGGTAGAAGAAGTGGGCGTGAACGTCCCGGTTGTTGTCCGTCTGGAAGGTAACAACGCTGAACTCGGCGCGAAAAAACTGGCTGACAGCGGCCTGAATATTATTGCAGCGAAAAGTCTGACGGATGCAGCTCAGCAGGTTGTTGCCGCAGTGGAGGGGAAATAATGTCCGTTTTAATTAATAAAGATACCAAGGTTATCTGCCAGGGCTTCACCGGTAGCCAGGGTTCATTCCACTCTGAGCAGGCGATTGCTTACGGTACGCAGATGGTTGGCGGCGTAACCCCAGGTAAAGGCGGCACCACTCACCTGGGCCTGCCGGTGTTCAACACCGTGCGTGAAGCGGTAGAAGCGACTGGCGCAACTGCCACCGTGATCTACGTTCCGGCTCCGTTCTGCAAAGACTCCATCCTGGAAGCGATCGACGCAGGCATCAAACTGAT
Source organism: Enterobacter sp. MF024 (assembly GCF_005843915.1). NCBI lineage: Bacteria > Pseudomonadati > Pseudomonadota > Gammaproteobacteria > Enterobacterales > Enterobacteriaceae > Enterobacter > Enterobacter sp. MF024. The sequence continues at coordinate 337,761 of NZ_VCBB01000003.1, read as the reverse complement.
CATCACCATCACCGAAGGTATCCCGACGCTGGATATGCTGACCGTGAAGGTGAAGCTGGACGAAGCGGGCGTGCGCATGATCGGGCCAAACTGCCCGGGCGTGATCACCCCAGGCGAATGCAAAATCGGCATCATGCCGGGCCACATTCATAAGCCGGGCAAAGTGGGTATCGTCTCCCGTTCCGGTACGCTGACCTATGAAGCGGTTAAGCAGACCACCGACTACGGTTTCGGCCAGTCCACCTGTGTGGGCATCGGCGGCGACCCAATCCCGGGCTCTAACTTCATCGACATCCTGAAGCTGTTCCAGGAAGACCCGCAGACTGAAGCGATCGTCATGATCGGTGAAATCGGCGGTAGCGCGGAAGAAGAAGCGGCTGCTTACATCAAAGATCACGTGACCAAGCCAGTGGTTGGCTACATCGCGGGTGTCACCGCGCCGAAAGGCAAGCGTATGGGCCACGCAGGCGCCATCATCGCGGGCGGTAAAGGTACTGCGGACGAGAAATTCGCAGCGCTGGAAGCAGCAGGCGTGAAAACCGTTCGCAGCCTGGCTGACATCGGTGAAGCACTGAAATCCATCATTAAGTAAATCCTCTCTGCTCCCCGTGCGGGGAGCTTTGACATAATAAATGTCCGTTTCGACATGGTTGGCCATCGTAAGATGGCCTTTTTTATTGCCTGCGCCGGGCCACCAGCGTGAATTTATAGTCGTCAGTGTTAAATACGTTGCGGCTGTATTCGAACACCCGACCATCTTTCAAAAATCCACGAGATATTTTCTCCAGGATCGGTTTTGCCGGATCGAGCCCCAGCGTGGCGATCGCCTCCTGTGATGGCATGATCGGCACCAGCTCCTGCTCGCTGCGATCGATAACCATCTTTTTGATCTGCTCAATATAGTGATATTTGGAGTTCTCCATCACTTCCCAGGTGAGGTCAGGGAACATGGTGAGAGGCATCCATGTCTCTTCGAGGTTGACCGGTTTTAGCTTAATGAAGCGCACGCGCTTGACGTGCCAGACCTTGTCATCCGGACTAAGGGCTAATTTCGCGGCCAGTTTCGCGTCCGCCTTCACCACTTCGAAGATGGTGACATCGCTGTGCGTATCGACGTTGCGATCCGCCAGTTTTTCGTAAAAGCCGGTGAGCTGATAAATGTCGTAATTGACGCGCTCTTCTTTTACATAGGAGCCGCTGCCCTGAATGCTTTCGATGATCTGCTCATCGGCGAGCAGTTTTAAAGCCTGCCGCACGGTGACCCGGCTAACGTTAAACGCCTCCTGAAGGCTGGATTCCGTCGGCAATGCGTCGCCAGGTTTCAACTCTCCGGCGCTAACTTTCTCGCGGAACGCATCGGCTATCTGCCGGTACATCGGTTTATTACCCATTTTGTTATGCCTGTTTAATACCATTACCGGGAATTATGCCTTTAGCGGACAAGTTGTAAATAATACAAATAAAATACAAATTGTGATTGTTAGTGAAAGTGATCACATAAATGTATTATCTGTTCTGCCAGAATTCACGTCAGACAATAACAACGTAAGGGTAAGGATCTTTATGAACCTGACGACTCTGACTGATTACCGTGCTGTCTGCGTGAAGGCACAGTTTACTGACCGCGATCGCGCCATCCACGAGCTCGCGATGCGACTGGTAGATCTGGGTAAAATTAGTGACGCGGATGCTTTTCTGGCGGAGGTTATCCATCGGGAATCACTTGGCCCGACCGCGCTGGGAGAAGGGCTGGCTGTGCCGCATGGCAAATCGGCAGCCGTGAAAGAAGCAGCCTTTGCCGTGGCAACCCTCAGCGAACCGCTGGAATGGGAAGGGGTGGACGGTCCGGAGAATGTGGAGCTGATTTTTCTGCTCGCCATTCCTCCTGCTGAAGCCGGGTCAACGCATATTGAGATACTGACGGAGCTGACGTCTCGTCTGGCGAATGATGCCCTGCGGGCACGCATGATGGCGTCCACGACGGCAGAAGAGTTGCTGGCCGCGCTGGACGATACGCCGCAGGCTGAGGAGAGCGCAATATCGTCCAGCGCAGCGACCATCGTCTGCGTGACGGCTTGTCCGGCTGGGATTGCCCATACCTATATGGCAGCGGAATATCTCGAAAAAGCCGGGCGTAAGCTGGGCGTAAACCTGGTGGTTGAAAAGCAGGGCGCGAACGGCATCGAAGGGCGTATTACTCCTTCGCAGTTGAAGGATGCAAAAGCGTGCATCTTTGCCGCCGAGGTGGCAATTAAAGAGAGCGAGCGCTTTGAAGGCATCCCCACCATTTCCGTTCCCGTTGCGGAACCCCTGCGCCACGCTGAAGCCTTAATTGAGCGTGCGCTGGCATTAAAGCCTGCTTCTGGTGAGCGCCAGGCGCAGGTTGAAACCGAAGCTAAAAAGAGTATCAAAACAGAACTCAAGCAGGCGCTCCTCAGCGGTATCTCCTTTGCGGTACCGCTGATTGTCGCGGGAGGCACAGTGCTGGCCGTGTCGGTTCTGCTGGCACAAATTCTCGGTCTGCAGCACCTGTTTGATCAGGAAAACTCATGGCTGTGGATGTACCGCAAACTGGGCGGCGGCATGCTGGGCATATTGATGGTGCCCGTCCTTGCGGCCTATACCGCCTACTCGCTGGCGGATAAACCGGCTCTGGCACCCGGCTTTGCTGCGGGTCTTGCCGCCAATATGATCGGCTCTGGTTTTCTGGGCGCGATCGCAGCGGGGCTTATCGCGGGCTACCTGATGCGCTGGGTGAAGCATCACATCCGTCTGAGTAACCGCTACAACGGCTTTTTAACCTTCTATCTCTATCCGGTGCTCGGCGTGCTGGGTGCCGGTAGCCTGATGTTGTTTGTGATCGGTGAACCGGTGGCCTGGCTCAATAACTCGCTTACCGCCTGGCTGAATGGTCTGTCCGGTGCGAATGCGTTGTTGCTGGGGGCTATTCTCGGCTTTATGTGCTCGTTCGATTTGGGCGGACCGGTTAACAAAGCCTCTTATGCGTTCTGCCTGGGGGCGATGGCCAACGGAGTCTATGGTCCCTATGCGATCTTTGCCTCAGTCAAAATGGTCTCGGCCTTCACCGTGACGGCCTCAACGATGCTGGCACCGAAACTGTTTAAACAGTTCGAAATTGAAACCGGTAAATCAACCTGGCTGCTGGGGCTGGCGGGCATCACCGAAGGGGCCATTCCGATGGCGATTGAAGACCCTTTCCGGGTGATAGGCTCGTTTGTTCTGGGCTCAATGGTGACAGGGGCGACGATCGGTGCGATGGGTATCGGGTTGTCCACGCCGGGCGCAGGCATTTTCTCCCTCTTTTTACTCCACGATGCCGGGCTTGGCGGTGTCATAGCCGCCGCGGGCTGGCTTGGTGCGGCACTTCTGGGTACGGCAATCTCCACGCTCATTTTGCTGCTCTGGCGGCGTCAGGCGGTGAAGAGCGGCCAGTATGTGACTCAGGACATCGCATCTTAAACACTCACTAACAGGAAACGAAGATGAAAGCTGTATCTCGCGTTCATATCACGCCACATATGCACTGGGACCGTGAGTGGTACTTCACCACCGAAGAGTCGCGTATTCTTCTGGTCAATAATATGGAGGAAATCCTCACGCGTCTTGAACAGGATGCGGAGTATAAATTCTACGTACTCGACGGTCAGACGGCTGTGCTGGAAGATTATTTTGCGGTTAAACCGGAAAACAGATCCCGCGTGAAAGCGCTGGTTAAAGCCGGAAAACTCATTATCGGCCCCTGGTATACCCAGACGGATACCACCCTTGTTTCCGGCGAATCTATCGTTCGTAATCTGATGTACGGCATCCGTGACTGCATGGCTTTTGGCGAGCCAATGAAAATTGGTTATCTGCCAGACTCCTTCGGCATGTCCTCCCAGCTGCCGCACATTTATAACGGCTTTGGCATTACCCGCACCCTGTTCTGGCGTGGTTGTTCCGAACGTCACGGCACCGATAAAACGGAGTTTCTGTGGCAGAGCCAGGACGGCAGTGAGGTCACGGCGCAGGTGCTACCGCTGGGCTACGCGATTGGTAAGTACTTACCGGAGGATGAGAGCGGGCTGCGTAAACGCCTCGACGCTTACTTTGATGTACTGGAAAAAGCCTCCGTGACGAAAGAGATTTTACTGCCTAACGGTCACGATCAAATGCCGCTGCAGCAGAACATTTTTGCAGTGATGGATAAACTGCGTGAAATCTACCCGCAGCGTAAATTTGTCATGAGTCGGTTTGAGGAGGTGTTTGACCATATCGACGCACACCGCGATGAACTGGCGACGCTGAAAGGGGAGTTTATTGACGGTAAATACATGCGCGTACACCGGACCATCGGCTCCATGCGAATGGATATCAAAATTGCCCACGCCCGTATAGAGAATAAAATCGTCAACATCCTTGAGCCGCTGGCGACGCTTGCCTGGACGTTGGGGTTTGAGTACCACCACGGTTTGCTGGAAAAGATGTGGAAAGAGATCCTCAAAAATCACGCTCACGACAGTATTGGCTGCTGCTGTAGTGACAAAGTGCATCGTGAGATTATGTCCCGTTTTGAGCTGGCCGAGGATATGGCCGACAACCTGACTCGCTTTTATATGCGCAAGATTGTCGACAACATGCCGAAAACGGAAGAAGACAAACTGGTGATGTTCAACCTGACGCCCTGGCCGCGTGAGGAAGTGATTAACACCACGATACGTCTGCGCGCCAGCCAGTTCCGCCTGCTCGATGACAAAGGCAATGAGATCCCCTATTTCCTCCGCTGCGCGCGTGAAATCGACCCCGGGCTGATCGACCGCCAGATTGTGCATTACGGAAATTACGATCCCTTCATGGAATTTGACATCCAGATCAGCCAGATCCTGCCCTCCATGGGCTACCGAACGCTCTACATTGAAGCGCATGCAGCCGGTAAGGTGCTTGCGCCTGGTAAACTCCCCGAGGCGTTACTGGAAAATGCGTTCTGGCAAATAACCTTAAATGACGATGGTACCCTGCGACTGCTCGACAAAGAGTCCGGGCTAATTTATGACCGTGCGCTGGAAATTGAAGAGAGTTCTGATGATGGAGACGAGTACGATTACTCGCCGTCACGCGAGGAGTGGAGGCTCACTTCAGCTCACGCAGAGCATAATGTCGAGGTGATCCATGAAGCCTGGCAGAGCAGGGCGGTGCTCCACTATCGTATGGCCATTCCGGCGAATCTGAAGGAACGATCCGCGCGCCAGCAAACGGGCTCTCTCAGCGCTGAAATGACCATTACGCTGAGCCACAACAGCCGGCGTATCGACGTTGAGGTGCATCTGGACAATCAGGCGGATGACCACCGCATTCGGGTCCTCATCCCAACCCCATTCGTGACGGACGAAGTCTTAGCCGATACCCAGTTTGGTTCTCTGACGCGTCCCGTACATGATGAAGCGATGGCAAACTGGCAGGAAGAGGGGTGGAAAGAAGCGCCGGTGCCGGTGTGGAATCTGCTCAATTATGCGGTGCTTCATGAAAGACGTAACGGCATAGCGCTTTTCACCGAGGGACTTCGCGAATTCGAAATAACGGGTGAGCGTCAAAAAACCTTTGCCCTGACGTTGCTGCGTGGCGTGGGGGTGCTTGGAAAAGAGGATTTACTCCTTCGTCCAGGCAGACCGTCAGGGATCAAAATGCCGGTGCCTGATTCCCAGATGCGCGGCCGGTTAATCTGTCGCTTTAGCCTGATGAGTTTTAATGGTACGCCCGTAAGTGCAGGCATCGCCCAGCAGGCGAAGGCATGGCTTACTCCCGTGCACTGTTATAACAAGATCCCCTGGGACGCAATGAAACTCAACAGCGCAACCTTTACGACGCCGGGTAGCTATAGCCTGTTAACGCTGGCGCCGAATGAGTGTGTGCTCAGCGCGCTTAAAAAGGCTGAAGATCGTGACGAAATGATTATTCGTCTGTACAACCCGTCGGAGACCCACTCCTGCAATGTCGCTTTATCCTTGAATCGCGCGATTAATGCGTGTTTTGAGACGGACATGAATGAGCGAATCAATGCACTGAATCAGGAGGGAAGGGGCATTGTCGGGGCGTTCAGACCAGGACAGTCGCGAACATTTAGCGTTAAGATAGAGAAATAACGCGCAACATACTGGAAGGCTGCAGACACTGTGGCCTTTATTCATCAAATAGTCACACAGTGGTGTTAATTTAAAGTTTCTTAAAGTGAATGAAGTGTAATTTCGCTAATAACAGAGTAATAAAAAATACTGTGAGGCGGATAACACTCTATACTTATTTGCCTCCAAACCTTCTTTTCTCTTTCTGCGTTAATAAAAATCACATCTGCTTATATTATCCCCTGTCTTTTATAACTAATAACACCCCCTTATATACATATTTTTAACATGGATTTTACTATCGCTCTCACAAGTACACATCTTTAACAGCTGTGTTTGTTTGTTGATTTAAATCAATGTTTAATCCTTGGAAAAAGGCTCCAAAAAGCGTTAAATTGTTCCGGATCAAAATGGCCGAAAAGTGGTAGTTTTGCTATAAATTGATCACCGTCGAAAAACGTAAATCTGATTGAATAAAAACCTGTTTATTGTAAGGGTTTTGCAGCGTATTATATTTACGGGATCAATTTGGGTTTTTTTAACGTATTTGTAACCTTACGTCATCAGTTTATCCTCTCTCGGGGTAAAGCGACGATAAAGTTGCGAATAATTTGTATTGGGGCATGCGTGTGAATCCTTATTTAAGGTTTCACTCTCGGAGTCTTCATGCGATGAGCAAGGAGTCATAATGTTAGACGTAGTCGAACTGTCGCGCTTACAGTTTGCCTTGACCGCGATGTACCACTTCCTGTTTGTGCCACTGACGCTCGGTATGGCGTTCCTGCTGGCAATTATGGAAACGGTTTACGTCCTTTCCGGCAAACAGATTTATAAAGATATGACCAAGTTCTGGGGCAAGTTGTTTGGTATCAACTTTGCGCTGGGCGTGGCAACCGGTCTGACCATGGAGTTCCAGTTCGGGACTAACTGGTCTTACTATTCCCACTATGTAGGGGATATCTTCGGTGCGCCGCTGGCCATTGAAGGTCTGATGGCCTTCTTCCTCGAATCCACCTTTGTAGGTCTGTTCTTCTTCGGTTGGGACCGTCTGGGTAAAGTCCAGCATATGGCTGTAACCTGGCTGGTGGCATTAGGCTCTAACCTGTCTGCGCTGTGGATCCTTGTGGCTAACGGCTGGATGCAGAACCCAATCGCGTCTGATTTCAACTTCGAAACCATGCGTATGGAGATGGTCAGCTTCTCCGAGCTGGTGCTGAACCCGGTCGCGCAGGTGAAATTCGTTCACACTGTGGCCTCCGGCTATGTCTGCGGCGCGATGTTCGTGCTGGGCATCAGCGCCTACTACATGCTGCGTGGTCGTGACTTCGCCTTTGCCAAGCGCTCTTTCGCCATCGCGGCGAGCTTCGGTATGGCAGCAATCCTCTCCGTTATCGTGCTGGGTGATGAATCCGGTTACGAAATGGGCGACGTGCAGAAAACCAAACTGGCAGCGATCGAAGCAGAGTGGGAAACCCAGCCTGCACCGGCCGCCTTCACCCTGTTTGGTATTCCCGATCAGGATGCGCAGGAAAACCACTTTGCTATTCAGATCCCTTATGCGCTCGGCATCATTGCCACCCGCTCTGTGGATACGCCGGTTATCGGCCTGAAAGACCTGCTGGTGCAGCATGAAGAGCGTATCCGTAACGGGATGAAAGCTTACACCCTGCTGGAGGAGCTGCGTGCCGGTTCCACCGATCAGTCCGTTCGCGATCAGTTTAACGACGTGAAAAAAGACCTCGGCTATGGCCTGCTGCTGAAGCGCTATACCCCGAACGTCTCTGACGCGACGGAAGAGCAGATCCAGCTGGCGACCAAAGACTCCATTCCACGCGTAGCGCCGCTGTACTTCGCGTTCCGTATCATGGTTGGCTGCGGCATCATCATGCTGTTGATCATCGGCGCTTCCTTCTGGTCGGTCATTCGTAACCGTATCGGTCAGCGTAAATGGCTGCTGCGTGCTGCGCTGTACGGCATCCCACTGCCGTGGATCGCCATCGAATCCGGCTGGTTTGTTGCCGAGTACGGCCGTCAGCCGTGGGCAATCGGTGAGGTACTGCCAACCGCCGTGGCGAACTCATCCCTGACCGCAGGGGATCTGATCTTCTCCATGCTGCTGATTTGTGGCCTGTACACGCTGTTCCTGGTGGCTGAACTGTTCCTGATGTTCAAGTTTGCGCGCCTTGGCCCAAGCAGCCTGAAAACCGGTCGCTACCACTATGAGCAGTCCACCGTGGCTTCTCAGCCGGCACGCTAAGACAGGAGTCGTCAAATGATCGATTATGAAGTATTGCGTTTTATCTGGTGGCTGCTGGTCGGGATCTTACTGATTGGTTTTGCGGTCACTGACGGTTTCGACATGGGGGTGGGCATGCTCACCCGCTTCCTCGGTCGTAATGATACCGAGCGTCGAATTATGATTAACTCCATCGCCCCGCACTGGGACGGTAACCAGGTGTGGCTCATCACCGCAGGCGGCGCGCTGTTCGCTGCCTGGCCGATGGTCTACGCGGCTGCGTTCTCCGGCTTCTATGTGGCGATGATCCTGGTGCTGGCGTCCTTGTTCTTCCGTCCGGTTGGTTTTGACTACCGCTCGAAGATCGAAGACACCCGCTGGCGCAACATGTGGGACTGGGGCATCTTCATCGGGAGCTTCGTGCCGCCGCTGGTAATCGGCGTGGCGTTCGGCAACCTGCTGCAGGGCGTGCCGTTCCACCTCGATGAATACATGCGCCTGTACTACACCGGCAACTTCTTCCAGCTGCTGAATCCGTTCGGTTTGCTGGCGGGCGTGGTCAGCGTGGCGATGATCCTCACTCAGGGTGCAACCTATCTGCAGATGCGTACCGTGGGTGAACTGCACCTGCGCTCCCGCGCGGTATCACAGATTGCGGCTCTGGTGACGCTGGTTGGCTTCGCGCTGGCAGGTGTGTGGGTCATGTTTGGTATCGACGGTTACGTGGTGACCTCAGCGATTAACCATACTGCGCCATCGAACCCGCTGACTAAAGAAGTGGCTCGTCAGGCAGGCGCCTGGCTGGTGAACTTCAACAACACCCCAATTCTGTGGGCCATTCCGGCGCTGGGCGTGGTGCTGCCGCTGCTGACTCTGCTGACGTCTCGCATGGAAAAAGGCGCACTGGCATTCATCTTCTCTTCACTGACGCTGGCGTGCATTATCCTGACCGCCGGTATCGCGATGTTCCCGTTCGTGATGCCATCCAGCACCATGATGAACGCCAGCCTGACGATGTGGGATGCCACCTCCAGTCAGATGACGCTGAATCTGATGACGTTTGTGGCGGCCGTGTTCGTACCGATCATTCTGGCTTACACCGCATGGTGTTACTGGAAAATGTACGGTCGTATCACGAAAGAACATATCGAAAGCAACACTCACTCTATGTATTAAGGAAGGAGCTGAATATGTGGTATTTCGCATGGATTTTAGGAACGCTTCTGGCCTGTGCATTTGGTGTGATTACCGCCCTGGCGCTTGAGCACGTTGAAGCGTCCAAAGCCGGTGAAGAAAAACACTGATGATCGCTTATCTCTACGCGATCATGGACAAGCGCCCGTTAAGGGCGCTTTCCTTAGTGATGGCTTTACTGCTGGCGGGCTGTATTTTCTGGGATCCGTCGCGCTTCGCGGCGAAGACCAGCGAGCTCGAGATCTGGCACGGTTTTCTTATCATGTGGGCAGTATGCGCTGGGGTGATCCACGGCGTTGGCTTTCGTCCTAAAGCCGTACACTGGCAGGGCATCTTTTGCCCGCTGATCGCTGATGTGGTCCTGCTGATTGGACTTATTTTCTTTTTCAGCTGAATAAGAATTATCCGTTAAAATTATGGGTCTACCCAGGCCCATAAAAATTTACTCTCCGTTTACTTTCCCCCATTCCAAACCACCATTCCCGCGCGTATAGTAGCGAAGTTCAAAAGCTCTAAACTTTTTTGCATTACCGGGATGTAAAGTGAATACAACGCTATTTCGATGGCCGGTTCGTGTCTACTACGAAGACACTGACGCCGGTGGTGTGGTTTACCACGCCAGCTACGTTGCCTTTTATGAACGAGCACGCACTGAAATGCTGCGCCATCACCACTTTAGCCAGCAGGTTCTGTTGGCGGAGCGAGTTGCCTTCGTGGTACGCAAGATGACGCTGGAGTATTTTGCGCCTGCCAGACTCGACGATATGCTCGAAGTCCAAACGGAAATAACATCAATGCGCGGAACCTCACTGGTTTTCACGCAGCGGATCGTCAACGCAGAGAACACAGTACTGAACGAAGCTGAAGTCCTGATTGTCTGTGTTGATCCACTCATCATGAAGCCTCGTGCGCTTCCTAAGTCTATTGTCGCGGAGTTTAAGCAGTGACTGACATGAATATCCTTGATTTGTTCCTGAAGGCAAGCCTTCTGGTTAAACTTATCATGTTGATTTTGATTGGTTTTTCAATCGCATCCTGGGCCATCATTATCCAGAGAACCCGTATCCTCAACGCCGCAGGCCGCGAAGCGGAAGCCTTTGAAGACAAGTTCTGGTCTGGTATCGAACTTTCCCGTTTGTATCAGGAAAGCCAGGGCCGTCGTGAAAACCTCTCCGGCTCCGAGCAAATCTTCTATAGCGGATTCAAAGAGTTCGCGCGCCTGCACCGGGCTAACAACCATGCACCGGAAGCGGTCGTTGAAGGGGCATCCCGTGCGATGCGCATTTCGATGAACCGCGAGCTGGAAACGCTGGAAACGCATATTCCTTTCCTGGGCACCGTCGGCTCCATCAGCCCGTATATCGGTCTGTTTGGTACGGTCTGGGGGATCATGCACGCCTTTATCGCCCTGGGTGCGGTAAAACAGGCGACGCTGCAAATGGTTGCACCGGGTATCGCAGAAGCGCTGATCGCGACCGCTATCGGTCTGTTCGCGGCGATCCCAGCGGTTATGGCCTATAACCGTCTGAACCAGCGTGTGAACAAACTGGAACTGAACTACGACAACTTCATGGAAGAGTTCACTGCGATTCTGCACCGCCAGGCGTTTACCAGCACCGAGAGCAACAAGGGGTAAACCATGGCCAGACAGCGTGGACGGGGTCGTCGCGAACTAAAGTCCGAAATCAACATTGTACCGCTGCTGGACGTGCTGCTGGTGCTGCTGCTGATCTTTATGGCGACAGCACCCATCATTACCCAGAGCGTTGAGGTTGATCTGCCGGACGCGACAGAATCTCAGGCTGTAAGCACCAATGACGATCCACCGGTCATCATTGAGGTATCCGGGGTTGGACAGTACAGCGTGGTGGTGGAAAAAGATCGTATGGATCAGCTGCCGCCGGAGCAGGTCATTGCTGAAGCGCAACGACGTCTGCAGTCCAATCCGAAAACAGTCTTCTTAATCGGTGGTGCGAAAGACGTGCCTTACGATGAAATAATTAAAGCGCTGAACCTGTTGCATAGCGCGGGCGTTAAGTCAGTCGGCTTGATGACGCAGCCTATTTGATCATCTGCGTACACAACAGAGTTTTTGGGAACCAATAGTGTCAAAGGCAACCGAACAAAACGATAAGCTTAAACGGGCGATAATTATCTCGGCGGTGCTGCATGTCATTCTTTTTGCAGCACTGATCTGGAGTTCGTTCGATGAGCATCTGGATGCCGCTGCCGGCGGGGGTGGAGGTTCATCCATCGATGCTGTGATGGTCGATCCCGGCGCGGTGGTGCAGAACTATAACCGCCAGCAACAGCAGCAGGCGAGTGCGAAACGTGCTGAAGAGCAACGCGAAAAGCAGGCGCAACAGCAGGCGGAGGAGCTGCGTGAAAAGCAGGCCGCCGAGCAGGAACGTCTGAAGCAGCTTGAGAAAGAACGTTTGCAGGCGCAGGAAGCGGCGAAAGAGCAGGCGGAGCAGCAGAAACAGGCTGAAGCCGCAGCGAAGAAAGCGCAGGAGCAGCAGAAGCAGGCTGAAGAGGCGGCAGCAAAAGCCGCAGCAGATGCCAAAGCGCAGGCGGAAGCTCAGGCCAAACAGGCTGCTGAAGCGGCAAAACAAGCCGCTGATGCCGCTGCGTTAGCCGCGAAAAAAGCCGCTGCCGATGCCCAGAAACAGGCTGAAGCCGAAGCAGCAAAAGCGGCTGCTGACGCGAAGAAAAAGGTAGAAGCAGAAGCGGCTAAGAAGGCCGCGGCAGAAGCCCAGAAAAAAGCCGAAGCAGAAGCCGCTAAGCAAGCTGCTCAGGAAGCCGAGAAGAAAGCGGCTGCCGAAGCAGCTAAAAAAGCCGCCGCAGCAGAAAAAGCCGCAGCCGCTGAAAAGGCCGCTGCCGAAAAAGCAGCAGCTGATAAGAAAGCCGCTGCTGCAGAAAAAGCAGCCGCAGATAAAAAAGCGGCTGCTGCAGAAAAAGCAGCCGCAGATAAAAAAGCGGCTGCAGAGAAGAAAGCGGCTGCCGATAAAGCTGCTGCTGACAAAGCTGCCGCCGCGAAAGCTGCTGCTGCGAAGAAAGCTGCAGCAGAAAAAGCGGCTGCATCTGACGTAGACGACCTGTTCGGTGATTTGAGCTCAGGTAAGAATGCGCCGAAAGGCAGCAACAGCGGTAGCGCAGGTGGTGCTTCTCCTGCTAAAGGAAGTAAGCCGGGGCAAGGCGGTGCATCTCAGGCTGAGATCGCGTCGTACATTGCGCAGGTACAGGCGGCCATTCGTGGGCATCTGTACGACTGGGATAGCTTCAAAGGTAAAACCTGTACGCTTCGGGTAAATCTGGCCGCGGACGGGACAATCCTCAGCGTGAAGAAAGAGGGTGGGGACGAGGCCTTCTGCCAGCAGATGTTATCTGCAACCAGCAGGATGACGAAATTCCCGAAACCGCCTTCACAGGCTGTGTTTGAAACGTTCAAAAATGCACCACTGGACTTCAAACCTTAAGTTGAATTTTCCCTGTGCAAACGGGGAAAAACAGGCCAGGTTTAGTCTTAGCGTTCTGGTAGTTTTGTTTATTTGGGTTTGTTAACATTCTGCTAAATTATGCGGGTAAGGTTACCCGGATATGGGAGATATGATGAAGCAGGCATTACGTGTTGCAATGAGTTTTTTAATGCTGTGGGCAGCGGTGCTGCACGCAGAAGTGCGTATCGAAATCACCCAGGGGGTGGATTCGGCACGTCCAATTGGTGTGGTTCCGTTCCAGTGGAAAGGGCCAGGTGCTGCGCCGGAAGATGTGGGTGGCATTGTTGCTGCTGACCTGCGCAACAGCGGTAAATTCAACCCGTTAGATCGTTCTCGTCTGCCACAGCAGCCGGGCACTGCTGCAGAACTGCAACCGGCGGCCTGGTCTGCGCTGGGTATTGATGCGGTCGTTGTGGGGCAGGTTACGCCTAACCCGGACGGCGGTTACACCGTTGCCTATCAACTGGTGGATACCGGTGGCGCACCGGGTACCGTGCTGGCACAGAACACCTACAAAGTGAACAAGCAGTACCTGCGCTATGCAGCTCATACTGCAAGTGATGAAGTCTTTGAGAAGCTGACCAGCATCAAAGGCGCATTCCGCACCCGTATCGCTTACGTTGTGCAGACCAACGGCGGCCAGTTCCCGTATGAGCTGCGCGTCTCTGACTACGATGGCTACAACCAGTTCACCGTTCACCGTTCACCGCAGCCGCTGATGTCACCGGCCTGGTCACCGGACGGTTCTAAGCTGGCCTACGTAACCTTCGAAAGCGGTCGTTCAGCGCTGGTTATCCAGACGCTGGCTAACGGCGCGGTACGTCAGGTTGCCTCTTTCCCACGTCACAACGGCGCACCAGCGTTCTCGCCTGACGGTTCTAAACTGGCGTTTGCCCTGTCTAAAACCGGTAGCCTGAACCTGTACGTGATGGATATCGGCTCTGGCCAGATCCGTCAGGTGACCGACGGTCGCAGCAACAACACCGAACCAACCTGGTTCCCGGACAGCCAGAACCTGGCCTTTACCTCTGACCAGGCAGGTCGTCCACAGGTTTATAAAGTCAATGTTAACGGCGGTGCACCGCAGCGTATCACCTGGGAAGGTTCTCAGAACCAGGACGCAGACGTGAGCGCTGATGGTAAGTTCATGGTAATGGTTAGCTCGGCCGGTGGTCAGCAGCACATTGCTAAACAAGATCTGGGCGGGGGCGGCGTACAAGTTCTGTCGTCGACTTTCCTGGATGAAACGCCAAGTCTGGCACCTAACGGCACTATGGTTATCTACAGCTCTTCTCAGGGGATGGGATCCGTGCTGAATCTGGTTTCTACCGATGGGCGTTTCAAAGCGCGTATTCCGGCAACTGATGGACAGGTAAAATCACCTGCCTGGTCGCCGTACCTGTAATAATAATTAATTGAATAATAAAGGAATCATAGAAATGCAACTGAACAAAGTGCTGAAAGGGCTGATGATCGCTCTGCCTGTTATGGCAATCGCAGCGTGTTCTTCTAACAAGAACGCCAGCAACGACCAGAGCGGCGAAGGCATGATGGGTGCCGGCACCGGTATGGACGCAAACGGCAACGGCAATATGTCTTCTGAAGAGCAGGCGCGTCTTCAGATGCAACAGCTGCAGCAGAACAACATTGTTTACTTCGATCTGGACAAGTTCGACATCCGTTCTGACTTCGCTGCGATGCTGGATGCGCACGCTAACTTCCTGCGTAGCAACCCGTCTTACAAAGTCACCGTAGAAGGTCACGCGGACGAACGTGGTACTCCTGAGTACAACATCTCCCTGGGTGAGCGTCGTGCTAACGCCGTTAAAATGTACCTGCAGGGTAAAGGCGTTTCTGCTGACCAGATCTCCATCGTTTCTTACGGTAAAGAAAAACCTGCAGTACTGGGCCACGACGAAGCGGCTTACTCCAAAAACCGTCGTGCCGTACTGGTTTACTAAGAGAATTGCATGAGCAGTAACTTCAGACATCATCTATTGAGTCTGTCGTTGCTGGTTGGTATAGCGGCCCCCTGGGCCGCTTTTGCTCAGGCACCAATCAGTAGTGTCGGCTCAGGCTCGGTAGAAGACCGGGTCACCCAACTCGAGCGTATTTCTAATGCTCACAGCCAGCTTTTAACCCAACTTCAGCAGCAGCTCTCTGACAACCAGACCGATATTGACTCACTGCGCGGACAGATTCAGGAAAGCCAGTACCAGCTCAATCAGGTTGTGGAGCGTCAGAAGCAGATCATGCTGCAGATTGATAACCTGAATAACAGCGGCGCAGCAGCGCAACCGGCAGCAGGGGATCAGGGGGCAGCCGGTGCGCAGGCAACACCTCAGGCTGATACGTCAGCCTCGACAGCGGCGCCTGTACAGAGCGGTGATGCGAATACTGACTACAATGCGGCAATCGCCCTGGTGCAAGATAACTCGCGTCAGGACGAGGCTATGGCGGCGTTTCAGAACTTCGTCAAGAAATACCCCGATTCAACCTATCAGCCAAACGCTAACTACTGGCTGGGGCAGTTGAATTACAACAAGGGTAAAAAAGACGACGCGGCATTCTATTTTGCCTCTGTCGTTAAAAATTATCCGAAATCACCGAAAGCACCTGACGCGATGTACAAGGTCGGGGTGATCATGCAGGACAAAGGCGACACCGCAAAAGCGAAAGCCGTTTTCCAGCAGGTGGTCACTAAGTTTCCGGGCACCGAAGGTGCAAAACAAGCGCAAAAACGCCTTGCTGCGATGGGTTGATTGCCGCATGACCAGAAATCGCTTTTTTTCTGGTCTTGCAGCATAATTCGTAAGCAGTTAAGTGATATTCATCAAAATTTTAGTTGCGCAGAATTCTTAAATCAGTAATATATGCCGCCGTTGCCAAGGGATATCAAACACCCCGGAAGCAGCCAAAATAGTGGGTCGTTAGCTCAGTTGGTAGAGCAGTTGACTTTTAATCAATTGGTCGCAGGTTCGAATCCTGCACGACCCACCACTAACTCAGTAGTAAGTAGTATCCAGCGTAGTATCGGGTGATTAGCTCAGCTGGGAGAGCACCTCCCTTACAAGGAGGGGGTCGGCGGTTCGATCCCGTCATCACCCACCACTCGGGTCGTTAGCTCAGTTGGTAGAGCAGTTGACTTTTAATCAATTGGTCGCAGGTTCGAATCCTGCACGACCCACCAATTTTTATTGGTTCCGAGTAAAAATTTCAGGCGTACCCAAACGGGTCGTTAGCTCAGTTGGTAGAGCAGTTGACTTTTAATCAATTGGTCGCAGGTTCGAATCCTGCACGACCCACCAGCCTGAAAAAAGTAGTACATCCCGCAAGGGGTCGTTAGCTCAGTTGGTAGAGCAGTTGACTTTTAATCAATTGGTCGCAGGTTCGAATCCTGCACGACCCACCAATTTTAACATGCTGTTCTGATGTTAAACGTGAAGGATAACGTTGCTTTAGCAACGGCCCGAAGGGCGAGGCGAAGCCGAGTCATCCTGCACGACCCACCAATGTAAAAAGGCGCCCTAAAGGCGCCTTTTTGCTATCTGTTATTCCTGCGCCTGGAACACATGCCTGATGGCGCTGCGCTTATCAGGCCTACGTAAATATCATTCATTCATCAAATGCTACTGTCACGCTTTTGATGTGACTTTTCACCTCAAATTCGCTATCTTGTTTAGTATATAAAACACAATTGCCGTCACTTTGGTCATCATCGCTAAAGCATGGCAAATTTGTTAAGCCAGTAAAACGAGAAGCCAAAATGAGTGTGATGTTTGATCCTGAAGCCGCTATCTACCCCTTCCCGCCAAAGCCTGTTCCGCTGAGCCTGGATGAAAAGCAGTTTTACCGTGAAAAAATTAAGCGCCTTCTAAAAGAGCGAGATGCGGTCATGGTGGCGCATTATTACACCGACCCTGAAATTCAGCAGCTGGCAGAAGAGACGGGCGGTTGTATTTCGGACTCCCTTGAAATGGCGCGCTTTGGCGCAAAACATCCTGCTTCAACGTTGCTGGTGGCCGGGGTCCGTTTCATGGGTGAGACGGCAAAAATCCTCAGCCCGGAAAAAACCATCCTGATGCCGACCCTGAATGCGGAATGCTCGCTCGATCTGGGCTGCCCTATCGATGAATTCACCGCCTTCTGCGATGCGCATCCGGACAGAACGGTTGTGGTCTACGCCAACACCTCTGCGGCGGTCAAGGCGCGTGCCGACTGGGTTGTTACTTCCAGTATCGCCGTCGAATTGATTGAACATCTCGACAGCCTGGGCGAGAAAATTATCTGGGCGCCGGACAAACACCTGGGTAACTACGTCCAGAAACAGACCGGGGCGGATATTCTGTGCTGGCAGGGCGCCTGTATCGTGCATGACGAATTCAAAACCCAGGCCCTGGCGCGCATGAAAGGTCTTTATCCGGATGCGGCTATTCTGGTGCATCCAGAATCACCGCAGGCCATCGTCGATATGGCGGATGCCGTTGGCTCAACCAGCCAGCTGATCAACGCCGCGAAGACGCTGCCGCACAGCCAGCTGATTGTGGCGACCGATCGCGGTATCTTCTACAAAATGCAGCAGGCGGTGCCTGGTAAAGAGCTGCTGGAAGCGCCGACCGCAGGCGAAGGGGCAACATGTCGCAGCTGCGCGCACTGTCCGTGGATGGCCATGAACGGGCTGAAGGCAATTGCGGACGGTCTGGAGTCGGGCGGGGTAGCCCATGAGATCCATGTCGATGCGGCGCTGCGGGAAGGGGCGTTAATTCCGCTTAACCGCATGCTCGATTTTGCGGCTACACTACGTCCTTAAACTACGTAAACGTAACGCTCAGGGGAAAAGATGGATTTTTTTAGCACGCAAAACATTCTGGTACATATACCGATTGGCGCTGGCGGCTATGACTTGTCATGGATTGAGGCCGTAGGGACGATTGCAGGTCTGCTCTGTATCTGGCTTGCCAGTCTGGAGAAGATCGTCAACTACGCGTTTGGCCTGGTGAACGTCACGCTTTTTGCCATTATCTTCTTTCAGATCCAGCTGTATGCCAGCCTGCTGCTGCAGCTGTTCTTCTTTGCCGCCAATATCTACGGCTGGTACGCATGGTCGCGGCAGAACAGCCAGCAGGAGGCGGAACTGCAGATCCGCTGGCTGCCACTGCCAAAGGCCATCGGCTGGCTGGCCGCCTGCGTGGTGGCGATTGGCCTGATGACGGTCTATATCGACCCGGTGTTCGCCTTCCTCACCCGCGTGGCGGTCTCGGCGATGAATGCCCTCGGAATGAACGTCACCATGCCGGAGCTACAGCCTGACGCCTTCCCGTTCTGGGATTCGTGCATGATGGTGCTCTCCATTGCCGCCATGATCCTGATGACCCGTAAATATGTCGAAAACTGGCTGCTGTGGGTGATCATCAACGTCATCAGCGTGGCCATCTTTGCCCTGCAGGGTGTCTATGCCATGTCGCTGGAGTATCTGATCCTCACCTTCATCGCCCTGAACGGCAGCAGGATGTGGATTAACAGCGCGCGTGAACGGGGTTCTCACGCGCTGTCGCGTTAATGGTGGTGATGATGAGCGTGGCCGGGCTCAATCTCGTTGAGGTGGCAGTCCGGTCCGTTACAGGGGGTGTATTCCATCTGGATGGTGCTGTGCGCGATGGCGTAGTGGTGCTCCAAAAAGTGCTGGATACGCCCCAGTAATGCATCATGATCGTGGGGAGGGATAACCTGAACGTGCAGCGTCATCAACGGTTTTTCGCCCACCATCCAGACATGAATATGATGAACATCGCGCACTTCCGGTATGGAGCGCGTTAAGTTTCGTTTCAGCGCCGGGATATCCAGCGTCTTCGGTGCCCCTTCCAGCAGCTCATTCACACTCTCCTGCAACAGACGCCAGGCGCTGCGTAGCACCAGACACGACACTAAAATTGAGAGGATCGGGTCGACCGGCGTCCAGCCTGTCCAGAGGATCACCAGCGCCGCGACGATGGCACCCACCGAGCCCAGCAGATCCCCCAGCACGTGCAGCGCTGCGGCGCGTACGTTGAGATTTTTCTCTTCGCTGCCGCGATGCAAAAGCCAGAATGCCAGAATATTGGCCACCAGCCCGGCGACGGCAACCACCATCATGGTCATACCCGCGACAGGCTGAGGATACCGGAAGCGCTGAATGGCTTCCCAGACAATCAGGAAAGTGATCAGCACCAGCGCCAGAGCATTGACGAAAGCGGCAAGCGTCGTGAGGCGCAGCCAGCCAAAGGTGCGTCCACTGCTGGGAGGACGACGGGCGAACACCACCGCCAGCAGGGCAAACAGCAGGGCTGCCGCGTCCGTCAGCATGTGGCCCGCATCGGCCAGCAGCGCCAGCGAGCCTGAAACCAGCCCGCCGATCACTTCGATGACCATAAAGGTCGCGGTTACGGCAAACGCCAGCATTAAGCGTTTAGCATTTTCATCCTTTGAAGAAGGGGCATGCGTGTGGGTGTGCGCCATGAAAAATTTCCCGGTTAATTATTATTTTAAGTGTAGAGTTTTTAACATTTTGCACAAAAAATAAAGGAGAGCCTGAGCTCTCCTTCATCATATCCGCGTTAGCGTTAATTACTGGGTAGTACCGTCAGTTTTTTGTTCTTGCGGGGTTCGTTCGCTATCGACTTTGCCGGATTGATCCGGACATTTACCGTCTTTACACATCGAGTTCTTGTGCTGATCGTCCTTGGTCATGCCGTCATTACCCATTTTGCTCGGGTCGTCGTTACCCATGACGGAGTTAGTGCCGCCAGTGGTTGAGCTGTTGCCGGTGCCGTTGGTCACTCCGGTGCTGCTGGAGTTTGTCCCATCAGGGTTCAGCATGGTGCCGCCTGTACCCGTGGTGCCGGTTGTACCGGATCCGGTATTAATCTGGCTGTTGCCGGTATTATTTGGCGCAATATTCTGACGTGCATCAGGTGCAACTGCCCCTGCGTCAGCCGCGGCATTTGCCTGGCCATTGTTGCTGCCAGAGCCGGCGGCGGAATCAGCGGCCAGCGCAGCACCACTTGCCATGGTAAGGGAAGCGGTCAGGAAAAGGGTTGCGAGTTTAGTCATTTTCATCATGCTGCTCCTGTTCTGGTCGTTATGTTCTGGATAACTTCTTTCCACAGTGCATATGCGAAATCGATATACCGCTCAGTGGTTAAAGATGCCATGATTCAAACTCAGGTCAGTATGGAATCGCGATAAAATAAATAAATGCAGTGCATACAGTTAAAAAGTTTAGGGTGTATCTCGTTTTTCGCTACTTTGTGGCGTTTTTTAAGCGAATTCCAGGATTTATCTGTGCGTAGTGTAAAAGCGAGTTTACACTTCCTGACTGACAAGATAGATTGGAGGGATTGCATTCATTTATAAAAGTATGGCAACGCTGGAACGAACATGAATTATCAGAATGACGATTTACGTATTAAAGAGATCAACGAGTTATTACCTCCTGTAGCGCTCCTTGAGAAGTTTCCTGCCACCGAAAACGCCGCCAACACCGTTTCTCATGCCCGTAAAGCGATCCACAAGATCCTGAAAGGCAATGACGATCGTCTTCTGGTGGTGATCGGTCCGTGTTCCATTCACGATCCTGCGGCGGCAAAAGAGTACGCGGCACGTCTGTTGACGCTGCGCGAAGCGCTAAAGGATGAGCTGGAAATTGTCATGCGCGTCTATTTTGAGAAGCCGCGTACCACCGTGGGCTGGAAAGGGCTGATCAACGATCCGCATATGGATGGCAGCTTCCAGATCAACGACGGCCTGCGCATCGCCCGTAAGCTGCTGCTGGACATCAACGACAGCGGTCTGCCGGCGGCGGGTGAGTTTCTTGATATGATCACCCCGCAGTACCTTGCCGACCTGATGAGCTGGGGTGCTATTGGCGCGCGTACCACCGAATCTCAGGTTCACCGCGAGCTGGCGTCAGGGCTCTCCTGCCCGGTTGGCTTCAAAAACGGCACCGATGGCACCATCAAAGTGGCTATCGACGCCATTAACGCTGCCGGTGCGCCGCACTGCTTCCTCTCCGTCACCAAGTGGGGCCACTCCGCCATTGTGAATACCAGCGGGAATGGCGATTGCCATATCATCCTGCGTGGCGGTAAAGAGCCTAACTACAGTGCGGTACACGTTGCCGAAGTGAAAGCGGGCCTGGATAAAGCCGGTCTGGCCGCGCAGGTGATGATCGACTTCAGCCATGCCAACTCCAGCAAGCAGTTCAAGAAGCAGATGGACGTAGGCACCGACGTCTGCCAGCAGATTGCCGGCGGTGAGAAGGCGATTATCGGGGTGATGATTGAAAGCCACCTGGTGGAAGGCAATCAGAATCTGGAAGGCAGCGAGCCGCTGGTTTACGGTAAGAGCGTCACCGATGCCTGCATCGGCTGGGACGATACCGAAACCGTGCTGCGCCAGCTGGCGAACGCGGTGAAAGCCCGTCGCGGATAAAAAAATGCCGGATAGTTATCCGGCATGCACTCTTTAAGGCCCGGTCATCACAACCGGGCTTTTTTATTACTTCGCTTTACCCTGGTTCGCGACCGCAGCGGCTTTTGCCGCGATCTCGTCAGCGTTACCCAGATAGTAGTGCTTAACAGGTTTGAAGTTCTCGTCGAACTCGTAAACCAGCGGCACGCCAGTTGGGATGTTCAGTTCGAGGATCTCGTCTTCGCCCATGTTGTCCAGGTATTTCACCAGCGCACGCAGGGAGTTACCGTGAGCAGCGATGATCACGCGCTCACCGCTTTTCAGGCGTGGCAGAATGGTTTCGTTCCAGTAAGGCACAACGCGATCGATGGTCAGCGCCAGGCTTTCGGTGGTTGGCAGCTCAGCGTCGGTCAGGGATGCATAACGCGGATCGTGGCCCGGGAAACGCTCGTCATCTTTGGTCAGCTCTGGTGGAGTGATAGCAAAACCGCGACGCCACTGTTTAACCTGCTCGTCACCGTATTTTTCTGCGGTTTCGGCTTTGTTCAGACCCTGCAGCGCACCGTAGTGACGCTCGTTCAGTTTCCAGGATTTCTCAACCGGCAGCCAGGCCTGATCCAGTTCGTCCAGCACGTTCCACAGAGTGTGGATGGCACGTTTCAGCACGGAGGTGTAAGCAAAATCGAAGGTGAAGCCTTCCTCTTTCAGCAGTTTGCCTGCTGCTTTCGCTTCGCCAACGCCTTTCTCGGACAGGTCAACATCATACCAACCGGTAAAACGGTTTTCGTTGTTCCACTGGCTTTCGCCATGACGTACCAGAACCAGCTTAGTTACAGCCATATTATACTCCTCCAGAACAAGCATTATTTGAATGATAACAATTCTCATTATATTGCCGCGGTTATCCCGCGGGCAACGCTTAACCCTAACCATAGCGAAAATAGCGTCGGAGTGTAAGATGCTTGTGAATGAGGGGTTGTGATTTTGTCGGCGACTGGCGCTATTTTCAGCAAGATGGGTAAAAAAAAGCCCTCCTGCAGGAGGGCTCCGTTTTATCGTGCGATAAAGTGATATTCCGTGACGCTGATATACTCTTCGCCCGGGCGCAGCACGCAGTCGGGCTGCGGCCAATCCGCGTGGTTCGGGCTGTCGGGTAAGAACTCGCTTTCCAGCGCCAGACCTTGCCAGACACGGTATTCCCCGTCTTCGCGCGCCGGGGTGCCCTCGAGGAAATTGCCGGAATAGAATTGCAGGGCAGGGGCGGTGGTGTAGACCGTCATCTGCAGCTTTTCATCGGCAGACCAGAGCTGTGCCGCAGGCTTGCTCAGGTCGCCCTCTGCATCCAGCAGGAAAGCATGATCGTAACCGTTCACTTTGCGCTGATCGTCATCCGCCAGGAAGTCCTGAGCGATGGCTTTGGTGGTGCGGAAATCAAAGCTGGTTCCGTCTACCGCTTTTAACCCCTCGTGCGGGATCCCCATCTCATCCACAGGCAGATAGCTTTGCGCCAGCAGTTGCAGGCGGTGCTGGCGCACGTCGCTGCAGTTACCGTCGAGGTTGAAATACGCGTGGTTGGTCAGGTTGACCGGGCAGGGCTTATCGACGGTGGCGCGGTACTCAATGGCGATACGGTTATCAGCCGTTAAGCGGTAATGCACGGTCGCCGCGCAGTTGCCCGGAAAACCCTGATCGCCGTCCGGCGAGTCGAGGGCCAGCAGCGCTTCGCCGTCGTTCTGCTGCAGGATGCGCCAGCGACGTTTATCAAATCCGTCCGGGCCGCCGTGCAGCTGGTTTTCGCCCTGGCTTGGCAGCAGGTCAAAGCGTACGCCGTCCAGCTCAAAGCGGCTTTTAGCGATACGGTTGGCATATCGGCCCACTGAGGCGCCAAGGAAGGCCGTTTGCTCAACGTACTGCTCAGGCGACGCGCAGCCGAGCAGGGTTTCACGCACGCTGCCGTCGGTCATCGGGACACGGGCGGAGAGCAGCGTCGCGCCCCAGTCCATCAGGGTAACGACCATCCCTGCCTCGTTGCGCAGGGTGATCAGGCGATACGGCAGGCCGTCAGGGGCAAGAACAGGGGTTTCGTTTAGCACTGGCCAGCTCCTTGTGAGGCATTGCAGACGTAGAAGGTCTCTTTGATACCGGTTTTGGCTTCATACTGTTGTTCAACGGCTTGCTGAACCACCGGCACCAGCTCTTCTGGCACCAGCGCCACCACGCAGCCGCCGAAGCCGCCGCCGGTCATACGCACGCCGCCCTGTTCGCCAATAGCCGCTTTCACAATCTCCACCAGGGTGTCGATCTGCGGCACGGTGATTTCGAAGTCATCGCGCATGGAGGCGTGCGACTGCGCCATCAACTCACCCATCCGCAGCAGATCGCCTTTCTCCAGCGCCGACGCCGCTTCGACGGTGCGGGCGTTTTCGGTCAGGACGTGACGAACGCGTTTTGCCACCACCGGATCCAGTTCGTGCGCCACTTTATTGAACTCGGTCAGCGAGACATCGCGCAGGGCGGACTGCTGGAAGAAACGCGCCCCGGTTTCGCACTGCTCGCGGCGGGTGTTGTACTCGCTGCCGACCAGGGTGCGTTTGAAGTTACTGTTGATAATGATCACCGCCACGCCTTTCGGCAGGGTGACCGCTTTGGTGCCCAGCGAGCGGCAGTCGATCAGCAGCGCGTGGCCTTTTTTGCCCAGCGCCGAAATCAGCTGATCCATGATCCCGCAGTTACAGCCGACGAACTGGTTCTCTGCTTCCTGGCCGTTAAGGGCGATCTGCGCGCCGTCCAGCGGCAGATGATACAGCTGCTGGAAGACGGTGCCGACGGCCACTTCCAGCGACGCGGACGAACTCAGACCCGCACCCTGGGGAACGTTGCCGCTGATCACCAGATCCGCACCGCCGAAGTTTTTGTTGCGCTTCTGCAGATGCTTCACCACGCCGCGAACGTAGTTAGACCACTGCTGGCTGTCATGCTCAACAATCGGCGCATCGAGGGAGAATTCGTCGATCTGGTTGTCGTAGTCGGCGGCCATCACGCGCACCTTGCGGTCGTCGCGTTTCGCGCAGCTGATCACCGTCTGGTAATCAATGGCGCAGGGAAGGACAAAACCGTCGTTGTAATCGGTGTGTTCGCCGATCAGGTTAACGCGGCCTGGCGCCTGAATGGCGTGAGTGGCGGAATAACCAAATTTTTCAGCAAACAGGGCGTGGGTTTTATCTTTCAGACTCATTGTTATTCTCCGGATTCGCGAAAATGGACATCACTCACTGCACGCAGACGCTCTGCGGCCTGTTCAGCCGTCAGGTCACGCTGGGTTTCTGCCAGCATTTCGTAGCCGACCATAAACTTACGCACGGTGGCGGAACGCAGCAGCGGCGGATAGAAGTGGGCGTGCAGCTGCCAGTGCTGATTCTCTTCGCCGTTAAACGGCGCGCCGTGCCAGCCCATGGAGTAGGGGAAGGAGCACTGGAACAGATTGTCATAGCGGCTGGTCAGCTTTTTCAGCGCCAGCGCCAGATCGCTGCGCTGGGCTTCGCTCAGATCGGTGATGCGCAGAACGTGCGCTTTCGGCAGCAGCAGGGTCTCGAACGGCCAGGCTGCCCAGTAAGGCACCACCGCCAGCCAGTGCTCGGTCTCCACCACGGTGCGGCTGCCATCAGCCAGCTCGCGCTGGACATAGTCCAGCAGCATCGGCGACTGCTGCTCGGCGAAATAGCTTTTTTGCAGGCGATCTTCCCGCTCCACTTCGTTCGGCATGAAGCTGTTGGCCCACACCTGACCGTGAGGATGCGGGTTGGAGCAGCCCATCGCCGCGCCTTTATTCTCAAAGACCTGTACCCACGGATAGCGCTGTCCCAGCTCGGCGGTCTGCTCCTGCCAGGTTTTTACCACCTCGGTCAGGGCTTCTACGCTCAACTCCGGCAGGGTTTTGCTGTGATCCGGCGAGAAGCAGATCACCCGGCTGGTGCCGCGCGCGCTTTCGCAGCGCAGCAGCGGGTCGTCGCTCTGCGGGGCGTCCGGCGTATCGGTCATCAGGGCGGCGAAGTCGTTGGTAAAGACGAAGGTGCCTTTGTAGTCAGGATTAATATCGCCCGTGACGCGGGTGTTGCCCGGACAGAGGAAGCAGTCCGGGTCGTGCTGAGGCAGC
Source organism: Enterobacter sp. MF024 (assembly GCF_005843915.1). Classification (NCBI taxonomy): domain Bacteria; kingdom Pseudomonadati; phylum Pseudomonadota; class Gammaproteobacteria; order Enterobacterales; family Enterobacteriaceae; genus Enterobacter; species Enterobacter sp. MF024. The sequence goes on along the minus strand of NZ_VCBB01000003.1, from coordinate 312,114 downwards.
GTCTGCTGGGACGGCGTCTCCTGCGCCCCCTGCCAGGGGCGCTTGGCGCGATGCGGGGAGACCAGGATCCACTGCCCGGTTAACGGATTGAAGCGACGATGCGGGTGATCGACGGGGTTAAATTGGGTCATGACAGATCCTTAGTCCGGATAACCCTGCGGGTGGCGAGACTGCCAGCGCCAGGTATCCTGTGCCATTTCGTCAAGCGTGCGGGTGACACGCCAGTTAAGCTCTTTATCAGCCTTAGATGCATCAGCCCAGTAGGCCGGCAGATCGCCGTCGCGACGCGGGGCGAAGTGATAGTTCACAGGCTTGCCGCAGGCCGCGCTGAAGGCGTTGACCACATCCAGCACGCTGCTGCCGACGCCTGCGCCGAGGTTGTAGATATGGACGCCCGGTTTATCCGCCAGCTGCTGCATGGCGGCGACGTGGCCGTCGGCAAGATCCATCACGTGAATGTAGTCGCGAACGCCGGTGCCGTCCGGGGTAGGGTAGTCGTTGCCGAACACCGCCAGTGAGTCACGACGACCTACCGCCACCTGGGCGATATACGGCATCAGGTTGTTCGGAATACCCTGCGGATCTTCACCCATATCGCCTGACGGATGCGCGCCAACCGGATTGAAATAACGCAGCAGGGCGATGCTCCACTCCGGCTGGGCTTTTTGCAGGTCGGCCAGGATCTGTTCCACCATCAGCTTGCTTTTGCCATACGGGCTTTGCGGGGTGCCGGTCGGGAAGCTTTCGGCGTATGGGATTTGCGGCTGGTCGCCATAAACGGTGGCGGAGGAGCTGAAGATCAGGTTTTTGACGCCCGCCGCGCGCATGGCGGAGACCAGACGCAGCGTGCCGTTGACGTTGTTATCGTAGTATTCCAGCGGCTTCGCCACGGATTCGCCCACGGCTTTTAGCCCGGCAAAGTGGATCACCGTATCAATGGCGTGATCGTGGAGGATCTCGGTCATCAGCGCTTCGTTACGAATATCGCCTTCGACAAAGGCAGGCTGTTTACCGGCCAGGCGTTCCATGACCGGCAGCACGCTGCGTTTACTGTTGCACAGGTTATCAAGGATGATGACGTCGTGGCCATTTTGCAGCAGTTGTACACAGGTATGACTTCCTATGTAACCGCTACCACCTGTTACCAGAACTCGCATATTTCGCTCCATTAGGCTTATGGTATGAGATAATCCTAGCATAACAGAGAGCAGTAAACTGTGACATGGGATAAAATAGTGGAATCGTTTACACTGCCCGTCACGCTGCCACTGTTGCGCTAAAAAAAGATTGTAAATCAAAGAGGCAGGTGAGGGGTGTTGCGGGTTGTCCGAAAAAGAGCGGGGGCATGGCCCCCGGCACGCTATCAGACAGGTCCAGTCTGGTAACGATAGCTGTCGCTCTCGGCGACAAACTCCAGTCGATGGGTGATACAGGCGGGGGCGTCTTCCGCATGGTGAGAGACGAACAGCAGCTGCGTTTCACCTTCACTGATAAGGACATCAACAAAGCGGCGAATCAATTGGCGGTTCAGCGGATCCAGCCCCTGCAACGGCTCGTCAAGGATCAGCAGCGTCGGGTGTTTCACCAGCGCACGCACAATCAGCGCCAGCCGCTGCTGGCCCCACGAAAGACTGCTGAACGGCGCGTCAGCCACCCGGTTATCCATTCCGAGAATATCCAGCCACTGTTGCGCCAGCTTGTGCTGCCGGTCAGACACCGCCTGGTAAATACCGATAGAGTCGAAATAGCCGGAGAGGATCACGTTGCGTACCGTGGTGCTCACGCGGTAGTCGAGATGCAGGCTGCTGCTGACATAACCGATATGTTTTTTAATATCCCAGATGGTTTCGCCGCTGCCGCGACGGCGGCCAAAGAGGGTTAAATCGTTGCTGTAACCCTGCGGGTGATCCCCGGTAATGAGGCTCAGCAGGGTGGATTTACCCGCACCGTTGGGGCCGACAATCTGCCAGTGTTCGCCGGGATTCACCGTCCAGCTTAAATGGTTGAGGATCGGACGATCGTTATACGACACCACGCCGTCATTAAGCACAATCCGCGCCTCACCTTCGGGTAAACCGTGGCGCGCCGACGGGGCATCCGGTTCGGGCAGGGTGACGCCGTTGAGTTTTTCACTGTGCGCCAGCTGGGCAATCAGGGCCTGGTTCAGCAGGGCGGCTTTTTCACCAGACGCCGTCAGGGTGCAGTCGGCCAGCACGCCGGCATTCTGGACAAAATCGGGGATCTCGTCAAAACGGTTGAGCACCAGCACCAGGGTATATCCCTGCTGATTGAGCGAGGCCAGCAGGTCCGCCAGCTGCCCCCGGGACTTCACGTCGAGGCCGTCAAAAGGTTCATCGAGGATCAGCAGGTCAGGCTCGGCCATCAGCGCCTGGCACAGCAGCGTTTTGCGGGTTTCGCCGGTGGAGAGGTATTTAAAGCGACGGTCCAGCAGGTGGGTGATGGCGAACTGTTCCGCCAGCTGGTGGCAGCGGGCATCATCTTTCACCTCATCCTGGATGATTTCGGCGGCCGTTCGGCCGGTATCCTCTTCATCGGGGCTGAGCATATCGGTGTTGTTACGCTGCCACTCGTCGCTGACCAGTTTCTGCAGCTGCTCGAAGGAGAGGCGGGTCACGCGGGTGAAGGCGCTCTGGCGTTCGCCTTTCAGCAGCGTCAGTTCCCCGGCCAATGCCCGGGCGAGGGCCGATTTGCCGCTGCCGTTACTGCCCACGAACGCCCAGCTTTCACCGGCATTCAACGTAAAATCAGCGAGGGTAAGCGTACGCGTGTCGCTAAGACGAAACGTGCCTTGCGAAATTTGCAATGATGACATGATTTATCCCGTTTTTTGCAGCAATATGCATCAGGGATAACTCAGTGTCGGCACGAATGTCAATGCGCTTAGCACAACGTGGCGATAATCACCCGGTCGGCATTAAAATATGCGGTCGCCTCAGCACCTTCTTCTAAATCCCGGCTCTCGGCCAGCGGCACGGTGGCGCAGAGGGTCTGGCCGTCCGGCAGGGTCATCAGCACTTCACACTGCTCGTCGCCGCGATCGATATGGTTGATAACCCCCTGCAGCTGGTTATCCGCCTCTTTTGCAGCCTCAGGATCCAGAGTAATGTTCACCCAAGGCGCTTTCAGCAGGACCAGCACCTCTTTGCCCTCGTCCAGCCCCAGACGCTTGCCGCTCTGGGCGGTGATGGCCACTTTCAGGCGGGTAGAGCCATCGGCGAGCAGGATGTCCACATGCTGCTGCACCTGGTCGTTATCCCGGGCGGTGACCGTGCCAAACCACTGGTTACGGGCGCTGGTTTGCAGAGAGAAACGCGAGATGGCGCCGAGCAGGCTGTCCAACGGCAGGGCGTCGTCGTCGCTTAAGACATTGAAGGCTTTCTGCTGGATCTGCGCCAGCAGATCATAGAGCTGGATCAGGCGTTGCCCGTAGCGCGTCAGGATCGCACCGCCGCCGCCTTTGCCGCCGGTGGCACGCTCGACCAAGGTCTGTTCGCTCAGGGTGTTCATCTCGTTGATGGCATCCCACGCGCTTTTATAGCTGATACCGGCATTCTTTGCCCCCTGGCTGATGGAGCCGGTTTGCTCAATCTGTTTGAGCAGGGCAATGCGGCGGGGATCGGCGAACAGCTTTTGCGAAAGGCGTAGGGTGAGGAGAATTTCGGCCTGCATAACAATGTCCTGGCAAAAGGGATATTGTGACGTAATTCGTTACATGCGCAAACTGTACCGCACAAAAGGGGATGTAATTCTCGCTTTTCCGGTTAGAATAAGGCATTCACATTGTCTGGAGAAAGCCATGTTAGAGTTGCTGAAAAGTCTGGTATTCGCCGTGATCATGGTCCCAGTGGTGATGGCTATCATCCTCGGTGCCATCTACGGCCTGGGTGAGGTGTTTAACATCTTTTCCAATATCGGCCACAGAAAACAGCCGAAAAAGCAGCATTAATTTTCTTTAAAAACGCCCGGTTCTGCCGGGCGTTTTGCTCTCAAGTTTCCCCCTTCTTCGCCGATATTATTTTCGGTGCAAAATTGATTTACTCCCTGATCGGTAGGATTTAACGCTGGGAAAACCCTACGGTTATCGTTATATTTCAATTTATATAACGACACTCAAAGGAGTTAACGATGACACGTACAGGCTTACGCTTTATTGCCGGGGCAACACTGACCCTCTCCCTGACCGGGCATGCGCTGGCAGATGAAGGCAAAATCACGGTATTTGCGGCAGCGTCTTTGACCAACGCGATGCAGGATATTGCCACAGCGTATAAAAAGGAGAAAAACGTCGACGTCGTGTCGTCATTTGCCTCTTCCTCTACGCTGGCACGTCAGATTGAAGCGGGTGCCCCTGCCGACCTGTTTATCTCTGCCGATCAGAAGTGGATGGATTATGCGGCAGAGAAGAAAGCGATTGATACGGCCAGCCGTGAAACCCTGCTGGGCAACAGCCTGGTGGTGGTAGCGCCAAAATCCAGCGCGCAAGGCGACATCACCATCAACAAAGAGACCAACTGGACCAGCCTGCTGAAAGAGGGGCGTCTGGCGGTGGGCGACCCCGATCACGTTCCGGCGGGCATTTATGCTAAAGAAGCGCTGCAGAAGCTGGGAGCCTGGGAGACGCTGTCGCCAAAACTGGCACCGGCAGAAGATGTGCGCGGCGCGCTGGCGCTGGTTGAGCGCAATGAAGCGCCGCTGGGGATTGTTTACGGCTCTGATGCCGTTGCCGGTAAAGGCGTGAAGGTCGTGGGTACCTTCCCTGAAGACTCGCATAAGAAAGTGGAATATCCTGTGGCCATCATTGATGGACATAAAAACGCAACCGTCAGCGCCTTTTACGATTACCTGAAAGGGCCGCAGGCGTCTGCCATCTTTAAACGTTACGGATTTACGACTCACGAATGATATTGACCGATCCCGAATGGCAGGCCGTGCTGCTGAGCCTGAAAGTCTCTTCCCTCGCGGTTGCATTTAGTTTGCCCTTTGGGATCTTCTTCGCCTGGTTACTGGTTCGCTGTAAGTTTCCAGGCAAAGCGCTCCTCGACAGTATTTTGCACCTGCCGCTGGTGCTGCCGCCGGTGGTGGTCGGTTATTTACTGCTGATTGCCATGGGGCGTCGCGGGTTTATCGGCGAGCGGCTCTATGAGTGGTTTGGCCTGAGCTTTGCCTTCAGCTGGCGCGGCGCGGTGCTGGCGGCGGCGGTGATGTCGTTCCCGCTGATGGTGCGGGCGATCCGCCTGGCGCTGGAAGGGGTCGATCTTAAACTCGAGCAGGCGGCCCGCACGCTGGGGGCCGGGCGCTGGCGCGTCTTTTTCACCATCACGCTTCCCCTGACGCTGCCGGGCATTATTGTCGGCACCGTGCTGGCGTTTGCCCGCTCGCTGGGCGAGTTCGGCGCTACCATTACCTTTGTTTCCAATATTCCGGGCGAAACCCGCACCATCCCGTCGGCCATGTACACTCTGATCCAGACTCCGGGTGGCGAAGGTGCCGCTGCGCGTCTGTGCATTATCTCCATCGTGCTGGCGCTGGTCTCGCTGCTGGTGTCGGAATGGCTGGCTCGTCTTAGCCGCGAACGGATGGGGAAATAATCATGCTGGAAATCAATTTTACCCAGACGCTGGGCGAACACTGCCTGACCCTCAACGAGACCCTGCCTGCCAGCGGCATTACCGCTATTTTTGGCGTCTCCGGCGCGGGCAAAACCTCGCTGATCAATGCGATTAGCGGCCTGACCCGGCCCGAGTCAGGGCGGATCGTACTTAACGACCGGGTGCTGAACGACGTTGAAAAACGCATTTATCTGGCGCCGGAAAAGCGCCGGATTGGCTACGTCTTCCAGGATGCGCGGCTCTTCCCGCACTACAAAGTGCTGGGCAACCTGCGTTACGGCATGGCAAAAAGCATGGCCGGACAGTTTGATAAGCTGGTGGCCCTGCTGGGTATTGAACACCTGCTTGACCGGCTGCCGTCGTCGCTCTCGGGCGGGGAAAAACAGCGCGTGGCGATAGGCCGGGCATTACTCACCGCCCCGGAACTGCTGCTGCTGGACGAGCCGCTGGCCTCCCTCGACATTCCCCGCAAGCGAGAGCTGCTGCCGTACCTGCAGCGTCTGGCGCGCGAAATCAATATTCCAATGCTCTACGTCAGCCATTCGCTGGATGAGATCCTGCATCTGGCCGATAAGGTGCTGGTGCTGGAAAACGGCAGCGTAAAAGCGTTTGGTAATCTGGAAGAGGTGTGGGGCAGCAGCGTAATGCATCCGTGGCTGCCGCAGGAGCAGCAGAGCAGCATTCTGAAGGTGAGCGTGCTGGAGCACCATCCGCACTACGCCATGACCGCGCTGGCCATTGGCGATCAGCATGTCTGGGTCAACAAGCTGGATAAACCGCTCCAGACCAGTCTGCGCATTCGCATTCAGGCATCCGATGTTTCGCTGGTACTGCAGCCGCCGTTGCAGAGCAGTATCCGTAATATCCTGCGGGCGAAAGTGGCCCAGTGCTTCGACGATAACGGCCAGGTGGAGGTGCAGCTGGAAATTGGCAGCCGCACGCTGTGGGCCCGCATCAGTCCGTGGGCCAGGGATGAACTGGGGATCAAACCTGGCCTCTGGCTCTACGCGCAGATTAAGAGCGTGTCGATCACCACCTGATCACTGCAGATGGGTATAGATGAATTCGGCGATGCTGTTCGTGGTGTTATCGCCGATCACCACGTTGGCGCGCGCTTTGACGGCGTCGTCGGCATTACCCATCGCCACCCCGGTGCCTGCCGCTTCCAGCATGCTGATGTCGTTGTAGTTATCGCCAAATGCAATAACGTCTTTCATTGATCCTCCGATGGATTCCACATACTGCGTGAGGCGTTTGCCCTTGCTGTTGCCTTTGCGGGCAATATCCACCTGATCGTGCCAGGACCATTCGCACTCAAGCCCCAGGGTCTGCTCGACATGCTTTGCAAAGTCGTTCAGTTTTACGGTGTCCTCGTCGGTCAGGGCAAATTTCCAGATAGCCTCAACCTCCCGGGCCGCCTGCGCCAGCGAAGGCACCTGAGTGAATACCGGACGCTGGGCTTCCGGCAGCGACTGCGCCCAGTTGCTGGTGCGGATGACGTGGCCGGTAGGGCGCTCATAAACCATCGCGTTGTCGACATACATCAGGCCGTGAATGGCGTGTTCATCGAGCAGGTCAATCAGTTGCAGCGCCTGCGGGACCGGCAGCGGATCGGCTTGCAGAACCTTTTTTGCTTGATAATCATACAAATAGGTTCCATTACAACAAATTGCAGGTGTATCCAGCGCCAGTGCCTGATAAAAAGGATGAATAGCAACGTGATGACGACCCGTTACGATGAGGAGCTGGTATCCCACCTCCTGGGCACGTTTCAGTGCTTCAAGCGAAGAGGGGAGCAGGGTTTTTTGCGGGGTTAACAGCGTACCGTCTAAATCCAGTGCAATCACACGCGAGGTCATTTGATATTCCGGGTTAATGTTGAAAGTCAGGGATGTGCAGATGGTACACCGCGCAACTATCGCTGCAAAATTCCTGGTTAAAATTCAGCATTCACCGTTAAAAAAGACTATCCTGGTACATTACTTTTACGCGCAGTGAGGAAAGGAGCATTCATGAAACAAACCGTTTATACCGCCAGTCCTGAAAGCCAGCAGATCCATGTCTGGCGTCTGAATCCCGAAGGTACGCTCACCCTGGTTCAGGTTGTCGATGTTCCCGGCCAGGTTCAGCCGATGGTGATCAGCCCGGATAAACGTTTCCTGTATGTGGGTGTTCGCCCGGAGTTCCGCGTACTTGCGTACCGTATCTCTCCTGAAGATGGCACCCTGACGTACACTGCCGAAGCCGCGCTGCCGGGCAGTCCGACGCATATCTCCACGGATCTGCAGGGACGCTTTATCTTTAGCGGCTCCTACAATGCCGGTTGCGTCAGCGTGACCCGCCTTGACGACGGTATTCCTGCTGAGACCCTTGAGGTGGTTGAAGGGCTTGAAGGTTGCCACTCGGCCAACATCTCTCCGGATAACCGTACCCTGTGGGTACCGGCGCTGAAGCAGGATCGCATCTGCCTGTTTACCCTGGGCGATGACGGCAAACTGACCGCGCAAAACCCGGCGGAAGTGACCACCGTTGAAGGTGCGGGCCCGCGTCACATGGCCTTCCATCCGAATCAGAAGTACGCCTACGTGGTGAATGAGCTGAACTGCTCGGTAGACGTCTGGGCGCTGAGCGATCCGCACGGCAAGATTGAGTGTGTGCAGACCCTGGATATGATGCCGGCAGATTTCACCGATACCCGATGGGGCGCAGACATTCACATCACCCCTGACGGACGTCACCTCTATACCTGCGATCGTACCTCCAGCCTGATCACCATCTTTAGCGTTTCTGAAGATGGCAGCGTGCTGGCTATCGAAGGCTACCAGCCGACCGAAACGCAGCCGCGCGGCTTTAATGTCGATCACAGCGGTAAGTTCCTGATTGCGGCAGGGCAGAAATCGCACCATATCGCGCTGTATGAAATTCAGGGCGAGCAGGGACTGCTGGAAGAGAAAGGACGTTACGCCGTCGGTCAGGGGCCAATGTGGGTGGTCGTTAACGCTTACTAAGACGGATGAAATAAAAACCTCGCAGATGCGAGGTTTTTTTATGCCCGGTGGTAGCCGGGTGAGCACATCGGAAACACCAACCTCTGTATCTTAATTCCGGCCCGACCCTATGTAAAATCAACTAACGTCGGCTTGAGAGCATACACTTGCAGCATTAATGTTATTTAATTGAAATATATTAAATTTTGCTGAAATCTAAATGAAATCTTAATCTCCATAAAACTGTTTTTATATACAGTTCCCGAAGACTACAATACCGCCGTTGGTTCGATATGAGCAGTTCCGCAAATCAGGTTTCTTAAAGTCCTGGCTGGCGGGTGGTGCCGTCAGTACCTTAACTGTGGAGCATATCGGAAACACCAACAACCACTGGCGACAGGCAGCGGAAAGGTAAGTCAGTGGAAGTGCTCCTGACCAAAGGAGTGGCGTATGAGCAGTATGGGATGGATGATTCTGTTCCTGCAACTCATGGTTGCAGTTCTGCAACTGCTGGATGCGTATCTTAAAACCGGTGCCTGACGCGTTCAGCCGCAGCATCAAGGGGGAGTTGCTCCCCCTTTTTGCTAATCAGATTACTGCTTCGGCTCTGCAATCACCTTGCTGCCCACACCGCGGTTGTTGTATTCCCACATGCGGTTGAAGTTAGCGTCGTTGAGGTTACGCTGCACGTTGCCTTTATCATCTACCGCACCGGTGTTACCCGCATACGGACGCTGAGAGATGGCGGCGTTGCCCCAGGGTTTTGCCATGTTGAAGCCTTCGTTGATCACGCTGTCGCGGATCACCACCTGACCGTTTGTGCCTGAATCGACATCCAGCGAGCGGCCCAGCTGCGCTACGCCATCGCCCATTGCGGTAAAGCGGCTGTTTACCGCCAGGAAGCCGTAGAACAGGTTGGACTGCGTCGCCGGCGCGAAGACGTAGCCTTCCTGCTGGGTACGGGTATTCATGACGCGGAAATCGGTGTTATCAAACACCACGGCACCGCGACCAGAGACAATATCCACATCCCCTTCAATGTAGCTGTTGGTCACCAGCGTACGGGTGATGCGGTTATTTTTCAGGGTGTTCTCAACGCCGCTGTTGGTGACGAAGAAGGTGTTCTGGCGACCCAGGATATTCACCTTGTCGATTTGCACCTGATCGCCATCGCTGCGCAGAGCCACCGCCTGGTGGTTACCGGCATCGACGCTGTCGCCCAGATTGTTTTCGATGGTCAGGTTCTGCAGCTGCAGGCCGTTGTTCTGCGACCAGAAGACCGCGGAACACATCAGGCCAACAGTGGCGCTGTGCTTGCTCTGGCAACGGTCGAACATATACCAGGCGGGTTTACCCGGCATGTATTTACCACCCGGATTGACCAGATGACGCCAGGTCGTGGTGTCCATCTCAGAGTCGATTGCCAGACCAATTTTGACATCAATTGGCTTCTCACCCGTACCGTACAGCGTCACGCTGCCCGGTGCGGCAGGCACATACACGGTACCTTCGTACTCGCCCGGTAAAATGGCGATGTACTGGCGGGAGCTGCTGTGCTTAGCAATGGCTGCATCAACTGCCGCCTGAATGGTGGTATGGGTAACGCCCTGGGTTCCCGCCGGGCCAACCACAAAGTTGGGCTGCGCAGGCAGGCGGATGGCATAAGGACTCCACGGCGCTGCGTTCGGATCCATGGCCGTAAAGTAGCGCGCCTGCTGGAAGTTTTTCGCTTCATCAGCAGAGAGGATCGGACGGGAAGCCGTGCCCGGCGCGGCCTGCTCTGATGGCAGCTGATCCGGCGGGGTAGAGCTGCACGCTGACAGCGTCACGCCAAATGCGAGTGCCAGCGCCAGACGAGAAATCCTGGAAATGTTCAAGGGAAGCTCCTGCAAAGCATATCAATAGGGGAATAACCGAAATAGCCTGCTTTTTTATACTAAGTTGAGCGAAACGGGAAGATTAAAAGGCATAAAAGTTACTTTTTATTCCCATGCTTAGCGGGAAAGTTGTCACAAATAAATAACAATTTGCGTAAAGGCGATTGACAGGGCGGCAGGAATGAAAATAAATGTCTATACAACCCATGACAAGTGGAAGCCCGATGCTGCAACTTCATCCCGACGATCTAATCTGGCGTAACCTGCGCCTCGCAACGCTGGATCCTGACCACGGCACGCCTTATGGCCTGCTGGAGAACAGGGCGTTAATCGTGCGTGCAGAGACCATTCTGGCGATTGTCCCCGAATCTGATTTGCCCCTGGATCTGCCCAACGCCGTCGATTTAGAGGGGCGGCTGGTCACGCCGGGGCTGATCGACTGCCACACGCACCTGGTGTTTGGCGGCGATCGCGCCGCCGAGTGGGAGCAGCGGCTGAACGGCGTCTCCTATCAGACCATCAGCGCCCAGGGCGGCGGGATTAACGCCACGGTGACCGCCACCCGGGAGAGCTCAGTTGAGCACCTCAAACAGCTGGCGCAGCAGCGCTTAAACCGGCTGATGCGCGAAGGGGTCACCACCGTTGAAATTAAGTCGGGTTACGGCCTCAACGACGAAGCCGAAGAGAAGATGCTGCGCGTGGCCCAACACCTTGCCCGAACCAATCCCGTGGAGATCAGCCCGACGCTGCTGGCGGCGCACGCCGTGCCGAAGGAGTATCGCCAGGATCCAGATGCCTGGGTCGACCATGTTTGTCGGCACACGCTGCCCGCGCTGTGGGAAAAAGGGCTATTCGAAGCCGTGGATGTGTTCTGCGAGAACGTCGGGTTTACGCCAGAGCAGAGCGAACGGGTGTTTCAGGCGGCACAGATGCGGGGGATCCCCATTAAAGGCCATGTGGAACAGCTCTCTAACCTCGGCGGCACCGCGCTGGTCAGCCGTTATCACGGGCTGTCAGCCGATCATATTGAATACCTCGATGAGGCCGGCGTCGACGCGATGGCGCAGAGCGGCACCGTAGCGGTATTACTCCCCGGCGCCTTTTACTTTTTACAGGAGCGCCAGCGCCCGCCGGTTGCGCTGCTGCGGGAGCGGGGCGTGCCGATGGCGGTTGCCACGGATTACAACCCCGGGACCAGTCCGTTTGCCAGCCTGCATCTGGCGATGAACATGGCCTGCGTCCAGTTTGGCTTAACCCCGGAAGAGGCGTGGGCAGGGGTAACGCGCCACGCCGCGAAAGCGCTGGGCCGCGGCGAAACCCACGGCCAGCTCAAGGCCGGGTTTGTCGCCGACCTGGCGATCTGGGATGCGAAAAACCCGGTGGAGATGGTTTATGAGCCGGGACGTAACCCGCTTTATCAGCGCGTATTCAGAGGAAAAACAGCATGAGTCTTTGGCAGCCGGTTTCACCTGACGTCTGGCAGGGGCGCGACGACAGCAGCGAGGCCAGCAACGCGCTGCGCCTGTTTCAGACCGTCAGGCAAAGCGATACGCAGCATCCGTCCGGGGAAGACATTGCGTTGCTGGGCTTCGCCTGCGACGAAGGGGTCAGACGCAATCAGGGCCGCCCCGGAGCCGCTCAAGCGCCGGATGTCCTGCGCCGCGCCCTGGCGAATATGGCGAGCCATCAGGGGCACGAGCGATTGATCGACATGGGCACTATCGGCGTTGATGGCGACGCGCTGGAGACCGCCCAGCAGGCGCTGAGCGAGACGGTCACCGCCTGCCAGCAGTCGGGCATGCGCACCCTGGTGTTGGGCGGCGGACACGAAACCGCCTGGGCGCACGGGCGCGGGGTGCTGGATGCGTTTCCCGGCGAGCGGGTGGTGATTATCAATCTCGACGCCCATCTCGATCTGCGTCATGCCAGCCAGGCCACCTCTGGCACCCCGTTCCGCCAGCTGGCCCTGTACTGTGCGGAACAGCAGCGTGAGTTTCACTATGCCTGCCTGGGCGTCAGCCGGGCGGCGAATACCCTGGCGCTGTGGGATGAGGCTGCGCGCCTTAACGTCACCCTGGTGGAAGATCTCGATTTTCAGCAGCAGGCGCTGACCGCTCTCACACCGCTCCTTGAACAGGCGGACCGGGTTTATCTGACTATCGATCTCGACGTCATGCCTGCCGGGGAAATGCCCGCCGTGTCGGCCCCTGCCGCGCTGGGGGTTCCGGCCCGGGATCTGCTCCCGGTCATTGAAAAGATCTGCCGCAGCGGCAAACTGCAGGCGGCGGATCTGGTGGAGTTCAGCCCTGGCTTCGATCGCGACGGCCAGGGAGCGAAGCTCGCCGCACGGCTGGCGTGGCAAATCGCTCACTGGTGGGCTTAAAGCGTGTATATACTCGACTTTTTATGACGGCTTAAGGAATTGCTATGTTCTCTCGCGCTCCGCAGCAGGCCAGTGCGCCAGCCCCTTTCTATGAAAAGGTAAAACAGGCGATCAGTCATCAGATCGCCACCGGCGTATGGCGTCCGCACGATCGCATCCCGTCCGAGGCCGAGCTGGTTGCCCAGTTCGGCTTTAGCCGGATGACCATTAACCGCGCGCTGCGGGAGCTGACCGACGAGGGGCTGCTGGTGCGCCTGCAGGGTGTTGGGACCTTCGTGGCCGAGCCTAAGGGGCAGTCGGCGCTGTTTGAAATTCGCAGCATTGCCGACGAAATTGCCTCCCGCCACCATCAGCACCGGTGCGAGGTGCTGTTCCTCGAGGAGACGCAGGCCAGCGCCGCCCAGGCCACGGCGCTTAACGTCAAAGAGGGGACGCGCATTTTTCACTCCCTGATGCTGCATTACGAAAACGACATCCCGGTGCAGATTGAGGATCGCAGCGTTAACGCTGCCCTGGTGCCGGAGTATCTGCAGCAGGATTACACCACCACCACGCCTCATGCTTATCTGTCGCTGATCGCCCCGCTGACCGAAGGGGAGCACATCGTTGAGGCGGTGCGCGCCACGCCGAAGGAGTGCGAGCTGCTGCGCATCAAAGAGCACGATCCCTGCCTGCTGATCCACCGTCGGACCTGGTCAACGTCGCACATCGTCTCCCATGCCCGGCTGCTGTTCCCCGGCAACCGCTACCGGCTGCAGGGCCATTTCATGTCATAGGCCGAAAAGCGTGATTGCTGACGCAATATAATAAAAATGTATCGTAATTGTTAAAACCGGCCTTGTGCGCACTTGTCTATACAAGTATATCTTAGTGTATATTCTGTCCCCAACGAGGAGCACACAATGTCGTCAGGTAAGTATCGCCAGCAAGAGATCCGCGCCCCACGTGGCACCCGGCTGAATGCCAAAAGCTGGCTCACCGAAGCCCCGCTGCGCATGTTAATGAACAATCTCGATCCTGAGGTGGCGGAAAATCCTCACGAGCTGGTGGTGTACGGCGGTATTGGCCGCGCCGCGCGCAACTGGGAGTGTTACGACGCCATTGTCGCCGCGCTCACCGAACTGGAAAACGACGAAACCCTGCTGGTGCAATCCGGCAAACCGGTCGGCGTATTCAAAACCCACAAAAACGCCCCGCGCGTGCTGATCGCCAACTCCAACCTGGTGCCGCACTGGGCTACCTGGGAACACTTCAACGAGCTGGATGCGAAAGGGCTGGCGATGTATGGCCAGATGACCGCCGGGAGCTGGATCTACATCGGCAGCCAGGGCATTGTCCAGGGCACCTACGAGACCTTCGTTGAAGCGGGTCGCCAGCACTACAACGGCTCCCTGAAAGGGCGCTGGGTACTGACGGCAGGCTTAGGCGGCATGGGCGGTGCACAGCCGCTGGCGGCGACCCTCGCCGGTGCCTGCTCCCTGAACATCGAGTGCCAGCAGAGCCGCATCGATTTCCGTCTGCGCACCCGTTACGTTGACGAGCAGGCTGAGTCGCTGGATGACGCCCTGGCGCGGATCAAAAAATACACCGACGAAGGCCGGGCGGTCTCTATCGCCCTGTGCGGCAACGCCGCCGATATCGTGCCGGAACTGGTGGCGCGCGGCGTGCGTCCGGACCTGGTTACCGACCAGACCAGCGCTCACGATCCCCTCCACGGCTACCTGCCGAAAGGCTGGAGCTGGGAAGAGTATCAGCAGAAAGCGCAGCAGGATCCCGAAGGCACCGTGCTGGCGGCGAAGCGCTCCATGGCCGACCACGTCAACGCGATGCTGGCCTTCAGCCAGCAGGGCGTGCCGACGTTCGACTACGGCAACAACATTCGCCAGATGGCGAAAGAGATGGGCGTGACCAACGCCTTTGACTTCCCTGGCTTCGTCCCGGCCTACATCCGTCCGCTGTTCTGCCGCGGCATCGGCCCGTTCCGCTGGGTAGCGCTCTCTGGCGACCCGGAAGACATCTACAAAACCGACGCCAAAGTGAAAGAGATCGTCGCCGACGATGAGCACCTTCATCACTGGCTGGATATGGCCCGGGAGCGCATTAACTTCCAGGGCCTGCCGGCGCGTATCTGCTGGGTAGGGCTGGAGTGGCGTCAGAAGCTGGGCCTGGCCTTTAACGAAATGGTCCGCAGCGGAGAAGTCTCTGCGCCCATCGTCATTGGCCGCGACCATCTCGACTCCGGTTCGGTCGCCAGCCCGAACCGCGAAACCGAAGCGATGCAGGACGGCTCCGACGCGGTCTCCGACTGGCCGCTGCTGAACGCGCTGCTCAATACCGCCAGCGGCGCGACCTGGGTCTCGCTGCACCACGGCGGCGGCGTGGGCATGGGCTTCTCCCAGCATGCCGGGATGGTCATCGTCTGCGACGGCACCGATGAAGCCGCGGCGCGTATTGCCCGCGTCCTGCACAACGACCCGGCAACCGGCGTTATGCGCCATGCGGATGCCGGATATGACATAGCCATTGCCTGTGCGAAAGAGCAGGGGCTGAACCTGCCGATGATCGCTGCTAACCAAGGAAAGCACTGATGAATGCCTTAACACTGACGCCCGGCACTCTGACTCTGGCGCAGCTTCGCCAGGTCTGGCAGCAGCCGCTCCAGCTGACTCTCGACGACGCCGCCCATCAGGCGATTAACGACAGCGTCGCCTGCGTGGAAGCCATTGTCGCCGAAGGGCGCACCGCCTACGGCATTAATACCG
Source organism: Enterobacter sp. MF024 (assembly GCF_005843915.1). Classification (NCBI taxonomy): domain Bacteria; kingdom Pseudomonadati; phylum Pseudomonadota; class Gammaproteobacteria; order Enterobacterales; family Enterobacteriaceae; genus Enterobacter; species Enterobacter sp. MF024. Next base: position 296,475 of record NZ_VCBB01000003.1, on the reverse strand, counting down.
GCTTTGGCCTGCTGGCCCAGACGCGCATCGCCACGCACGATCTGGAAAACCTGCAGCGTTCGCTGGTGCTCTCCCACGCCGCGGGCGTCGGCGAGCCGCTGGACGACGACATTGTGCGTCTGATGATGGTGCTGAAAATCAACAGCCTGGCGCGCGGTTTTTCCGGCATCCGTCTGAGCGTGATCCAGGCGTTGATTGCGCTGGTCAATGCTGGCGTATATCCGTGGATCCCGGCTAAGGGTTCGGTGGGGGCATCCGGCGATTTAGCCCCGCTGGCGCACATGTCACTGACCCTGCTTGGCGAGGGTAAAGCCCGCTACCGTGGCGAGTGGTTACCGGCCGCAACCGCCCTGCAAAAAGCGGGGCTGGCCCCGGTGACGCTGGCGGCAAAAGAGGGACTGGCGCTGCTGAACGGCACTCAGGCCTCCACCGCCTTTGCCCTGCGCGGCCTGTTTGAAGCTGAAGATCTGTTTGCCTCGGCGGTGGTCTGCGGAGCGCTGACCACCGAAGCGGTGCTTGGCTCCCGTCGTCCGTTCGATGCCCGTATCCACGAGGTACGAGGCCAGCGCGGGCAGATCGACGCCGCCGCGCTGTTCCGCCACGTTCTCACCGACACCAGCGCCATTGCCGATTCGCATCACAACTGCGAGAAGGTGCAGGATCCGTACTCCCTGCGCTGTCAGCCGCAGGTGATGGGGGCCTGCCTGACCCAGCTGCGCCAGGCGGCCGAGGTGCTGCTGGTGGAATCCAACGCCGTTTCCGATAACCCGCTGGTCTTCGCAGCGGAAAACGAGGTGGTCTCTGGCGGTAACTTCCACGCCGAACCGGTGGCGATGGCGGCAGATAATCTGGCGCTGGCGATTGCCGAGATCGGCGCGCTCTCTGAGCGCCGCATCGCCCTGATGATGGATAAACACATGTCCCAGCTGCCGCCGTTCCTGGTGCGTAACGGTGGGGTGAACTCCGGGTTTATGATTGCTCAGGTGACCGCCGCCGCGCTGGCGAGCGAGAACAAGGCGCTGTCGCACCCGCACAGCGTTGACAGCCTGCCGACCTCGGCCAACCAGGAAGACCATGTTTCGATGGCGCCAGCGGCAGGTCGTCGTCTGTGGGAGATGACCGTCAATACCCGTGGCGTGCTGGCGGTGGAGTGGCTGGCGGCCGCTCAGGGTTGCGATCTGCGTGATGGCCTCACCTCCAGCCCGCTGCTGGAGCAGGCGCGTCATATTCTGCGGGAGAAGGTTGCGCACTATGATGATGACCGCTTCTTTGCCCCGGATATCGATGCGGCGATTGAATTGCTGAGCAAAGGGAGCCTGGTGGGGTTGTTGCCGAGATTCCTGTAAAAACACCTATGCAAAACCGTAGGCCGGCTTAGGCGAAGCCGCCACCCGGCAAATGCCCGGCGGCGCTGCGCTTGCGCGGGCCTACGGTTTCACCCGGCTATTTTTACGAATACATCGCCGTAATCGACGCACTACCCAGGCTGTGGAAATGGACGTTAAAGCCCACCATTGCACCGCTCGCCTCTTCATTCACCTCGATTTTTTCCACGTTCAGGGCATGCACCGTAAAGATATAGCGGTGGGTTTCGCCTTTTGGCGGTGCCGCGCCGCCGTAGCCCGCTTTGCCAAAATCGGTGCGGGTCTGCACCGCGCCGTCCGGCAGGGCGACCAGCGAAGAGCCGGAACCCTGCGGCAGCACGCGGGTGTCGGCCGGGAGATTGGCGACAACCCAGTGCCACCAGCCGGAGCCGGTCGGGGCGTCCGGGTCATAACAGGTGACGACAAAGCTTTTGGTGCCCGACGGCACCTCGTCCCAGGCCAGATGCGGAGAGATATTATCCCCCTCATAACCCATGCCGTTAAACACGTGGCGCAGGGGGAGTTTATCCCCGTCGCGCAGATCCTGACTGATAAGTTTCATGCTGTTCCTCCGTATTAAGCTCTGCCAGAAGTGTAACGCATAAACTAAACAGTAAAGTGCGCAGGCTCCTGAACGGCATCCACCACGGCGCGGGTCAGCTTGCTGAGTTGGGCGCGGCTTATCACATACGGCGGCATCAGATAGATCAATTTCCCGAACGGGCGCACCCAGACCCCGCGCGCCACAAAGAAGCGCTGCAGCGCCGCCATATTCACCGGATGGGTGGTTTCGACGACGCCAATCGCCCCTAATACCCGCACGTCGGCCACATACTCAGACTCCCGCGCTGCCGCCAGCTCCTCGTTGAGCTGGGTTTCGATGGCGGCGACCTGGGTCTGCCACTCGCCGCTCTCCAGCAGCGCCAGGCTTTCGCAGGCGACGGCGCAGGCCAGCGGGTTACCCATAAAGGTCGGGCCGTGCATAAAGCAGCCCGCTTCGCCGTTGCTGATGGTCTCGGCCACCTGGCGGGTGGTGAGGGTGGCGGAGAGGGTCATGGTGCCCCCGGTCAGGGCTTTGCCGAGGCACAGGATGTCCGGGGTAATGCCCGCGTGCTCGCAGGCAAACAGCTTGCCGGTACGCCCGAAGCCGGTGGCGATCTCATCGGCAATCAGCAGAATGCCTTCCCGGTCGCACATCCTGCGAATGCGCTTCAGCCACTCGGGATGGTACATGCGCATTCCGCCCGCGCCCTGCACGATGGGCTCGAGGATCACCGCCGCAATCTCGTGGCGATGGGCGGCCATCAGGCGGGCGAAGCTGACCATATCCATTTCATCCCACTCGCCGTCGAAGCGGCTCTGGGGTGCCGGGGCAAACAGGTTTTCCGGCAGATAGCCCTTCCACAGGCTGTGCATCGAGTTGTCCGGGTCGCAGGCCGACATCGCCCCGAAGGTATCGCCGTGGTAGCCGTTGCGGAAGGTGAGGAACCGCTGGCGGGATTCGCCCTTAGCGTGCCAGTACTGCAACGCCATCTTCATCGCCACTTCCACCGCCACCGAGCCTGAATCGGCAAGGAACACGCACTCCAGCGCGTCGGGGGTCATCGCCACCAGACGACGGCAGAGGTCCACCGCGGGCGGATGGGTGATCCCGCCGAACATCACGTGCGACATGCGGTCAATCTGCGCCTTCATCGCCGCATTCAGCCGGGGGTGGTTGTAGCCGTGAATGGCCGCCCACCAGGAGGACATCCCGTCTACCAGCTGCTCGCCGCTGGCCAGGGTCAGCTCGCAGCCGTGGGCTTCCGTCACCGGATAAACCGGCAGGGGCTGGGTCATGGAGGTGTAGGGATGCCAGATGTGGCGCTGATCGAATGCGAGATCGTCCGTTGTCATAATCGACTTGTAAACCATTTTGAAAACATTTAGGTTTACAAGCATAAACCGAAACCATCCTGAACTAAACCTCTTTGGAGATGCCCCATGGCTCACCAGGCTCGCTGGACAATGTCGCAAGTCACTGCTTTATTTGAAAAACCCCTTCTTGAACTGCTGTTTGAAGCGCAGCAGATCCACCGTCAGCACTTCGATCCGCAGCAGGTTCAGGTGAGCACGCTGCTGTCGATCAAAACCGGTGCCTGCCCGGAAGACTGCAAATACTGCCCGCAAAGTGCGCGCTACAAAACCGGCCTCGAATCCGAGCGGCTGATGGAGGTGGAGCAGGTGCTGGAGTCTGCCCGCCAGGCGAAAAATGCCGGTTCAACCCGTTTCTGCATGGGCGCGGCGTGGAAAAATCCCCACGAGCGTGACATGCCGTACCTTGAGCAGATGGTGCAGGGCGTGAAGGCGATGGGCCTCGAAGCCTGCATGACGCTCGGCACCCTGGACGACACCCAGGCGCAGCGCCTTGCATCGGCGGGGCTGGATTACTACAACCACAACCTCGACACCTCCCCGGAGTTCTACGGCAATATCATCACCACCCGCACCTACCAGGAGCGCCTGGACACCCTGGACAAAGTGCGTGATGCGGGCATTAAGGTCTGTTCGGGCGGGATCGTGGGCCTGGGTGAAACGGTAACCGACCGTGCCGGTCTGCTGCTGCAGCTGGCTAATCTCCCGACCCCGCCGGAGAGCGTGCCGATCAACATGCTGGTGAAGGTGAAGGGCACCCCGCTGGCGGACAACGACGACGTCGACGCCTTTGACTTCATCCGCACCATTGCGGTGGCGCGCGTGATGATGCCAACCTCGTACGTGCGTCTCTCTGCCGGTCGCGAGCAGATGAACGAGCAGACCCAGGCGATGTGCTTTATGGCCGGGGCCAACTCCATTTTCTACGGCTGCAAGCTGCTGACCACGCCGAACCCGGAAGAGGACAAAGACGTCCAGCTGTTCCGCAAGCTGGGGCTGAACCCGCAGCAGACCGCCGTTCTTACAGGCGATAACGAGCAGCAGCACCAGCTGGAACAGCAGCTTTTCAACGCCGATACCGACCAGTTCTACAACGCGGCGACGGTATGACCTGGCAACAACGTATTGATGCCGCCCTCGATGCCCGTCGGGCGGCAGACGCGCTGCGCGTTCGCACAACGGTGGAGAACGGCGCAGGCCGTTTTCTCACCCGCGACCAGCGGCGCTACTGCAATTTTTCCAGCAACGACTATCTCGGCCTGAGCCAGCACCCGGCCATTATCCGCGCCTGGCAGCAGGGGGCGGAGCAGTACGGGGTAGGCAGCGGCGGCTCCGGCCACGTCAGCGGCTATACCACCGCGCATCAGGCGCTGGAGGAGCATCTTGCCGACTGGCTTGGCTATCCCCGCGCGCTGCTGTTTATCTCCGGCTTTGCCGCCAATCAGGCGCTGATTGCTGCCCTCACCGATAAAACCGACCGTATTGTCGCCGACCGCCTGAGCCATGCCTCGCTGCTGGAGGCGGCCAGCCACAGCCCGGCGCAGCTTCGCCGTTTTGCCCATAACGATGTCGCCCAGCTGGCCTCCCTGCTGGATAAACCCTGCGACGGCCAGCAGTTGGTGGTGACCGAAGGGATTTTCAGTATGGACGGCGACAGCGCTCCGCTGGCCGATATCCATGCTGCGGCCCGGCGTCACGGCAGCTGGCTGCTGGTGGACGATGCCCACGGGATTGGCGTCACAGGCCCGCAAGGGCGGGGCAGTGCGGCCAGCCAGGGCGTCAAACCCGAGTTGCTGGTGGTGACCTTTGGCAAAGGCGTCGGGGTGAGCGGCGCGGCGGTGCTGTGCAGCGATTCTGTCGCCAACTATCTGCTGCAGTTTGCCCGGCATCTGATCTACAGCACCAGCATGCCGCCTGCCCAGGCGGTGGCGCTGCGGGCGGCGTTTGACCTTATTCGCAGCGACGAAGGGGAGGCGCGTCGGCAGCGACTGGCGGCCCATATCCACCAGTTCCGCGCAGGCGTGCGTGACCTCCCGGTGGAGGTCACCGCTTCCCAAAGCGCCATTCAGCCGCTAATTGTGGGTGAAAATGACCGCGCCCTGCACCTGGCGCAGACCCTCAGAGAGCAGGGGATCTGGGTGACGGCCATTCGTCCGCCCACCGTCCCGACGGGAACCGCGCGCCTGCGCCTGACCCTGACGGCGGCGCATGAAGCGTCCGACATCACCGCGTTACTGGAGGCGCTGCATGGCGCAAGTGAATAAACAGGCGATTGCCGCTGCTTTTGGCCGGGCGGCGCAGAGCTACTCCCGTCATGACGCGCTCCAGCGGCAAAGCGCTGACGGACTGCGGGCGCTGCTGGCAGACACCACTTTTGCCAGCGTGCTGGATGCTGGTTGCGGGCCGGGCAGCAACAGCCTGGCCTGGCGCAGTGCCGGAAGCCTGGTGACGGCGATGGATCTCAGCGCCCCGATGCTGGACGAAGCGCGGCGCAACCAGGCGGCCGACTGCTATCTGCAGGCCGATATCGAAGCCATCCCCCTGGCGGACGGGCAGTTTAGCCTTGTCTGGAGCCATCTGGCGGTGCAGTGGTGCACCAGCCTGCCGCAGGCGCTGGCCGAGCTCTGGCGGGTGGCGAAACCCGGGGGCAAGGTGGCCTTTACCACCCTGCTGAAGGACTCTCTGCCGGAGCTGAATCAGGCCTGGCTTGCGGTGGACACGCAGCCGCACGCCAACCGTTTTCTGACCGGGGAACAGGTCGCCGGGGCGTTATCCGGCTGGCGGCACCGCTCTGCGATCCAGACCGTCACCCTGCTGTTTGACGATGCCCTCAGCGCCATGCAATCCCTGAAGGGGATCGGCGCCACCCATCTGCATGCCGGGCGGGCCGGGAAGCCGTTAACCCGCGGGCAACTGCAGACCCTGGCGCAGGCGTGGCCGCAGCGTGAAGGAAAATTCCCGCTCTCTTATCAACTTTTTCATGGAATTATCGAACGTGACTGAACGCTATTTCGTTACCGGCACCGACACCGAGGTCGGTAAAACCGTGGCCAGCACCGCACTGCTGCAGGCGGCGCGGGCGCTGGGCCGCAATACCGCAGGATACAAGCCGGTCGCCTCGGGGAGCGAGATGACCCCCGAGGGGCTGCGTAACAGCGACGCGCTGGCGCTGCAGCACAACAGCAGCGTGGCGCTCAGCTATCAGGCGGTGAACCCTTACACCTTCGCGGAGCCCACCTCGCCGCATATCATCAGCGCCGACGAGCAGCGCCCTATCGAATTCAGCGCGCTCACTGCCGGGCTACGTGCGCTGGAGAGCCAGGCCGACTGGGTGCTGGTGGAAGGGGCTGGCGGCTGGTTTACGCCGCTTTCAGACGAGCAGACCTTTGCCGACTGGGCGATTGCCGAGCGGCTGCCGGTGATCCTGGTGGTGGGGGTGAAGCTGGGCTGCATCAACCACGCGATGCTCACCGCCCAGGCGATCCGCCAGGCGGGGCTGCATTTTGCGGGCTGGGTGGCCAACGTGGTGGTGGCCCCCGGCAAACGCCACGGGGAATACATGGCGACGCTTAAACGCGTGCTGCCCGCACCGCTGCTGGGGGAGATCCCCTGGCTTGGCGACGAGGCCGACACCGCGGACATCGGGCGTTATCTCTCTCTTAACGCGCTGACGCCGTCGGCCCCATCCAGTGGGCGATAAGCGGGGCATCCAGCTCGCTGACCCGGCCCTGGGCCACGTTGCGCCCGCGATACAGCAGGCAAAAGCGATCTGCCACCCGGCGGATCAGCGACAGGTGCTGCTCGGCCAGCAGCACCGATAATCCCAGCTCGCGGCTAAGCCTGAGCAGCAGCTGCGCCAGCTTGACGCTAAACTGCTGGCTGGCGCCGCGGCTGGGCTCGTCGAGGATCAGCAGGCGAGGGCGGGTCACCAGCGCGTTCGCCAGCGCCAGCTGATACTGTTGGTCGTCGTTAAGCCCTGACGCCCGCAGCTGGCGTAGTGGGTAAAGCTCCGGGAAGAACTCAAAAATATCGCTGCTCACCGGCCCACCTTCGTTCCCTTTCGCCATCCGCGCGATATGCAGATTCTCCTCTATCGTCAGCTGCGAAAAGATCCGCCGCTCCTGCGGGACAAAGCTAATGCCTGCGCCCGGGCTTAATTCGCAGGGGGAGGCCCCGGCGTCATGCCAGACCATCGAGCCGCTGGCGATGGGCAGCAGGCCAGCGATACAGCTTACAAGGGTTGTTTTCCCCATTCCGGGCAGCCCGACCACCCCGGTACAGACGCCGGGGGGCAGGTCGAGATCAACGTTCCACAGGGTGTGGCGATCCCCGTAATACTGATTCACGGCACGCAGGCTCAACATGGTGTTTCTCCTTAACAGACGTTGATGACCTCAGAAACACTGCAAGACTCTTGCCACCGCCCGTAAAAAGGCGATTAAACATCTCTTTTTCGGAATCCACTCAGAAAGCAGCCTCAGCGGGGAGGGAACCTGCACTACGTCGGTGCCACGAAGGGTGCGACTGGTGCAGCCACCATTTGAACGAAATGTGAGCAATCTCTCATCAATTCGTTATCTGATTTTCGGCATCAGATCGCCAAAATTGGGCGATAAAAATTTTTTACCGTCGCGCTGTGGGCAAAAACCGGGAATTAGCTGAGTCACGCTCCGTATGGCCTGGAAGCAGTTATCCACTATTCCTGTGGATAACCATGTGCATTAGAGTTAGAAAACACAAGGTAAGCGAGAGAATACGCGGCCTGCGCCTGAATTGATGCGAAACGCGTCTTTTTGAAAATTTGAAATTGAATCAAAGCGTTAAATAAAATCAATCTCTGTCATTAAACTGTCAACGTAATGCGCTAAAGTCCGGCGTCTCGCCTTGACAAATGTTAAAAATTAAAAAGTTCTGGGGATAACCCTGCATTGATGGAATTTTATCCCGTCGCAGCCTAAATTTTGTTCAACTTTGTTTGAATCCTGACCTGAGTGGCACAAAACAACGTGGTTGCCACTGGCTTTATATCCAGTATAATTTACTGGCAAAAATAGCCATCCAGAGTAAAATTACTCACCTGCCGTATCAACCATCATCAGGTCGCCGTTCATGAGTAAACCGTTCAAACTGAATTCCGCTTTCCGTCCTTCCGGCGATCAGCCTGAAGCGATTCGCCGTCTGAAAGAGGGGCTGGAGGATGGGCTTGCGCACCAGACGCTGCTGGGGGTGACCGGGTCGGGTAAAACCTTCACCGTCGCCAACGTGATCGCCGATCTGCAGCGCCCGACCATGGTGCTGGCCCCGAACAAAACCCTGGCGGCGCAGCTCTACGGCGAGATGAAGGAGTTCTTCCCGGATAATGCGGTGGAGTACTTCGTCTCTTACTACGACTATTACCAGCCGGAAGCCTACGTCCCGAGCTCCGATACCTTTATCGAAAAAGACGCCTCGGTGAACGAACACATCGAGCAGATGCGTCTCTCCGCCACCAAAGCGCTGCTTGAGCGCCGTGACGTGGTGGTCGTTGCCTCGGTGTCGGCGATCTATGGCCTGGGCGATCCGGATCTCTATCTGAAGATGATGCTGCACCTGACCGTGGGGATGATCATCGATCAGCGCGCCATCCTGCGCCGCCTGGCCGAGCTGCAGTACACCCGTAACGATCAGGCGTTCCAGCGCGGCACCTTCCGCGTGCGCGGCGAAGTGATCGATATTTTCCCGGCGGAGTCGGACGACTTTGCGCTGCGCGTGGAACTTTTCGATGAAGAGGTGGAGCGGCTGTCGCTGTTTGACCCGCTGACCGGGCATGTTGAATCCACCATTCAGCGCTTCACCGTCTATCCGAAAACCCACTACGTCACCCCGCGCGAGCGCATCGTGCAGGCGATGGAGGACATCAAGGTTGAGCTGGCGGATCGCCGTAAAACGCTGCTGGAGAGCAATAAGCTGCTGGAAGAGCAGCGTATCAGCCAGCGTACCCAGTTCGATCTCGAGATGATGAACGAGCTGGGCTACTGCTCCGGTATCGAAAACTACTCCCGCTATCTCTCCGGTCGCGGGCCGGGCGAAGCGCCGCCAACCCTGTTTGATTACCTGCCGGCGGATGGTCTGCTGGTGGTGGACGAATCCCACGTCACCATTCCGCAGATTGGCGGGATGTATCGCGGCGACCGGGCGCGTAAAGAGACGCTGGTGGAGTACGGCTTCCGCCTGCCGTCTGCGCTGGATAACCGCCCAATGAAGTTTGAAGAGTTCGAGGCGCTGGCCCCGCAAACCATCTACGTGTCGGCAACGCCGGGCAACTACGAGCTGGAGAAATCGGGCGACGAAGTGGTGGATCAGGTGGTGCGTCCGACCGGCCTGCTGGATCCGATTATCGAAGTGCGTCCGGTTGCTACCCAGGTGGACGATCTGCTGTCTGAGATCCGCGCCAGGGCGGCCATCAACGAGCGCGTGCTGGTCACCACCCTGACCAAGCGCATGGCGGAAGACCTGACCGAATACCTCGAAGAGCACGGCGAGAAGGTGCGCTATCTGCACTCGGATATCGACACCGTGGAGCGTATGGAGATCATCCGCGATCTGCGCCTGGGCGAGTTCGACGTGCTGGTAGGGATCAACCTGCTGCGTGAAGGGCTGGATATGCCGGAAGTGTCGCTGGTGGCGATTCTGGACGCCGATAAAGAGGGCTTCCTGCGCTCCGAGCGATCGCTCATCCAGACCATTGGCCGTGCGGCGCGAAACGTCAACGGCAAAGCGATTCTGTACGGGGATAAGATCACCCCGTCGATGGCCAAAGCGATTAGTGAAACCGAACGCCGTCGCGAGAAGCAGCAGCGCTACAACGAAGAGCACGGCATCACCCCGCAGGGGCTGAACAAGAAAGTGGTGGATATCCTGCAGCTCGGCCAGAACATCGCTAAGACCAAAACCAAGGGCCGCGGCAAGTCGCGCTCGCCGGTTGAGGCCGATACCGTGGCGCTGACGCCGAAAGCGCTGCAGCAGAAAATTCACGAGCTGGAAGGGCAGATGATGCAGCACGCCCAGAACCTCGAGTTCGAGGAGGCCGCGCAGATCCGCGACCAGCTGCATCAGCTGCGGGATTTGTTTATTGCGGCGTCGTAGGTAAAAGCAAAATGGCAGCCGAAGGCTGCCATTTTTAGGGTTTGCACCTTATCTCTGTGGGATGAAGAATCCCCAGTAATTTTCGTATGTTTACCGCGATGAAATAATTTCAGGATAATAAGGGATTTACAGCGACTACCTCGTCCGGCTGAAAATCGACGAAGCGTTGACCGCAGGCCGGGGCGAGGCGCAGGGATGCGCCGAGAGGGGGCGACCTACATGGATGTAGGATCGCCCCCGACCCTAAGCCTGCGGGAATAAGCTGAGTGCACCGCGAAGCGGCGATTTTCCTGGCCGGGAGCCGGGATTGCTAAGGGGGCGGCGGCGAACCCACTTAGCACGTTCACGGGTGGCGTGGCTGACAGAGAAGCACAAAACATACAGTGAACGGAACCACCACCACAGTCACATGCTCCCCCTCACCCCAACCCTCTCCCTGAATGGAGAGGGGGCAGATCGTGCCATTATTTTTTTGTGGGGATCCCTCACCCCTGTGGGAGAAGGCCGGGATGAGGGCATCAGACCGCACCAGCTTGTAGGTCCGGTAAGCGCAGCGCCACAAACCGCACTCAACCCAACGCCTGTATCGCCTTCTCCAGCGCCACGCGCAACAGATGCCGGTCATGGCGGTACTTGATGTCGCTGGCCTCAAGCGGCTCCTGCACCACCACCCGGCCTTCCATACCTGAGACATCCTCTTTCGGCCCGACCACCACCGCATCGATAATCTTTTTCCCCACGTACTGCTCCATCAGCGCCAGCTTGTCGGCCAGCGAAAGTCCCGCGGCAGCCGGGCTGAGCTCGCGGCCCAGATTACCGATATAGACCACCGGGGCAGGGGTGCGCCGCATTGCCTGGGCCAGCTCTTTAATCAGCAGCAGCGGCATCAGGCTGGTGTAAAAACTGCCGGGGCCGATAAGGATCAAATCCGCTTCGCCAATTGCCTCCACCGCTTCGCGGGTCGCCGGAACGGAGGGATAAAGCATCAGCTCCTTTGGCGGCGTGGGAAGCTGATCGATATTCACCTCGCCATACACTTCATGGTCGTTGCAGTCGATTGCCATCAGATCGACCGGAAGTTCGGACATTGGGATAAGAAACGCATCCACTTTAAGCAGGTTGCGAATTAAATTGATCGCCTCCAGAGGCCGCACGCTGAGGTGATCCAGCGCCTTTAACATCAGGTTTCCGAGGTTATGCCCGGAAAGTTCGCCATTTCCGCCAAAACGATACTCAAACATCGCCGAAGCCACGCTCTGTTCGGTGATAAGCTGATTCAGACAGTTGCGCATATCCCCCCAGGCGATACCGCCTTCGGAGCGCCGGATGCGTCCGGTTGAGCCGCCGTTATCGGTGGTGGTGACGATCCCGGTCAGGCGGGAGCCAAGCGACGACAACGAGGACATGACCCGGCCCAGTCCGTGGCCTCCGCCGAGAGCGACCACCCGGTCAAGATCCGCAAAAGTGCGATTGCGCATAAAAATTCCTTAATAAGACCAACGCGTAAACAGTAACTCAACTACTCCTAAATGACGATGCTGCGACCGGCTCAAAATGACGTATATCAATGCAAAAGTATGATAATTGAGTATTCTAATTCGAAATTGCACGATTAGCTCGCTATATACAAGTTTATATAGCGAAAGCCGACGATAGCGAAACTCTGTTTAACACGCTAATATCGGCATAACCACGTTTTCATTACTGAAAACATACACTCTAGCCCTGGCACCTGTGTCGACAGATATGGTGCCCTGGCCGTGGCGGTTTCGCCACCAGGGTACAGGAAGAAATGACTGTGCCTCCCGTATCAGGAAAGGTGTACATGGCTTCACAACTTACCGATGCATTCGCGCGTAAGTTTTTTTACCTGCGTTTGTCGATTACCGATGTGTGCAACTTCCGTTGCACCTACTGCCTGCCGGATGGCTACAAACCCGGCGGCGTCACCAATAACGGCTTTCTCTCCGTGGAAGAAGTGCGCCGCGTCACGCGCGCGTTTGCCGCCATGGGAACCGAGAAGGTCCGTCTTACCGGCGGCGAACCCTCGCTGCGCCGGGACTTCACCGATATCATCGCGGCGGTGCGTGAAAATGACGCCATCCGCCAGATAGCGGTCACCACCAATGGTTATCGTCTGGCGCGCGATGTCGCGCAGTGGCGCGATGCGGGCCTGACGGCGATTAACGTCAGCGTCGACAGCCTCGATGCCCGTCAGTTTCATGCCATCACCGGCCAGGATAAATTCCACCAGGTGATGGACGGCATCGATGCGGCATTTGCTGCTGGCTTCGAGAAGGTGAAGGTCAACACCGTGCTGATGCGCGATGTGAACCATCATCAGCTGGACACCTTCCTGGCGTGGATCAAACCCCGCCGCATTCAACTGCGCTTTATCGAGCTGATGGAGACGGGTGAGGGCAGCGATCTCTTCTCCCGCCACCACATCTCCGGCATGGTGCTGCGCGATGAACTGCTCAGGCGTGGCTGGATCCACCAGCTTCGCCAGCGCAGCGACGGCCCGGCGCAGGTCTTCTGCCACCCCGACTACGAAGGGGAGATCGGGCTTATCATGCCGTATGAAAAAGACTTCTGCGCCAGCTGTAACCGCCTGCGCGTCTCGTCGGTAGGTAAACTGCACCTGTGCCTGTTTGGCGACGGCGGCGTCGATCTGCGCGATCTGCTGGCCGATGACGCGCAGCAGGCGGCGCTGGAAGGCCGCATTTCTGACGCGCTGATGCACAAAAAGCAGACCCATTTCCTGCATCAGGGCAACACCGGGATCACCCAGAACCTGTCATACATTGGCGGGTAATCGCTACAAGGAACCAGAAGATGAGTCAGGTAAGCGCTGAATTTATCCCGACGCGTATTGCTATTCTTACCGTTTCCGAACGCCGCGGCGAAGAGGATGACACCTCCGGGCACTGGCTGCGCGATGCGGCCCACGAGGCGGGGCATCACATTGTCGACAAGGCGATCGTGAAAGAGAACCGCTACGCCATTCGCGCGGAAGTGTCGCGCTGGGTAGCCAGTGACGACGTCCAGGTAGTGCTGATCACCGGCGGGACCGGTTTTACCCCGGGCGATCAGGCCCCGGAAGCGCTGCTCCCGCTGTTCGATCGCGAAATCGAAGGCTTTGGGGAAGTGTTCCGCATGCTCTCTTTTGAAGAGATCGGCACCTCAACCCTGCAGTCTCGCGCCGTCGCGGGGATCGCCAACAACACGGTGATTTTTGCCATGCCGGGTTCAACCAAAGCGTGCCGCACCGCCTGGGAAAACATCATCGCCCCGCAGCTGGATGCCCGCACGCGTCCCTGTAATTTCCATCCTCATCTGAAGAAGTAAGCTATGTCGCAACTGACCCACATTAACGCCGCTGGCGAAGCGCATATGGTGGATGTCTCCGCCAAGGCCGAGACCGTGCGCGAAGCGCGCGCGGAAGCGTTCGTCACCATGCTCCCGGAAACCCTGGCCATGATCGTTGACGGCAGCCACCACAAAGGGGATGTCTTCGCCACCGCGCGCATCGCCGGGATCCAGGCGGCAAAACGCACCTGGGAGCTGATCCCGCTGTGCCATCCGCTGATGCTCAGTAAAGTGGAGGTCAACCTGCGGGCAGAGCAGGAGCATAACCGCGTGCGCATTGAGTCGCTGTGCCGCCTGACCGGGAAAACCGGGGTGGAGATGGAAGCCTTAACCGCGGCCTCCGTGGCGGCGCTGACCATCTACGACATGTGCAAAGCGGTGCAGAAGGATATGGTTATCGGCCCGGTTCGCCTGCTGGCGAAAAGCGGCGGTAAATCGGGTGATTTCAGGGCACAAGAGAATGATTAAAGTACTGTTTTTTGCGCAGGTGCGTGAGCTGGTGAACACCGACAGCCTGACGCTGGATATTCAGGTCGATACCGTGGAAGCGCTGCGGGCGCATCTGGCGGCGCAAAGCGATCGCTGGGCGCTGGCGCTGGACGCAGAAAAACTGCTGGCGGCGGTAAACCAGACGCTGGTGGAGTTCACCCATCCGGTGAAGCCTGGCGATGAGGTGGCCTTTTTCCCACCGGTTACCGGGGGCTGAGATGGCGGAGACCAAAATTGTTGTCGAGGCGGCGCGTTTCAACGTCGGGAGCGAATACAGCTGGCTGGCGGAGCGTGACGAAGACGGGGCGGTGGTCACCTTCACCGGCAAAGTGCGCAACCACAATCTGGGCGACAGCGTGAAGGCGCTGACCCTTGAGCACTATCCCGGCATGACCGAAAAGGCGCTGGCGGAGATCGTCGACCAGGCGCGCGAGCGCTGGCCGCTCGGCCGCGTCACCGTGATCCACCGCATCGGCGAGATGTGGCCGGGCGAAGAGATCGTCTTTGTCGGCGTGACCAGCGCCCATCGCGGCAGCGCCTTTGCGGCGGGCGAGTTCATTATGGATTATCTGAAAACCCGCGCCCCGTTCTGGAAGCGCGAAGCCACCCCAGAGGGCGATCGCTGGGTCGAGTCCCGCGACAGCGACAAGGAAGCCGCCAGCCGCTGGTAGCCGGATTGCCGGGATGTGTTAGGCTTTAACTGTGTGTCCACTTAAAAAGGAGTGCGTTATGGACAGATTTCCCCGTTCCGATTCCATCGTTCAGCAGAGCCGTACCGGGCTGCAAACCTACATGGCCCAGGTCTACGGCTGGATGACCTGCGGTTTGCTGCTCACCGCGTTTGTCGCATGGTTTTCCGCGAACACCCCTGCGGTGATGATGTTTGTCTTCTCCAGCAAGATCACCTTTTTTGGCCTGATTATCGCCCAGCTGGCGCTGGTGTTTGTCCTCTCGGGGCTGGTGCATAAGCTCAGCGCAGGGATGGCCACCACGCTGTTTATGCTCTATTCGGCCCTGACCGGCCTGACGCTCTCCAGTATCTTCATCGTATACACCTACTCCTCGATTGCCAGCACTTTTGTGGTCGCGGGCGGGATGTTCGGCGCGATGAGTCTTTACGGCTACACCACCAAACGCGACCTGAGCGGGTTTGGCAATATGCTGTTTATGGCGCTGATTGGGATTGTGCTGGCGTCGCTGGTGAACTTCTGGCTGAAGAGTGAAGCGCTGATGTGGGCGGTGACCTATATCGGAGTGATTGTCTTTGTCGGCCTGACGGCGTATGACACGCAAAAGCTGAAAAACATCGGTGAGCAGATCGACGTGCGCGACAGTTCAAACCTGCGCAAATACTCGATTCTTGGAGCGTTAACCCTCTATCTGGACTTCATCAACCTGTTCCTGATGCTGCTGCGTATTTTCGGCAACCGTCGTTGATTGTGGTGCCCGGCGGCGCGTTGCTTGCCGGGCCTACAGAACCCGTAGGCCGGGTAAGCGCAGCGCCACCCGGCATAGCCCGCACTTACTTCACCATCTCTCTCTCATTTTTGGCGCGTAATTTCTTGGCCCGGCTCTCCAGCACCAGATAACAGACCGTTGCCAGCCCCAGCGGCAGGAAGTAATAGAGCATGCGGTAGGCCAGCAGGGCGGCGATGATGGTGCCGTGAGAAACGTGCTCCCCCGCTAAAAGGGCAATAAACACCGCTTCCAGCACGCCAATCCCGGCCGGGATATGAACAATTACCCCGGCGATACTGCTCACCAGCAGCACCCCCAGCACGAAGAAGTAGTTCACGTCTTCGCCCATCAACAGCCAGATAATCGCCCCCATCGCCATCCAGTTGGCGGCGGAAATCCCCATCTGCGCCAGCGCGAAACGCCAGGAGGGAAGCACCAGCTTCTGCCCCTTGATGGTCATATGACGCCGCTTAGCGAAGGCGCAGGCCCACAGGTAGAAAGCGATTACCAGCAGCAGCACGATGCCGAGAATGCGCAGCGTCGACTGATCGATATACCAGTGATCGGGCAACTGCACCACGCCCGCGGTGAAGATCACCCCGCCGAGCAGGATGTAGCCCAGCCAGTTGGTGGTGATACTCAGGGAGAAAATGCGGGTGATGGTGCCGCTGGGCAGCCCCAGGCGGGAGTAAAGCCGGTAGCGCATGCCAATGCCGCCAACCCAGGTACTCAGGGTCAGGTTAAAGGCGTAGCAGATAAACGACACCAGCATGACCTGACGCTTTGCCAGCTTATGCCCGCAGTAGACCCGCCCCAGCAGATCGTAACAGCCATACAGCAGGAAGCTCAGCACCACCAGGGCCACTGCGCCCATCAGCGACAGACGGTCGTAGTCGCGGATAACCTTCCATACTTCGGCCCAGTCGACCTTTTTGGCGTAAACCACCAGCAGCACCGCAACGGCAATGAAGAACACCCAGGTGAGGATCTTCTTTGCCAGATGCCAGCGCGAATGTTTTTTGCTCATCAGGGTTTTACCCCCGTATTGCCTGCCTCGACGCGATCCTGCGTCTCCATCTCAGGCTGTACCGGCGGCGGCACCTGCGCCAGCTTCGGCGTATGGGCCGGCAACCAGCCGACCAGCGCCGGGAAGTGGCGCAGGAAGTGGAACACCACCACGCTCTTGCCCAGATTCCACCAGGTGCGTTTCGGCACCATCGACTCATCCACCCGCACGCAGTCTTCGGCGATGATGGCGGTGAGGTTGTCGCGCAGGGTCTGGTTAAACTCGCGATCGTGAATGATCAGGTTTGCCTCCAGATTCAGCGACAGGCTGAGGGGATCAAGGTTGCTGGAGCCGACGGTCACCCAGTGATCGTCCATCAGCGCCACTTTGCCGTGCAGGGGACGGCGGCGATATTCGTAAATCTCGACGCCTCCTTTCACCAGATAGTTGTAGAGCAGACGCGCGCCCACCGTGACAATCGGCATATCCGGCTCGCCCTGCACAATCAGCCTGACCCGCACGCCGCGCCGCGCCGCGTTGCGCATGGCGTGCAGCAGGCGATAGCCCGGGAAGAAGTAGGCGTTGGCGATGATCACTTCGCGCCGGGCATTGGCCAGCATCTTCAGATAGTGGCGCTCAATATCGTCCCGGTGCTCTTCATTATCGCGCCAGATAAACAGCGCCTGGGCTTCGCCCGGTTTGGTGTTCTCTTCCGCGCGATGACGCCGCTTCCACCAGCGACGAACCGCCGCTTTGCCGGGCAGGTTTTCCACGACAAACTGCAAAATATCCTGCACTACCGGCCCTTCGACCTGGACGGCATAATCCTGCTTGGCCTCCGGGCCATAGTCCGACATATGTTCTGCGGAGTAGTTAATCCCGCCGACAAACGCCACCTGCTCATCCACCACCACAATTTTACGGTGCATGCGGCGGAAGACGTTGGTGCGCATACCAAAAAGTGGCGGGCGCGGATCGTAGTAGCGGAATACCACCCCTGCCGAGGTCAGTTCCCCGACGAACTCGTCGCTGAGGTCGGGGGAGCCGTAGCCGTCGAGCAGCACTTCGATATGCACCCCGCGCTGGGCGGCGCGCAGAAGAACCGCATGCAGCTTTCGCCCTACGTTGTCTTCAAACCAGATAAAGGTCTCGAGGAGCACCCGGCTCTGGGCTTTCTCGATGGCGGCAAATACCGCCGGGTAATATTGATCGCCATTCTCCAGCAGCTTTATCCGGTTGCCGCTTTGCCATGAACATTTCATAGATGAATCTCCGCACTTAACGGCGCATGGTCGGAAAGGTGACGCCAGTTGCTCAGGGCCAGCGCGGTGGGGCTGCTGGCATGAGCGTTTTTGACATAGATCCTGTCCAGACGCAGCAGCGGGAACCTCACCGGGAAGGTGCGGGCAGGCCTGCCGTGGGCGAGGGTGAAGATCTCCTCCAGCCCGGCCTCCGCTTTTAGCGGATGGTTGGCGCGCTGGCGCCAGTCGTTAAAATCGCCCGCCACCACCACCGGCTCCCCTTCGGGCAGGCCGTTGACCCACTCGGACATCATCTGCAGCTGCGCCTGGCGATGCGCTTCGCGCAGGCCAAGGTGAACCGAAGCCACGTGCAGCGGCCTGTTCAGCTCCGGTATGCCGATTCGGCAGTAGAGCAGCCCGCGCTTTTCGCTCTCGCCCACCGACACATCATGATTTTCATAGTGTTCGATCGGGTAGCGGGAGAGAACGGCATTGCCGTGATGCCCCTCGGGATAGACGGCGTTGCGCCCGTAGGCATAATCGCTCCACATGGTGTCGGCGAGAAATTCGTAGTGGCTGGTATCGGGCCAGTTTTCCACATGCAGGGGATGCACTTCGTGCGCGCCCATCACTTCCTGCAGGCAGACAATATCCGCGCTGACGGTGCGCACGGCGTCACGCAGTTCGGGCAGAATGAAACGGCGGTTAAACGCCGCGAATCCTTTATGAATGTTGATCGTTAACACTTTAAGCGAAAAATGCCGGGTTTGTTGGGCCATACATTCCTTCCCGCGTCACTATCCTGATGAAAATAAAGTGTAGTCGTCGTCACAAAAAGGTGCTGTGTTACGGAATTTTCCGTAAAGTGCGATAGTCTGAACATGCAGAGTAAAATCCTTCAGGAGAGTGCCATGAAGTGGCAACAACGCATACGCGTCGCAACCGGCCTGAGTTGCTGGCAGATTATGTTGCATTTATTGGTCGTGGCCGTACTGGTAATGGCCTGGATGAGCGGGACCCTGGTGCGGGTCGGCTTAGGATTATGCGTGCTGTACGGCGTGACCGTCCTGTTGATGCTCTTTTTACAGCGTCATCATGAAGAGCGCTGGCGCGAAGTGGCGGATGTGCTCGAAGAGCTCACCACCACCTGGTATTTCGGTGCGGCACTGATTGTGCTGTGGCTGCTCTCCCGCGTGCTGCAAAACAACCTGCTGCTGGCCCTGGCAGGTCTGGCTATCCTCGCAGGACCGGCGGTCGTTTCCCTGTTAGCGAAAGACAAAAAGCTACGCGATATTGCGTCTAAACATCGCGTACGCCACTGAGCCCGTCACGGCCGCTATCACCAGTAGCGGCCACAAACTCCCCCACACAATATCCAGACTCGCATCCTTCAGATAGATCTGCTTGGTAATATCGGTAAAGTGCCGGATCGGGTTCACCCAGGTTAAATTCTGCAGCCACACCGGCATGTTCTCCACCGGCGAGACGTAGCCCGAGAGCAAAATGGCGGGCATCATAAAGACGAACACCCCGATAAACGCCTGCTGCTGGGTCGAGCAGAGCGCCGAGATCAGCAGCCCAAACCCCACCAGCGACAGCCCGTAAATCACCATCGTGAAGTAGAAAAGCAGCAGCGATCCGGCAAAGGGAATGTGATAGGCCCAGATGCCAATCGCCAGCACGATGCTGGCCTGGAAGGTAGCGACAATCAGGGCCGGAACCGCCTTGCCGACGAAGATTTGCCAGGTGGACAGCGGGGAGACCAGCAGCTGATCGAAGGTGCCCTGTTCGCGCTCGCGGGCCACCGACAGCGAGGTGACGATCATCACCCCGATGGTGGTGATCATGGCGATCAGCGATGGCACCACAAACCATTTGTAATCAAGGTTCGGGTTATACCAGTTGCGCACTACCAGCTCGCTGTTATTCGGTTTCGGTTTGCCCTCCATCAGCTCCTGCTGATAATCCTTCACCACCTGTTGCAGGTAGTTGGCGGCAATCTGCGCGCTGTTGGAGTTACGCCCGTCGAGGATCAGCTGCATCGGCGCCGTCTGCAGGGTGTCGAGATTGCGCGAAAAATCGGCCGGGAAGCGCACCAGCAGCAGCGCCTTTTGCGTGTCGATGGTGGGCTGGATCTCCTGCGGGCTCTTAAGGAGCAGCACATGGGTAAAGGCTTTGGCGCGGGCAAAGCGCTGGGTCAGCTCCACCGAGTGTTTGCCGTTATCTTCGTTATAGATGGCGATGGTGGCGTTCGTCACCTCCAGCGTCGCCGCCCACGGGAACAGCAGCACCTGGATCAGCACCGGCAGAATCAAAATCGCCCGGGTCTGCGGCTCGCGCAGCAGCGACTGCAGCTCTTTGCGGATCAATGTCCATAAACGGTGAAACATAATAGCTCCTCAAAACGCCACAAAATCAACAGGCCCCGTAGGCCCGGTAAGCGCAGCGCCACCGGGCACAACCGATGCAGGACGGCTAATCCAGCCGCCGTTTGGTTTTCATCCACGTCAGCCCAATAAACATCACCGCTGACGCTATCAAAAACAGCAGGTTCACAATCAACACCACCGGGATATTGCCCGCCAGGAACAGGCTTTGCAGGGTGCTGACGAAATAGCGCGCCGGGATGATGTAGGTCACCGCGCGGATCACCGCTGGCATACTGTCGATCTGGAAAATAAACCCGGACAGCATAATCGACGGCAGAAACGCGGCGTTCAGCGCCACCTGGGCGGCATTAAACTGGTTGCGGGTGATGGTGGAGATAAGCAGCCCCATCCCCAGGGTGCTGAGTAAAAACAGGCTGGTGATGACGAACAGTATGAGCAGCGAGCCGCGATAAGGTACGCCGAGAATAAAGACTGACACCAGCATGCAGAGCAGCATCGCCAGCATCCCGAGGAAGTAGTAGGGGATCAGCTTGCACAGCAGCAGCTCGGTGCGCGTCACTTCGGTGGAGAGCAGCGCCTCCATGGTGCCGCGCTCCCACTCGCGGGCGATCACCAGCGAGGTGAGGATCGCGCCGATCACCGTCATGATAATGGTCACCGCGCCGGGGATAATAAAGTGCTGGCTGATGGCCGCCGGGTTAAACCAGTACCGGGTCTGGACGTCGATTAATGGCTCGAATTTTTCGCCGCGATCTTCCGCCCGCTGCATCTGCCACAGCTGCCAGATCCCTTCCGTATAGCCCTGCACGAAGTTGGCGGTGTTGGGCTCGCTGCCGTCGGTGATTACCTGGATGGGGGCAGTGTCGTTCGCCTGCGCCATGCGGGCCGCGAAATCTACCGGTATGACAATCAGGCCGCGAATGCGCCCGGCCTGCATCATCTGGGTTAACTGCTGGCGATCGTCGCTGATGGTGGCGTCGATATAGGGCGAGCCGGTCAGAGTATGGGTAAAGTCGAGCGCCTCTTCGCTGTGCTGCTCCAGCAGAATGCCGACCCGCAGCTTGCTGGAGTCGAGGTTAATCCCGTAGCCAAAGATAAACAGCAGCAGCAGGGGGATCACCACAGCAATCAGCCAGCTGCTGGGGTCGCGGACGATCTGCCGCGTCTCTTTGATGCACAGGGCGCGGACCCGACGCCAGGAGAGGGCGGTATCAGACATGGCCGTGCTCCTTATCCCAGTCGTTGATGAGCGTAATAAACGCCTGTTCCATGGTGGGGTCGGGCTGCTGCTCGTCTGCCACCTGAGCCTTAAGATCGTCCGGCGTGCCGTGGGCAATCAGCTTGCCGCGATAGACCAGCCCAATCCGGTCGCAGTACTCCGCTTCATCCATAAAGTGGGTGGTCACCATCACCGTCACCCCTTTTTCCACCATGCTGTTGATATGCAGCCAGAACTCCCGGCGGGTGAGGGGATCGACGCCGGAGGTGGGTTCGTCGAGAAACAGAATGTCCGGCTCATGCATCAGGGAGCAGGCCAGCGCCAGCCGCTGCTTGAACCCGAGGGGCAGCGCGTCGGTGGCCTGGCTGGCCACCTGGCGCAGGCCAAAGGCCTCGCTCATGCGGCTGATTTTTTCACTCTGCGCCCGCCCGCGCAGCCCGTAGACGCCGGAGAAGAAGCGCAGGTTCTGCTCCACGGTCAGGTTGCCGTAGAGGGAGAATTTTTGCGCCATATAGCCCAGATGCTGGCGCGCCTTGCCGGAGCTGACCTTCAAATCCATATCCAGCACCAGCGCTTTACCGGCAGTAGGCACCAGCAGGCCGCACATCATTTTAAAGGTGGTGGATTTGCCCGCGCCGTTGGGGCCCAACAGGCCGAAGATTTCGCCGCGTTTCACCGCAAAGTTAACGTCATCGGTGGCGGCAAAATCACCGAACTTTTTGGTCAGGGATTTCGCCTCAATCACCGTCTCGCCGGGCGTGCCCTCCACGGTATGCAGAATGGCCCCCAGCGGCGATTCGGCGGTGTCTGCGCCGCCGAGCAGATCGATAAAGGCATCTTCGAAGCGCGGGGCGGTCTCTTCGATAGCCAGATCCGGCAGATCCGCGTTATGGCGCAGATCGTCAGTGCTGGCCTCTTTTTTAAGGATCACCCGCACCGATTTCCCCTGGATCATGCCGTCGCTCACCTGGGGCAGCTTCAGCACCCGCTGCAGCAGGCGGCGGTTGTTCTCATGAGGGGAGTGTAGCAGCACGCTGCGCCCGGTCATGCTCTGCGTGAGTCTGGTAGGGTCGCCCTGATAGAGCAGCTCCCCTTCGTTCATCAGCAGCACGTCCCGGCACTGCTCCGCTTCGTCGAGATAGGAGGTGCTCCAGAGGATCAACATCCCGTCGCCCGCCAGCTCGTGCACCATCTGCCACAGCTCGCGGCGGGAGATGGGGTCGACGCCGACGCCGGGTTCGTCCAGCAGCAGCACCTTCGGTTCCCCCACCAGGGTGCAGGCCAGCCCCAGCTTCTGCTTCATGCCGCCGGAGAGCTTGCCTGCCAGCCGCCCGGTGAAGGGGCCCAGCGAGGTAAACTCAAGCAGGCGCTGAAAGGTTTTCTCCCGCGTTTCACCGGTGACGCTGCGCAGGTCGGCGTAGAGGGTCAGGTTCTCCATCACCGTCAGATCTTCATACAGACCGAACTTCTGCGGCATATAGCCCAGCATGGCGTGCAGGGCGCGATCGTCCTGGACCGGATCCAGTCCCAGCACGCTGGCGGTACCTTCGTCGGGCTTCAGCAGCCCGGCCAGCATCCGCATCAGGGTGGTCTTGCCCGCGCCGTCCGGGCCGACCAGCCCGGTGACGTAGCCCTTCTGCAGCGTGCAGTCGAGGGGCGCGACGGCGGGTTTGTCCATCCCGGCAAAGCGTTTCACCAGGCCGGTAAGCTGGATCACCGCATCACTCATGGGTTTGTCCATTGTCGAAGCTGACGGTCACCGGCATCCCCTGGCGCAGGGCGTCGTCGGCATCGGTGACGACAATGCGCAGGCGATAGACCAGGTCGGTGCGCAGGTCCGGGGTTTCAACGGTTTTTGGCGTAAATTCGGCGGTGGGGGAGACAAAGCCGATTTTCCCGCGATATGGCTTGTCCGGGCGACCGTCGGTGTAGAGCAGCACCTCGCGCCCCGGTTTAGCCTCTCCGAGGCTGGCTTCGTTCACATAGGCCCGCACCCATACCGGGCGGGTCAGCGACAGGGTCAGCACCGTGCTGCCTGCGTTGAGCATGCTGCCGGGCTCCACGGCGCGGGTCATCAGCGTGCCGTTGGCCGGGGCGACCAGCGTGGTGTCGTGCAGATCCAGCTCGGCCTGTGCCAGCTGGGCCTGAGCCTGTTCGAGGCTGGCTTTGGCCTGGGCGATATCCTGCTCGCGGTTACCGGAGCGGTACTGACGCAGCTTGTCCTGAGAAGATTTCAGGGTCGCCAGAGCCTGATCCCGCGAGGAGCGGGCGTTCTCCAGATCGTTGGCCGATACGGTGCGGCTTTTCCACAGCCCCTGCTGGCGATTGAAGAAATTCTGCGCGTAGTCATAGGCGGCCTGCGCCTGCTTAACGGCAGCGGCGGCCTGGGCGACCTCTTCATCACGGTAGCCCGCCTGCATTAAGTCGTACTGCGCCTGGGCCACGGCAACGCCCGCTTTGGCCTGCAGCAGGGCGTTCTGGTACGGGGCTTTATCCAGCTCGCCGAGCGTCTGCCCGGCGGTGATGGCATCGCCTTCATCCACGCTCAGATCCGCCAGCCGTCCGCCGACGCGAAAGCTCATATTCACGGTGCGGATATCGACGTTCCCGTACAGGGTCAGCGTTTTATCCTGCTGGCTCTGATACCACAGCCAGCCGCCGATACCGGCTGCCAGCACAACCACCACGGCCACAATAATGGCGACAGGTTTCTTCATGACTCCAGGCTCCTTTGCGTTAAACCCTGCAGGATCAAATCCACATGACAGGTGATGACCTGACTAATCTGCAGCGCTTTATCCTCATCAAATTCGGTCCAGCCGGTGCGTAACAGAATGGTCTCCCGCCCGAGACGAAAGGCGAGCACTTCCCCCAGCAGGGCGTGGGTATGCAAAATGGTCTGCGTATCCTGTGCGTCGCGGCCGGTATAGGCCGCCACCAGCCGGGTCAGGTGGGAGTGCATCGGGGCGATAACCTGATCGTGCACCAGCTGATAGGCGGCGGAAGGGGAGAGCTGCTCCCGTGAGATAAACTTGCTCAGGTTCAGCGTATCGTCATGGGTCAGCAGCTGGATCATGTTGTTGCAGGCGTTAAGGATCAGCCCGCGAATGGCGGCGCGATCCGGTGAAGGCTCTGCCAGCAGCGCGGTGGCCTCCTCGACGTGCGGGCGAAAATGGCCGCCAATGAAGTCGGCGATCCACTGGGCGCAGGCGAGGTAAAGATCCTCTTTCGAGCCAAAATAGTAGGTGATGGCGGCGATATTCTGCCCGGCCTGGGCGGCGATATCGCGGGTGGTGGCATGCAGCCCATATTCGCCAAACTGCGCCAGCGCAGCGGCGATTAACTGGCTTTTGGCCTGCTCGCCTTTGGTGGTGGTCGGGATCGGATTCATAGCGGACACAAAATTAATCAATCGATTGATTAAGATTATGACTGTTTTTTGACCTTGTCCAGTTTTGTTGCCTGGGGAAATCGCCTCCGACGGGATAATTTATGCGCCATGTCACAAAAGCTGCTACACTCCGCTGCTTCGCGACACCGTGGTTTTTGTCCTTCTATTTGTCACTATCTCCCTGAAAACTACACCTGAAAATGGTCGGGGCGGTTCGGAGTTGTTATGTCTTTTGATACCCTTGGCCTGGACCCGGAAATTCTGCGCGCTGTAGAAGAGCAGGGCTACCGCGAACCTACCCCTATTCAGCAGCAGGCCATTCCCGCCGTGCTGGCCGGTCGCGATCTGATGGCCAGCGCCCAGACCGGAACCGGTAAAACCGCCGGCTTTACCCTGCCGCTGCTGCAACGCCTGATCCAGAAAGAGCCGCACGCCAAAGGCCGTCGCCCGGTGCGCGCCCTGATCCTGACCCCGACCCGTGAACTGGCCGCCCAGGTGGGTGAGAACGTGCGTGAGTACAGCCGCTATCTCAACATCCGCTCGCTGGTGGTGTTCGGTGGGGTGAGCATTAACCCACAGATGATGAAACTGCGCAGCGGCGTGGACGTGCTGGTGGCGACCCCGGGCCGTCTGCTCGACCTGGAACACCAGAACGCCGTGAAGCTCGACAGCGTGGAGATCCTGGTCCTCGATGAAGCCGACCGCATGCTCGACATGGGCTTTATCCACGATATTCGTCGCGTGCTGGCAAAACTGCCTGCCCGCCGCCAGAACCTGCTTTTCTCTGCCACCTTCTCCGATGAGATCAAAGGCCTGGCCGAAAAACTGCTGCACAACCCGCTGGAAGTGGAAGTGGCGCGTCGCAACACCGCCTCCGAGCAGGTGACCCAGCATGTGCACATGGTGGACAAAAAGCGCAAGCGCGAGCTGCTTTCCCAGATGATTGGCGAAGGCAACTGGCAGCAGGTGCTGGTCTTCACCCGTACCAAGCACGGTGCGAACCACCTCGCAGAACAGCTGAACAAAGACGGGATCCGCAGCGCGGCCATCCACGGCAACAAGAGCCAGGGGGCACGTACCCGCGCGCTGGCCGACTTTAAATCCGGCGACATCCGCGTGCTGGTGGCAACCGACATCGCCGCCCGCGGCCTGGATATCGAAGAGCTGCCGCACGTGGTGAACTACGAGCTGCCGAACGTCCCGGAAGATTACGTTCACCGTATCGGTCGTACCGGTCGCGCGGCGGCCACGGGCGAAGCGCTGTCGCTGGTCTGTGTCGATGAACTCAAACTGCTGCGCGACATCGAACGCCTGCTGAAAAAAGAGATCCCGCGTATTGCCCTCGACGGCTACGACGTGGACCCGTCGATCAAAGCCGAGCCAATCCAGAACGGACGCCAGGGCGGTCGTGGTCAGGGCGGTGGACGCGGGCAGGGCGGCGGCGGTCGCGGTCAGCAGCCACGCCGTAGCGAAGGCGGCGCGCCGAAAGCGGCCAGCAAGCCACCGCGTCGCGACGGTGATGCGAAACCGGCAGGTGAAGGCCAGCGCCGACGCCGTCCGCGCAAACCTGCCAGCGCGCAGTAATCTGGAAGCCCGGTCGTAAAGCCGGGCTTTTCTTTTGCGGCTCGCTTAAGAAAGTGCCACAATAGTGGCTGTTTATACAGTATTTCAGGTTCATCATGGCTTTAACCGCCGCGCTGAAAGCGCAAATTGCCGCCTGGTATAAGGCGCTGCAACAGCAGATCCCCGACTTTATTCCCCGCGCTCCGCAACGGCAGATGATTGCCGATGTGGCAAAAACACTCGCCGGTGATGAGGGTCGACATCTGGCAATTGAAGCCCCGACCGGGGTCGGTAAAACCCTCTCCTACCTGATCCCCGGCATCGCCATTGCCCGGGAAGAGCAAAAGACGCTGGTGGTGAGCACCGCCAACGTCGCCCTGCAGGATCAGATCTACAGCAAAGACCTGCCCCTGCTGCGCAAAATTATCCCCGAGCTGCGCTTTACCGCGGCCTTCGGGCGCGGGCGCTATGTCTGCCCGCGCAACTTAGCGGCGCTGGCCAGCACCGAACCCACCCAGCAGGATCTGCTGGCGTTTCTCGATGACGAGCTGACCCCCAACAACAAGGCCGAGCAGGAGCAGTGCGCGAAGCTGAAAACCGATCTGGACGGTTACAAATGGGATGGCCTTCGGGATCACACCGATCAGGCCATCAGCGACGATCTGTGGCGCAGGCTCAGCACCGACAAGGCCAGCTGCCTGAACCGCAACTGCCACTACTATCGCGAATGCCCGTTCTTTGTCGCCCGCCGGGAGATCCAGGAGGCCGAAGTGGTGGTCGCCAACCACGCCCTGGTGATGGCGGCGATGGAGAGCGAAGCCGTCCTGCCGGACCCGAAAAACCTGCTGCTGGTGCTGGATGAAGGCCATCACCTGCCGGACGTCGCCCGCGATGCGCTGGAGATGAGCGCCGAAATCACCGCCCCGTGGTTCCGCCTGCAGCTGGATCTGTTCTGCAAGCTGGTGGCGACATGCATGGATCAGTTCCGCCCGAAGACCATTCCGCCGCTGGCGATCCCGGAGCGCCTCAGCGAGCACTGCGAAACGATATACACCCACATCGCCTCGCTGAATAACATCCTCAATCTCTATCTTCCTGCCGGTCAGGAGGCAGAGCACCGCTTTGAGATGGGTGAACTGCCGGATGAAATCATGTCTCTTTGCCGCGAACTGGCGCAGCTTATCGAAAAACTGCGCGGGCTGGCGGAGCTGTTTTTAAACGATCTGAGTGAGAAAACCGGCACTCACGACGTGGTGCGTGTCCACCGGGTGCTGCTGCAGATGAACCGCGCCCTGGGCATGTTTGAAGGGCAGAGCAAGCTGTGGCGGCTGGCGTCGATGGCCCAAGCCTCCGGCGCCCCGGTCACCAAGTGGGTGACGCGGGAAGTCAGGGAGGGGCAGGTGCACCTCTTCTTCCACTGCGCGGGGATCCGCGTCAGCGATCAGCTGGAAAAGCTGCTCTGGCGCAGCGTCCCGCACGTGGTGGTCACCTCCGCCACGCTGCGCTCCCTGAACAGCTTCTCGAGATTGCAGGAGATGAGCGGCCTGAAGGAGAAAGCGGGGGATCGCTTTGTGGCGCTTGATTCGCCGTTCAACCACTGCGAGCAGGGCAAAATCGTCATTCCGCGCATGCAGTATGAGCCGCTGATCGACAACGAAGAGCAGCACCTCGCCGAGATGGCGGCCTACTTCCGCGAACAGCTGGAGAGCAAAAAGTACCCCGGCATGCTGGTGCTGTTCGCCAGCGCCCGGGCGATGAATCTGTTTTTAACCTTTGTTACCGACCTGCGCCTGCTCCTGCTGGTGCAGGGGGATCAGCCCCGCTACCGGCTGGTGGAGCTGCACCGCAAGCGCATTGAGGCCGGGGAGCGCAGCGTGCTGGTGGGGCTCCAGTCCTTTGCCGAAGGGCTGGATCTGAAAGGGGATTACCTGACCCAGGTCCATATTCATAAGATTGCCTTTCCGCCTATCGACAGCCCGGTGGTGCTCACCGAGGGCGAGTGGCTGAAAAGCCTGAACCGCTTCCCGTTTGAGGTGCAGAGCCTGCCCGCGGCGTCGTTCAACCTGATCCAGCAGGTCGGGCGTCTGATCCGCAGCCACAGCTGCTGGGGCGAAGTGGTGATCTACGATAAACGTCTGCTGACCAAAAACTACGGCAAACGGCTGTTAAACGCTCTGCCAGTCTTCCCTATCGAGCAGCCAGAAGTGCCTGAGGTAAAAAAACGCCCGGCAAAACTGGCCGCCGGGCGGAAGAAAAGCGTCCATGCTAAGAGGCGCGGTCCTACTGGTAAGTGAAGGTAATCAGCACCACGCTGGTAAACTGTCCGGCGGTGACGGGGGTTTGCGAGGTGTAATAGCGCGCCGCCATCGGAAAATCAGCGCTGTGGGTGACCGGGTCGATCACCGCATTAAATCTCGCTTGCGGGGCCAGAATGATGGAGTCGGTGCGATCCGCCAGCTCCAGCGCCAGTCCTGTTGCCGTACCGGTGTTGGCAAACTTGAACGGGTGGTGTTGATCACGCTGCCCGTCGACGCTGATGGTCGCCAGCGCCAGGTTTGGCGGGCAGTTCGACAGGGTAATATCAAAATTCTTCCACTCTCCGACATCACCGATGGCCTTAAAATCACTGGCGATGGCCTGACCCAGGTCAACCACCTTATTCTGGCTGGTGCTGTCTAACTGACAGGCGGTGTCGTAAATATTGCCCTGGATGCTGAGTGACACATCGGTGGCCTGCGCGCAGGCGCTGGCAAGCAGGACTAAAAGGGCGACGTATTTCATCGGAGTCCTCTTCATCGGTATTCAATGTCGATGGTGGCGACGACGTTGGCTTTGCCTGCCGTCACCGTATCGCTGAGCTGGTAATACTGCGCCTGGAAGGGCAGGCTGAACGGCTGGCCCGGCACTGTCTCGCCGCCAAAGGGGATCGGGTAGTCGTAGCGCATTCCGGCGCCGCCCACCAGCAGTCTCACGCCCACGCCGGTGGCGCTGTCGCTGCCGGGAACGAGGTTCAACACATCGTCACCCGTGCCAATATTTGTTGCCCCGTTGGGGCTGGTGATTTGGGCGGTCATCGTCTCCACGGCGTTACAGGTGGCGTTCAGGCTGAACGTTTTCCAGCCGGTATAACTCCCTACCTGGGTGAACTGGGTTACCGGGAAATCGCCCAGGGTGACGATCAGGCTGGATTGATCCACCGAGCAGGTTGTCGCCTTCAGCGCCAGATTACCGCCATAGCGCACGGCATTCAGATGCCCCAACTGTTCATCGGGATAGATCCCAAGCGACCAGATGCCGTTGCGTATGGTCATCGTCTGCTGGCTGCTGGTGTTCGCCGTTTTGACCAGCTGCAGGGTCAGAGGCACATTAAAGCTGCCGGAGCCATCATTGCTGACGTAGCCCAGCGGCGTACTTCTGCTGTCGCAGTGGAGCGCACGGCCGCGCACCGGCTGCCCGGCGCTGTTCAGCAGTTCGATGCCAATCCCCTCCACGCCGGTACGGTACACCCCCGGCATGCCCGGCACCTCTTCCCCTTCACCAAGATGGCAGGCGGTAATGGGTTTCCCGCTATCGGCAGCGTCACAGCTGCCTTTCACCGTATGCGATTGGGCCGAGCCGGGGATCGCATTGCCGACGGCAAGGGTGTCAGGCACCGTCAGCGTACCGGGTGTCGCGGTCCAGGGCAGATCCGCCGTGGTACAGGCCGCTTTCGCCTGGGGCATAAACAGCCACAGGGCGGCAAACAGGGCCAGCACGCCGCTAAATCGCAGTGGTTTCATCTTCTCTCCTCGCCGTTCAGACGCATTGCGCGGTGGTGTTGATCACCGGATCGCTTGAGTGGGACGGCAACTGATAGTGGGCGGAGCAGTGGGCGCTGGCGC
This sequence comes from Enterobacter sp. MF024, assembly GCF_005843915.1. NCBI lineage: Bacteria > Pseudomonadati > Pseudomonadota > Gammaproteobacteria > Enterobacterales > Enterobacteriaceae > Enterobacter > Enterobacter sp. MF024. The sequence continues at coordinate 266,065 of NZ_VCBB01000003.1, read as the reverse complement.
CTCTGCCCCAGCTGACGTTGACCGTGCCGCGCTCATGCATCCCGGTCAGGTAGACCTGTCCGCCGTCGCCGACAATAAACTCGCCATTCTCATGGGCCGGGGCGGCGGTGGCGCCAAACGGCACCGGATGCCCGTCGGACCGGGTGAGGGTCAGCAGCACCCGGCTGCCAACGCGAGTATCAAAGCTGGCGCGCACCACCGCCCCCCGGGTCGGGGTAACCACTTTCGTTGCCTGACCGACGTCCGCCCCTGAAGGCAGGCTTTCGGTATCCAGGGTGACGGTGTTGTGATGGTAGGGCGTAACGTAGGGCACGATGGCGTAGCCGCGATAGTCGGTTTTGACCCCGGTCTGGTTGTCGACCCCGGTTCCGCTGGCACCCGGCGCCTCGACCAGCGCCACGGTATCGCCCATCGGCTGGCCGAAGGTGACGCCGTGAGCATGGGCAATCACGCTGCCCTGCACGGCGACATTAAGCTGGTGCTGCTGGTTATCCTGGGAATACCCGGCCGTCATCTCGCCGTAGGTCGCTTTGTAATCGGTATTCAGGTTGCTGCTGTAACCCGAGTTGTGGCTGTGGCCCTGCTGCACGCCCCAGCTGAGATTGTTGCCGGCAAGGGCGGTGCCGCTCAGGCCGACGCTCTGGGTAGTGTCATGTTTGCTGTTGTTGAGGGTGTAGTTAACCCAGGTATTTTTCAGCCAGTGATCCAGCGACACCGAGACGTTCAGGCCGATGGTCTGTTCGTTTTTCTGCTCATCATCGTCCTCGTTATCCTGGGTATTTTTGCTCAGGCCATAGTTGAGGCCGTAGCTGATGCCGTTCCAGCTGCCGTTGTAGCCCACGCTAAGCGAGGTCATGCTCTGGTCGCTGTGCCAGTAGTTTTCTTTCACCAGACTCAGGGTCAGCGAGCCCAGCGAACCGCCCAGCGACTGATCGACAGTAGCCTCCTGACGGTCGCGGCGCCCGTCGGGGGGCGTCCAGTCGTCATCTTTGGTGTAAGAGTTCATCACATCCGACATCGTGGCGTATCCGTCGCTGTTATAGCGATAACCGGCCAGCGAAAAGTGGGTGCCGGTGGTGGCGAAGTCTTTGCTGTAACGCACCCGCCAGGCGCGGCCCTGGGTGGATTTTTCCCCCTGCATGCGCGATTTCGCTGCGGTCACATCCACCGAAAACGCCCCGAGGTCGCCGATGTTTTTCCCGGTGCCGAGCGCCAGGGCATCGTAATACTGACTGGTCTGCATGCCGCCATAGAGGGTGATATCGTACGGCAGGCCGTAGATCCCGGTGCCCTGCAGGAACGGCGTTTTCTCCACGCTGTCGTCATAGCTGCGATAGCGTCCGCCGGTCAGGCTGTATTTGAATCGTCCTTCACGCTGCAACACCGGCACCGAGGCGTAAGGCACCACAAAGTGCTGCTCGCTGCCGTCGGTCTCTTTCACGGTGACGTTCAGATCCCCGCTGCCCCCGGTGGGGTAGAGATCGTTAATCTCGAACGCCCCCGGGGCGACATAGTTCTGATAGATCACATACCCGTTCTGGCGAACCACCACCTGGGCATTGCTGTGCGCCACGCCACGAATGCGCGGCGCGAAGCCTTTCATGCTGTCCGGCAGCATATCGTCATCCGAGGCGATCTGCGCCCCGGTGAACGACAGGCTGTCAAACACGTCCGACGGGGTGGAGCTTTGCCCGAAGGTGACGACGCTGCCCAGCGACAGGATGTTGCGCTGGGCATAGCTGTACACCGAGGAGAAATCGTGCTGCGTCGAGTCATCGTCCCGGGTCTGGCTCCAGGTGGTGTAGTTGCGAAAACGCCAGGCACCCAGATTCACCCCCGGACGCAGGTTCAGGTATTCGTTGCGCTGGTGACTTCCGTCATCCCCCCGGCTGTGGGTATCCCCGGCGGAGTAGCTGTAGTTCAGCAGAAACGCGTTGATGCCGTTGTCCATCTCTTCCGGGGGCACATACCCATGCGGAACCGGGATGATGGCCGCCTGCGGGATGCTCAGCAGCAGCTGCTGCTGGCCGGGGCGGAAGGTGGCGCTGGCGTCTGGTAACCCAGAGAGATCGACACAGTCATCACCCTTTGTGACGCTGAATTTATCGCTCTGGATACCCAGGCTTTTGAGGGTCTCCACGGACAGGCAGGGCTGGAGGATGCTCTCTCCTTTTGCCGACTTTTGCAGCTCAAAGGTGATTTTCTTGTTGGCGATTTTGTTGTTATTCACATACACATCCACCTGGTACTCCCCCGGCGCGATGCCCGGGCCCGACTCGTACAGCGAGAGGTCGGGTTTGCCCTGGTCGGGGGCGTCGATATCAAGCATTGCCGGGTTGAAGTAGTCCTCCGCCAGCACCTGCTGCACGCCAAGGCCCAGCGCCGCACAGCCCAGCGCAATGCGCAGGGTGCGGGCATGGTTACGTGGCGCTTTGGTTGTATAGTCCCAGGGCATGGCGGTTCCGGCAGTTACTGGAGGCTGGCAGACCAGGCGTGGCTCACCGCGCCATAGTCGTTGATGATTTTCCAGCTGACACGGGTTGCGCTGATCCCACCCGGCACGGCGAAATGCGCGTCGCTGTCGGGGGCGACCCAGCTGATGTTGTCGACTTTTTTGCCGCCCAGCGTGATCTCCTGGAAATTCATGTAAAACGGCGTCGGGTTGCTGACGATGAGATTGTTGCCCTGTTTATGCCAGCGCAGTTTATCCGCCACCTCGTCCGGTTTTCCGGCGATCCCCGCCGGGCGGTAGATCAGCTTAATGCGCGTTTTGATGGCAATTTGCAGGGTGTTGGTGTTCTCGTGATGCGCGGTGGACGGAATCGATTTGATGTTCAGCCAGTAGAGCGATTCGCGATCGGTGGGCAGATTGCCGCCGGTATGCACCACGCGCAGGACATTGTCCTGGTGGCCATCCAGACGGAACAGCGGCGGTGTGATCAGGAACGGCGCTTTTTCCCGGGCGTGATCCTGGCTCTCTACCCAGGATTGCACCAGGTAGTCGAGGTTATCGGGGTTAGAAATTCCCAGCGACGCTTCTTTTTTATCTCCCTGATAAATTAAGCGGGTCCCTTCAATAATGACCCCGGCGTGCGCGGCGGTTGTCATTAATAACAGGGAGGCGATCAAAACAGATTTACGCATGATGGGACTCTGAATCAAAAAGAACGGCGCCCGGTCGCATAACCAGGCGCCGCCTTATTAGTTGTACATAACGGTAAAGGTGGAGACGGCATTAGCCGGGCCGGCGGTGATGGTGCTGCCGGTCTGGATATAGCGTGCGCCAAAGACCAGGTCGTTGGTGGTAGTGCCCGACTGCAGCGTGTAGCTGGTGGACGGGCTGTATAAGCTCAGTGGATTCTCGGTTTTGTCCAGCAGCTGGATACCGACACCGGTCGCCGCGCCGGTACCCGGCGTGACGGCCAGTACGTTGGCATTGGTGCTGTCAGCAGAGCCGCCGAAGGTGATGGCGGCGCTGGTGATGGTTTCCGGGCAGTCTTTCAGCTGAATGTCGAAACGGGTGGCCGACGTGGTGGAGCCCGAGCCGGTAAAGGCCGTTTGCGACACTTTGCCCAGGGAAACATCCAGCGGGCTGCTGACGCCGTTGACCACCTGACAGGCGGAATCGATGATTTCGCCGGTGAAGTTAATTTGCCCCTCGCCGCTGTTTGCAGCCCAGGCAGAGACAGAACAACATAACGCAGTGGCAATAAAAGTGCCGGTAACGATTTTACGCATAATAATTCCTGAATAAATGCCGGTGTTAATAACATCCGTTGTGATTAATTGATAAATAAAGGGGCGAAACTTTATTGGCGCTAATTTACGTAAGTTTTGGTTGGCTATTAACTACTGCCCTGGCCACTAATGATTTGAATTGGGGTTGTATTATTATTTTTTCTTTAATTACAGAATGATGGCTTGAGATGGAAGGGAAAGGGGGCGCAAAATCGATAAGAGAAATGTCTGTCCGCCGTCACCTTATCGACGCTATAGTGTTAATAAGATGTCGCAAGGAGAGTTGTCGTGGATTATCGCAAAATTATCAAAGAGGTTGGGCGAGGCAAAAATCACGCCCGCGACCTGGATCAGGATACCGCCCGGGGTCTTTACACCCGGATGCTGAACGGCGACGTGCCGGACCTGGAGATGGGCGGCATTTTGATCGCGCTGCGTATTAAGGGCGAAGGCGAAGCCGAGATGCGCGGCTTTTATGAGGCCATGCAGGCGCAAACCCTGCGCCTGACGCCCCCGGTTGCTAAGCCGATGCCGGTGGTGATCCCCAGCTACAACGGCGCGCGCAAGCAGGCCAACCTGACGCCGCTGCTGGCGATCCTGCTGCACAAGCTCGGGTTCCCGGTGGTGGTGCACGGCGTGAGCGAAGATCCGACCCGCGTGCTGAGCGAGACCATCTTCACCCTGCTGGGCATTGAGCCGACCCGTCACGGCGGCCAGGCGCAGGCGAAGCTGGACGGGCATCACCCGGTCTATATTCCGGTGAGCACCCTCTGTCCGCCGCTGGAAAAACAGCTGGCGATGCGCTGGCGCATGGGGGTGCGTAACAGTGCCCACACCCTGGCGAAGCTGGCGACGCCCTTTGCCGAAGATGCCGCGCTGCGCCTTTCCAGCGTCTCGCACCCGGAATATGTCACCCGCGTGGCGACCTTCTTTGCCGATATCGGTGGCCGCGGGCTGCTGATGCACGGCACGGAAGGCGAAGTGTATGCCAACCCGCAGCGCTGCCCGCAGCAAACGCTGATTGATGCGGCGGGTACCCGGGTGGTGCTGGAGCGTGGGGAAGAGAATAGCAATGTCTCTCTGCCGCAGGCGAAAGATGCCGAAACCACCGCGCGCTGGATAGAGAGCTGCCTTGCCGGGCGGGAAGCGGTGCCGCACTCCCTGAAGCTGCAGATGGCCTGCTGCCTGCTGGCGAGCGGCCAGGTGGAGACGGTCGATGCCGGACTGGCTCGGGTTAACCAGAGTTTTTAAATAAAAAAAGCCCGTCCAGCGATGGACGGGCCAAAAAAACAACAAAGGGTCAATGAGGGTTGGAGCAGCCCGCCAGCGAACCGGCGAGCGGGGCAGAGATAAGGGTCAGGTTATTTGTAGATAACCGCAGTGCCGCTCAGTTTGTTGTTGGTGTTAGCGGAGGTAATGGTGTAACCGGTCGCGCCAGCCGCTTCTGCTTTAGCCGCCAGGCGTGCTTCCAGACCGTCCAGGGTGGTCGCGCCTTCTGCACTGACCACACCGATTTTGTTCATGCCGCTTGCCTGGGCCGCAGTCACAGATTCCGCAGCGAAAGCACCGAAGGAGAGAGTTGTCAGGGCAAGAGCAGCAACAGCATATTTGATGGTTTTCATGGTTAATATCTCGCAGGTTATTCTGTTAAGGGGACGTTGTTCCGTCGATGTGATAAGTATCACGCTTTTTTGCGAGAGATAAAATGAAGAGAATTGACGTCATCCTTCGAAAAATTTGAATGACAAATAAGTTATTGAATATTAATAAATTCAATGAATGGATTTACGTTTCTTGCCGTTGCGCTTTACAGACGAGGCGATGAGGGCACGTTTCGACAAACCAGGGGCTCAAATTCGTGCGCAAGCAAGTAATCGCTTGCGTGGCCCCGCAGCCGTCATGCCAGTCATCGCAGCTGGCTGTCTTTGGATCCTCTGCGATTATATCCTGCGTGGGATGCATTATGTGAATCTTTCTCCTGCTGACAGGCGATGCACAGCCGCACGCCGGGCACGGCCTTGCGCCGCGCTTCGGGGATCGGTTCCTCGCATTCCTCGCAGAATTTCAGGCTCTCGCCTCGCGGAATATCGCCCCGCGCCCGGGCCACTGCGTCTTCAATGGTACTGTTGATCTGTTCGTTAACGGCGTCATCATTCGCCCAACCGGAAGCCATAAACCCCTCCTGACAGGTTATTGCGCTGTACAGTAACTATGGGGTCAAAAAACGTACAATCAAGGCAGGTGCCTAGATTTCAGACCATTCGCGCAGCAGGTTGTGATAGAGATTCAGCAAGGACAGCACTTCGTCACTTTCGCCGTGGCGGGTGCGCAGGGTCTGGATATTGCGGTCGAGGTCGAACAGCATCGCGCGCTTTTTATCGTCGCGGATCATCGACTGGATCCACATAAAAGAAGCCACCCGCACGCCGGCGGTCACCGGGGTCACGCAGTGCAGGCTGCTGGAGGGATAGAGCACCAGATCCCCCGCCGGGAGCTTCACGCTGTGCTGGCCGTAGGTGTCGTTCACCACCAGTTCACCGCCCTCGTAGCTGTCGGGGTCGCTTAAAAAGAGGGTGGCGGAGAGATCGGTCCGCATCCAGCCGCTTTGCGGGTGGCTACGCACGGCACCGTCAACGTGAAAGCCGTAGGTCTCCTGCTGCTGGTAGCGATTAAACAGCGGGCTGGAGATCTGGCGCGGCAGGGCGGCGGCAAAAAAGAGCGGGTGCTGATTCACCGCCTGTAACACGCTGGCCTGCAAGGTGACGTACAGCGGGCTTTGGGTGTCCACCTGCTGGTTGTTTTTTACCTGTGCGCCCTGGTTGCCCACCGTGGCGCGCCCGTCGATCCACGGGGCTTGCTCCAGCTGGGCGCGGAACTGCGCCACCTCATCGGCGTTCAGCACGCCCGGAATGTGATACATCATAAAGATTCTCCGTAGCGTGGGGCTAACGCCCCACGCGCTAACAGAAGTGCACTGAAACGTGGGGGGCAGCCCCCCCACGAATGATCAGAAGTGCATGTTCGCCGTTAACATAAAGGTGCGCGGTTCGCCCGGATGGTAGCGGTAACCGCTCTTGTTGATGGAGGCGACATAGTCCTCATCAAACAGGTTGTAGACGTTGAGCTGCATATCGAGGTTGCGGTTGACGCGATAGCCCAGTTTGGCATCGGCCACCCAGTAACCTTCGGTAAACGACGGGGTACCCACCGCGCCGTCAGAGCCGCGGTGCATGCTGCCAATATAGCGGGCGCCTGCGCCAACGGAGATGTCATCCGTTGCCTGGTACTGGCTCCACAGCGTGAAGGCGTGTTCCGGGGTATACGGCAGGGAAGAGGTGCCATCCTGCGCCACGTTGTTGCCGGTGCGCACGCTGGCGCGCTGCTGGGTATAACCGCCGATCACCTGCCAGGCCGGGGTGATGTTACCCGCTGCCGACAGTTCATAACCCTCGACGCGCTTTTTACCGTACTGCGAGTAAGTGCCGTCATCGTTCTGCTCAACTTCGTTTTCGATGTCGGTGCGGAACACCGCCGCGGTCAGCAGGAGACGTTTATCCAGCACTTCCCACTTGGTGCCCAGCTCGCTGGTTTTGGCCTTCTGCGGCTTAAAGTCGGTGCGGTTGGCGCTGCTGCCGGTGCCACCCTGCGCCAGGGCGAAGTTATTACCACCCGGCGGCTGCTGAGAGATGGCGTAGTTCACGTAGATGTTGCCGTGCTCGGTCAGATGATAAAGCGCCCCGGCTTTCCAGTTCACCAGATTGCCCGAGGTGGCCGTATCCACGGTAGTCACCGGGGAACCTTTCGGGGTCCCGGCCGGGCAGGCGACCGCCCCGCGACCGGTGCCGCCGCAGACGCTGGCGCTGTCATATTCGGTGTGGTACGTATCGAGACGAATGCCGCCGTTGAGCTCAACATCACGGGTGATCTGCAGCGTATCAAAGGCGTAAATCCCGAAGGTATCGGTCTGGCCATTGGCATTGGCGCCGTTGTTGTTCAGGCCGCCAATATCGACGTTGCTGTTCGGGTGATAGATATTGACCGGCGGCGGGGTGATGGCATCCACGCCGTAGTTGGTCTGGTTTTCACGGGTGAACTCCACCCCGGTGCTGATATCGTGGCCGACGCTGCCGGTATAGAATTTGGTCGTCAGGTTGGTCTGGTTGGTGAGGATCTTGTTGCTGACATCTTTGGTATTGGCGAGACGCGACCAGGTCCAGGTGTCCACGTTGTTGCGGTCAGGCTGGGTAATGTTGCTGGCGCCACCCATCACGGCGGTCATCAGATAATCCTGTTTCACCCGGGACCAGCGCGTGGTGTTACGCAGGGTGGTGTTGTCGTTGAAGTCGTGCTCAAAGCGCATCGTGGCGGTGTCGGACGTGGAATCGTCGTAATCGGAATCGGTGCCGTAAAAGTTGCTGGTGTCCACCTTGCCTGAGTGATTCAGCGCCGCAGTGCCCGCAGAGGGTGCAGAGTAGCCCGGCAGCCCGATGGTCGGAATGCCGCCGTCCGGGGTGTTGTGCTGGGTCACATGCAGGTAGTTCAGATAGAGACGGTTTTCCGTTCCCAGGCCAAAGGCGAGGGAAGGGGCCACGCCGTAGCGTTCGTTTTTGACGTTATCGCGCCCTTCATCGTGAGTCTTTTCACCCATCAGGTTCAGACGAAACGCCGAGGTATCACCCATCACCTGGTTGATATCGACCGTACCGCGGCGCATCCAGGCGCTGCCGATGCTGGCGGAGGCATCAATGCCTGAATCCAGACGCGGCTGTTTGCTGATCATATTGATCGAGCCGCTCGGGGCGCTACGTCCGTAATCGCTGCCGGATGGCCCTTTAATCACTTCCACCTGTTCGGTGTTGAAGGTATCGCGCGTCGTGGTGCTGATATCGCGAATACCATCAACGTAAATGCTGTTCGAGGTGTCCACGCCGCGCATGTAAACCGCATCGCCGGTGGTGGAGTTGCCGTTTTCACCGGCGAAGAATGCGCCCACGCCCGGGACGTTTTTCAGGGCATCGGTCAGGTTAGTGGTGCCCTGATCTTTGAGCACCTGCTCGGATATTACGGTCATGGTGCGGGTGGTATCGGCCACCGGACGGCTGAATTTGGCGTCGGCGGACTTCTGCGGGGCATACAGCGAAGGCTGTGCCGCTTCGACTATCAGGGTGTCGTCAGCTTTATCGTTATTCTCCGCCGCAACTGCAGAAGCCACGGGAGTAAGACCGATACACAGACCCGCGAAAAAGGTCAGCGAGTTAAAGCTGTTCGGAACGTTGCGATTTTTATCCATATTGTTTAGCGACTTATAATTTTTAGTATTGAGTTTTCATTACGCTGTCAGGCAGGTCTGGGCCTGTTCCTGTGCCACGTGAATAACCGTAATGAACCTACAAATGATAATAATTGTGATAAACATTATCATTTGGCGTGACTTTTTATCACTGTCGCCAACAAAAGGAAATACGTAAATTTACATTGGCTACTAAAAATCTTCACAAAGTGGAGTTTGGGCAAAAAATGAACTGCACCCCGGGGGATGCAGTATGCAGTGCAGAGAGGGGAACTATTTGTAGATGGTGGCGGTACCAAACATGGTGTTGTCGCCGCTGGCAGAGTTGACAACATAGCCTTTAGCACCCTGTTCACGCGCTTTTTCAGCCAGTTTATCCTGCAGGTCATCGAGATTTCTTGCGCCAGAAGCCTGCACGGTTCCGGCGGGTCTCAGTTGACTGGTATCGCCGCTGCTGAGTGATTCGATCGACCATGCAGCAAACGACGCACCTGCCAGTGAAGCGGCAGCCAGCATTACCAGGTATTTTTTCATAATCACTTCCTCTGATTGACAACGGGTGATGCACACTAAGTGTAGAACGGGTCAGAGTGTGATTTAGTGCAAAAAATTGATGATGATCTGCTTATTTTTTGAACAACATATTTTGACAATTCCATGACAAATCAGATACATACAGGTGACTGATTTTTGGTGGTTTATTCTGTCGCGCAGAGAAATATTTACCGTTGCGCCCGCAACGGGTATCTTACGCCGCTGTTTACAGGAGAACGCCATGACACCCGAAAAGCCGGGGTTGCACCCACGCAACCGCCACCGTAGCCGTTACGACATGAATGCCTTATGCGAAAGCTGTCCGGCGCTGCGCGAATTTATCACCCGGACGCCAGCAGGGGAGCCGACGGTGAACTTCGCCGATCCGCAGGCGGTAAAGACGCTGAACAAAGCGCTGCTGATGCATTTCTACGGTGTGGCCCAGTGGGATATTCCGGACGGCTATCTCTGCCCGCCGGTGCCGGGGCGTGCCGACTACATTCACCATCTCGCCGATCTGTTGGCGGAAGGCAATAACGGTGAGGTGCCGGCTCAGGCGACGATCCTCGATATCGGCACTGGCTCGAATCTGATCTATCCGCTGATTGGCGCGCATGAGTACGGCTGGCGCTTTACCGGCAGCGAAGTGGACACTCAGGCCTTCGCCAACGCCACCGCCATCATTAACGCGAATCCCGGCATGAGCCGCGCCATTCGTCTGCGTCGTCAGAAAGAGGCCTCGGCGATCTTCGCAGGCGTGATCCATAAAAACGAACAGTACGATGCCACCCTGTGCAACCCGCCGTTCCATGATTCGGCGGAAACCGCCCGGGCAGGCAGCGAGCGCAAGCGCCGTAACCTTGGCCAGGCGGCCGACGGCGCGCTGAACTTTGGCGGCCAGCAGCAGGAGCTGTGGTGCGAAGGGGGGGAAGTGGCCTTTATCACGAAGATGATTACCGAGAGCGCCCAGTTTGCCCGCCAGGTGAAGTGGTTTACCACTCTGGTCTCCCGCAGCGAGAACCTGCCGCCGCTCTACCGCGCCCTGACCGACGTCGGCGCGGTTAAAGTGGTGAAAAAAGAGATGGCCCAGGGTCAGAAGCAGAGCCGCTTTATCGCCTGGACCTTTATGGATAACGCCAAACGCCGCCAGCGTTAAGCGTCTTTCCCCTCACCCTAACCCTCTCCCCACAGGGGAGAGGGAACAGTCAGGTGCGGTTCTGGATCTGGGTGTTCTCCCCCGTCGGCGACGGCAGGAGCTGATACATCTGCACCGGCATCCGCACGTGAGCCAGATCGAAGTGCTTTTTCACCATGCTGTCGAGGGCGAAGCGCACCGTCCACTGCTTCAGCGGCTGGGTGGTGAAGGACACGCGCAGGGTAAAGGCGGTGCTGGTCAGGCCCACAATCCCGGCAAATGAGGGCTCACCGATAATCAGCCCGCGAATATCTTCCCTTTCCAGCAGCTCATCCACCGCCGCTTTCAGCGCGCCCTGCGCTTTTTCGGCATCTTCATGCCTGTCCACATCGTAGTTCGCCACCACCGACCCGATGCCGCGCACGAAGTTGGCGAAGGTGGTGATCGAGGACCACGGGATGATGTGGTACGCCCCGGTATCCTGCCGCACCCCCACCGAACGAATCGACATCCGTTCCACCGTGCCGGTGAGCGGCCCGATGGTTACCAGATCCCCGGTATTCATCCCGTTTTCAAACTGGATAAAGATCCCGGTGATGATGTCCTTCACCAGCGTCTGGGAGCCAAAGGAGATCGCCAGCCCAAGTGCACCGGCACCCGCCAGCAGCGGGGCGATATTGACGCCAATTTCCGACAGCACAATCATGATGGTAATGGTGCTGATGATCACCGCCAGCGCGTTGCGAAACAGCGTCAGCAGGGTGCGGGCGCGGGCGCTCGGCAGCGGGCGGCCATGAATATCCGAGGAGAGCCGGTTCTCGATCAGGCTCGCCAGGAGGGTCCAGCCGATGGCGGAGAAGAAGAGGATCAGCGCGATGCGGATCAGAATATCCACCGTCTTTTCACCCGCGCCGTTGTGCAGCCAGTTCCAGAAGTCGAACAGTCCCCAGGCGCTGAGCAGCAGCATGATGGCGACGCAGACCGTCAGGATCCGCGCCACCTTCAGCGAGACGCCGATCCAGCCGTTAAGCCGCTTCTGCAGCTCGGGGTAACTGCGCTGCACGTGCGGCGACAGGGTGATGGTTTTCGCCAGCCAGCGCGAAAGCAGCCCCGAGACGAACGCAGCAACGCCGACGATTGCCAGGCTGCGGAAGGTAGCTCCCATCATAAACTTCAGGCTGTTGCCCGGATCGAACAGGGAGAAGAAACAGAGCACGATAAAATAGGCGCTCGCCAGCCAGTGCCACACCAGGGCGAAGGCGCGAATAAACAGGCTGAAGAAGGCGAGAGAGCGGTCGGCGAGATGAAGCAACCCCTCGGTGATGGCGCGCTTGTTGTGAAAGATCAGGTACAGCGCCCAGACGGTGATGCAGAGCATAATCAGCACGTTTGCCAGGGCGCCAATCTGCACGTTGACCTGATTAGAGATAATCGGCACCGCCACCAGCAGGCCATAGCCGATGATGCCGCTCAGAAGGCTAAGGCGCAGGGACCAGTAATGCGCGGCGCTGTCGTTAATGGCGAAGGGACGCAGGTCGGGCACGCGGGGGCAAAATATCAGGCGCAGGATCGCCTTAAAGAACTCAATCAGCGCGAAGGCATTGAGGAACAGCGCCTGCTGGAAGGCAATGGTGGGATTGCCGGTGTTAAGGGACTCGCTCAGGATCTGGCCGATAAACAGGGTCAGGGCCAGCAGCAGCAGATCGATAATAAAGGCCCCGGCGATGGTCAGCGGCAGGTGAATCCAGCTGCTCGTTTCCCGGTTCTTTTTGCGCCCCCAGCTGCCCATTCTGCGGTACAGCGGCCAGGCGCAGAGCCTCACCAGCCAGTAAAAAGCAAAGACCAACCCGGCCAGGATCAGGAACTGCTGTGCGGCGGCGGTGAAGGTTTGCGGGTTAAAGGCTTTATGCGGGGAGCCAATCAGGTTGCGGTAGAGCTGGGCGAAGCGGGTGGCGAGGGCGTCGCCATAATGGCGGCTGATATCGGTGACGTTCTCCAGCACCGTTTTCTCGTCGGCTATCTCCGGCGGGGTGATTTTGGGCACCGGCTCCTGGGGCGGCGTGGCGGCCACGCTGCGCAGCTGGCTTATCAGCTCCTGGCGTGAGGCGTCGTTTTCCAGCACGTCGGCAAGCGCAGAGTAAGCCGCCTTTTTCTGCTCAACGTCCGGCTCTGCCGGTGGGGGTGTTTGCGCCGTTGCGGCAGGCATGCCCGGCAGGCTGACGGCCTGGGCAGGCAGGCAAAACAGGCTTATCAAAAGCAGCAGGATCCAGGGCACGGTGTCCTCCGGTGACAAAAATGTGCAAAGTGATAAGTATAGAAGGCGGGCGGAAGCGGGGGGCTTTTGGGAGAATTCCGGGGGAAATCGTTGGAACCGTAGGCCGGGCAAGCGCAGCGCCGCCCGGCAACAGCAAGGGTACTGTTATTACGAAACGTGCTGGAGGAACTCCTGCAAACGCTGGCTCGGTGGGTTCTCAATCAACGTCTGCGGATTGCCATCTTCGGCAATACGCCCTTTGTCGATAAAGATCAGACGCGAGGCCACTTTCTCGGCAAAGCCGATTTCGTGGGTCACGATCACCATCGTCATGCCTTCTTCTGCCAGGTCCTGCATAACCTTCAGCACTTCGTGGCGCAGCTCCGGATCGAGGGCAGAAGTTGGCTCATCGAACAGCATCATTTTCGGCTTAACCGCCAGCGCACGGGCAATCGCCACGCGCTGCTGCTGACCGCCGGAGAGCTCGGACGGGTAATGATGCCCGCGCTCTGCCAGACCGACCTTCGCCAGCAGCTCTTTTGCAAGCCGCTCGGCTGCTGCTTTGTCGGCGCCGCGCACGCGCAGGGGGCCAAACATCACGTTTTCCAGCGCCGTCAGGTGCGGGAAGAGGTAAAACTGCTGGAACACCATGCCCGCTTCCTGACGGATCAGGCGCTCGTCCACTTTCGGGTCGTTAACCTTCAGGCCATCGACAATCAGATCGCCGCTGGTAATCTCTTCCAGCTTGTTGATGCAGCGCAGCAGGGTGGATTTACCGGAGCCGGACGGCCCGATAATCACTACCACTTCCCCGGTCTGGATAGTCAGGTCGATGTTGTGCAGCACCTGGGTCTGACCGAAGTGCTTGGAGACGTTTTTAAATTCAATCACAGGATTTTCATCCTTCTTTCAAGACGACGCAGCACGAAGCTCAACGCCAGCGTAATAATCAGATAAACCACGGCCACGGCGCTCCAGATCTCCAGCGCGCGGAAGTTACCGGCAATGATCTCCTGGCCCTGACGGGTCAGCTCAGCCACGCCGATAACGATGAACAGCGAGGTGTCTTTAATACTGATGATCCACTGGTTACCCAGCGGTGGCAGCATGCGGCGCAGGGCCAGGGGTAGGATCACGTGGCGGATGGTTTCGCGACGGGAGAGACCCAGCGCCAGACCAGCCTCGCTGAAGCCTTTGTGGATCGACAGTACCGCACCGCGGGTGATCTCGGCGATATAGGCGCCGGAGTTGATCATGATGGTGACCACCGCCGCGCTGAACGGATCGATGCGCAGGTCGGTAAAGGCCATCGGCAGGGCGAAGTAGATAAACATCACCTGCACCACAATCGGCGTGCCGCGAATAACTTCGATGAAGACCAGTGCTACGTGGTTGGCTATCCAGCCGCCGTAGGTGCGGGCAAAACCAGCGACGAGGCCGATAATCAACCCGCCAACCAGACCGAGGACCGAAATCCACAGGGTCATTTTGGCGCCTTCAAGCAAGAGAGGAATGGCAGGCCAGATGGCGCTCCAGTCAAACTGCATGATGTATTCCTGTATACCGTGGTGAAAACAAAAAATGAGTCAGGGAGTTGACTCAAATTGTAGGCCCGGTAAGCGCAAGCGCCACCGGGCGGTACAGTTCCTGTTTAACAGGCTGTTTTATTTAGGTTCAGTGCCGAACCATTTTTTATAGATTTCGTTGTAAGTGCCGTTCTCTTTCAGGGTTTTCAGCGCGCCGTTAACCTTAGTACGCAGCTCGTCGCTGCCTTTCGGGAAGGCGATACCGTATTCCTGAGCTTCCAGAGACTCACCGACCGCTTTGAACTTGCCGTTACCTGCGGTTTTAATGAAGTAAAGGATGTTTGGCGTGTCGTGCAGAACCGCGTCAGCACGGTTGGTGCCCAGTTCCATATAAGCGTTGTCGATGTTCGGGAACTGGCGCAGGTCTTTGGTTTTGATGTTTGCTTTCGCGTAATCAACAGAACCGGTACCGCTCTTCACCGCGACCACTTTGCCGTCGAGATCTTTCGCGCTCTTCACGTCGTTGTTGTCGGCTTTAACCATCACCAGCAGGCCGCTTTTGTAGTAGCCGTCAGAGAAGTCGATGGCTTTTTTACGTGCGTCAGTAATGGTGATACCGGCCAGCGCCAGGTCAACGTTTTTGGTTTGCAGTGCCGGAACGATACCGCTGAAGTCCATTGGCTTCAGGGTGTAATCCAGTTTCAGCTCTTTGGCGATAGCCGCCCACAGATCCACGTCAAAACCAACGTACTGGTCGCCCTGTTTAAATTCGAACGGTACGAAGGCGGTGTCGGTAGCAACAATCAGTTTCTTATCAGCAGCCTGCGAAGAGACCGCAAAAGCCAGGGTAAGTGCAGCCAGTGAAACTTTTAATACAGACTTCATAGCATTTCCTTTTATATCCACGGGGCGATCCCCTGCGAGAACGAACGGCTCTATGAAAAAATCGTGCCAACTTTACAAGGTGTTGTTTTTGCAAGGACGGTACGGATTTCATTGCACAAAAAAGGTAGCAAAGGCAGCAAATTGCACCATAACGAAGCACTGTTTTGGTGCATCGAAATGCCATCACTAACGGTTATGCTATTTAGCGCAAATATTGACGAGAAAACAATCTTTCGTTAACGATTGTGTGAGGTGATTATTACAAACACTTTACTTTTGCGGTGGGGGAGGCGAAATGTCTGCACCATGAAAGTGCAAAACCCCCGCCGAAGGCGAGGGTCTGATAGCAAAATGCTATGGATTACTCGATGTTAGACTCGATGAACCACAGGAACTGATCCAGGTCGCGGGAGGCCGCGGTCAGGATGTCGGCGGTATCTTCGTCTTTAGCGTCGCCAATGGCTTTACGCACGTCGTTCGCGACCACGGCATAACGATCCGCCAGCTCTTTCAGGTGATCCTGAACGCTGTGGATATCCAGCGGGTAGCTTTTCAGTGGGGTTTTGCTGTTAATAACCTGGGTGGTACCCAGCGCCACGCCGCCCAGCTGTACGGCACGCTCAGCCATAGTGTCCAGGTGAGTAGTCAGTGCGGTGCGGAAGCCATCCAGCATCTCATGCACAGCAATAAAGTTGGCACCGCGCATATTCCAGTGGGCCTGTTTAGTAATCAGGGACAGGTCAATAAACTGGATCACCTGGCGATTCAGCAACTCAATCGTCGCTTTCTTCTCGCTGTCTGACACATCGTTACGGGTATACAGCAGATTAGGTGCTTTTGTTTTTACCAGTTTAGCGGTAGGCATAATCTCATTTCCTCTTGATGTTGGCGTCCAAAGTTATTTCGAAATCAAGTATAGCACCGGCTATAGATAGCGCGACCGGGTGCTGCCTATCGGTTTAATAGTGAAAGCGTGGTTGTGATATGTAACTCATTGAAAAATAGAAAATAGTTATATTTATGCGTAAATTAATCTTATTTTTTAACGAGCTGGCGGGGAGTAAGACGATATTTCAGAATAATGACGGCCATTGCGAATAAGAATATTTCGCCGGAAACCGTTTCCCGGCGAAATAACGCCTGCTAGCGGATATCCACCTCTTCGACTTTACTCTCCCGGCGCAGGGTGAGGGTCGAACCCATCGAGGCGGCAATGATGGAGCAGAGCGCCAGCGTCTGGGTAAAGGTCAGGGATTCTCCGAGGAACACCATCCCGGACATCGCCGCCAGGGCAGGCTCCATGCTCATCAGCGTGCCGAAAATGCGCGTTGGCAGACGCGTCAGGGCAATCATCTCCAGCGAGTAAGGGAGGGCGGTGGAGAGCACCGCTACCGCCAGCCCCACCGGCAGGATCGACCACTGCCAGATGGATTCGGTGGCCTGGGCCATGCCCAGCGGAACGAAAATGATGGCGGCAATGAGCGAACCCAGCGCCACGGTGGCCGGGCCATGCTCCTCGCCGGCACGCTGTCCGGTGAGAATATAGATAGCCCAGCAGGCACCGGCCCCCAGCGCCAGCGCCGCGCCGGTGAGATCAACGTGCGAGACGTCCTGGCCCAGCGGCAGCAGGAACCACAGGCCAAGCACCGCCAGCACCACCCAGATAAAGTCCACCGGACGGCGGGAGGAGAACAGGGCCACCGCCAGCGGACCGGTAAACTCCAGCGCCACGGCGATCCCCAGCGGCACCGTCTGAATCGACAGGTAGAAGAGGTAGTTCATCGCCCCCAGCGACAGCCCGTAAAACAGCAGGGGCAGGCGCTGCTCTTTTTTGAAGCGCAACCGCCAGGGTTTAAAAATCACAACCAGGATCAGGGTGCCGAGCGCAATACGCAGCGCCGTCACGCCAGGGGCGCCTACCACCGGGAAGAGCGATTTTGCCAGCGAAGCGCCGCTCTGAATGGAGAGCATGGCGATGAGAATGACGATTACGGGCAACCAGACTGGCGCCCTGCGAGACAACCCAGGCATCCTTTCTCCTGTCAATTTCTGTCAAAGGAAGTAAAGAGAGGGAGTGTAAAGGAAATAACGCCGTACGGTTGAGACTTCGTTGAAAAAAAGTCGTCGTAAATCCGTAAAATGGCGGTCATACGACAGGCTGATTTCTGTAACAGATTAGGAATTGTCTGGATGAATGTATTGTGACTGGCGCGCACTATTAGTGAAATGAAACACAAATGTGGTGTTTTTTGAATAAGATAGCTGCTGGTGGAAATGTTTAGTTACATGAAAACCCGCGTTAGACATCACGAATCACAAAGAGTTTCACAAGTTTTTTTGATATATTTAAAACTTACGGATTTACTTGAAGCACATTTGAGGTGGTTATGAAAAAAATTGCATGTCTTTCAGCACTGGCAGCTGTTCTGGCTGTTTCCGCAGGTTCCGCAGTCGCAGCGACCTCTACCGTAACTGGCGGTTACGCTCAGAGCGATATGCAGGGCGTGATGAATAAAACCAACGGTTTCAACCTGAAATATCGCTACGAGCAAGATAACGACCCACTGGGTGTTATCGGTTCCTTCACCTACACTGAGAAAGATCGTAACGATAACGGTGCTTACAATAAAGCTCAGTACTACGGCATCACTGCAGGTCCAGCTTTACGTCTGAACGACTGGGCAAGCATCTACGGTGTTGTGGGTGTTGGCTACGGTAAATTCCAGCAGACTGAAAACCAGGGCTTCAACCGCTCTGCAACCAACAGCGACTACGGCTTCTCCTATGGCGCAGGTATGCAGTTCAACCCAATGGAAAACGTTGCACTGGATGTCTCCTATGAGCAGAGCCGCATCCGTAACGTTGACGTTGGCACCTGGATTGCGGGCGTAGGTTACCGCTTCTAATCACTTCGGTGAGCCAGTAAAAAAACCCGCTTCGGCGGGTTTTTTGTTTTTATCCCTCTCCCTGTGGGCTGAGGGATCCCCACAAAAAAAGTGGCACGATCTGCTCCCTCTCCATTCAGGGAGAGGGCTGGGGTGAGGGGGAATATGCGACTGTGGTGGTGGTTCCGTTCACTGTATGTTTTGCGCTCCTCTGTCAGCCGCGTCACCTGTGAACGTGCTAAGTGGGCTCGCCGCCGCCCCCTTAGCAATCCCGGCTCCCGGCAAAGAAAATCGCCGCTTCGCGGTTCCCTCAGCTTATTCCTTTCGGCTATCGGGTCGGGCGTGATCCTACATCCCTGTAGGTCACGCCCTCTCGGCGCGTCCCTGCGCCTCGCCCCGGCCTGCGGTCAACGCTTCGGCGATTTTCAGCCGGACCAGGGAGTCGCTGTAAGTCGTTTATTATTCTGTGGTTATGTTATTGCTTTGAGAGCAAAAATTTACCGACTCTTCGTCTCAAACACATCCGTTCCCAGATGGTTGTAATCCACTTTCTGCAGCTTAAAGTTGGTCACATACACCGGCGGTGCCTTGTCGTTCGACAGGAAGCGGTACTTGTTGTCGATCTCTTTGGCGCTGATCCCCGTCCACTGCGAGAAGAAGCTTAAGAAATCATTCGCCGAGCGGCGCGCTTTGATAATGCGATGGGCCTTATCATCACTCGACAGCACCATAAACGGCACCTGGAAGTTCTGCTGGAACGCATCGTCGTGCGCCAGATACTGCACCTCTTTTCCGCGCTCTTTAAACGCCAGCCCGTGATCGGAGAAATAGACCATCGAGAAACTGTCACCGGTATTTTGCAGCTGGGCATAAAGCTTGCTGAGCAGGTCGTCGGTTTGCGTCATGGTATAGAGGTAGCACGAGGTCTCTTTCGACTGCACGAACTCGGCGTATTTCCCCTGGGTGCGATCGCAGGCCTGCGGGTGCGAACCCATCAGATGCAGCACGATCAGCTGCGGCTGGGTACGATGGCTGCTGAAGACCTGTTCGGTCATCTTCAGTAACGCCTCATCCCGGGTGTTTTTATCCGCCTCAAAATCCCCGCTTTTCAGGAAATGCACTTCGTCCGCGCGTTTGGCGATGCTGGCGATGGCGGTATCGTACTCGCCAATCTGCCCCTGGTTGGAGAACCACCAGCTCTGGAAGCCCGCGCGGTTCGCCAGGGTGACAAAGTTATCCTGATACTGCGGCTTATTGTCCACCACCCGGTTAAGGGTCAGCCCGAGCGACTTCTGCGTGGAACCGCTGGCGGCGATGTAGTCGGTAAACAGGGTGCCGTTAACCTTGCTGGCAAACGGGGTGTTATCCCAGTGGCCGCCAAAGGCACCCAGCGCGTCGCGGCGGGCGCTTTCACCGATCACCACCATATAGATGTGATACTTCGGCTTCACCGCCAGCACGTTCCAGGTGTCCTTCATCTGCGACAGCTCGGCCATCCGGGTCTGCTCTTCAACCACTTCCTGGTTGTTCACCACCACATCTTTGACAAAGCGAAACACCGGATAGCCGGTATCTTTCAGCTTGAACACCCCGCCCCAGGCCAGGTTCTGCACCGGGGCGACAAAAAAGGTCACCACGCTGAACACCAGACAGAGGCTGTCGATTTTGCCCCACGCGTTTTTAGGCTGCGGTTTACGCCGCACGGCAATCACGCCCAGCGCAAAGATAAACAGGGCGACGATATAGCTGTACCACGGGAAGATGGTGAGGATCTCCGTCGACTCTTCCATGTTGGTGGAGTGCATCGCCAGCAGGGTATTAAAGTTTGGCGCGCCGTAGGCCTGACCAAAGGGGAAATACATCGCCGCCACCAGGGAGCAGATCCCGACCACGCCTTTTTGCAGGCGAGGGGCGCAGAGCCACAGCAGATGCAGGACACAGGTGAAGGCGACGGCATACAGCAGGCTGAATTCGTAGCCCAGGGCAAAGTTAATCAGCAGCGACTGTAAAAAATAGAATCCCGTCCACGGGCTTAAGGCCCGGCTGCGGGTAATGAGCGTGTCTTTCAGGGTTAAATTCATAGGTCACTATCGTGAAAACGCCATGTGCTCACCCTGGCGCCAAGGGTCAAAACCTGCCTGAGAATGCGTAGAAGGGGGATTGAGGTCCGCATCTGCGAGCCGCAAAAAGTGCAGGGCTGCAAGAAGATAGAGCCAGCGAGGTATAACGTCAACAGATATAAAGGGGATGTTTTGCGAAGGGGGCTGCAATTCCGTAAAAAAATCGGGGAATAAGCTTCCGCCGGAAAGTATAGCGGCGATAAATGACAGAAAAATGAAGCGGCGTACCGCGACGCCGCTTAGTGGGTGGGTTTGTTCTGCTCTGGCTTGCCGTTAATGATGTCGCAAATCATATTCAGCAGCATTAAGCGTACTTTAAAGGGAGAGTGGCTAAACACGCGCATACACCTCTTGAATTCGTTCATGATGACCTCCTGCGGGTTGATCCCTTCGATCCGTGAAGGGTGACTGCATTACATACAGATATAGCACAGGCTATATTATATGGCTATGGCTATATCGTTAATTTTTTGTGCTTAGGGGGCGATGGTTTACAATGTCCGCTTATGCATTGATACGCTTGATGTGTCATCGGATTGAGGAAGCACAATGAACCGCCGTGCAGGTAAACCAACAACAAAAAAAATGACGCAACTGGTCAATGTAGAAGAGCATGTCGAAGGGTTTCGCCAGGTTCGCGAGGCGCATCGTCGCGAACTGATTGATGACTATGTGGAGCTGATCTCAGATCTGATCCGCGAGGTAGGGGAGGCCCGTCAGGTGGATATGGCCGCGCGTCTTGGCGTCTCCCAGCCAACGGTGGCAAAAATGCTCAAGCGCCTGGCAACGGTAGGCCTGATCGAAATGATCCCCTGGCGCGGCGTGTTTCTGACCCCGGAAGGGGAAAAGCTGGCGCAGGCGAGCCGCGAGCGCCACCAGATTGTTGAAAACTTCCTGCTGGTGCTCGGCGTCAGCCCTGAGATTGCCCGCCGGGACGCCGAAGGGATGGAACATCACGTCAGCGAAGAGACGCTGCAGCAGTTCCAGGCCTTTACGCTGAAATACGGATCCTCCCCAGAATGACCCTGCCTGGCCTGCGGGCGCTGGCCCGCGATCGTTTCTTTCATTTACTGCTGATTGTTGGGGCTGGGCTCAGTTTTCTGGTGCCCTTCGCCCCGGAGCGCTGGCCTGCCGCCATCGACTGGCACACCATTATTACTCTCGCCGGGCTGATGATGCTGACCAAAGGGGTCGAGCAGAGCGGCTTTTTTGACGTGCTGGGGCGCAAGATGGTGCGCCGTTTCGCCACCGAGCGGCGGCTGGCGCTCTTTATGGTCTTCTCTGCCGCGCTGCTGTCGACCTTTCTGACCAATGATGTGGCGCTGTTTATCGTGGTGCCGCTCACCCTTACGCTGCGCAAACTGTGCGAGATCCCGGTTAACCGGCTGATCATCTTTGAAGCCCTGGCGGTGAATGCCGGGTCGCTGCTGACCCCGATTGGTAACCCGCAAAACATCCTCCTGTGGGGGCGCTCCGGACTGTCGTTCGCCGCCTTCACCTGGCAGATGGCGCCCCTGGCGCTGGTGATGATGCTGACCCTGGCGCTGCTGTGCTGGTTTGCTTTTCCGGCAACGGCGCTGCGCTATCACAGCGGCAGCGCTTTAGCGCAGTCGAAACCACGGCTGGCGTGGAGCTGTCTGGCGCTCTACCTGGTGTTTCTGGTGGCGCTCGATCTGAAGCAGGAGTTGTGGGGCGTGCTGCTGGTGGCGGGGGGCTTCCTGCTGCTGGCGCGTCGGGTGCTTATTAGCGTCGACTGGACGCTGCTGCTGGTGTTCATGGCGATGTTTATCGACGTGCATTTGCTGATTCAGGTTCCGGCCCTGCACGGCGTGCTGCAGAACGTCACCCATCTGTCGCAGCCGGGGCTGTGGCTGACCGCCATCGGGCTGTCGCAGTTTATCAGCAACGTGCCTTCCACCATTCTGCTGCTTAACTATGTGCCGCCGACGGCGCTGCTGGCCTGGGCGGTAAACGTCGGCGGCTTTGGCCTGCTGCCGGGATCTCTCGCCAACCTCATCGCCCTGCGGATGGCAAACGATCGCCGGATCTGGTGGCGCTTCCATCTCTGGTCCCTGCCGATGCTGGTCTGGGCCGCCCTTGTCGGTTTCGGATTATTCCTTCTCATATAGTGCCATATTTGTCAGTTTTTCCTGGCAAATGTATAGCAACGTCCTAACTTTAGTGAGCGGTATAAATTGTGATACCGCTCACAAACAGGACGGATGCTGTTCTATGGCAGAAGAAAATCACTTCTCTGAAAACACCGATAATAAAGAGACTGAACGTAAACGCCCCGGCAAAAAGCCGCTAATTATTCTGGGTATTGTGGTGATCGTGATGGTCATCGTGGCGCTGGTATGGTGGTTTATGACCCGCAATCAGGAGACCACCGACGACGCCTTCACCGAAGGTGACGCTGTCACAATTGCCCCAAAAACCGCAGGCTATGTCACAGAACTGCGGGTGCGGGATAACCAGCGGGTGAAAAAAGGCGATCTGCTGGTGACCATCGATCCCCGGGACACGGCTGCCCAGCGCGATCAGGCCAAAGCCCAGCTTGGTCTCGCCGAAGCCCAGCTGCATCAGGCTCAGGCGCAGCTCGCCCTCTCGAAGGTGCAATATCCCGCCCAGCGCGATGAAGCCAGCGCCCAGGTGATCAAAGCCCAGGCCGATCTCGCTAATGCCCAGGCGGAATACCGCCGCCAGCGCGGCGTCGATCCCCGCGCCACCACGCAACAGAGCATCGACGCGGCCAACGCCCAGCTGCGCAGCGCCCAGGCTCAGCTTGCCAGCGCCAAAGCCCAGCTAGAGGTGGCCTCCCAGGTGCAGCTGCAAATTCGCCAGCAGGAGACTAACGTCGAAGCCCGGGAACGTCAGGTTGAGCAGGCGCGCGCCCAGCTGGAGACCGCCGAGCTGAACCTCTCCTACACCGAGGTCCGCGCCCCCTTTGACGGTTACGTCACCAAACGCAACGTCCAGACCGGCACCCTGGTGCAGGCGGGCACCGCGCTCTTCTCGCTGGTTTCGACCGATATCTGGGTGGTCGCCAACTTTAAAGAGTCCCAGCTGGAGCGGATGCGCCCTGGCAACAAGGTGACGCTGAGCGTTGACGCCTGGCCGGATCTGGAGCTGGAAGGGCATATCGACTCCATCCAGCAGGGGAGCGGCTCGCGCTTTGCCGCCTTCCCGTCGGAGAACGCCACCGGTAA
The DNA here is from genome assembly GCF_005843915.1 of Enterobacter sp. MF024. Classification (NCBI taxonomy): domain Bacteria; kingdom Pseudomonadati; phylum Pseudomonadota; class Gammaproteobacteria; order Enterobacterales; family Enterobacteriaceae; genus Enterobacter; species Enterobacter sp. MF024. The sequence goes on along the minus strand of NZ_VCBB01000003.1, from coordinate 242,489 downwards.
CTTCGTGAAGATCGTCCAGCGCGTGCCGGTGAAAATCGTTATCGATAAAGGGCTGGATCCCAACATGCCGCTGCCGCTTGGCCTGTCGGTTGAACCGAAGGTCACCGTGGAATGACCGACCACAGCCACGAAAACTGGCGGCCCGCCAGCAACCCGTGGGCGGTGGCGATTGTCGTCACCCTCGCGGTGTTTATGGAGATCCTCGACACTACCATCGTCAACGTGGCCTTGCCCCACGTGGCGGGGTCGCTTTCGGCCAGCTACGACGAATCCACCTGGGTGCTCACCAGCTATCTGGTGGCCAACGGCATCGTGCTGCCCATCTCGGCGTTTCTGAGCCGGGTCTTTGGCCGCAAGCAGTTCTTCCTGATCTGCATCGTGATGTTCACCGTCTGCTCCTTCCTGTGCGGGATCGCCACCGAGCTGTGGCAGATCATTCTTTTCCGCATCATGCAGGGCTTCTTCGGCGGTGGGCTCCAGCCTACCCAGCAGTCGGTGCTGCTCGACTACTTTAAGCCGGAAGATCGCGGTAAAGCCTTTGGCCTGTCGTCCATCGCCATCATCGTTGCTCCGGTGCTCGGGCCAACGCTCGGGGGCTGGATCACCGATAACTACTCCTGGCGCTGGGTGTTCTTTATTAACATCCCGGTGGGGATCGTGACGGTGCTGGCCATCTACCAGCTGCTGGAGGATCCGCCCTGGGAGAGCAAATCAAAAGAGAAGATCCCCATCGACTGGACGGGGATCGGGCTTATCGCGCTTGGACTGGGCTGCCTGCAGGTGATGCTCGACCGGGGTGAGGACGAAGACTGGTTTAACTCGAACTTTACCCGCACCTTCGCCGTGCTGACGCTGATCGGCATTATCGGGGCCATCTACTGGCTGCTGTACGCCAAAAAGCCGGTAGTGGATCTGCACTGCATGAAGGATAAAAACTTCGCCGTCTCCAGCCTGCTGATGGCCGGTATGGCGATGATCCTTTACGGCAGTTCGGTGGTGATCCCCCAGCTGGCGCAGCAGGATCTGGGCTATACCGCCACCTGGTCGGGGCTGGTGCTCTCGCCCGGCGCGATCCTCATCGTTCTGACCATTCCGCTGGTGCTGAAGCTGATGCCGATCGTGCAGACGCGCTGGATCATCGCCTTCGGCTTTACCTGCCTGGCGGTGTCATTCTTCTGGTCGCGCACGCTGACGCCGGACATCGACTTCGAGACGCTGGTGCTGTTCCGCAGCGCCCAGTCGATTGGGCTGGGGTTCCTGTTTGTTCCTCTTACCACCATCGCCTTTATCTCGATCCCCCGACAGTTGAACGCCGACGCCGCGGCGCTCTTTACCATGTTCCGCAATGTGGCGGGGTCGGTGGGTATTTCGCTCTCGACGGCGGCCATCACCGAGCGCTCGCAGGCCCACAGCGCCCATCTGGCGACGCACACCTCGGCGTTCGACGAGCCGTTCCAGCAGACGCTGCGCGAGATGGCGCAGGCGGTGCAGAACTTCACCACCCAGGTGGGCGATCCCGCCGGTATCGCCGCCGGGCGTATGTACCAGGTGATGATCGAACAGTCGCGTTTCCTGGCCTACGTGGACGTCTTCACCATTCTGAGCGTCGTGGCCCTCTTATTGATCCCGTTTTGTTTGTTGCTCTCGCCGGTTAAGAGCGAGGGGAGTGCAGGAGCACACTGATGATTCGACGTTTAAGTCCCCTGATGTTAATGCTGATGCTGGCGGGCTGCGCCGTGGGGCCTGATTATCAGCAGCCCGTACCGCAGACCCCGACCCACTGGAACGATCCGGGGGACCGGGGAGTGAAATCGCAAGCCGCATCAAGCGCGACCAACCCTCGCTGGTGGAAAACCTTCGCCGATCCGCAGCTCGACAGCCTGATTGAGCGCGCCATCGCCGGTAACCTGTCACTGCAGCAAACCGTGCTGCGCATCGCCGGCGCGAGGGAGCAGATCAACCAGGCGGGCGGGGCCTTCTTCCCGGCGGTGAACGGCAATCTGCAGGCCACCCGGCAGCAGCTGGGGCTGGAAGGGGAGCTGAAATCCCACGGCGTCTACGACCAACTGGACGACGTCGATCCTGAACTGCGCGGCGCGCTGGGGCCGCTGACCCAGCCGATTAACCTTTATCAGGGCAGCTTTGACGCCCAGTGGGAGCTGGATCTGTGGGGCAAAGTGCGCCGTCAGGTTGAGGCCGCTAACGCCCAGCAGCAGGCGGCCATCGAGCAGCGCAACGACGCCCTGGTGTCGCTGGAGGCGGAAGTCGCCCGCGCCTGGCTCCAGCTGCGCGGGGCCCAGAGCTCTATCGCCACCCTCAACACCCAGATCGAGAGCGCCCGGCAGACGCTGGAGCTGACCGACAGCCGCCAGCGCGGCGGCCTGTCGCCGCAGATGGACGTGGAGAACGCCCGCGCCCAGCTCGGCAACCTAGAGGCGCAGCTTCCGCAATATGAAGCCCAGGCGCGACAGGCGATGAACGGTCTGGCGATCCTGCTCGGCAAACCGCCGGGCGCGCTGGACGGCGAGCTGCAGGCCAGCAAACCGCTGCCCGCGCTGCCGGAGATTGTTCCCACCGGCATTCCTTCCACCCTGGCGCGACGCCGTCCGGACGTGCGGGAAGCCGAAGCCAGGCTTCATGCCGCCACCGCGCAGATCGGCGTCTCGGTGGCGCAGCTGTTCCCCAGCGTCTCGCTCAGCGGCCAGTTTGGCCTGCGTAACAGCGAAGCCAGCTGGCTGACCGACTGGAGCAGCCACTTCTACAGCGTCGGGCCGCAGGTCTCCATCCCCATCTTCCAGGGCGGTCGGCTGGTCTCCAGCGTGAAGGTTGCCCGCGCCCAGCAGGGCGCCGCCGTGCTGGATTACCGCCAGACGGTGCTCACCGCGCTGGGGGATGTGGAAAACGCGCTGGTCAGCTACCGCACCGACCAGAAGCGGGAAGCAGGATTAAGCAAAACCATTGATGCGCTGCAAAACGCCTTCGATCTGGCGAGCAGCAGCTACCGGCAGGGGATCGCCACCTTTATCGACGTGCTGGATGCCCAGCGCCAGCTGGCGCAGGCGCAGCAGCAGCGCGATCAGGCCCGGGTGCAAAGTGCGCTGGATCTGGTGGCGCTGTATAAAGCGCTCGGCGGCGGATGGGAGCCGTATCAGGAGGTGCAGTTGCCGGACTATGCGGTGTTTGGGGATGCGGTGAGGGGATGATTTAGCCCTGTAGACCCGGCAAGCGTAGCGCCGCCGGGCGTTGCCGCACGCAGCATTAACAGGCAATAAAAAAGCGGGCTTCGAAGCCCGCTTTTTTGATTTTACATTCGGCAATCAGTTCAAACGAACCGGCATCCCGGAACGATTCTGAATCGCCTGATCCACAATAGTGGCATCCACATCCGGCTGACCGGTGATGGCCTGCACGTTGCTGGTCAGGGTCACTGGCACCGTCACGTTGTTATTGATCTGGTCTTCGCTGGTAGACAGCGGGTTATGCACTTCGAGGTAACGGCTGCCATCCGGCTCGGTGGTGGCTTTAACCGGCTCGTTAATGAACTGCACGCGAGTCCCTACCGGCACGTTTTCGAACAGGAATTTGATGTCGTCGTTACGCAGACGCACGCAGCCGTGGCTCACGCGCAGACCGATACCGAAGTTGGCGTTGGTACCGTGGATCGCATACAGACGGCCAATGTACAGCGCATACAGACCCATTGGGTTATCCGGGCCAGCAGGAACAACGGCTGGCAGCGGCTCGCCCGCGGCGATGTATTCCGCGTGCATTTTCGCGGTTGGGGTCCAGGTTGGACCTGCTTTCTTACGCTCAACTTTGGTGGTCCAGTTCATCGGGGTATCTTTACCCAGCTGGCCGATACCGATAGGCAGCACGATCACGGTGTTGGTGCCTTTCGGGTAGTAGTACAGACGCATTTCGGCGCTGTTGATAACGATACCTTCATGCACAGTATCCGGCAGGATCAATTGCTGAGGAATGTTCAGCACGGTACCGCCTTTCGGCAGGTAAGGGTCAACACCCGGGTTGGCTTCCATCATGTTGGAGAGGCCGAGCTGATATTCTGCTGCGAAATATTCCAGCGGCTGGGTGTTGCCTTCTTCAATGGTCACAACCTGGTTCTGACCCACCAGACGGCTACCGTCGGTTGGCAGTGGATAGGTGACAGCAGAAGCGGTCTTGCAAAACCCTACTACGGCAAACGCCGCTGCAAAAAGCGAAGTTAATTTCATATTCATGGTGTGCGAGGTATCTGTGCCACTTGGCAGGTTATTAAAAGTCAGAACGGTTCAGGGAGCGCATTATATGTGCATTCCCCCCCGCATGGAATTCGGATGTGTACTAAATCACACTTTTTTCCGTTTCGTTAAAGTTTAGCGGCATGTTGTTACACGGGATCTCATTTCGGAATTGTGGCATAATGCCGGGTTTATCACACTTCTCGCAGGAATCTCCCGTGTTAGTTACCAGCAACGTCACTATGCAGTTTGGCAGTAAGCCGCTGTTCGAAAACATTTCCGTCAAATTTGGCGGCGGCAACCGTTACGGCCTGATTGGTGCCAACGGTAGCGGAAAATCCACCTTCATGAAGATCCTCGGCGGCGATTTAGAGCCGACCCTGGGTAACGTTTCTCTCGATCCGAACGAGCGCATCGGTAAGCTGCGTCAGGATCAGTTCGCCTTCGAAGCGTTCACCGTTCTTGACACGGTGATCATGGGACACGTTGAGCTGTGGGAAGTGAAGCAGGAGCGCGACCGCATCTACTCACTTGCCGAAATGAGCGAAGAAGACGGCTATAAAGTGGCCGATCTCGAAACCCTGTACGGCGAAATGGACGGCTACTCTGCCGAATCCCGCGCCGGTGAACTGCTGCTCGGCGTCGGTATTCCGGTTGAACAGCATTACGGTCTGATGAGCGAAGTCGCGCCAGGCTGGAAGCTGCGTGTTCTGCTGGCGCAGGCGCTGTTCTCTAACCCGGACATCCTGCTGCTCGACGAACCAACGAACAACCTGGACATCGACACCATTCGCTGGCTGGAGCAGACGCTGAACGAGCGTAACAGCACCATGATCATCATCTCGCACGACCGTCACTTCCTGAACATGGTCTGCACCCACATGGCCGATCTGGACTACGGCGAGCTGCGCGTTTATGCGGGCAACTACGACGAGTACATGACCGCCGCGACCCAGGCGCGTGAGCGTCTGCTGGCCGACAACGCCAAGAAAAAGGCGCAGATTGCGGACCTGCAATCCTTCGTCAGCCGCTTTAGCGCCAACGCCTCTAAATCGCGTCAGGCCACCTCGCGTGCCCGTCAGATCGACAAAATCAAGCTGGATGAGGTTAAAGCCTCCAGCCGCCAGAACCCGTTCATCCGCTTCGAGCAGGATAAAAAACTGTTCCGTAACGCGCTGGAAGTGGAAGCCCTCACCAAAGGCTTTGACGATGGCCCGCTGTTTAAAAACTTCAACCTGCTGCTGGAAGTGGGCGAGAAGATTGCGATCATCGGCGCCAACGGCGTGGGTAAATCCACCATGCTGAAAACCCTGGTGGGTGAGCTTCAGCCTGACAACGGCACCGTGAAATGGTCTGAGAATGCGCAGATTGGTTACTACGCGCAAGATCACGCCGAAGATTTCGACAACGACCTGACCGTTTTCGACTGGATGAGCCAGTGGAAATCCGAAGGCGACGACGAGCAGGTGGTACGCAGCTTCCTGGGGCGTCTGCTTTTCAGCCAGGACGACATCAAAAAGCCGGCGAAGGTGCTCTCCGGTGGTGAGAAGGGCCGTATGCTGTTCGGTAAGCTGATGATGCAGAAACCGAACATTCTGGTGATGGACGAACCGACCAACCACCTGGATATGGAATCGATCGAATCGCTGAACATGGCGCTGGAGATGTATCAGGGCACCCTGATCTTCGTCTCTCACGACCGTGAGTTCGTGAGTTCCCTGGCGACCCGCGTGATTGAAATTACGCCAGAGCGCGTGGTGGACTTCAGCGGTAACTACGAAGATTATCTGCGCAGCAAAGGCATCGACAACTAAAGCATAGCCCGGTGGCGCTACGCTTACCGGGCCTACGAATGTGCGGTCTGCCACGCCGGGCGGCGCATGCGCTTGCCCGGCCTACAATTTCGTGCAGATTTTGTAGGCCGGGTAAGGCGTAGCCGCCACCCGGCATTTTTCAGAGCACCCACTCACCCCCTTCAACCCCATTCACCAGCAGCTTACGTTTTTCCCCTGCCGGTAACGACACCTTCAGCGCTTTCCACGCCGGACGATAGTCTCCGCGCGCACCGACGTTCAAATTTATGGTTGCCCCGTCGCAGACCATCTCCCACTCCACCCACAGCGCGTTGCCGCTCTGGTAGCCCCAGCTTTCGCCGTCGTCTTCAAACAGCAGGCCGGATGTCGTGCCCACGCCTTTCAGCGGGAACAGTTTCAGTTCGCGGGTATCGTCTTTCTCAGCGCTCACATGGGTAATGCGCTCGCTGAGCGGCAGACCGGCACCGGCGCGAACCAGCAGCGGCAGTTTTTCCAGCGGCGCGTCGCGGACGATCCACTGCCCGCCGGAGAACCACTCCTGGGTGTAAAAATCGTACCAGCCGGTTTCGTTATCCGGCAGCCAGACCCGGCGCTCGCGCTGCCCGGCTTCGACGACGCTTGCCACCAGCAGGTCGCGGCCCAGCAGGAAATCGTCGCACTCCTCAAAGGTCTGCGCATCGTGCTCGTGATCGAGGAAGGTCGGGCGCAGCATGGGTTCGTCATCGGCATGCGCCTGCCACAGCAGGGTGTAAAGATAGGGCAGCAGGCGATAGCGCAGCTCAATGGCACCGCGAATGGCCGGCGTGACGCCCGGATACATCCACGGCTCGTTCACGGTGGCATCATCATTCCACGAGTGAATGGTAAAGCGCGGATGCATCACGCCGTTTTGCACCCAGCGGACAAACAGCTCCGCGTCCGGCTTATCGCCGGAGAACCCGCCCACGTCATGACCGACGTTAAACAGCCCCGATAAGCTCATCCCCACACCCATGCGGGTGTTGTAGCGCAGGGTGTCCCAGTTGGTGCGGTTATCGCCGCTCCAGGTCTGGACGTAACGCTGCATCCCGGCGCAGCCGGAGCGGGAGATCAGGTACGGGCGTTTTTCCGGCGCGAAGCGCTGCTGGGCCTCCATCGAGGCGCGCATCATCAGCAGCGGCATCACCGGGCGAATATGCTTGATGGCGATCTCCTTGCCGAAGCCAAAGCAGCGCGCTTCCCCGTCCCACACCTCGAACTCATTGTTGTCGTTCCAGGTGGAGTCGATGCCCATCTCCAGCAGCTGGGTGGTCACCCCTTGCTGCCACCACTGCACGGTCTGCGGGTTGGTAAAGTCGAGGTGCGACCCTTCGTCATCCCAGAAGCTTGAACGTTCTGGCGCATCGGTTTCTGAATCGCGGATGAACAGACCCCTTTCCGCCACTTCGTTATAGCGCGGATGGTCCTGCAGCAGGCACGGCTTGATGTTCGCTGCAAGCTTCAGCCCGGCATCGTGGAACGCCTGGCTCATCATCTTCGGCTGCGGCACCTTGTCGTAGTTCCAGTTGAAGACGTAGCGCTTGCCGTTGATGGAGGTATAGCCGGAAGAGAGCTGGAACGAGTCGCAGGGAATGGCGTGCTCTTCGCACAGGCGGATAAAGTTCATCAGCTGGTTTTGCGCGTCCGGGGCGTCGGTGTAGTGCATGGTTGACCCGCTGTAGCCGAGGCTCCATTTCGGTCCGAACAGCGTTTTCCCGGTGAGGCGCACGAAGGCTTTGGTGACGTCCAGCACCCGTTTGCCGGTAAAGATGTAGTAATCGATATCGCCCGCTTCCGCCTGCCAGCGGCGATAGGCGGTGTGGTAGTTGTCGATCTCGTTGCCCAGATCCAGCCAGCAGCTGCTCAGGTTGTCGTAGAACAGGCCATAGCTCACGTCGTCCCGGCGGGTGATGGTGAACGGGATGTGCTTATACAGCGGGTCGGTGCTGACCGCGTTATAGCCCATCGCGTCCAGGTTACGCATCTCATAGCGCTTGCCGTTGCGCTGCAGATCGCCCGCTTTTTCACCCAGGCCGTAAAAACGTTCATCCTTGCGGCGGCTCAGGTAGTGCGCCGCGCCGTCGCCGTGGGCGTTCAGCAGATAGGCGCTGGTCGGACGGTCATTTACCAGCGGCTGCCACTCCCCGGCCTCGTTGCGATAGTGCCACTCCAGCCACAGCGGCTGGTGGACGGTGACGCGCAGCTGTTCGGTGGCAACGGTCAGCACATTGTCCTGCTGCGTCAGCGTCCAGGCAGGGCAGGTGAACCCGCTCAGATCGTCGCGGCGGCGGCCTTCCCAGGGCACGTCCTGCTCCGGAGCGATGCTCCAGGTGCGGTCCAGCGCCAGTTCGCCTTTGCGTTTAATCAGTACCCGGAACAGGTTCTGTTCCAGCACATACAGGCACAGGCGGTGCTGCTCATCGACCAGCAGTTCCAGATGGTTCGCAGACTGTTTCTCGACGGTCCAGTTTTTCAGGGTTTTCATATGCAATACATCCACTATCAGGCGCGCTTGGCGCGACGTTCAGCAATAAATGCCACCAGGAAGAGAGCGCCAATCAGGTCGAAGAACCCCATGGCAATAAAGAGCGGGTTAAAGCCGATTTTGTCGGCGGTAACACCAATCAAAAGGGAGAACAGGAAGCTGGCGATCCACGCCGCCGAGCCGCGCATGCCGTTGACGGTTGCCATCTGGCCCTTATCAAACGACTCCACCACCAGGGCGCTCAACATGCAGGAGATGATCTGATGCCCGAAACCGCCGATGGAGATCAGCACGATGGTGATATAGGGGTCGCGGGTAATAGCCACGATGCCTAAGGAGATCATCAGAAACGCGCCGGTCACCGAGCTTGCCACCACCGAGTTAACGCGGGAGCAGCCGAACAGGCGGGTATAGAGACGGGTCAGGTAGCCGCTCGCCACGCTGCCGAGATCGGCGGCCAGGAACGGCAGCCAGGCAAACATCGCGATCTGCTTCAGATCCATGCCGTGCTCTTTGGCGAGATACAGCGGCACCCAGAAGCTCAGCACCGCCCAGGCCGGTTCCGCCATAAAGGCCGGAATGGCGATACCGTAAAAGCGCTTGTTTTTCGAGACGGTTTTCAGCGCGGTGAGGAAGGGCAGTTTGACCGCAGGCGGCTCGTTATCCTGCTTGATAAAGGCCAGCTCATCCTTGCTCAGGTTCGGATGCTGCTCCGGGTTGTGGTAAAACGCCCACCAGAGGATCACCCACAGCAGCGCCAGCACGCCGGTAAACATAAACGCGCCCTGCCAGCCAAAGGAGGCGTGCGCGAAGTAGATGATAGGCGGGGCCAGCATCGCGCCGATGGAGAAGCCCACGCCCGCCCAACCGGCGGCCACGGGACGTTCCGATTTCGGGAACCACTCGCCGATGGTTTTGGCGTTCGCCGGAGTGGCGGCCGCTTCAGAGGCACCCATAAAGAAGCGCAGGATCGCCAGATGCAGCCAGCTTCCGGCGCCCGCATGGAAGATACACATCAGCGCCCAGATCCCGGCGCAGACCATAAAGCCAATCTTCAGGCCGATGACGTCAATCAGCCAGCCGCACAGAGGCTGGAAAATGGTGTAGGCAATCTGGAACGCGCCAACGATCCAGGAGTATTGCTCGGTGGTGATCCCGAGACTCTCTTTGAGTTCAGGCGCGAGAATACCCAACGAATTTCGGGTGATGTAGTTAACGGTCACGCCCATTAAGAACAGCACCAGCACGTACCAGCGCAGGTTTTTAATGACGCGACGGGTTTTGCTGGTCGCAACGGTGTTATTGATGCCCTGACTCATTTTACTCTCCACAAGACGGACGGTAGGGGGACGGAGGTTCAGGTGTCACACAGATTTTTTATCTCTTTGATTGTTATCAGTTTTAATGCTTAGCCTGGTATATAACTAGTATGGAAGTTGTGTGACAGGTTCACCTTAAGAGAGAAATCAGGCGGGCAAAAGCGCATTTTGTGCAACTTTTCTCATAATCGTCTTTAATTATTTGGCATTCTGGCTCTAACCCCAGTAACCGTCTGTTAACTACGCTATGAAAATTTTTTCATTTCGCAAATGGAGCCAGATCACAAAATGGATAAAAGGCTAAGAATCGCTGAAATTGCCCGCCGGACCGAACTCTCTGTCAGCACCGTTTCCCGGGTGCTGGCGGGGAAGGCGAACACCAGCGAAAAGGCGCGTACCCGGGTGCTGGACGCCGCGCGGGAGCTGGGCGTGCTGGACGGGATGGCGGCAGGACGTCTGCTGCTCAACAGCCTCGTGGTCTTTGCGCCCCAGCGCGCTTTTGACGAGCGGTCCGACATCTTTTATTACCGGGTGATCCAGAGCGTGAGTAAGGGCCTGGCCTTGCATGACGTGCGCCTTCGCTACTGCGCCCTGGAAGAAAATGACAGCGACGCGCAGCTGTTTCTCGCGCGCATGAACGAGCCGGACACCCAGGCCGCTATCCTGCTGGGTATCGACGATCCGCATATCCACGATCTGGCCATCGATCTGGGTAAACCCTGCATGCTGATTAACTGCCGCGACCGGCATATGCGCCTCCCTGCTGTCACGCCCGATCACCGCGCCATCGGCGAACGCGCGGCGGAATACCTCTTTGAGATGGGGCACCGTGAGGTGATGAACGTGCTGTGCCTGCGCCGCTATACCATGGAGCTGCGTCTGGCGGGGATCCGTGACGCCTGGCAGTCGCACAACCTGAAGTTTAACGACAAGCGCGATCTGCTGGTGGCTCCGAGCTTCAGCGCCCGCGAAACCGAACAGCTGGTCAGCCACTGGCTCAGTGAACGTCAGGGAAAAGACCTGCCCACGGCATTTTTAGTCGGCGGGGATTTTATGGCGGCGGGGACCATCAACGCCTTACAAAAGCAGGGATTGCGCGTCCCTCAGGATGTGTCGGTGATGAGCATTGACGGCTTTAATCTGGCGGCGATTCAGGATGTGCCGTTAACGGCGGTGCATGTTCCCCGCGATGAACTGGGAACCGAAGCGGTGCATATGCTCCAGCAACGGCTGATGCGCCCGGACGCGCCGGTGGGGACGCTGCTGCTGAACGGCACGCTGACCGTGCGGGAGTCGGTACGGCGGATACGTCAGGGGAAACGACGCACCGCCGTCGAACGGGAAGGGTTATACGACAGTTAAGCCATACCCAGCGCGCGCTTGCCGTGAATGTTCAGATCATCAACGGTGAAGCGCGACTGCCAGTCAGACTCATAATCCTCGCGCGGGAAATCGCCCGGCGAGGCGCCGGTTTCCAGCGCCGCTTTCACCTTCTTCGCGTAGGCGAGGTTTTTCTCGCACATCGGCGCCGCCGGAATGTACATCACGTTGCCCCAGCCCTGCTGGTCTTCAACCGGGGCCACCGAGTGGATCACATCGCAGTGCCACCACACGGAATCACCCGCTTCCAGCGCCGGAATGCTGGTCAGGGCTTCAATTAACAGCGGATGCCACTTCTCGGAAATCGGCAGCACGCGCCCCGGGGCCACGCCGCAGAGTTCATCTTCCGGCACATCGTCCAGCAGCGGACGCAGCAGAATGTAAGCCATCGCTTCCGGGATCGGCACCACGTGCAGCAGCCCCTGATTTGGGATCATGTCGGAGAGCGCCGTCCAGCCCTGGAAGGTGCGGAACACCGAGCATTTGGTGGTGTTGTCCACGGTGTACTCTTCCACCTCGGTGCGGTGGGCGGCATCCCAGGGATCGTACCTGTCGATATTGCCGTCGAAGACGCGGGCGAAGACCTGCTGATAGGCCGGGAGCAGCCAGCGCTCCAGCGCGCCGGAGTCGGTGTGCGCCCCGAGGCCTTTAGAGGTAGTTCCCGGCGGACGGCGGCGAATGCGGTCCGGGTAGATCACGCTGACGTCCGGGTTGAACCACTGCTTGCCGTTGCTCTCGAAAGTCCATAAACGGTTCAGGAACGACTGCACCTGGGCCATCTCTTCGCTCTGACGGGCTTCCATCTGGGCGTGTGACCAGTAGATCGGGTAGATCTCCGGACGGGAGGCGGTGAGGGAGCCAAAGAAGTTATCCCCCGGGCCTTTGTAGACGTCGTCAAAACGGTTGAGATCCAGATAGTCGAGCATCGCGTTATCCCACGCCAGCGCCTTCTCGCGCGGGAAATGACCTTTGATCACCGCACAGCCCCGGCGTTTGACCGCCTCGCGCTGTTCCGGGCTGATGTTACCGCTCTGCACGTCCGCAAAGGGGATCACCGGCCAGACAGGATCGCCATTGCGCTTCAGGGTGTTAATTTCCGCCACGCGGCTGGCGATCCTGGCGCTCAGGCGATCGAACACGCCCTGCACGTCGCCAATCTGCGCCCGCAGCTCACGTTTCATCTGGCGGATGGCCGCTTTGTGGTCGGAAGGCAAGGTTTCACTGGTAAAGGTTAAGGTCATAACAGCCTCGCTATCTTTCATTCGAAAGTAAAAGTGATTACAAGTGATACTTTAGGTTAAAAATAAGTTAAAGCAAGTTAAATAACTTGATGAAGTGCACAACACGGAGAGAAAGAGGGGGAGAGCGCCGGAGATGACTCCGGCGGGGAAATCAGTTGCTGAAGGGCGGGGTATTGTCGAGGACGGCCTGAATCACGTTCAGCGCGCCCTGGTGGTTGTTGTCATCGGCCTGATAGCGGGTGATGGCTTTGATGCTTTCGCCCGCGTTACCCATGGCGAAGGAGTAGTTCACAAACTTCAGCATTTCGGCGTCGTTACCGCTGTCGCCAATCGCCACGCACTCCTGCGGGGAGATGTGCCAGCGCTTCAGCAGGCGGCTCAGGCCGCTGGCTTTATGCAGGCCGGGGATAATCAGATCGACAAAGCCAAAGCCGCTGGTCACCGGCTTCATAATGCCGTCGAGGGAGACGTGCAGGGCGTCGATCAGGTTCGGAATATCGCTGTCGGGCAGGTTCAGGGAGAACTTGAACAGCACGTCGTCGATGTCGCGATAGTCGCTGATGCGCTGCAGGCGGTGATAGTGTTTTGACATCAGCGCGATGAAGTCCTCTGGTGCCTTATCGCTGACGTAAGCACTTTCCAGCCCGCAGGCAACGAAGTTCAGGGAGGTATCCTTCAGCAGCTCGCCGATGACAATCTGCGACTCGTGCTTCGTCAGTTCACCGTGGAAAATCTGCTCGCCGTGATCGAACACCAGCGCGCCGTTTTCCGCCACGAAAGAGATCTGCGATTTCAGTTCCGGGAAAAAGGAGATGAGCTGGTAATACTGGTTGCCGCTGGCGACAACGAACTCAATATTACGGGCCTGAAGTTGCTGGAACTGCGCCTGAAAGCGGTCACGATCGTACTGCTTGGCGTCATCAAGAAAAGTTCCGTCCATATCGGTGACGATAACTTTAACGGTCATACATTGAGCTCCTGAATCACTGCGTTCGAAACATTCTAATAACAAGGTGACGTGGAGCACAAATTTAATTTTCGAATGAAAGTGAAAAAGCCGGGTGGCGGAGGTAAATGCAAAACGGCAACCTGGGTTGCCGTTTTTGATGTTTGCACCCTCTCCCCGTGGGAGAGGGCCGGGGTGAGGGCAACAGCGCGCGCTATTCCCCCTCACCCTAACCCTCTCCCTCAAGGGAGAGGGGATCTCATTACAACGTATGCTCAGTACGCGCAATAATATCGTCCTGCGCATCCGGTGACAGGGCAGTAAAGAACGCCGAGTAACCCGCCACGCGCACTACCAGGTCGCGATACTGGTCCGGGTGTTTCTTCGCTTCCAGCAGCGTTTCGCGGGAGACGATGTTGTACTGGATGTGCCAGCCTTTATGCACCTCAAAGAAGGTCCGCAGCAGCACCATCAGCTTCTGACGGTCGCTGTCGTTATCCAGCGTTGCCGGGTTGAGCTTCTGGTTCAGCAGCACGCCACCGAGGATCGCTTCGGTCGGCAGTTTCCCGACAGAGCCGATCACCGCCGTTGGCCCCAGATGGTCAGTACCGGAGGACGGGCTTGCCCCTTCGGCCAGCGGAGTATGTGCCTTACGACCGTCCGGCGTTGCCATGGTGGCCGCACCAAACGGCACGTTGGCGGAGATGGACGAGGTCCCGGCGTAGTAGTTGCCGCCAATCGGGCCACGGCCATAGCGTGGGTTGTGGTACTGCTTCAGCTCTTCGATGTAGGTCTGATACGCCCGGGCCAGCAGCAGATCCACGCTGTCATCGTCGTTACCGTACTTCGGCGCGCCGTTGATCAGACGCTGGCGCAGCTGCTCGTGGGTCAGCCCCTCGTAGTCATCCGCCAGGGCCGCCGCCAGCTGCTGCTGACCAATCGCACCCTGTTCAAAGACCAGTTTCTTCACTGCCGCCAGGCTGTTGCCGAGGTTGGCGATGCCTACCTGCAGGCCGGAGACCCAGTCGTACTTCGCGCCGCCCTGCTTGATGCTCTTCGCGCGCTCGATGCAGTCATCCACCAGCGCCGAGCAGAGAATGTCGTGGACGTTCTCTTCCAGCATGGTGTCCACCACGTACTCAATCTCGATGGATTTGCGGGTGTAGTACTTAATCTGGCGATCCCAGGCGGCCATCACTTCGTCGAAATTGTTGAAGTTACCGGCAGAGAGCGCTTTAACCTGCGGCAGGAACACTTTGCCGCTGGTGGCGTCGCGACCGCCTTCCATCGCTGCCAGCATCACGCGGGCGAAGTTGATAAAGCTCATCCCGGTGCAGCGGTAGCCCCACTTGCCGCCAACGGCGGTTTCAATGCAGCCGATGGCGGCGTAGTCGTAGGCGTCGGCTTTTTCGATGCCGAGCTTGATGAACTCAGGGATAACGATCTCATCGTTGTTGAAGGCCGGCATCCCGAAGCCGCAGCGGATCACCTGCACGCAGGCGTCGAGGAAGTCGTTGCTCATGCCCGCGTGATAGCGCACGCTCAGGTTCGGCTGGGTGGAGCGCAGACGGCCGCAGGATTCCAGAATCGCGTAGGAGAGCGGGTTCACCGCGTCCATTGCCACATCGTTCACCAGGATCTGCCCGCCGATGGTGACGTTCTGGTACAGCGGGCTGCCCGCCGAGGCTTTAGAGTGCGAGCCGGAGCGGATCTTGTTTACTTCCAGCAGCTTCAGCCAGCAGCTGTGCAGCAGCTCGATGGCGTGTTCACGATCCAGAGACTGGTTCAGCTCCACGTCGCGGCGGTAGTACGGATAGAGATACTGGTCCATGCGGGCGAAGGAGACGGAGTGGCCGTTGGACTCAATCTGCAGGATCAGCTGGATGAAGTAGCACAGCTGTAATGCCTGCCAGAAGGTTTTTGGCGGTTCGTGGGCTATGACATCGCAGTTTTCCGCCATCGCCAGCAGCTCGTCGCGGCGGCTAACGCGGGTTTCGGTGGTGGCCATCTCACGCGCCAGATCGGCAAAGCGCTCGATATGCAGGCTCACCGCTTCCAGCACGATATCGATCGCTTTCAGGAACTGGTCGCCGTGCAGGTCTTCCAGGCAGGTAAGGTTGATGCGCGAGCGGCGCTCGTCCACCTTGTGGCGCAGGCCGTCGAGCCCTTTTTCCAGCACTAACGGGAAGTTTACCGCCAGGTGCGCGTCGCCGGAGGTCATGTTGCCTTCCGCTTTGATAATCCCGGTTTCCAGCAGGCCTTTCTGCTCGTCGGTGAACATGCCGTAGCAGCGATCCTGCACCGTCTGGCCGCGCCACCACGGGCAAATTTCATGCAGAACGCGTTTGTTCTCTTCGCTGACCGCAAAGCCCGCACCCGGACGGTCGGCCAGATCGTCGATCTCTTTTTCAATCCACGAGACGGTGTATTCCGGGAAGATCGGCGCGGCGCGCACTTCGCTTGCCTGGTTGCCGATAATCAGCTCGTCATGTTTGATCCAGATAGTGCGCTGCGCCAGGTGATGGGCCAGCGCCAGCGCGCGGCGAACCGGGATCGGCTTGTCCATATGCTGCTGGTACATTTCGGTGTAGTGCTGGGCGCGTTCGGTACAGACCGGCGGCTTAACAATATGGACCAGGGCAGTTTTATGCGCCTTAATGCGATCGCTCAGGGTAGTAAGATTCAGCTGTGTCATAACATTATCCTCGTAAGGTCGCGGTTAACCCTTTCTGGGCGGCGTACTGCCGGGCAAAGTCCAGTAAAGCAGGATTATCGAGCGGTTTATCAGGGGCAGAGTAGGGTTGGCCGAGCAGTGTGTACTTGTTCATGCCCAGCGTGTGGTATGGCAAAAAATGGATGTCGCGGACGTTCAGTTCGTCGGCGGCAAAATTGGTAATGGCGGTAATCGACGCTTCATCGGCGTTAAAGCCCTGGATCAGCGGCACGCGAATGGTGAGCTGTTTTCCGGCGGCGGCCAGGCGCTTGAGATTCTCCAGCACCCGTTTTGCCGAGCCGTCGGTCCACTGCTTAAACACCGCCCCGTCGACGTGTTTCAGGTCGGCCAGGAACAGATCGATGTACGGTAACGATGGTTCGATATAGTGCCACGGCACGTGCAGGCAGGTTTCCACGGCGGTGTGGATCCCCTGCTCATGGCTGGCCTGGAACAGCTGGCGCGCCATGTCCGGGTTCATAAAGGGTTCGCCTCCGGAGAGGGTGATGCCGCCGCCGCTGCGATCGTAGAAAGGCTTATCGCGCAGAACGGTCGCCATGATCTCCTCCACCTGCTTATCTTCGCCGCAGACGGTGAGGGCCTGGGTCGGGCAGCAGTCGGTGAGGGCATCGAGGTGGGTATCGTCGAGTTTTTCGCGGTGGATCACCAGGCCATTCAGCGTGCGGTCGATCACCGCAGGCGCCACCTGCTGACAGAGGTTGCACCCCTCCAGGCACAGGCGAGCGTCGAACAGCAGATCCCGGGAACGGTCGCGGCTTTCCGGATTCTGACACCAGCGGCAGCCCAGGGAGCAGCCCTTCATAAAGACCACGGTACGAATTCCCGGGCCGTCGTGTGTCGAATAACGCTGAATGTTGAAGATCATAATGTCGCCTCTTGTTGCGTATGAAGATTAAATGACTTTCGAATGAAAGTTATCTTGACGCAAATCAACTCAGAAGCAGGTTTTGCCGTGGTAGGGTTACGGCATAGTCATTTTTGAGGATCTCATCATGGAACTGTATCTCGACACATCCGACGTGATTGCCGTTAAAAAGCTGGCCCGCGTGTTTCCGCTGGCAGGCGTCACCACTAACCCAAGCATCGTCGCCGCCGGCAAAACGCCGCTCGACGTTCTACTGCCTCAGCTGCAGGAGGCGATGGGCGGCCAGGGCCGTCTGTTTGCCCAGGTGATGGCGACCACCGCAGAAGGTATGGTGGAAGACGCGCTCAAGCTGCGCACTATCGTCGCCGATCTGGTAGTAAAAGTGCCGGTAACGGCAGAAGGGCTGGCGGCCATTAAGATGCTGAAAGCGCAGGGCGTACCGACCCTGGGGACTGCGGTCTACAGCGCGGCGCAGGGGATGATGGCGGCGCTGGCGGGGGCGGAATATGTCGCGCCATATGTGAACCGGGTGGATGCCCAGGGCGGGGACGGCATTCAGACCGTGGCCGAGTTGCAGCAGTTGCTGACGCTCCACGTGCCGCAGTCAAAAGTGCTGGCAGCGAGCTTCAAAACCCCGCGACAGGCGCTGGACTGCCTGCTGGCAGGCTGTGAATCCATCACCCTGCCGCTGGACGTTGCCCAGCAGTTGATCGCTTCTCCGGCGGTGGATGCGGCGATTGCGAAGTTTGAGCAGGACTGGCAGAAAGCCTTTGGACGGACGTCGATCTAGTGGTATCGCCGGGCGGCGCTGCGCTTGCCCGGCCTACAAAAGCTGATTCGTGCACGCTGATTCCCTCACCCCGGCCCTCTCCCAAAGGGAGAGGGAGCAAACACTAAAACGGCAACCTTTGGGTTGCCGTTTGCGTTAACCTCCGCACACCTCACACCCCGGATTACGCATCAGCTTCATCTCGCGGAACTGGCAGGTCATCGCGTCGTACATCACGATTTTCCCCGCCGCTGGCGTGCCGTAATGGGTCAGCACTTTGATGGCCTCCATCGCCTGCATCGAACCGATCACCCCCACCAGCGGAGCCATTACGCCGGCTTCCACACAGGTCAGGGCATTCTCGCCAAACAGACGGCTCAGGCAGCGGTAGCAGGGCTCGCCCTCGGCATAGGTAAAGACGCTGATTTGTCCTTCCATACGGATAGCCGCCCCGGAGACCAGCGGCGTTTTATGGGCGAAACAGCCCGCGTTGAGCTGATTGCGAATGGTGACGTTATCGGTGCAGTCGAGAACCAGATCGTGACGGGCAATCTGTTCAGACAGCGCAGGCTCATCCAGCAGGGCATCGAGCAGGGTGAACTGGACGTTGGGGTTGATGCGCGACAGCGACGCCCGGGCCGACACCACTTTGGGCTCGCCGAGGGTGGCATCGCTGTGCAGCGTCTGGCGTTGCAGGTTGGAGAGCGACACGGTGTCGAAATCAAGCAGCGTCATGCGCCCGACGCCAGCGGCGGCCAGATACTGCGCCGCAGCGCAGCCCAGTCCACCCAGGCCGACCACCAGCACGTTCGCGGCCTTTAACGCCTCCTGACCGTCGAAATCAAAGCCGCGCAGCACAATCTGGCGATTGTAGCGCAGCATCTCGTTGTCGCTCAGTTCCATGCTCAGCCTCCGAACAGGGCGTTAAACGGCTCAACCTCAACCCATTCACCCGCTTCCACGTTGCCGCGCTCGCGCTCCAGCACGATAAAGCAGTTGCCCTGGCTGAAGGAGCTGAAAATATGCGACCCCTGATGACCGGTGGTGCTCACCTCCAGCTCGCCGTCGGCGTTACGCGTCAGAATGCCGCGCTGGAAGTCGAGACGACCCGGTGATTTTTTCAGCCGGGTGGCGGCGCGAACGCGCTGGCGGGCAGGCAGGCTTTGCGCCCGGTTGCCGGAGAGCTTCGCCAGCAGCGGCTGCACCAGCTGATAGAAGGTGAGCGCCGCAGAGACCGGGTTGCCCGGCAGGCCGCAGAACCAGCTGTTCGGCAGCGTGCCGAAAGCGAAAGGTTTGCCCGGCTTGATCGCCAGCTTCCAGAAGCCGATCTCCCCCAGCTCGTCGAGGATGGTTTTGGTGTAATCCGCTTCGCCCACCGATACGCCGCCGGAGCTCAGCACCACGTCGGCCAGGCGATCCGCTTCAATAAAGGCGGCGCGCAGCTGCTCTGGATCGTCAGGAATAATGCCGAGGTTAATCACCTCGCAGCCCAGCTGCTCCAGCATCAGATGCACCGCCAGGCGGTTCGTGTCGTAGATCTGCCCCTCGGCCAGCGGCTGGCCCGGCAGCTGAAGCTCGTCCCCGGTAGAGAACACCGCCACGCGCACCTGGCGCACCACGGCAATCTCCGGGATACCCAGCGACGCCAGTACCGGCAGCTCGGCGACGGTCAGCTTCGTGCCCGCCGGGAAGACGGTTGCGCCCAGGGTAATATCTTCCCCGCTGCGACGGATATTCTGACCCGGCTTAACGCTGGCGGTAAAACGCACGCCGTCGTCGGTCTGCTCGGTCTCTTCCTGCATCACCACCGCATCGCAGCCTGGCGGCACCGGCGCGCCGGTCATAATGCGGATGCAGCTTCCGGCAGGCCATTCACCCTGGAAAGGCTGACCGGCAAAGGCTTTACCCGCTACCGGCAGCGCAGTGCCCGCCGCCAGATCCGCCAGACGCACGGCGTAGCCATCCATCGCTGAGTTATCAAAGCCCGGCACGTTCAGGGGCGAAACGATGTCGGCGGCGGTCACGCGGCCAAAACAGCGCAGCAGGGGCAGGGTTTCCTGCTCTGACAGCGGAGAAATTCGATCGAGCATCTGGGTGAGTGCCGTCTCAAGCGGCATCAGTCCGGCGGTAAAATCCATGGGTCACTCCAGCGGGAGAATAACGAAGGCGGCCATTATGGCAGAAAAGTGCCGTTAACTGTATGACACCATGGGCTTACCCTTTACATCACAGTGTCGTCTTTCTATATTCAAAAATTATATGAATCATAAGCCACGATAATGATATTTATAAAAAAAGCGGCAACTATCGGCCCAAAGGTGAAGTGAATGGGGAATGCAGTCATCGCAATCCACGGCGGCGCCGGGGCAATTACCCGGGCGCAGCTCAGTCAGGAGCAGGAGAAGCGCTACATCGAGGCGCTCTCTTCGATTGTGGAAACCGGCCAGCGAATGCTGGAGGCGGGCGAGAGCGCGCTGGATGTGGTCACCGAGGCGGTGCGCCTGCTGGAGGAGTGTCCGCTGTTTAACGCCGGGATTGGCTCGGTGTTTACCCGAGACGAAACCCACGAGCTGGACGCCTGCGTGATGGACGGCATTACCCTGAAGGCGGGTGCCGTGGCCGGGGTCAGCCATCTGCGCAACCCGGTGCTGGCCGCCCGTCTGGTGATGGAGCAGAGCCCGCACGTGCTGCTGGTGGGCGAGGGGGCCGAGAAATTCGCCTTCGAAAAGGGCATGGAGGCGGTTTCGCCAGAAATCTTTTCCACGCCCGAGCGCTATCAGCAGCTGCTGGCGGCGCGCAGTGCGGGGGAAACCCGGCTCGATCATGCCGCCCCGCTGGATGAGTCCACCAAAACGGGCACCGTCGGTGCCGTGGCGCTGGATAAGGCGGGGAATCTGGCCGCCGCCACCTCCACCGGCGGAATGACCAACAAACTGCCCGGTCGGGTGGGCGACAGTCCGTTGCCCGGCGCGGGCTGCTATGCCAATAACGCCAGCGTGGCGGTCTCCTGCACCGGCACCGGGGAAGTGTTTATTCGCACCCTGGCCGCCTATGACATCGCCGCGCTGATGGATTACGGCGGCTTAAGCCTGGCCGAAGCCTGCGAGCGGGTGGTGATGGAAAAACTCCCGGCGCTCGAAGGCAGCGGCGGGCTGATTGCCGTCGATCGCGAGGGTAACGTGGCATTACCCTTTAACAGTGAAGGCATGTACCGTGCCTGGGGATACGCAGGCGATACGCCGAGCACCGGAATTTACCGTGAATAAGGGGAAGAGGGATGCCGCACAGCGATGAACTGGACAGTCAGCAGGTGCTGGCGGTGCACAACCTTAACGTCGCCTTTCCCGACGAGCGGCAGACGATCCCGGCGGTAAAACAGCTCTCTTTTTCGCTCAAACGCGGCGAAACCCTGGCGATTGTCGGCGAATCCGGCTCCGGTAAATCGGTCACCGCGCTGTCGTTGATGCGCCTGATTGAACAGTCCGGCGGGCTGGTCGAGTGCGACCGCCTGCTGCTGCGCCGTCGCAACGGGCAGGTAAGCGATCTCACCACCCTGAGTTCATCCCAGATGCGCAGCGTGCGCGGTGCCGACATCGCCATGATTTTCCAGGAGCCGATGACCTCCCTCAACCCGGTCTTCCCGGTGGGAGAACAGATCGCCGAGTCGATTCGCCTGCATCAGGGGCTGAGCCGTGAGAATGCCCTGATTGAAGCCCGGCGGATGCTGGAGCAGGTGCGCATTCCCGAGGCGGACACCATTCTGTCGCGCTATCCGCACCAGCTCTCCGGCGGCATGCGCCAGCGGGTGATGATCGCCATGGCGCTCTCCTGTCGCCCGGCGGTGCTGATTGCCGATGAACCCACCACCGCGCTGGACGTCACCGTTCAGGCGCAGATCCTGCAGCTGATTAAAGTGTTGCAGGAGGAGATGGAGATGGGGGTGATCTTTATCACCCACGACATGGGCGTGGTGGCGGATATCGCCGACCGGGTGCTGGTGATGTACCAGGGCGAGGCGGTGGAAACCGGCACCGTGGAGCAGATTTTCCACGCCCCTGAGCACCCATACACAAAAGCGCTGCTGGCGGCGGTGCCGCGCCTGGGGGCGATGAACGGCAGCGATTTGCCGCGGCGTTTTCCGCTGATCTCTCTGGCCGAACCCGGCCATCAGGAGGCCGAAACCGAGCAGGATACCGTGGTGCCCGGCGAGCCCATCCTGCAGGTGCGCGACCTTGTGACCCGCTTCCCGCTGCGCGGCGGCCTGTTGAACCGCGTTAAGCGCGAAGTCCACGCGGTGGAGAACGTCAGCTTCGACTTATGGCCGGGCGAAACGCTCTCCCTGGTGGGTGAATCCGGCAGCGGAAAATCGACCACCGGACGGGCGCTGCTGCGGCTGGTGGAGTCCCAGGAAGGCACCATCACCTTTAACGGGGAACGCATCGACACCCTGCCCGCCGGGAAACTGCAACACCTGCGGCGGGACATTCAGTTTATTTTCCAGGATCCCTATGCCTCCCTCGATCCCCGCCAGACCGTGGGCTATTCGATTATGGAGCCGCTGCGGGTGCATAACCTGCTGGACGGGGAAGCCGCCCAGCGGCGGGTGGCGTGGCTGCTGGAGCGCGTGGGGCTGAAGCCGGAACACGCATGGCGCTATCCCCATGAATTTTCCGGCGGCCAGCGGCAGCGGATCTGTATTGCCCGCGCCCTGGCGCTGAACCCGAAGGTGGTGATTGCCGATGAGTCCGTCTCGGCGCTGGACGTCTCCATCCGGGCGCAGATCATCAACCTGCTGCTCGATTTGCAGCGGGAGATGGGCATCGCGTTTCTGTTTATTTCGCACGATATGGCGGTAGTGGAGCGCATCAGCCACCGCGTGGCGGTGATGTATCTCGGTCAGATTGTTGAGATAGGCCCGCGTCGGGCGGTATTTGAGGATCCACAGCATCCCTACACCCGCAAGCTGATGGCGGCAGTGCCGGTGGCCGATCCGGCCCATCGTCAGGCCCGGCGGGTGCTTTTGCAGGATGAACTACCGGGCAACATTCGCAAGCGAGGGGAGTTCACCGAGCGCGTGGAGTTGCGGGAGGTGAGCCCCGGCCATTTCGTTGCGCCGCCGCGGCAGGACAATGCTTTTTCGCGTTTATAACTCAGACAGCAGGGAACAACAGGAGAGTACAATGACAAAATTTGTTGCTCGCAGATGGCTGTTAGCCGCGAGCGTAACGGCAGCCCTGGCGGCCTCGCCGGCTTTCGCAGCAAAAGATGTAGTGGTGGCGGTGGCCTCCAACTTCACCACCCTCGATCCTTATGATGCCAACGACACGCTCTCCCAGCAGGTGGCGAAGTCGTTTTATCAGGGGCTGTTTGGCCTTGATAAAGAGATGCAGGTGAAAAACGTGCTGGCCGAAAGCTACAAGGTCTCTGACGACGGGCTGGTCTACACCATCAAGCTGCGCAGCGGCGTGAAGTTCCAGGACGGGACCGACTTCAACGCAGAGGCGGTGAAGGTCAACCTCGATCGCGCCAGCAATCCGGAAAGCAGCCTTAAGCGTTATAACCTGTATAAAAACATTGCCAGCACCGAGGCAGTCGATCCCACCACGGTGAAAATCACCCTCAAGGAGCCGTTCTCCGCCTTTATCAACATTCTGGCGCACCCGGCCACGGCGATGATCTCCCCCGAGGCGCTGAAAAAGTACGGCAAAGAGATTGGCTTCCATCCGGTGGGCACCGGGCCGTATGAGCTGGTGACCTGGAACCAGACCGATTTTGTGAAGGTGAAGAAGTTCGCCGGATACTGGCAGCAGGGGCTGCCGAAGCTGGACACCATCACCTGGCGTCCGGTGGTGGATAACAACACCCGCGCGGCGATGCTACAGACCGGCGAAGCGCAGTTTGCCTTCCCGATCCCTTACGAGCAGGCGGCGCTGCTGGGCAAAAACAGCAAGCTGGAGCTGGTAGCCAGCCCGTCGATCATGCAGCGCTACATCAGCATGAACGTCACGCAAAAGCCGTTTGATAACACGAAAGTACGCGAGGCGATCAACTACGCCATCAACCGCGACGCGCTGGTAAAAGTGGCCTTTGCCGGTTACGCGACCCCGGCGACCGGGGTGGTGCCGCCATCCATTGCCTACTCCCAGCAGTATCATCCGTGGGAATACAACCCGACCAAAGCGCGGGCGCTGCTGAAAGAGGCGGGCTTCCCGAACGGCTTCAGCACCACGCTCTGGTCGTCGCACAATCACAGTACCGCCCAGAAGGTGCTGCAGTTTACCCAGCAGCAGCTGGCGCAGGTGGGCATTAAGGTGCAGGTGACGGCGATGGATGCCGGGCAGCGCGCTGCCGAAGTGGAAGGCAAAGGGCAGAAAGAGAGCGGGGTGAGGATGTTCTACACCGGCTGGTCGGCCTCCACCGGCGAAGCCGACTGGGCGCTGTCGCCGCTGTTTGCCTCCCAGAACTGGCCGCCAACCCTGTTCAACACCGCGTTCTACAGCAACCCGCAGGTGGATAAAGATCTGACCGATGCGCTGAAAACCACCCAGCCGGAAGAGAAAGCGAAGCTGTACAAAGATGCGCAGGACACCATCTGGAAGGAGTCGCCATGGGTGCCGCTGGTGGTAGAGAAGCTGGTTTCGGCGCACAACAAGGCGCTGACCGGGTTCTACATCATGCCGGATACCGGCTTTAGCTTTGACGACGCGGATCTGAAATAAAGCACTCATTCCCGCAGGTATCCGCCTGCGGGATGAGAGGAATGTGCATGCTGAATTATGTGATTAAACGCCTGCTGGGCCTGATCCCGACGCTGCTGATTGTCGCGGTGCTGGTCTTTTTATTTGTGCATATGCTGCCAGGCGATCCGGCGCGGCTGATTGCCGGCCCGGAAGCGGATGCCACGGTGATTGAGCTGGTGCGTAAGCAACTGGGGCTCGATCAACCGCTTTACCGGCAGTTCTGGCACTACATCACCAGTGTCCTGCAGGGGGATTTTGGCACTTCGATGGTCTCCCGGCGGCCCGTGTCCGAAGAGATTGCCAGCCGCTTTATGCCCACCTTCTGGCTGACCCTTGCCAGCATGGCCTGGGCGGTGCTGTTTGGCCTGATGGCGGGTATTGTGGCGGCCGTGTGGCGCAACCGCTGGCCGGACCGGCTGGGGATGGCGCTGGCGGTTACCGGGATCTCTTTCCCGGCCTTTGCGCTGGGGATGCTGCTGATGCAGGTCTTTTCCGTGGAGCTGGGCTGGCTGCCCACCGTGGGGGCGGACAGCTGGCGGCACTATATCCTGCCTTCGCTGACGCTTGGCGCGGCGGTGGCGGCGGTGATGGCGCGCTTCACCCGCGCCTCGTTCGTCGACGTGCTGAACGAAGACTACATGCGTACCGCCCGGGCGAAGGGGGTCAGCGAGAAGTGGGTGATCCTCAAGCACGGCCTGCGCAACGCGATGATCCCGGTAGTGACCATGATGGGGCTGCAGTTCGGTTTTCTGCTCGGCGGCTCAATCGTGGTGGAAAAGGTCTTCAACTGGCCGGGGCTCGGGCGTCTGCTGGTCGATTCTGTCGACATGCGCGACTACCCGGTGATCCAGGCGGAAGTGCTGCTCTTTTCGCTGGAATTTATTCTTATCAACTTAGTGGTGGATGTCCTGTATGCCGCCATTAATCCGGCTATCAGGTACAAGTAAGATGCGACTGTTAAACTGGCGTCGGCAGGCGATGTTAAAGGCCATGCCGGGCCTCAAACCGGATCGGATCCGCACCCCGTGGCATGAGTTCTGGCGACGCTTTCGTAAGCAGCCGGTGGCGATGGCCGCCGGGCTGTTTGTGCTGCTGCTGATCCTGGTGGCGGTGCTGGCGCCCTGGATCGTGCCTTTCGATGCCGAGAACTACTTTGATTACGACCGTCTCAACGAAGGTCCGTCGATGATGCACTGGTTTGGCGTGGACTCGTTAGGGCGCGACATCTTCAGCCGGGTGCTGATGGGGGCGCAGATCTCGCTGGCGGCAGGGGTGTTTGCGGTGCTGATCGGCGCCGCCATCGGCACGGTGCTGGGCCTGCTGGCGGGCTACTACGAGGGCTGGTGGGACCGCATCATCATGCGCATCTGCGACGTGCTGTTTGCCTTCCCCGGCATTCTGCTGGCCATCGCGGTGGTGGCGGTGATGGGCAACGGCATGGCCAACGTGATTATCGCCGTGGCGATCTTCTCCATTCCGGCCTTTGCCCGCCTGGTGCGCGGCAATACCCTGGTGCTGAAGCAGCAGACCTTTATCGAGTCGGCGCGCAGCATTGGCGCCAGCGACACGACGATTCTGTTCAACCATATTCTGCCGGGCACCGTCTCCTCTATCGTGGTCTATTTCACCATGCGTATCGGGGTGTCGATTATCTCGGCGGCCAGCCTGTCGTTCTTAGGGCTTGGCGCGCAGCCGCCAACCCCCGAGTGGGGCGCCATGCTCAACGAGGCGCGGGCGGATATGGTGATTGCCCCGCACGTGGCATTGTTCCCGAGCATGGCAATCTTCCTCACCGTACTGGCGTTTAATTTGCTGGGAGATGGTCTGCGCGACGCGCTGGATCCGAGAATTAAGGGATAACCTACCAAATATTGTAGAACTCAATGTGAAAAGGGTTTTTATTCAGTAATTTATAAAATGCCGTGTAAAAGGTTTGCTGGAGTTAACGATTTGTAAAAATTATAATAATTAATGATTGAATAACGTTAAATATTGTAAGGATTACAATGAAAAAGCTTCTTTTATGCGGCATGGTTTTACTTTCTACCTCTTGCGCTGATTTCCAGAAAAACATGAGTGACGGGATGAAAGCGGTCAATTCGGCCCTGACGCCGAAATCTTCCACCGGCACGCAAACTGCGGCAGCGGCAAAACAGTCCGGCACCATCACCAACGAACAGTGCAAAACCAGCGTGGGGAAATCACGTGACTATTTTGAACAGATTGTTGGCTTCAAACTGAACGAGACCAACTCTTCGGGTTATACCTCGTTCTCCGAGACCTACAACCTGCGCATTTCCGATCGTAAAGACCGTTTTGGCGGCAACTTCGCTATCTGCATCATCTCAATCGATCCGCAGACCAACAAGGTCACCACCTTCTCAATGCCAACCTGATTCAGGCGTTGTGCCTGCATTTTGCCGGGTGGCGCTGCGCTTACCCGGCCTACAAAACCTGCAAAAACCTGCGAGCCCGTAGGCCCGTGCAAGCGCAGCGCCGCCGGGCAATGCCAGCCGAGCGCACATCACCACAGGACCGTGCAAGCTAAGCGCCGCCGGGCGAGGGGACTAACCCAGGGCAGCGAGCAGCGCTTTTGCCGCGGCTTCGGAGCTGGCCGGATTCTGGCCGGTGATCAGCTTGCCGTCTTCGACAACAAATGAACCCCAGTTCGGGCCTTTCTCGTAGCGCGCACCCAGGGCGCTCAACTCATCTTCCACCAGGAACGGGACGATGTCGGTCAGTTCGACGTCGGCCTCTTCACCGTTGGTAAAGCCCGTCACCTTGCGGCCCTTGACCAGCGGCTCGCCGGATTCACTTTTAACATGGCGCAGCACGCCCGGCGCGTGGCAGACGAAGCCGGTCGGTTTGCCCGCGCGGGTGAAGGCTTCAATCAGGGCGATGGAGGTCTGTGACTCCGCCAGATCCCACAGCGGGCCATGGCCGCCGGGATAGAAGACGGTGTCAAAATCGTCCTGACGTACGCTGTCGAGCTTCAGGGTGTTGGCGAGCGCCTGCTGTGCAGCCGGATCGGCTTTGAAGCGATCGGTCATTTCAGTCTGGAAGTCGGGGAGATCGCTTTTCGGATCGAGCGGTGGCTGACCGCCTGCCGGGGAGGCCAGCACCACGTCGGCACCTGCATCCTTGAAGACGTAGTACGGGGCGGCAAACTCCTCCAGCCAGAAGCCGGTTTTCTTACCGGTGTTGCCCAGTTCACTGTGAGAGGTGAGAACCATTAATACTTTCATTGCTATCTCCGGTGATGTGGATAGCTATAAAGGTAGCCTGGTTCAGCGAAGCCATCCCCGGAGGGATGGCTGTTTCGGAATGATTACGGTAGCTTATACGCAATCACGTAGTCGCCGCGATCCGGCGAGTTCCGCGCGCCCCCGGCGGTGATCAGCAGATACTGCTTCCCGTCCACCGGCGATTTGTAGCTGATTGGCGTGCTCTGGCTGCCCACCGGCAGGCGGGCTTTCCACACCTCTTTACCGGTCGAGGTATCGAAGGCGCGCAGGTAGTAATCCTGGGTAGAAGCGATAAACACCAGCCCGCCCTGGGTCGCCATGGTACCGCCGATGGTCGGCATCCCGATCGGGATTGGCAGCCCCATCTTCACGCCAAACGGACCGGTATCCTTCACCGTACCTACCGGCACCTGCCAGGCAATCTTCTGGGTTTTCAGATCGACGGCAGTCAGCGTGCCAAACGGCGGCTTCTGGCAGGGGATTTCAACCGGCGACATAAAGCGCACTTTGGCGTTAATGGCGTACGGCGTACCGGCCAGCGGCACCGGGCGGCTGATGGCGGCGGCTTCGTTGCCGTCGTTTTTCGCGCCCTGAATCTCCGGGGAGGCCGGTATCAGCTGCACTTCCAGACCCACGCGCATATCGTTGATAAACAGGTACTGATTCACCGGGTCAATCGACAGACCGCCCCAGTTCATGCCGCCTAACGAGCCCGGCAGGTTCAGCGACGGGTCATCACCCGGCGGGGTAAACAGGCCGTTGTAGCGCTTCGATTTAAACTCGATACGGCAGATCAGCTGGTCGAACGGCGTCGCGCCCCACATGTCGGACTCTTTCAGTACGTCCGCGCCGATGGTCGGCATACCCACCGAGAACGGCTGAGTTGGGGAGTAGATCTCTTTCGGGATCTGGCCCTGAGTCACCTTGCGCTCTTCCACTTTGGTCAGCGGCTTGCCGGTAGCGCGATCCAGCACAAACAGCTGGCCGGATTTAGTGCCGAAGATCAGCGCCGGGGTGGTTTTGCCATTGCCGGTCGGGAAATCAGTGAAGGTCGGCTGCATCGGGACGTCAAAGTCCCACAGATCGTTATGAACGGTCTGGTAAACCCACTTCACCTTACCGGTGCTGGCGTCCACGGCCACCATCGAGGCACCAAACTTACGATCGAGATCGTTGTGCTTCACGCCCCACAGGTCCACCGCCGCGCTGCCGGTTGGCATAAACACGGTGTTGGACTGCGGATCGTAAGACATCGGGGCCCACACGTTCGGGGTGGAGCGGGTAAAGTTTTCATTGGCCGGAGGTGCCTGCTGCTCGTCCGGTTTGCCCGGATCGAACGCCCAGCGCAGCTGGCCGGTGATGACGTCGAAGCCACGCACCACGCCGCCAGGCATATCCGTCGCCACGTTATCCGCCACGCGACCGCCGACAACAATGGTCGTACCGGCGAGCGTCGGGGCAGAGGTCGGGTAGTAGAGGCCGGTATCCGCCCCTTTACCCATCTGCGCGCTCAGGCTGACGCGGCCGTGGTTGCCGAAGTCTTCGCAGAACTTACCGGTATCGGCATCCAGGGCCACCAGTTCCGGCGTCACGCTGTTCATGATGATACGGCGTTTGCACTGGGCATCTGCGGGTAGTGAAGCGGCCGCCACCGGAGAGGAGTCCGGCAGGGTGGGCTGCTGCAATGGGGCGCTGGCATCAAAGTAAGCCAGGCCGCGACAGCGCATCCACTTTTTCTGCTTCGCGTTGATCTCGGTTTTCCACAGCTCTTTACCGGTGGTGGCATCAACCGCAATCACGTTGTTATGCGGGGTGCAGAGGAAGAGCATATTGCCGATCTGCAGCGGGGTCTGCTGATCTTCCGCGCCGCCACCGTTCGGGCTGACGGGGATATCGCCGGTGCGATAGGTCCAGGCCACCTGCAGGTCTTTGACGTTATCGCGGGTGATCTGGTCCAGAGCCACAAAGCGCGATGCGCCCGGCGTGTTGCCGTAGTTCGCCCAGTTTTTCTGTTCTTCGCCAGGTTTCACCGGGGTGAGGGGAAGCTGTTCGCCCGACGCCGTCACCGGATCGTGCGGGACAAACATGCCGCCGACGGTAGCGGCAAAGGCCACTGCCAGCACCGCCGCAAGCGCGCCTGCGCCTTTCCAGCACGGGAATTTACCGGCACGACGGAGCAGCGCTGGCAGGGAGAGCGCCACCAGGATCCCGATGCCCGCCAGGGTCAACAGACGCGAGACCAGAGGCCAGAAATCGAAGCCGACATCCCACAGGGCCCACAGCGCAGTGCCCGCCAGAACCACAAAATAGAGGGCCGCGCCACTCAGGCGCTGGCGCAGGATCTGCACGCCCGAGATGATGAGCAGACAGCCGCTGATCAGAAAGTAGGGGCTGCCCTTAACGCTGACCAGCTTTCCACCGTACCAGGCGAAGAATATCCCCATCGCCAGAATTATGACGCCCAGAAGCCCCAGCAGCACTGCTGCGGTTCTGGACAATTTTTGAACGGACATAAATGTTCCCTGATGTTGACTAAAAATGAGTGATATCACTCAAAAGTGACGATTTATAATCTAAGGCGCGCGAGTGTACAACATCTAGGTAACAATATATTTACCAGAAATAGCTTTATTCTCCTGTCCGGGAAGGAGGACAATCCTGGTAAATCTCAGACACATCAAGGAACAGAGCGATGGTTAAGGTACGTGACGCGCAGGCGGAGGATTTTGAGGCATGGTTACGGCTGTGGAACGGCTATCTCGATTTTTACGGCACCAGGCTGGATGAGGCGGTGACGCTGGCGACCTGGCGTCGGGTGCTCGCGGCGGATTCGGGGCTGTTTTGCCGTCTGGCAGAAACCGAACAGGGCGTGGTGGGATTCGCGATTTGCGTGCTGCATGAAGGGACCTGGGTGACGCAGCCCCTGTGCTATCTGGAAGATCTGTTTGTGGATGACGCGGCGCGCGGCAAGGGCGCGGGCAGGGCGCTGATTGAAGCCGTGATTAGTGAGGCCCGGGAGAAAGGGTGGTCGAAGGTTTACTGGGTCACCCGGGAGGGCAATCCTGCCCGGGCGCTGTATGACAAGCTGGCAACGGTGGATGATTACGTTCGGTACAGGATTACGGTTTAGGTGTTTGCTCCCTCTCCTCTTTGTGGAGAGTTTCGTAGGCCGGGTAAGGCGGAGCCGCCACCCGGCATTGCTGCGCCGGGCGGCACTGCGTTTGCCCGGCCTACGTTCTGAGTCCCTCAGCGCATCAATTGCCATGTGCAGCCAGCGCGGCGCGGTTGTTTCGTAGGCCGGGTAAGGCGAAGCCGCCACCCGGCATTGCTGCGCCGGGCGGCACTGCGTTTGCCCGGCCTACGTTCTGAGTCCCTCAACGCATCAATTGCCATGTGCAGCCTGCGTGGCGCGGTTGTTTCGTAGGCCGGGTAAGGCGGAGCCGCCACCCGGCATTGTTGCGCCGGGAGGGCGCTTTAAGACAAGCTCGCAACGGTGGATGATTACGGTTTAATAATCATCCAGGTTTAAGCTCGATAGCGGAACCTTAGCGGCTTGTGTTTAAAACCTGCAAAATATTCCCGGCCGCGACGGTGCCCATTTTGATATACGAGGCTTCACTCACGCCGCCAATATGAGGGGAAATAATCACATCTTCTCTCCCTTGCCAGATATGGGGGGCCGCCAGCGGCTCGACCGTAAAGCTGTCCAGCGCAGCGCTTCGCAGGATCCCCTCGTCCAGGGCGTGAATCAGGGCGTTATCATCAATCAACCCGCCGCGTGCGGTATTAACCATAATCGCGCCTCGCTTACAGCGGGCGAGCGTTTCAGCGTTAACCATACCGCGATTGTCCGCGGTTAAAGGGCAGTGCAGGGAGATCACGTCCGCGCTGGACATCAGGTCATTTAGCGTCTCTGCACGCTCGCAGGAGGACGGCAGGGTTTTCGCAAAGGGATCGTAGGCCAGCACGCGCATGCCGAACGCGTTGCCCACCGTGGCAACCCGGGAGCCAATCGCCCCCAGACCAATCAGGCCCAGGGTGAGGCCTTCCAGCTCCAGAGATTTATGCGTGGATTTATCCCAGTGGCCGTCGCGCAGACGTTTATCGAGGGAGACAACGGACTTGGCGCAGGCGAGGATCATGGCCCATGTGTGTTCCGCCACGGCGGCGGCGTTGGCACCGGGCGCAGAACAGACGGCAATATTCCGTTCAGCCGCTGCCGCCTGATCGATGATGTCAATGCCGCTGCCATGCTTGGAAATGACCTTCAGCCCCGGGGCTGCGTCCATAATACGGGCCGTGATCTTGCCGTAACGCACCAGGATCGCCACAGGATTATACTGCTCGCAGAGCGCGATCAGCTGCGCTTCCGTGGGCTGGCGACCGGCATACACCATCTCATAGTCACCCAGCATCGCGACGGCCTGCTCAGCCAGATCGCTTCCGGTAACCAGAATGACCTTTTTATTGCCCATTACAGCGTCTCCCCGTCGGTTAACATTCCTGCTTTGCGCAACGCGTCATTCAGCCAGTGCGGGCGCAGATCGCCTTTGCGAATGGCCTCAAGGCGGCGGGTTTCGGTCTCCAGCTTCTCTTTGGCCAGGGTGATAACCTGCTGCACTTCATCGCGTGGAATGACCACCACTCCGTCGATATCCGCCACCACCAGATCCCCGGGACGCACGGTCGCACCGGCAACGGAGATGGCATGGTTCACCCGGCCCGGGATTGATTTGGTGGGGCCACACGGGTTAAGGCCCGCAGAAAATACGGGGTAATTGCCCTTACTCAGGGTGTCGGCATCACGCACCGCACCGTCAATGATGATCCCGGCAATGCCGCTGGCCTCGGCCTGAGTCGCCATGATTTCACCCAACAGGGCGCAGCTGATATCGCCCTTGCCATCCACCACCAGCACATCGCCTGGCTGGGCAACCGCCATCGCGGCATGAATCGCCAGATTGTCACCAGGGCGTACTTCAACAGTAATGGCCGGGCCGGCAACGGCCATATGCGGTGCCAGGGGTTTGATACGTCCGTGCAGCGTCCCGCGGCGCCCGGCAACGTCTGCAAGGATGGCGGCCTGATACTCGGCGGCCTGGCGGACCTCTTCTTCTGACACACGACTGAACTCGCGATTGATCATTGGTTTCTCTGTAGCGGACATGAATGTCTCCATATTGTTTTACTGTGTACAATGCAGGTGTACAATACAAAACAACTATAGCGGTGTTGATTCGCTTTTAGCCAGAGCTACATTGGCGTTTGTGATGTAAACACGAAGTGACTCACAAAATTTGCGGTACACTCTTTGCCGACCAGAACAGGAGAAAATGATGGGTAATGAAGGCGTTGTGGCGGTTGAAAAGGCACTGGCTTTACTGGATTGTTTTCGTCCCGGAGACGAGAGCCTGACGTTGACCGCGCTGGCACAGTTGTCGGGATATCATAAAACCACCGTGTACCGGTTGATGAATTCTCTGGAACGCATGAATTACGTCGTCAGACATGATGATGGCAACTATGCCCTGGGTCCGCGTCTGCTTTATCTGGGTAAGCTCTACGAGCAGTCGTTCCACCTCTCACGCGTGGTGCAGCCGGAGTTACAGGCCTTATCCATGGCATCACAGGAGAGCGCAAGCTGGTACGTGCTGGAGGGCGGGCAGCGTCTTTGTCTGTTTCGTGCAGAAGCCTCTCACGGGCTGCGCCACAGCAATCTGCCGGGCAGCCAGTTCCCGCTGGATAATTCCGCCATCAGCAAGGTGCTCCGCCACTGGGGGTTGAATGAAGCCTTGCCGGAAGGCGAGCCGTCGGTGCCGCTCTACACCTCAGGGGCGCGCGATCCCCACACCGCCGCCTTTGCAATGCCGGTGTTTGGCGTGCATGACAAACTTATTGCTGCCCTGGCGCTGACCGGGCCGTCGTCAAGGCTGACCGAAGATCGCCGGGATCGGGAAGTAAGCCAGCTGATGAAGGCCACCGCCAGCCGCCTTTCGTTGAAGATGGGAGCCAGCAAGCCATTTTGCATTGCGTTCTACGGCGAAACAGAAGAGCTGGAGAGCTGATGCCTGCACGCGGGACCGCAGTCCCGCGTGGCCATCTTAATGGGTCAGCTGGTTTTCCTGGCGCACGTGACGGCGAGCCTGACGCCCCATTACCAGCACCGCAATGCCCCCCGCAATACACAGACCTGCCAGTGGAAGCATCGCCAGCGTATGGCTGCCGGTGCGTTCATTGATGATGCCGTAAGCGTTCACCATCACCACACCGCCAATCAGGTTAGCAATGGCCCCGATGGCGGCCAGCCCCGCAGCTGCCGACGTGCTGTTCATCCAGCCCGACGCCAGCGCCCAGAATGGACCTTTCATCGAGTACGCCCCAATCAGCATCACGCTGAGGATCGCAATCGTTACCGGCAGAGAGATGCTGACAAACGCCGCGAACACGCCTGCTGCAATTAAGAACAGGGTCAGCGCGGTATGCCAGCGACGCTCGTTGCTGCGGTCTGAGCTGCGTCCCCATACGATCATCAGCACCGATGCCAGACCGTAAGGGATGGCGTTGAGCAGACCGGTGGTCAAGTTATCGAGGTGGAACGATTTCAGAAGCTGCGGTGACCAGACGCTGATGGTGGTACCTGCCGAGGACGCACCGGTGTAGATCAGCGCCATCAGCCAGATGTGACGGTGTTTCAGCAATTGCCAGGTCGTCTGGTGGCCGATATTTTTTGACTGCTGACGTTCACTTTCAAGGGTGGACTCCAGCCACTCTTTTTGTTCAGTGCTCAGCCAGCTGGCCTGATGCGGGCGGTCACGGAGAATAAACCAGGCCACAATCCCCAACAGCACGGCCGGTAAGCCTTCAATGATGAACAGCAGATGCCAGCCGCGCAGACCCATCCAGCCATCCAGCGTCAGGATCAGGCCGGAGAGGGGAGAGCCGATAAAGTTGGCCAGCGGGATCGCCACCATAAACGAGGCGATGATCCTTGCCCGGTAGCGGGACGGGATCCACCAGGTGAGATACAGCACCACGCCCGGGAAAAAGCCTGCCTCTGCCGCGCCGAGCAGAAAACGCACGATATAGAGCGATGTGGTGCTCTCAACCAGCGACATGCACATTGATACCACGCCCCAGCTAATCATAATGCGCGGGATCCACAGTCGCGCGCCGACCTTCTGCATTGCCAGGTTGCTCGGCACTTCAAACAGGAAATAGGCAACAAAGTAGAGACTGCTGGCGAAGCCAAACGCGGCCTTGCTGAGGCCGAGATCTTCGTTCATCTGCAGCGACGCCATGCCAATGTTTCCGCGATCGATAATCGAGACCAGGTAGCTGACGATCAGAAACGGGAGGATGCGCCAGATAACCTTGCGCATGGTCTCTCTTTCTATGGCTTCAGTGGCCGTAACGGGGTTACGAGTGTGCTCTGTCATTATTTCCTCGCAGGGTTTCATTATGTTTATCAGGAAATTCTCAGCAAAGTAAGCAGCCCTTCTTGTTGTTAACCGGCTTGCTGCTTTTTGTTTGTTGTACTCTGTACAACATGGTTTTATCAAACAAAACCACTATAGCGGTGACGCGTTCTTTTTATCCAGTTAATGGAAGGTTTAAATGATGTAAATAAGAGGTGACTCACAGATGAGAGGGTGTGGGTATACAGAGAGGGGAGGGGCGAAATAATGAAGTTTTGTAGGCCGGGTAAGGCGCAGCCGCCACCCGGCAGTGCATTGTTGCGCCGGGCGGCACTGCGTTTGCCCGGCCTGGGGATTCAGTCCATCAGCGCATCAATTGCCATGTGCAGCCAGCGCGGCGTGGTT
Source organism: Enterobacter sp. MF024 (assembly GCF_005843915.1). Lineage (NCBI taxonomy): Bacteria > Pseudomonadati > Pseudomonadota > Gammaproteobacteria > Enterobacterales > Enterobacteriaceae > Enterobacter > Enterobacter sp. MF024. Next base: position 206,875 of record NZ_VCBB01000003.1, on the reverse strand, counting down.
GTTCCGTAGGCCGGGTAAGGCGGAGCCGCCACCCGGCAGTGTTGCGTCGGGCGCACAGCGCCAGCTTCTCGGCAGGTTCGTCGGTTTCCAGCAGGGTTTGAGCAAAACGCTCGCAGTGATTCGCCAGCACGGTGAAGTCAGTGTTGTGGGAGAAGGGGACGGTGAAAATTGGGTGAGCATGGTTTGTAGACATAGGGAATCTCCTCAAAATTAATAAACCCTGTAATTTTGCGAGAGGCCAATCCCGACGCCTGTTTTTGCAGGCGCAACAGGAAGATACTGCGGGGAGATCGAAGCGACAACCCAGAAAAATCATTCCCGGAATCCGCCTCGCAAAGTTTTAAAGCAACGGAAAATATTACATGGAAACAGCCAGGAACCGCCCGGCGGCGCTACGCTTGCACGGACCTACAAACGGATACCGATTTGTAGGCCGGGTAAGGCGAAGCCGCCACCCGGCGATGTTATTGCGGTGCGATGTGTTCCCCTCACCCCATCCCTTTCCCTGAATGGAGAGTGAGCAAAGCGAAATTAAACCCGCGTACCCCAAAGGTCATACTCGTCGGCGTTCTCAACCTTCACGCGCACGATATCACCCGGTTTCACTTTGGTTTCACCGTTCAGGTAGACCGCGCCGTCGATTTCCGGGGCATCGGCCATGCTGCGGCCAATGGCGCCTTCTTCATCCACTTCGTCGATGATGACCATGATTTCGCGGCCCACTTTCTCCTGCAGACGTTCAGCAGAGATCTGCTGTTGCAGCTGCATGAAGCGGTTCCAGCGCTCTTCTTTTACCTCTTCCGGCACCTGATCCGCCAGTTCGTTGGCGGTCGCGCCTTCTACCGGGCTGTACTTGAAGCAGCCCACGCGATCCAGACGGGCTTCTTTCAGGAAGTCGAGCAGCATCTGGAAGTCTTCTTCGGTTTCACCCGGGAAGCCAACGATAAAGGTGGAGCGCAGGGTCAGATCCGGGCAGATTTCACGCCACTGTTTGATGCGTGCCAGCTGGCGGTCAACGGAGCCAGGACGCTTCATCAGCTTCAGAATACGCGGGCTGGCGTGCTGCAGCGGGATATCCAGGTACGGCAGGATTTTGCCTTCGGCCATCAGCGGGATCACGTCGTCCACGTGCGGATACGGGTAGACGTAGTGCAGACGGGTCCAGATGCCGAGCTTAGCGAGCTGTTCGCACAGGCCGACCATGCTGGTTTTCACCGGCTCGCCGTTGTGGAAACCGGAGCGGTGCTTCACGTCCACGCCGTAGGCGGAGGTGTCCTGAGAGATCACCAGCAGCTCTTTCACGCCGGCATCGGCAAGACGTTTGGCTTCGGCCAGCACTTCACCAATCGGACGGCTCACCAGATCGCCGCGCATGGACGGGATAATGCAGAAGGTGCAGCGATGGTTGCAGCCTTCGGAAATTTTTAAGTACGCGTAGTGACGCGGGGTCAGCTTCACGCCCTGTTCCGGCACCAGGCTCAGGAACGGGTTGTGCTTTGGTTTTGGTACATAGTGATGCACATGTTCCAGCACCTGCTCGTAGCTGTGCGGACCGGTGATTTCCAGCACCTTAGGGTGCACTTCGCGGATTTGATCGACTTTGGCGCCCAGACAACCGGTGACAATCACCTTGCCGTTCTCGGTGAGTGCTTCACCGATGGCTTCCAGAGACTCCTGTACGGCGCTATCGATAAAGCCGCAGGTGTTAACGATCACCATATCGGCGTTGTCGTAGCTTGGCACCACGTCATAGCCTTCGGTGCGAAGTTCGGTCAGGATACGTTCGGAATCCACCAGGTTTTTCGGGCAGCCCAGGGAGACGAAGCCGATTTTCGGCTGGTGGGTAACATTGCTCATAGATTAAAAAGTAGTCAGTTATGGAGTTATCAGGGCAGGGATTGTACAGATTTCTTCGCAGGAATTACAGGGGAGATATGTGCGCATCCGCGAAACATAAGTGGGGAATATTTCTGTAAATTCTGGCGGTCATTTTCTCTGTTGAATTTGTATTATAAAAGCATAAGGTTTTGCTTAAAGTTCTTTTTTGCTTTGCCGATAACCAGTCAAATCAACGATCTAATTAAATTGGCATTCAGGGATATCCATGGCAGTTAACGGTGATATAAAGGTTCTTGAAGAAGCTTTAACAGACTTTTTTGCTCATAAAAACACGAAGGAAAAGCTCTCTCATATCCTCGATAAAAAAGCGAATGACTGGGAAAAATGGCTGCAGATTGAGTTTGAGTATTTTCTTGAGCACTATTTAGACTTTTCAGCAAAGCGGGAACTGCGCGCTAATACCGACAAAAGACATCAAAGTGGCCGACAGCATGTGATTGTCGATCTCATTTTCAGGAAAAAGCGCACGCGTCTGGACCGGTTTATTTATGTCGAGTTTAAGCTCGCCCGACGCGCAACCGAGCTGGTCGAGAGCATCGCGACAGATTTAGTGAAGAATTATGAAGTGGTGAATTCCCATTTCGCGAAAGCCAGACAGAAGCGCCGCTCAATATGGGGCGTCGGTTTTTACCGGGATTTCTCGCCGCTGACGGTAAGCCGGGCCGATGAAAGGTTAAACGGCTTGAAAGAGAACGGCTTTAGCTTCCGACATGACCCGGTCTATATCTGTAAATGCAGGGGCAGCAAGCACAAAGACGACTGCCACGCGATTGGGATGGTGATTGTGGGTGCCGGGGCAGACTAATCATTTTTCGCCGTACCGGGATCAACGGCTGGCCATACCCAAGCCAGCCCGTAACCTAATAACCTTTACCCCAACTGACGCAACAGCTCGCGGTACGCCGCCGTCTCGCTCTCTTTACGCGCAAGCCCTTGCTCAATTTCGCTGAACTCCTGTTGCAGGCTCTTGCTGAGCGTCTCCTGCAGACCGCTTTTCAGCGTTTCAAGCTGGTCAAAAATGGACTGTGCCCCGGCGTCTAGCTGCTTCGCCAGCTTGTCAAACATCGACCCCAGTGCCCGATCCAGCGCCTGCTGCAGCTTCTGCTTATCTTCACTGCTTTTGATTTCGCCCTGGAAGGGGATCATCACCTGGGATTCATCCGCTTCCAGCACCAGTTCCGGCAGCGACAGCGCGTGAATGGCGCTTTCCAGCGCACCGCGGAACAGGGCAGGGTCAAACTGCTCGCTGTTGGTGTTCAGGTGATTAACCAGCGCGCTGCGGAGGCTCTTTTTCAGCGCAACAGGTTCAATGAGATGGTTGAAATGCTGACGGATCTGGCTGGCACAGTTGCGGCTGTACTGGCGAACCTGCTCGATAGCATCCTGAGCGTTAAAGTACTGATAAGCCACAGAAGTGGTGCCATATTCGGTGCGGGAACTTCCCCAGGTCCAGGGTTTGTACCAGGTCGAATTGCTGACCTCATACGAATACCGCTCCAGCTGGTAGCCGGTATGCGACTGCAGCTGGCGGGAGCGGGCAATGTCCTCGCTCAGCCTGCCGCTGACGTACAGCGTCTCCGTACGCGCCTTGTGCAGCGTGTCGCCTATGATAGCGCGCAGCTCGTTGGTAATGCCCTCCAGCCGTTTACGACACAGTGCCTGCTGTTGCCGCAAGCTCTGCAGATCCTGGTTCTCGAGGCTGGAAATGCGGTCGGTAATGCGACCGCGCAGGCGGGCGACGATCTCATTGAGCTGCCCCTCCGACTCGCGGGTAAAGCCTTCGCGCTGCGCCGCCAGCAGCGGCAAACGATCCTGACGCGCCTGCTGCCACTCCGCCTGCAGAGGGGCGAAGTTGGCGATACGTTCCCAGTCGTGCTGAGAAAAGTTCTCCGGCCAGCAATCCCCGGCCATCGCCTCCAGCTCGCCAAAGGTGTGCGTCATGCTCTGGCTCCACTTCTCCTGCGGCCAGTGGGCGAATCCCCAGGCAAAGGTGCTGGCGAATACCGGGCTGGCTAACCGCTCCAGGATCCCGGCGCGCGCTTCGTTGCCGTTTTCACGCTGGAACGCCACCAGCTGTTGCGTTTTATTCTGCGCGATACGCAGCAGGCGGGTCTGGATGTTCTCTTCCGTCTCCGCCAGCGAATCGCGATCGTAGCCGTCGTCGAGGATCACCGAGTCATACTGGCCAGCGACCAGCACCAGCCGTTTCACCCCTTTGCCCGGGAGCTGCTCACCCAGCAGGCGGATATCCGCGTCGTCCAGAAACTGGCTGCAGCGGGAGAGGAAAAAGACCACGTCGCAGTTGGCCATGTAATCGCGCGTTTTTTGCGAGCGGCTCTGCACCGGGTCGTTCATCCCCGGCGTATCCACCACCTCGAAGCCCTTCAGCGCTTCGTCCGGCAGGGTGAGCACCGTGGATTTGACCAGCGCGGTAAACTGGCCGTAGTTGCCGGTAAACTGGTTTAACAGCCCCTGCAGTTCGCTGATGTCGCTGGCGTGAATCACCTCGGTGTGGTTTTCAAGGCGCGCCACCTTTTGCCAGTGGGCGGTGAAGTCTGTCAGCTTCTCCGCTGACATGCCGAGCAGCTCCTGGGCCACTTTCTGGCTGTCGCTGCCCGCTGCCAGGCGAGCCTGCTCTTCAATCTGCTGCCACTCCTGTTGGCTGTAGTACTCCACCTGCAGGCTGTGCTGTTCGCCGTAGCCAATGCGGGTCAGGTTGGCGGTTTTCGGCGTGGCGGCTTCGGGCAGGATCGGGCGACCGTCAAACAGCAGGGTATTCAGGAAGGTGCTCTTCCCGGCTTTGACCTGGCCCATAATCCCGATGTTGAGCGTCTGCTCTGTGCGCTGCCAGCGTGCGAGTTTTTGCTTATAGTCCTGCGCCAGCGCCTTTAGCGCGCCCTGTTCGGCGGTAAAGGCGTGCGGGGCGCAGGCGGCGAGGGCGTGTTCAATGCGCTGTTGAAGTGTGGTGGTCATTTGGGGCCCTTAATGAAGCAGCTGTCGGGAATGGAATGTTCGACGTTGTTATTACGAAGGAATTGATAGACTTTTTCTGAGATTCCGCTGAGATCGGTACCAGGTATGGAAAGTATTCTCAAATGTTTCAGACGACATATTGTGTCAGGCAAATGTTCAATTTTCCCATAACTGCCGGTTCGAATTATCGACAGTTTGGCTGGCAAGGTGCTGATAGCTGGGAAATCGGTAATGTTGTAAGAATCAAACACCAGGGCTTGTAGATTTTCCAGCAGCGAAAAACCACTCGGGAATGGAGTAACCTTTTTCCAGTCCGTAGAGTAAAGATTGATCTCGTCGAGTTGCAGTAAGTCGCTGATTTTCTCACACGGTATCAAACGGCTGAGATAGTTTTCACTCACCCAGGACTTTAACCCCAGGAAAAGCAGCTCAATATAATCCGCCAGAAACTCCCGCCAGACGCGGATCTCGTTAAGCCCCAGCAGCAGCTCTGAGGCCTTTTTCTCAGCCACCGGCAGGCCCAAAATCAGGCAGGCGATATAGACCAGGTTCTCCATCTCCTGCTGGCTGATGTCCAGCATTGCCGCCAGCGCTTCAAGCAGCGCGGTCTGGCTGGTGGTCAGCGGCCCGTTTACCCGGCAAAACACCAGACAGTCGAGCAAGAAACAGACCTGCCCGCCGCAGTCGCGCATGGCGTTGAGCGCCTCTTCCAGCCCCTCTTCACCGAGTCGGGTCGCCAGCCGGCACAGCTCAGCCTGACGTCCTTCCATGCCCATCGCCGGCAGCCAGAGTTCGAGCATGCGCTGCTGATCTGCGCTGATGGGGCTGTGGCTGAGCATCACCATAAACAGCAGGGCGCAGTAGTGGCGGCGGTTGTTTTCGTTTTCGTCCGCCAGGGTGTGCGCACTGTACGGGTTCTCTTTCAGACGCAGTCGATCCAGCTGCTGCAAAATCGCTAAAGAGCTAATCTCAGTCATGGTGAGTCCCTGTTAAAAAGCTTTGCCAGGCGTTAAATGCCGGAGGGAGGGGGATTATTTCGAAGAGAGGTTCGCCGTTTTTGCCGTATTCATCGTTGGCGTCCTTGCTGGCATCCATAACGATACGGGTGACCAGGCCGTTTGCCGGAACCAGCGCAAAGCGGCACAGCGTCATACCCGCACAGAAGCCCCAATATGATCCAGAAGGGGAACTTTTTTGCTTGAAAACGTAGCTCCCTTTTTTCACAACCTGATTAATCTGCGGCATGCCATTGCGTACGATTTTGTCTTTAAACTGCATGTCTTCTTTGAAAAGGTTCTCCACCTCTGCTGTCTTCACCACCGTCACCGCGCCAGCAAAAGCCTCAGCCGAGGTCTTAATCCCCAGCAGCCGCAGGCTCCAGAAGTTTATCAACTGGATCTGCTTGTCCGTCAGGCCACATATTTTCGCCAGCCAGCCCAGACGCTCAACCTGCTGCGGCTCCAGCGGCCCGACAATGCGCTGCAGGACGGCAAAATCAAACAGCAGCGCCTGCGCCGCCTTGTTCTGGCCGAGGTGGCGGACGATACGGACCAGTCCCTCGCTATCCAGCTTCGCTGACTGCTGCAGATAATGGGCCAGCGGGAAAGCAGGGCGGATGGCCGCGATCAGCATCATTATCAGCCGCACCTGCGCTTCACTCAGCGCGCCTTTTTCCAGCAGCAGTGCCGCCAGCAGGGTTAAATAGTCGTCCTTCATTGCCGCGTCATGGTCGGCGATAAAATGGGCGTCCAGCGGCTCAAGCTGCACGCGCGCTGCACTCACCAGTGCATCAAAATGTCCGGTCGTCATGCGTTGTCTCCATTGCCCAGGGCCTGTAGCGAGGCGTAGCGCGTACTGTCGCGCTTGAGCAGTTCATCGAGGCGGGTGAGGGGTTTGTTTGCCATCAGCGGCTGCCACAGTTGCTGATTGCCGGGATCGTTACGGCGCAGGACAAGGTCGAGGTTATCCATAGGCAGATTGCGGGTGAGCGGTCGCCACAGCTCGGGGTCGACCTCGTGGAGTTCCACACCGCACTCGTCTGCCAGAGCGTGCAGCAGGGTCTGCAGGTCGACCGGGGCATATTCCAGCATCGACAGGCTGTCCGGCTCTTCCAGCGGGATCGCTAGGCGTTGGCCGAGCGTTTTCAGGATGCTGAAGAAACTCTGCTGGATCTCGCTTAGCGCCTGGCAGACCTCCTCCAACTGGTACAGATTGCCCCGGCTGTTGCGCTGAAGGCTCTGGATATCGGACTGAACGCCCGCATCATCGCTAAGGGTCAAAATACGGTTGAACTTGCTGAGCTGCCGTTGCCCCTCCTGACGCGCCTCATCCAGATAGTTTTCATACGCCATAAACTGGCGTTTGAACTGCTGCGTAAAGCCCGGGTCGCGCCAGACCTGATCCCACTGCGTCAGGTACTCCGTCAGCGGGGTGATGGACCACGGCTGGCGCGGACGGGTGGAGAAGGGCAGCACGTCCAGCACTTCAATGCCGCGCTGGGCCAGCGTCTGGCGCACAAGACTGACAATATTGCCGATAGCCTCCGGGGGATGTTTGTCGGCACGGCTGACGACGATTAGTTTGGGGATCCGTTTATCCAGCGAAGCCAGAAACGCGATGTCATCTTCGGTGATGGTGCCCTTATCCGCCGGCACCAGCCAGATGATAAACCGGGCGCTGTTAAGCTGACTGCGCGCCACGCTGGCGTCGGTACGGGCGCTGCCCTCTTCATCGGCCTTGCTGTAGCCGGGGGTATCCAGCAGTGCCAGGTTCTCCCAGCTAAAGCCGTTATGGGCTACCACCACGGATTTCAGCATCCGGCTCACCTGACTGCCGTAGCGTTCGCGCTCCTCGTGGGTGAGGGTACGAAACTGGCTGTGGCTCAGCGTAATCAGGCGGTTAAACAGGTTGATGGCGTTGACGTCTGGGGTGTCGTGTTCGCCCTGCACCAGATAGGTGGGCAGGGATGTGGTGGGATCCACCTCGGTGACCAGGCACTTACGGTCGCCCACCAGGGCGTTAATCAGGGAGGATTTCCCGGCGCTGAAGCTGCCCCCGAGCCCGACCACCACTTTGCCCGCCAGCACCGGGTATTCACAAAATTCGCGAAACCGCACCATCTCGTGGCGCAGGGCGCGCAGAATATCGGTGAACGTGGGTGGGCTGCCGCGCCGGGCCAGCGCCGGCAGATCCTGCTCGATCAGGTCTTCCAGCGCCAGCAGCAGGGCTTCGTCATCTTTTGCCGCGCCACCAGGGCGATCTTCACAGGCCTCGCAGAGCAGGGCGTAGCGATCGCGCAGCGTGGCCTCGTCCAGCTTATTCATGGTTAAACTCCTGTAAGCGGGCCAGCAGTTGCTTCAGGGCCGCGCTGTCCTGCTGCCAGGTTTGCTGGCGCTGCGCCTCGGCGGCTTGCTCTTTCTCTAGTTCGCGGGCCTTGAGATCCAGCGTCTGCTGCACTTTCGCCATCTCCCGATCGGCGGAGCGGGAAATGCTCAGCATCACTTCATCAATGGTGTTGCTGAGCCCGCGGGCGATGTCCGGCGCCGCCGTTGAGCAGCAGGACGGGATCACGGTGTTGAGCACGTGACGGCGCGCCTCTTCCTGCTGTTGGCGCTGAATCAGCTCCTGGCTGCCGCGCTGGAACAGGCTCTCCAGCGCCGAAACGATCAGCGGGGTTAACACTTTGCCCATCGGGATGCGGGTAATCAGGTTAATGGCCGCAGGCAGGATCCAGGCGAGGGTGTTTTTGATGAGCTCTGAAGCCGACTCGCTGGCCTTAAAATTCTGTGAGAAGTTCATGGCCTGGATCTGCAGCCCGTCCTGCAGTTGCAGGTTGTTCAGCTCATGCTGAATAACGGGGCGGAGATAGCGCTCAACGCCCTGCGACCACGACATACGCAGGGCATGACCAATCGTCCCGCTCACGTCCTCGCCGTTGAGCAGCGCCCTGGTCAGCGTCTCAAGCTGGCTGTTCAGGCGGCTGGCAAAATCATCCACAATGGCGCGTTCGGCGATGTTGCGCTGGTCGTGCAGCCGCGTGGTGATCTGTTTGACCTCCTCCTGCAGGCGTTGATACTGCAGGGTAAGCAGTTCGCGCTCGCCGGCGATCTCTTCCAGGGTCTGGTTATGGCTCTGCGCCAGCTGCTCGATACGCGCCAGCAGATCTTGCACGCACTGCTGCACCGGCAAGCCAATGGCCCGGTGCCAGAAGCGCTGTTGTAGCGGCAGCAGCACCGGGAGCGCCGTCGCCCATTCGCTGGCGTTCCGGCGCTGCGTGCGGCACACGGCGAGCAGCGGTTTCCGGGTCAGGGCTTCAATCTGCTGGCGGACATGGCCAACCACCGCCTCTACGTCCTCCGGGGTTTTCTTGTCGCATTTGGTGACGATCAGCATCATCGGCTTGTCGTGGATCGCCAGCTCTTCCACGATCTTACGCAGGCTCTCTTTCAGCACGCCCTCGTCGACGCTGACCACCACCGCATAAGCGGCGCTGCGATCGAGGTAGTTATCAATCGCCAGCGAATGCTGAGTAATCCCGGATTCCCAGCCCGGCATATCCACCAGCGTCAGTCCGTCCAGCGCGGCGAGCACCGGGCTCGCCAGGGCGACGTCGACGACGTTCTGTGGATCGTGCTCGCCAAAGTTCTGGGTGCGTAATGCTTCACGGCTTAACGGCTGCGGCGAGGCGTTTTTACGGCGCAGGGCAAGGGACTCCTGTGGCGCATAGCGTATTTCCGTGGGCAGGCTGGTTTCAGGATCGATGGCGACCGACAGCAGGTTTTCCTGCAACAGCGAATTGATGAGCGACGATTTACCGGCGCTGAAGGCACCGATGAGCGGCAGACGCACGGAGAAAGTGCGGATGTTCTCTTCAATAACGGTCAGCTGTTGTGCAGGGAATTCATAGTGCTGCCAGTAAGCACGCAGCGCGAGGAGTTCAGAATCGATAAGGGTGGATTCTGGCTGGGAGAGCATCATATCTTTCCTTTAATAATCAGCGTACATCTGGTTATTAACGGCAGTTGCGCAGAAAAATTAAGGTTAATCGCGCATTCATTAAGATTTATGTTACTGCCGTGATGATTAGCGTACTTTACGCGAGGAGACTGACACGGGATGTCACTGCATCAGCGAAGCGGGGAAAAATTTCTTGGTGAAATTGTTACTGGCTTCAATGGCTTAATTCGAAATTATCTCGTTTAGAATTACTTATCCCGGCTTTAAGGGGCCCTTATTGGATTGGTTAAACAGATAACTTATCTTTCACCTCGTCGATTACTTAAATGAGGTACGTTATGAGAGATATTTATCTGCAATCTAAATTAGAAATGGCCAAAACCCTCCACACCTACGGCGTCGAATTATCCTGTATTTCCGTTGCCACAGGCCTGACCCAGTCAAAATTAGTCAATGAATTAAAAATTGCCGATGACAGCGAATTCGGCAAGCATAAAATCAAAAAATACTAACGTGTATTTTATTCTCTGAAAATTCAGGTCGGGTTATTTACTGAGAAATCGGCCAGCAGAGAATAGAGCAGTTTATTCATCTCTTTTCTGAAAGAAGAGTAAATACTGAATTGCGGTAGCGTGAAGGGCGTGTCCAGTTTCTTCAGGTTATACATCCCGGCATACGTCGAAAAGACCTTTTCCGGGATAATGCCCAGGCAATCGGTCTGAGAAACAATCAGCAGGATGGACGCGAAAGAGGTCGTCAGCAGGCAGCGCTCGCTGGAACGGAATTTTTTATCAACGATGCTCCGGTGATAAATAATCTTTTCGTTTTTGGTGTTGTAGCCCACAAGGTTGGCCTCCCTGAACATCTCTTCCGTTACCGTATCCCCATAAAGAGGATTATCTTTTGCAGCAATCAACACCAGCGTCATATCACTCATCTTCTGGCAAGAAAGATTACTGCTCTCAACAGAAAAGGTGGAGAACACCACATCCGCCTGGCGCATATTCAGCAGTTCGGTAATTTTCGCTTCGTTGAGATCGGCGGTGCGGTGCAGCAGGCTGATATCCGAATTCATCCTGACAATCTTTTCCGTGAGATCGGGTACGACCAGCGGCGAAATAAAGGATTCGGTATAGAGCGTCAGCCTTCTCTTTTTAATCTGTGACGAGAGCGGAAGCAGGGTGGCAAGTTTATCGATGATCGGCAGGATATTATCGTACAGCTCATCCGCATACACCGTGGGCAGCAGAATATTGCCGCTGCGGACAAACAGGTTATCGCCCATCTGCTCGCGCAGTTTTCGCAGCGACTGGCTGACGGCGGAGGGCGATATGTCCAGCATATCGGCCACTCGGGAGATACTGCCCACGCTGTAAATCAGGCAAAAGAGGGTCAGCAGATTCAGGTCGATCCGGGTTAACGAGACGATCTTTTCTGACACCGGAAAGGTTTGCATACGCCCTCTGTATCACCGCGCGACCCTCTGAAAAATAGCAGGTTGCGCGCCCGCTGCTGTGAGTGAGAAGTATGATTTTGAATTTACCCGCGCTACAGGCCTTCTCGCTGCTGCCTGGACGCGGCGATTTAACATTGTAAATTATGCAAAACAGTCGCGTATTATTGACCTGACGCATTAAATTGTACAAAAAACAGCCATAATCTAAAGGTGTTCTAAGCTGACAAGGGGGGAAATAGCATGTCCGTTGACAGACTAAAACGCGATCTTCTGAACAAGATGATCAACGCCCGAATTGATCTCGCGGCCTATCTGCAGTTGAGGAAAGCGAAGGGGTACATGTCAGTCAGCGAAAGCGACCATCTGCGTGACAACTTCTTTGAACTTTGTACTTATATGCGTGAAAAAGCGCCTGAACTGAGAGCCTATTGTAATCCCGAGGAGCAGGCTATGCTCTATCGCGCCGCCGGTTCGCTCACTACCGCAGGCGTCTGTATGATGACCGGCAACCACGATTGCCCGACATTTATCGCCGTCAACGCAGAGAAGCTGGAAAACTGTCTGAACGATCTCACTCTCTGCATCCAGTATCTGAAATCGCATGCACCGCTGATTCGGAGCTGACCCCGGGGGAGGCAACTCCCCCAACTGCTTAAGTTTTTGTAAAAGTAAGAGTGCCCCTGCGCTGAGTGGCTACCTTTAAGGCATATGTCGAAAAGGAGTGCATTATGCGTCGATCCTCGCTTATTTCCCTGCCAATGTTGCTGATATCCGCCTCGCTGTGTGCGGCACCCGCCGACGTGAAGGTCGAAGTGCTGCAAAATAAACTCGATCACCCCTGGTCGCTGGCGTTCCTGCCGGGAGATCAGGGCATGTTGATCACCCTGAAAGGCGGCCAGCTTAAGCGCTGGCAGGCGGGTAAGGGGCTTTCCGATCCCATCGTCGGCGTGCCGAAGGTCTGGGCTAATGGCCAGGGCGGACTGCTCGACGTGGTGCTGGCACCCGACTTCGCGACCTCGCGCCGGGTCTGGCTGAGCTATGCCGAAGCGGGGGATGACGGAAAAGCAGGTACGGCGGTGGGGTATGGCCGTCTGAGCGACGATAATACGCGGCTGGAGGCCTTTAAGGTGGTCTTCCGCCAGCAGCCAAAACTCTCTACCGGTAATCATTTTGGCGGTCGGCTGGTGTTCGACGGCAAAGGCTATCTCTATATCGCGCTGGGCGAGAATAACCAGCGGCCTACCGCCCAGGATCTGGACAAGCTGCAGGGCAAGGTGGTGCGCCTGACCGATCAGGGTGCGGTTCCGGGCGATAACCCCTTCGTAAACCGTAACGATGCGCGGCCGGAAATCTGGTCTTACGGGATCCGCAACCCGCAGGGGATGGCGATGAATCCGTGGAGCGATACCCTGTGGCTTAACGAGCACGGCCCGCGCGGCGGGGATGAAATTAACATCCCGGAAAAAGGCAAAAACTACGGCTGGCCGCTGGCGACGCACGGCATCAACTACAGCGGCTTGCCGATCCCGGAGGCCAAAGGTGAGCACGTGGAAGGCACCGAGCCGCCGCTGTTTGTCTGGAAGCAGTCCCCGGCCCTGAGCGGGATGGCCTTCTATAACAGCGATGTTTTCCCGCAGTGGAAAAACAAACTGTTTATCGGCGCGCTGAAGGACAAGGATGTGATCGTACTGAACGTTAACGACAAAAGGGTAACCGAAGAGGGGCGCATTCTGGGGGATCGCGATCGGCGGGTCCGCGATGTGCGGGTCGGGCCGGATGGCTATTTATACGTGCTGACCGATGAGTCGGACGGGCAGCTGTTAAAAGTCAGCCCGTCCGGGAAATAGCTTAAGTAACCGGGATCATCACCACGTTGCGGTAGGCCGGGCGCTCGCTCAGCTTAGCCATCCAGCGTTCCAGATGCGGGCGCGCAGCCCAGTCCAGGCCAACGTTGGTGAGGTTCCAGACAAAGGGCGCGACGGCGATGTCGCCCACGCCAAAGTCGTCGCCCGACAGCCACGGCTGTGTCGCCAGGGTGTCATCCAGCATGGCGAGCAGGGATTCGCAGCTCTCTTTTGCGGCATTAATGGCCGGGTAGTTACGCTCGGCTTCCGGGGTTCTCACCAGCCCCATCAGGATCACCCGGTGGGCAGGCGACAGCGTCTGGTTGGCCCAGTCCATCCACTTTTCCCCAACGGCACGCTTTGCGGGAGCATCGATCCAGAGTCGGTTCTGGCCATATTGTGCGGCGAGGTAGCGCACGATGGCGTTGGATTCCCACAGCGTCAGGTCGGTTTCGTCATCGCGCAGCAGCGGAACCAGGCCATTGGGGTTCATCGCCAGATACTCCGCGTCTTTATTCACCCCGAACTCCAGTCCCGCCATGATCTGGTTAAAGGGTAAATCGAGCTCTTCCAGCGTCCAGAGCACCTTTTTGACGTTGGTTGAATTGTTCCTGCCCCACAACGTAATCATAATAACCCCTTATAATTAAAGCCGATCTTAAGATAACATCCGAGTGTATGGCTTCACATGGTGAGATAAACCCAACAAATACGCAACAGAGGCGAAAAAAATCGATGAGGTCAAAGCGTATCGGGTTGTTATTGCATAAACTTTAAAAACTTTACCAGGATTTGGTTTTTTTTAAGGCTTTAGTACGTTATTACTCATCGCTTCTTACGGCACGGTAGTGTGACGTGATTTTTGGAATGGAAATTCGGGTGGCAACATGATGCGAAAAACTTCTTCTTTACGCGGTCTGGTAGCGGGTTCTGCGCTGCTGGTCCTTTTTGCACCTTCGCTGTACGCAGCGGAACAGGCGGCGCCAGAGGCCCCGCCGGTTGATGCGCGCGCCTGGATATTGATGGACTATGCCAGCGGCAAAGTGCTGGCCGAAGGCAATGCGGACGAGAAACTCGACCCGGCAAGCCTGACAAAAATCATGACCAGCTACGTGGTGGGGCAGGCGCTAAAAGCGGGCAAAATCAAGCTCACCGACATGGTGACCATCGGCAAAGATGCCTGGGCGACCGGCAACCCGGCGCTCCGTGGCTCCTCGGTGATGTTCCTCAAGCCCGGCGATCAGGTGGCGGTTTCCGACCTGAATAAAGGGGTAATCATTCAGTCGGGGAATGATGCCTGCATCGCGCTGGCCGATTATGTGGCCGGCAGCCAGGATTCGTTTATTGGCTTGATGAATGGGTATGCGCAAAAATTAGGCCTCACTAACACCACCTTTAAAACGGTTCACGGCCTGGATGCGCCGGGCCAGTTCAGTACCGCCCGGGATATGGCGCTGCTGGGTAAGGCGCTGATTCATGACGTGCCGGAAGAGTATGCGATCCACAAAGAGAAAGAGTTCACCTTCAATAAGATCCGCCAGCCGAACCGTAACCGCCTGCTCTGGAGCAGCAACGTGAACGTCGACGGCATGAAAACCGGTACCACGGCAGGGGCAGGGTATAACCTCGTGGCGTCAGCCACCCAGGGCGATATGCGTCTGATCTCGGTGGTGCTGGGCACCAAAACCGACCGCATCCGCTTTAACGAGTCGGAAAAACTGCTGACCTGGGGCTTCCGCTTCTTCGAAACCGTCACGCCGATTAAGCCGGACGCGACCTTTGTCAGCCAGCGCGTCTGGTTTGGTGACAAGAGTGAGGTCAATCTCGGCGCCGGGGAAGGCGGTTCCGTGACCATTCCGCGCGGCCAGCTTAAAAACCTGAAAGCCAGCTACACCCTGACCGATAAACAGCTCACCGCACCGTTGAAGAAAGGCCAGGTGGTGGGCACCATCGACTTCCAGCTGAACGGCAAATCCATCGAACAGCGTCCGCTGGTGGTGATGGAAGCGGTGGAAGAGGGCGGCTTCTTCGGCCGGATGTGGGATTACGTAATGATGAAATTCCACGAGTGGTTTGGCGGTTGGTTTAAGTAGTTGAAAACAACGCCGGGTGGCGGCTTCGCCTTACCCGGCCTACAAATATCGTAGGCCCGCGCAAGCGCAGCGCCGCCGGGCACTAGCCCGCACTCAGTACATCAGCTTAATCTGCTGCGCCTTAGCATAAGAAACCAGCTCCTCATCCGGACGACAGTTGCTCACGATGGCGTTAAAACGCGTCAGTTCGCCCATTCTTGCCGGGCGCACTTTGCCAATCTTGCTGTGATCCACCACCAGCACATGGTACTGAGCCATATTCATCGCCCACTGTTTGACCGGCAGCTCGTCGAGATTAAAGCAGGTCGCCCCCTGGCGGACATGCACGCCCGCCGCGGAGTAAAAGGCGATATCCGGGCACAGGTTATTGAGCGTGTCCTGCAGATTCAGCGGTTTGAAAATCGCATTGCTGGCGTGGAACTCCCCGCCGCAGAGGATCACCCGGCACTCTGGCTTTTCCTGCAACGCGAGGAAGGTGTTCAGAGAGTAGCAGACGCCGGTAAACGGCAGGTCGTTATCAATGGCTTCGATGATCCACGGCGTGGTGGTGCCGCAATCGAAAAACAGCGTCTGGTGGGGCTGCACCAGCGAGGCGGCAAGACGCGCGGCTTTGCGTTTCTCTTCCACCAGGCGGGTCTTTTGATCGCTCAGCAGATAGTGGCTGGCGCTGCGGGGCTCAAGGACGATATAGCCGCCAAGCAGTACCACGGGGCCACTTTCACTGTTGAGATCGCGACGAATGGTCATCTCGGAGACACCCAGCAGCGCGGCGGCTTCTTTCAGGTGCAATTTGTCGCTGCGCTTGAGCGCATTAATCAGTTGAGCCAGCCGTTCGTCACGTCGTGTTTCCATAGGTCCTCGGAGCCATAAATGAACCCCCGTTACGCCGGGGGGCTCAAGTTTAACTCGCTAAACCCGAATTAGTCACGTATCCAGCCTTTACGAATAGGCAGGGCAAAGCAGAACCGGTGCAGCTGCGAAAGACGTTGATAGATAACGTCACCGCACAGATTCCACAGGATCTGCGCGCTCAGACAGCCCAGCATGCCGACCATCAGTCCGCCCAGCATGTCCATCGGCCAATGCACGCCAAGGTAGACGCGGGACCAGGCGATGGTGCAGGCCACTATCATCAGGACGATGCCCGACCAGACGCGATGCCAGAACAGGAACGCCAGCGCAAAGGTGAAGATGACGGTGCCGTGATCGCTCGGGAAGGAGTCGTCGGCGGCATGATGCAGGAAGTTATAGCCGACACGATCGACAAACGGGCGGTCATGCGGGAACATATGCCCCAGCAGCCAGGACGCCGCCAGGCTAATCAGCAGCGCCATGGCGATCTTAATCACCAGTTGGCGCTGGGCACTTACCTGCTTGCGCGGCCCCCACAGCCAGAGGATCGCAATCAGCGCCGGAACGATGCTAATCAGATCTTTCGCCACAAAGGTGGCGAGTTTGATGCTCCACTCCGGTGAAGCAGGTGTGGCGTTGATCAGTTCAAACAGTCCGTAGTTCAGATTTTCTAACATACCCTCGTCACTCTTTTGCAAACCAGGCGGAAACAAGGCCGTAGGCCACCACCTGTGAAAACCACACCCACCAACCTGCCCACAGGTTATGGGAGAAGAAATGTGCCCCGCGCATCACCTGGCCATAGCCCATGACCAGCCCGAGCACAATACCCGCTACCACCATTCCCCAGGCCAGGCGCGGACGCTCGCGCCAGAAGGCGAAGAACAGCCCCATCACCATAAAGCCGCTTGAGGCGTGTCCGCCCGGGAAACAGCGGCCAGGGCCACTGCCGGCGGGGGCGGTATCAAACAGGGGATACGACAGCGCTTTGCCGCCGTACCCAACCAGATCCCAGGGGCAGCTGTGATGGCTGATGGCTTTCATTACGCCAACCACCGCCGTGCCCAGCCCCATTAACAGAGCCCCGGTTACCAGCCGGGCGTTGCGTCGGTACGCGCCGTAAAGCAGCGTTCCGGCGGCCAGGGCAATGGTCAGGTATTTCGCCAGTCGATGATTGAGCAGATCCAGCAGCGCGTTCTGCTGCAGCGAAAAGTGCTGAGTCGCCGCGTCAAACCAGTAGCCCGTCAGCATCCGGTCGAGGGTCTCATCCCGTGAAAGCCACGTGAAAACCCCGGCCAGAACCAGCAGCGCAATAAGCTGATAACCATAAAAACGTACCGGCAAGCGGTAAAGGGGTTTTGTCTTAGAACTCTTTAACTTAGACAATTCTGAGGCGGAGGAAATCTGTGTCATAATTAAGGTCAATGACTGGAAAAGCCCAAGCATACGGATGCCAACTTAAGGAAACCTTAAACGACGGCGATTTGTGCCTTATTTCTGAACTGCCGCGTGAATCTGCTATCTCTGGCGCGGCCATTTCATTACACTCTGCGCGATTTTTTATCGGATATTGAGACTCCATGATAAACCGTTCTTCTTCTGGCACTCGCCTGGGGCGTCAGGCGTTGCTGTTCCCCCTGTGCCTGGTGCTTTACGAATTCTCCACCTATATCGGCAACGATATGATCCAGCCCGGCATGCTGGCGGTGGTGGAGCAGTACAACGCCGGGATCGAGTGGGTTCCCACCTCCATGACCGCCTATCTGGCGGGGGGGATGTTTTTACAGTGGCTGCTCGGGCCGCTGTCGGATCGTATTGGCCGTCGTCCGGTGATGCTCACCGGGGTGGCGTGGTTTATCGTCACCTGCCTGGCGACCCTGCTGGCGCAAACCATCGAGCAGTTTATGGTGCTGCGTTTTTTACAGGGGGTCAGCCTGTGCTTTATCGGCGCGGTCGGCTATGCCGCCATCCAGGAGTCGTTTGAAGAGGCGGTGTGCATCAAAATCACCGCCCTGATGGCTAACGTGGCGCTGATTGCGCCCCTGCTGGGCCCGCTGGTGGGGGCGGCCTGGGTCCACGTTGCACCGTGGGAGGGGATGTTTGTGCTGTTTGCCGCGCTGGCGGCGATCTCTTTTTACGGCCTGCACCGGGCGATGCCGGAAACCGCCACCCGTATTGGCGAGAAACTCTCCTTGCAGGAGCTGGGGCGCGACTATAAAGAAGTGCTGAAAAATGTCCGCTTCGTGGCGGGAGCGCTGGCCATTGGCTTTGTCTGCCTGCCGCTGCTGGCGTGGATCGCCCAGTCGCCGGTGATCATCATCAGCGGTGAAAATCTCAGCAGCTACGAGTATGGCCTGCTGCAGGTGCCGATTTTTGGCGCGCTGATTGTGGGTAACGTCGTGCTGGCCCGCCTGACCTCACGTCGTACCGTGCGCTCGCTGATCATTATGGGCGGCTGGCCGATTGTCATTGGTCTGGTGGTGGCAGCGGTAGCGACGGTGGTGTCATCCCATGCCTATCTGTGGATGACCGCCGGGTTAAGCATTTACGCGTTTGGTATTGGACTGGCGAATGCCGGGCTGGTGCGCCTGACGCTGTTTGCCAGCGAGGTGAGTAAAGGTACTGTATCGGCGGCGATGGGCATGTTGCAGATGCTGATCTTCACCGTGGGTATCGAAGTGAGCAAACACGCCTTCAGCAGCGGCGGCAACGGGTTGTTCAGCCTGTTTAACCTGGCAAACGGCCTGCTGTGGCTGGCGCTGATGTTTGTGTTCCTGAAAGATAAGCGGGTGGGGAGTGCGTTACAGCCGGAGTAAGCATTCAAGCCGGGTGGCGGCTTCGCCTTACCCGGCCTACAAAAACGGGCGTCGTGTTAACATACGGCCCGATATCGTAGGCCCGTGCAAGCAACGCGCCGCCGGGCATTACCCTGCTTAGTTGAACGGTGCTTCCCGGCTCAACACGCGGTCGATAACCTCCAGCACCCCTTCTTCATTATTGTGCGGCGCTTCATAGCGGGCGACCGCTTTGATGTGATCCCGGGCGTTGGCCATGGCAAAGCTAAATCCGGCCTGGCTCAGCATCTCCACGTCGTTACCGCTGTCGCCAAAGGCCACCACTTCGCTGTCGTCAATGCCCCACAATTCCTGAAGCAGGCGCAGGCCGTTGGCCTTGTGGATCCCCGGCAGGATCAGGTCGATGTTGCCGTGCCCGGTGGTGACCGGCACCATAATATCGCTCAGCTTCTGGTGGATCATCGCCTGGATGCGCGGTATCTCTTCGTCCGGCAGATTCAGCCCGAATTTAAAGAAGATATCGTTGAAGTTGTCGAAGTTATCCACCTTTTCCAGACGGTGATAATACTTCGCTGCCACGTCATGGAACGCCTCGCCATAGTGCTTGAGGGTATAGGCGCTGTCTTTGCCGCAGGCAATCACTTCTACTTCGGGAATTGAACAGAGAAATTCCGCCACGGTGGCGAACTGCGCCTGGGTCAGCTCGCCGTTATAGACGTCTTCACCGGCATTCACCACCCAGCCGCCGTTTTCGGCGACAAAGGCAATCTCATCGGCGATCTCCGGGAAAAAGGAGATCAGCTGGTAATACTGGTTGCCGCTGGCGACCACAAACCGAATGCCCCGTTCCTTCATCTGCGCATACTGGCGCAGGAAGCGCGCGCGATTGTACTCCTTCGCATCGTTCAGGAAGGTGCCATCCATATCAACCGCAATCATTTTAACGCTCATATCCATTCTCCATGACAGATCCAGCCTGTGCGGCCGGTTTGGCGACCGCCCGGGCAACCAGGGCGGCAATCATCACTAATCCCAGTACCACCATCATGGCGCTGCGTAAGCCATAATGTTCGCCGAGGAAGCCCAGCAGCGGCGGGCCCACCAGGAAGGCGAGATAGCCGGTGGTGGCAACCACGCTGACGCGGGTCGGCGCATCCGGGCCGGTATCGCTGGCCGCCGAGATGGTGAGCGGGAAGCCGAGCGAAGCGCCAAGTCCCCACAGGATCACCGACACGCCGGCAATCCAGTCGACATCGACAAAAATAATCAGCGCAATGCCCAGCCCGCCGAGCAGGGCGCTGGCGCGCACCACCGTTACGCGGCTGTAGCGGTCGATAAACCAGCCGCCGGTAAAGCGCCCGACGGTCATGCCGAGGGTAAACCCGGCGTAAATCAGCGAGCCGGAGGTGGGGCTGAATCCGTGACCGTCCACCATCAGCAGCGGCAGCCAGTCGTTGGCGGACCCTTCGGCAAAGGCCATTGCCAGCACCACCACACCAATCAGCATCAGCTGCATATCGCGATAGAACGGCAACCCTTTCTCACCGGTTTTGCTCTCGCCCGCCTGGTTTTTGCCGTTGCCGTCCGGGATCGCGGTGATACCCAGCAGGACCGGGGCGATACAGACCAACGCCGCCAGCAGAATGTGCAGATTCGCGGCGATGCCGGCGGCGGTGAGCGCCATACCAACACCCGCGCCTGCCAGCGTGCCGAGGCTGTAAAAGCCGTGCATCATCGGCAGCACGGTTTTGTTCATCTCGCGCTCGATGGTGGCGCCTTCCACGTTGATGGCCACTTCGGCGGCACCAAAGCTGCCGCCAAAGACGGTGAGCCCGAGGGCAAACGCCAGCGGGGAGGCGAACCACAGCGCAACGCTGAGCATAATCATACCCACAATCGCGCAGCACATGGTGGTGCGGATCACTTTCCGCGTGCCGAAGCGCTTAACCAGCCAGGCGGAGCAGAGAATGCCGCTCATGGAGCCAATCGACAGGCCAAACAACACGATGCCCATCTCCGCCGTTGAGACCGACAAAATGTCGCGGATAGCGGGGGTACGTGTGGCCCAGGAGGCCATTAACAGGCCGGGAATAAAAAAGAACATAAACAGCGCCCACAGGCGGCGTTGCAGAATTTTGCGCGATGAGATGACGGTCATGATTTCTGTACCAGAGGGACAACACAGGAGACAACACTAGCAAGGTTGTGTACATTTGTACATAAATTCGCTGAGGTAAATATGAACAGACGACCTAACGATCCGCAACGGCGGGAAAGGATCCTGCAGGCCACCCTGGACACCATTGCCGAACACGGCCTGAACGCCGTCACCCATCGCAAAATCGCCAGCTGCGCCGGGGTGCCGCTGGGGTCGATGACCTACTATTTTGCCGGTATGGACGCGCTGCTCGAAGAGGCCTTTACCTGGTTTACGCAGCAGATGTCGGTGCAGTACCGCGAGTTTTTTGCCGGTGTAACGGGCCCGGAAATGGCCTGTGATTCCATCACCACCCTGATCTACAGCTCTGAAGTCACCACGCCGCACAATATGGAGCTGATGTACCAGCTGTACGCCTTTATGAACCGCAGCCCGTCGTTAAAAACCGTGATGCAGGACTGGATGAAAACCAGCCAGACCGTGCTGGAGCAGTGGTTTGATCCAGTCACCGCTCGCGCGCTGGATGCCTTTATCGAAGGGATGACCCTGCACTTTGTTACCGACCGACAGCCATTATCGCGGGAAGAGCTCAGGGCAATGGTGGGAAGGATTGCAGGGGAGAGTGCAGTCTGAAAGCGCCGTCATGTACCCTGCCAGGGTACATGACGGGCCTGATTTATTTAATGAGGAACGGACCGCGGATAATGTCCGACAGCCATACGCCAATTTTATGCGCGACGTAGATGCAGATGCAGGTATAAATAACAGCCGCCAGCGGGTTTGGAATAGTAAATTGCAGTCCCAGTAAGCCGATGAATAAAGGAATCAGCGATTTAACGATATATTCGAGGCCGCAAATGTTTAACGTATTTTTCCCGACGTTAATAACATACTTTGATTCACAAATCGCTTTTGCAACAAACACGCAGGTCAGTATTAAACACAGCGTTGTGAAGATGTTATTAAACATGCCAACAGCCGCATAACCTGCAAGCGAGGGCTGAATTTTCTGTAAAACAGCTAAGAGCAGTGAACCTGAATTGAACAATTGATACGCAGTGATCAACCCCAAAACGGCAAATAAGACCGCACCGGGAACGGATTTGGAAAATGCCTTACTGTTCTGCAGCGTGCTGAACAAGCATCTCCCGGCGGCAAGTGACCACCAGTACGCTAACGCGGAGTCAACGTTAAAAATCCATTTGGGATCAACCAAAGGGTTATGCCCTAATACAGTTTGTGATAACACATAGGCAATCAACGACAGGATGAGCAGCACGACAGGGTTTGTCGTGATTCTCGAAAAGATAAAGTCGATGATAAAAATAGTGAACAGACAATTAATAAACCAAAGGCTGCCGACCGCAGGCGCGTTTCGGATGCCAAAGATAATCTCAATGACGCTTCCTTTTAATCCTTCAATACCACTGCCCGATCCCAACCCGGTTATCAGCAATGTCATAAAGGCAAAAGCAAAGTAGGGCAGGAGCAGTCGCCTGGCTTTATTGATCGTAAACTGGACGAAATTTGATTTCGCTTTATGGGCTGCAAAGAATCCGGCCGCGAAGAAAAACAGTGGCACATGAAAACTAAAGACAAAAGGATAAAGTTTTCCTGCGTAAGTCCCTAAATGCCCTAAATATATTGCCGATATCCCTAAGAACTTCATGGCATCTACCCAGTCATATCTGGGTTTAATAGTAGACAAATTCATTTATCAGCCTTGAATAAAAACAGTATCGTGAATGGCAGGATTTATATGAAACTTATAAGTTAACTGCATCGCAAGTCTATCATTCATCCTGAATACCGGGAATGGAAAAGTTCTTTCACTATCTGCAGTTGAAATCAATTTAACAGCGGGGCTATCCCCGCCCTGAGTCCTACTCATGGCGCGAACTATAGCCAAAATCAAACCCCAGCAGCACGTTTTCTCGCAGGAACTGGTTAATCGGATAACTGTAGCTTTGCCCGATGCTGACGGCATGAACAACGCGCAGCACCGTCCCGCCGCTCAGGGGCAGGGGTTCATCAGTAATCGAGATCCTGGCTCCTGCTAATCCGTCCTTTAAGTTCTGATAGGCCTGTGATTCGGTGATGTCGTTATTAATGACGCTGAACGTCACCAGCAGGGCTGCAATCAGCCCCACCGGGAACAGCAGCGGGTGATGATTCATAAAGAACAGGGTACGCGAGGTGCGGCGGGTCAACATCGCCGCCGTCAGGGGGACCAGCAGCAAATAGAGCAGCTTAGCCAGATGGGTGAGGGCACCCACCAGAGAGAAGATCAGCGCAACCGGCGGCACAATTACGGCACGCGCCGCATCTTCCCCCAGCTTTTCATTGACGCCGCCCGGACTATAGCTTGTTGCCGCCGCGCGTAGCTCAGGGAGCTGTTGCCTTACTGCCTCGTCAAGATGCGGGGCGTGCAACTCTAAGGCAAAACTTTTTAGCTTGTCGGTAAGCGGATACTCTTCACGCACTCGCGTACCGGCCGGGAGCAGCAGCTTCTGGCGTAATTCTTTCTGCACCACCTCCTGGCGGAAAAAGACGGCCCAGTCGAGTCGTTTAGGCAGGGTGACGCCTTTATAGACCACGGTCCGCTGGGCGAGATATTTCTGTCTTGCGGCTTTCGCCACGGCAGCGTTAAAACCGGCGCGGTCGGACGGCGTCCAGTCACCGGTGACGGGCACGCCCTGTCCGCGAACATGGTTGCGCACGCTGGCGTAGTAACGGCGTGGCACGTTCCAGGTTTTCAGGCGTTTCGCCTCGAGCGAGCGCTCGTAGCGTTGCCAGGCTCTGGACTGCTCCTGGCGCACCGTTTCGCTGATATCCATCTCATCGTTGTAATAGGCAGTGAACTGCTTGTACACCTCTTCACGCGCCTGCTGCCAGGCTTTGTAATAGCCGAGGACGCCGCCCTCCCGGGCGCTGATGTTGTCGCGCAAGTTCTGCTCCATACCGCTTTCCAGCAAATTACGGTAGCGGTCGGAGGCGCTCAGCAGGATCGGCAGCGTTGCCAGAAATGCCTTTCCTGAAGGGCTGGTCCAGGTTTGCACCTGGCTGCCGTTGCTCTCCAGCGGGATGCCCTGCAGCGTCTGCTGTCCTTCAATCAACGCATGCTGGTAAAGCTGCGCCAGGAGCGACATCTGACGAAACTCCCCGGTGCTTTTTGAAACCTGGCGTTCAATCACCCACTCCACGGCATGCCAGGTGACGGTACCGGTCACCAGGCAGATCAGCAGCACCGCGCCAATACTCGCTTTCGCGCTCGGCAAGCGGCCTTTTTTCTTCAGTCGGACAATGGCCATGAGCGAGAACTGAAACGCCAGCAGCGCTGCGGCGATGGCGGTTAATGTCCGTCCGTAGCGTTCCATATTGTGAACTTCTTCAGCGGTCGACACGCTGCCAACCAGGTCCAGCAGGCGGGAGTTGAACGCCAGTTCACAGATGAGATAGGTGAGGGTAATGCCCGTCACCAGCCAGTTTTGCCAGGAGGGGAGGGCCGAACGCTTGATCCGGTCCTGCGGCCAGGTTTTTTGCTGCACCTGCTCAGTCATGACTTAAGCTCCAGGCTGGTCTGGCGGGTTTTGGTCGGGGCATAGATCTCATTTGGCACGGAATTGTCCAGCTCTGGCTGAGCAACTTTAGGTGGGAGAGGTTCCACCGCTTTTGTCGGCGTGCGCTTTACCGGCTTCGCCACGGGCTGTGCTTTGGCTTTGCGGGTCGTACTGGTCTGCTCGCGGGTGTTGCTCTGCACCGTTTTTGCTTTCTGAACCGGCAGGCGACGATGGTAGACCTCGCCATGCTGCCAGTTGAACTGTTCGATACGGTTGTCGGTGGCGAAGTTCAGCTGCAGTTTGTCGGCGCTGGCGGTGATATCCGGGCCGGTATCGCAAACTCCCGTGAAGGCCCACTCCTGCGAACGGGTATTTTGCAGGTCGACCAGACGATACTGCGCCGGGCAGGAGGGCGTCGCCACTTTCACCAGCAGCAGCGTATGCCCTTCGATGTGATACTGATTGACGATCCGCGCCCAGCTCACCCCCTCCAGCGGGCGCTCAATCATCAGATTGCTCCATTTCAGGCTGTAGCGGCCGTTCAGTTCCCTTAACGCCCCCGTTGAACCATCTGCCAGTGTGAACTGACCGACTTCGTTACCCAGCACGCTCGCCAGATCGGTTTTGAAAAGGATTTTGCCGTTTTTGTCGTAACGCATGGAGCAGCCACTTAATGCGATGATGACGGCCAGTACCAGCAAGCTACGCAGAGGGAGGTTATGGAGTGACATACGCATTAAATAATTCCGTTGTGTTCGTTTTTTTATTAAGGGGCAACGCTACCGGTGTGGCACAGGTATTTTGTCGAAGGTGGTTTCGGCGATCGCTATATAGATTTCCCTTAAGAGAAGATCGGCCAGAAAAACGTATTCTGATGGAGGAAAAACAGGGTTGTCCGCTGCGCTGGATATTGCACGGCGCTCGTCCATGAGAAAAAACTCAAAAAATTTAACATCTTAAAAGAATGCGTCAATCTCCAATTCTGGTAGTCACCGGGGATGATTTACGCCGGTTGAATGCGCTTCGGCGAATATTTGCGCAGCAGAATTTTTATCAGGAAAACTGAGATTTTAGTCAGCGCTATTATTTTGCAGATGCGTTAGCCTTAACTTTTCCGCCCGCCACCGTTCTTCTTCAAACGAATATGACGCCCTTAATCTCCCCCGCCAGACCGCGTGAGACATATTTTTACCCGGGTAAAATTGACGAGGAGTAAAGCCTGCTCCAGGCTTTATATTTTTACCCGGATAAAAAGGTAAAACATGCCCGCTATCACCCTTACCGCCTTCTGGCGGAACCAGCAAATCGCGCACGGCAGCCTGAGCGAACTGTTGCAGCAGCTACAATCCGCTAACATCGGCAGTGAAACCGTTTTCATCTTTAACGATCGCAGCGGAAAACGCCTCGATATTCACGTTAACGGGGATATTGCCAGCGCCCTGGCGGTTTACCCGGAGCTGGCGGAAAGCAACGTTGTTAAATCCCGCGGACGGCCAAAACTGGGCGTGTCGGCGAAAGAGGTGACCCTGTTGCCCCGTCACTGGGAGTGGCTGGCCACGCAACCCGGCGGAGCGTCCGCCACGCTGCGCAGGCTTATCGATCAGGCGAGGAAAACCGCCAAACCGGTGGATAACAAGCGTCAGCGGCACGATCGCGCCTATCACTTTATGTACGAGATGGCGGGGGATCTTTTTGGCTATGAGGAGGGCATTCGCGCGCTGTTTGCCGACGATGAGGCGGCGTTTATGGCGTGTATTGCCGGCTGGCCTGAGGATCTCCGCCGGTACGCGCTGCGGTTAGCCTTTGGGAAAGACGAGGAGAGTCAGGGTAGCTGAAAATCTCTACAAATGTAAATTTTTGTGCAATTTACTGCGAGTTATTAATTTTAATTACCTGATTTTAATGGAATTGCATTTCATCTTTGGTTTCTCTTCTCCCGCGGGGCAACAAAACGCAGAAGGATACGCTACGCTTTGTAAACCATCCTGCGGCAAGCGTTTTTTACCTCTTCTGCGGACGTCGCCACCAAACACCGGGGAAGCCACTATGACCCTTAGTCATGAAGATGATGTAAAAATGCTGTTGTCTGCGTTTGAGCAACGTCTCGAACACCTTCTGCCCGCGGGGGAGCAGGAAGGGCAGGTCTATGCCGCCATGCGCGATGCCACGCTGGTCGCCGGTAAGCGAATGCGCCCCCTGCTGCTGCTGCTGGCGGCGCGGGATATGGGCTATAAAACCGATTTAACGGGCCTTCTCGATCTGGCCTGCGCCATTGAGATGGTCCACGTCGCCTCCCTGATCCTCGATGACATGCCCTGCATGGACAATGCCACGCTCCGACGCGGGCGGCCGACGATTCACTATCAGTATGGCGAACACGTGGCGATCCTGGCGGCGGTGGCGCTGCTCAGCCACGCTTTTTGCGTTATCTCCCGCGCGCCTTTGCTGACCCATGAGGTTAAAGCGCGCGCGACGGCTGAGCTTTCGTCGTCGGTTGGACATATGGGGCTGGTGCAGGGGCAGTTTCGCGATCTAAGCGAGAGCCGTCAGAGCCGAAATGCCGATGAGATCCTGCTGACCAACGAGCTCAAAACCAGCAGCCTGTTCAACGCCACCCTGCAGCTGGCAGCCATTGCGGCCGACGCACCGCCTCAGGTGAGTGAGCGTCTGCGCTTTTTCGCCCGCGACCTCGGCCAGGCCTTCCAGCTGATTGATGACCTGACGGATGGTTCAAACGCTAACGGCAAAGATCCCCATCAGGATAAAGATAAATCGACGCTGGTCGCCGTACTCGGCGCCGAAAGCGTGTTCCTGCGCCTGCGCGAGCACGTGCGCAGCGCCGATCAGCATCTCGCGACCGCCTGTCAGCCGGGAGATACCACCCGGCACTATGTTCACGCCTGGTTTGAAAAACAGCTGACGCTGATCAGCCAGAGCCTGTCGTTATCCCTGTCGGAGTGTCAATGAGCAGCCTGTCGCAACGTAAAAGCGATCATCTCGATATCGTACTGAACGGCACGCCCGGCACAAAAAAGTGTACCAGCGGCTTCGAAAAATGGCGTTTCGGGCACTGCGCCCTGCCCGAACTGCACCTTGATGAGATTGACCTTTCGACCTCGCTGTTTGGCCGCACCCTGAACGCACCGCTGCTGATAAGCTCCATGACCGGCGGCACCCGCCGGGCAAGCCAGATCAACCAGCATCTGGCCACCGCCGCGCAGGCGCTGGGCCTGGCGATGGGGGTAGGGTCCCAGCGCGTGGCGCTTGAGAGCGAGGCCAGGCACGGCCTGACGCGCGAGCTGCGCGCCTTTGCCCCGGATATTGTGCTGATGGCGAACCTCGGCGCGGCGCAAATCGCCGGGCGACAGGGGCTCGACTATGCCCAGCGCGCCGTCGAGACCCTCGCGGCGGATGCGCTGATTATCCACCTCAACCCGCTGCAGGAGGCGCTGCAGCACGGCGGGGATCGCAACTGGTGCGGGGTTATCGACGCTATCCATCGCACCGTGGAGGCGCTGCATGTCCCGGTGGTGGTCAAAGAGGTGGGCAACGGGCTTTCGGTGCCGGTAGCCCGCCAACTGGCTGCGGCGGGCGTGGCGATGCTCGACGTTGCCGGTGCCGGGGGCACCAGCTGGGCGGCGGTGGAGGGCGAACGCGCCGTCACTGCGCATGCCCGGGAAGTGGCGATGGCCTTTGCCGACTGGGGCATTCCCACCGCGACGGCGCTGCAGGATCTGCATCAGGCGCTGCCCGACATGCCGCTGGTGGCCTCGGGCGGGATCGCCAACGGCATCGAGGTGGCAAAAGCGATCCGCTTAGGCGCAAGCGTAGTGGGCCAGGCCGCCGGAGTGCTGCACAGCGCGTTGACCTCCAGCGAGGCGGTTATCGACCATTTTCAGGTGATCATCGACCAGCTGCGCGTCGCCTGTTTCTGCACCGGGAGCGCAAACCTGGCGCAGCTGCGTCAGGCCACGCTGGTGGCCCAGACCTGATGGCGCCAGCGTGGGACATCATCCTGGCAGGGGGCGGGCTGGCAAACGGGCTGATTGCCTTACGCTTGCGACAGCAGCGCCCCGAACTGCGCGTGCTGCTCCTCGAGGTCGACAGCCAGCCTGGGGGGAATCACACCTGGTCCTTTCATGAGGCCGACCTTACTCCGGAACAGCATCAGTGGGTGGCCCCGCTGGTGGCGCACCGCTGGCAGGGCTACGACGTCCGCTTTCCCGGACTCAGCCGTACCCTTGCCGGAGAGTATCTCAGCATCACCTCCACGCGTTTTGCCGATGTGCTGACCGGCACCTGTGGCGACACTCTGCATACCCACGCCATTATCACCGCGCTCACCCCGACGTCGGTGACGCTTGCCGACGGCACAACACTGCAGGCCCGGGCGGTCATCGATGGCCGGGGCTACAGGCCGGACAGGCATCTCCACACCGGCAGCCAGTCCTTTCTCGGGCAAGAGTGGCGTCTGAGCCAGCCTCACGGCCTGACGCGACCGATCCTGATGGACGCCACGGTCAACCAGCAGGGCGGGTATCGCTTTGTCTACACGCTGCCGCTTTCCGCCACTGAACTCTTAATCGAAGACACCCACTACGTTGACGCCGCTCGCCTGGATCTGGACGTCGCCCGGCAAAACATCGCTGACTATGCCCGTCAGCAGGGCTGGGCGCTGGAGCGCCTCAACCGTGAAGAGCAGGGCCATCTGCCGATTATGCTGGCGGGGGATTTCCCGGCCAGCTGGCAGGAGAAGGCTAAACAGCCGTGCAGCGGCCTGCGCGCCGGGCTGTTTCATGCCACCACCGGCTATTCGCTGCCCCACGCGGTGGCGCTGGCCGAGGCCATTGCCGCAAGCGCGGAGATCGACGCGGCGGCACTTTTTTCTGTTATTCATCGCTACGCCCTGCGCCAGTGGCGCGAGCAGCGCTTTTTCCGCACCCTTAACCGCATGCTGTTCCTGGCGGGGGATGCCGATAAACGCTGGCAGGTGATGCAGCGGTTTTACTCTCTTAACGAAGGGCTGATCGCCCGCTTTTACGCCGGGCAGATAACCCTGGCCGATAAAGCGCGGATCCTGGCAGGTAAGCCCCCGGTTCCCGTCGGCGAAGCGATGCTCGCCATACTGAAACTCACTCCCCGGATGCGAGCGTTTCACCATGAATAAAACAGTGATTATTGGCGCCGGTTTCGGCGGATTAGCGCTGGCCATTCGGCTGCAGGCGCAGGGCATCGACACCCTTCTGCTGGAGCAGCGGGATAAGCCCGGCGGGCGCGCCTACGTTTATCAGGATAACGGCTTCACCTTTGACGCCGGGCCGACGGTGATTACCGATCCCAGCGCCATCGAAGAGCTATTCACCCTGGCCGGCAAACGCATGGCGGATTATGTCGAGCTGCTGCCGGTAACGCCTTTCTATCGCCTGTGCTGGGAGACGGGCGAAGTGTTTGATTACGACAACGTGCAGACCCGGCTGGAAGAGCAAATCCGCCGTTTCAATCCGCGCGACGTGGAGGGCTATCGCAAGTTTCACGCCTACTCCCGGGAGGTGTTTAACGAGGGGTATCTCAAACTCGGCACGGTGCCGTTCCTCTCATTTCGCGACATGCTCCGCGCCGGGCCGCAGCTTACCCGTCTGCAGGCCTGGCGCAGCGTCTACAGCATGGTCTCGCGTTTTATCGAGAACGAACAGCTGCGCCAGGCGTTCTCCTTTCACTCCCTGCTGGTGGGGGGCAATCCGTTTGCCACCTCGTCGATCTATACCCTGATCCACGCCCTTGAGCGTGAGTGGGGCGTCTGGTTTGCCCGCGGCGGGACCGGGGCGCTGGTGCAGGGGCTGGTGAAGCTCTATCAGGATCTGGGCGGCGAACTTCAACTGAATGCAGAGGTGACCCGGCTGGAGGCCGAGGGGGATCGCATTAGCGCCGTGACGCTGAAAGATGGCCGGACGATCCCGACCGCGGCGGTGGCCTCCAATGCCGACGTGGTGCATACCTATGAAAAGCTGCTGGGGCATCATCCGACGGGGGCGGCGCGTGCGGCGTCCCTTAAGCGCAAACGCATGAGTAATTCGCTGTTTGTGCTCTATTTTGGCCTGAACAAGCAGCACGATCTGGCCCATCATACGGTCTGTTTCGGGCCGCGCTACAAAGCGCTGATCGACGAAATTTTCAATAAAAACGCCCTGGCGGAGGATTTTTCCCTCTACCTTCACGCCCCCTGCGTCACCGATCCCTCCCTGGCCCCGCCGGGCTGCGGCAGCTATTACGTGCTAGCCCCGGTGCCCCATTTAGGCACGGCGGATCTCGACTGGGCCGTCGAGGGGCCGCGCCTGCGCGACAGGATTTTTGCTTATCTCGAAGCCCACTACATGCCGGGGCTGCGCAGCCAGCTGGTGACCCACCGCATGTTTACCCCGTTTGATTTTCGCGACCAGCTGGGTGCGCATCTGGGATCCGCCTTTTCGGTCGAACCGATCCTGCGCCAGAGCGCCTGGTTCCGGCCGCACAATCGCGACAGCCGGATCCCCAATCTGTACCTGGTCGGCGCCGGTACGCATCCGGGAGCCGGTATCCCCGGAGTGATCGGCTCGGCAAAAGCGACGGCAGGACTGATGCTGGAGGCGCTCTCCCGATGAACACGACCCTGATGGATCACGCCACCGACACCATCGCCGTGGGCTCGAAAAGTTTTGCCACCGCGGCGAAGCTTTTTGATCCCGCCACCCGACGCAGCGTGCTGATGCTCTACGCCTGGTGCCGGTACTGCGACGACGTGATCGACGGGCAGGAGCTGGGGTTTAGCGCCGCGCCTGTGGACAGCGCCGAGGCAGAAAAGCGTATGGAGATGCTCAAAAACCAGACCCGACGCGCCTGGGAGGGGGCGGAGATGAGCGAGCCCGCCTTTGCTGCTTTTCAGGAGGTGGCGCTGGGCCACAACATCCCGCTCCAGCTGGCGTACGATCATCTCGACGGCTTTGCCATGGACGTGCGCGAGACCCATTACGAGACGTTAGACGACACCCTGCAGTACTGCTATCGCGTGGCGGGCGTGGTCGGATTGATGATGGCGAGGGTGATGGGCGTGCGCGACGAGGCGGTGCTCGATCGCGCCTGTGATTTAGGCCTGGCGTTCCAGTTGACCAATATCGCAAGGGATATTGTCGATGATGCCCGGGTTGGCCGCTGCTATCTGCCCGCTCAATGGCTGGCAGAGGCGAAAATCGACCCGCAGGCGCTTGCCGCATCGCAGACCCGCGAACCGCTGGCGGCTCTTGCCCAGAGGCTGGTGGCGGAAGCCGAGCCTTATTATGCCTCTGCCCGGCAGGGGCTGGCCGGGCTGCCCCTGCGATCCGCATGGGCAATTGCCTCGGCGCACGGGGTGTACCGCGAAATTGGCGTGAAGGTGAGCGCGGCGGGGGCCCGCGCCTGGGATACCCGGCAGGGCACCAGCGACCTTGAGAAAGCAGGCTTACTGCTGAAAGGCGCCGGGCTGGCGCTTACTTCTCGTTTTGCGACGCCGACGCCGCGCCCGTCCGGGCTCTGGCAGCGCCCTCGCTAGCCGCGCGATGCGCCTTGCGCTGGCGTAACGTGGCCTGCAATTTGTCTATTGGCGGCGCATAGAGAAAACCAAAGGAGACGCAATCCTCTTTGCCCCGTACCGCGTGGTGCAGACGGTGCGCCAGATAAAGACGCTTGAGATAACCCTTACGGGGAATATAGCGAAACGGCCAGCGCTGATGCACCAGCCCGTCATGCACTATAAAGTAGAGCGCGCCGTAAGCCGTCATCCCGGCCCCAATCCACTGCAGCGGCCATATGCCCCAGGTTCCCAACGCAATCAGCACAATCGCCAGCACGGCAAACACCACGGCGTAGAGGTCGTTCACCTCAAACCAGCCCGTGCGCGGTTCGTGATGCGATTCGTGCCATCCCCATCCCCAGCCATGCATGATGTACTTGTGGGCAAGGGCAGCGATTAACTCCATGGCGGCAACGGTTAAAAGCACAATCACTGTGTTGTACAACGCGAGCATTGGGGCTCCTTGGGCTCGGGATGAATTTAGCTGACAGTTAAGCGTAACACCTAATTGGGGAAAGGGTGGGAAGGCTGATGGGAAGCGACGTTGTGAATGGTGAGGGGGCGGATTTCAGGCAACAAAAAACCCATCAACCTTGAACCAAAACGGCGGGGTTGATGGGCTCCACAAATTGGGGACATCAAAGAAAAGCAGTGGCAATAGTTATGACTGACGTCTGGGGGAAAAGTTCTGCGCATAGCGAAAATTTTTTCGCCATTGCGCAAATTTTTTTTATCCCAGCCCCGGCCAGATGATGATGATTAGCGTCCCCGCGAGGGTTAACAGCACGTTAGCGATAGCATAGGTGCCAGCATACCCCAGCGCGGGAATGTTGCTCCGCGCGGTATCGCTGATGATTTCCATCGCCGGGGCGCAGGTACGGGCCCCCATCATCGCGCCAAACAGCATGGCGCGGTTCATGCGCAGCACATAGGCGCCGAACAGGAAACAGATAACCACTGGCACCAGGCTGACGATCAACCCGGCCACCAGCATCTGCCAGCCTACCGCGCCCAGGCTGTGGCCAATGCCGCTGCCCGCGCTTAAGCCGACGCCCGCCATAAACACCATCAGGCCGAACTCTTTCACCATATTCAGCGCGCCCTGAGGGATATAGCCGAAGGTCGGATGGTTAGCACGCAGGAAGCCGAGCATGATCCCGGCAAACAGCAGACCGGCAGCGTTGCCGATACCAAAGCTAAAGTTGCTGAACTGGAAGGTGATCATCCCAATCATCAGGCCGACGATAAAGAAGGCGCAGAAGGCGAGCAGATCGGTCACCTGGCTGTGAATGGAGATAAAGCCGATGCGGTCGGCAACGGTCTTCACGCGGCGCGTGTCGCCGCTCACCTGCAGCACATCGCCTTTGTTCAGGACGATGTTGTCATCGATAGGCATCTCAATCTGGCTGCGGATCACCCGGTTAAGGAAGCAGCCGTGGTCGGTCAGCTTAAGCTGTGCCAGGCGGCGGCCAACGGCGTTGTGGTTTTTAACCACGATCTCTTCGGTGACGATGCGCATGTCGAGCAGGTCGCGGTCGAACACCTCTTTGCCGTTACGGAAGCTGGGGTCGAGACGGGCGTGGGCATCCGGGTAGCCGACCAGGGCGATGTCGTCGCCCATCTGCAGCACCGCGTCGCCGTCCGGGTTTGCCAGAATGCCGTTGCGGCGGATGCGTTCGATATAGCAGCCGGTCTGGCGATAAATGCCCAGCTCGCGCAGGTTTTTGCCGTCCGCCCAGGCTACCAGCTCCGGGCCGACGCGGTAGGCGCGGATCACCGGCAGGTAGACTTTGCGTTTGCTGTCGGTATCGAGACCGCGCTCGCGGGCGATTTGCTGGGCGCTGGTCTGCAGATCCTGATGCTGCAGTTTAGGCAGATAGCGTGCGCCGACGATCAGGCTCACAAGGCCGATCAGATAGGTCAGGGCATAGCCGAGGCTGAGGTGATCCAGCGCCAGGGAGAGCTGGGCGTTATCCAGGCCGAGATGACGTAACGTATCCCCCGCGCCAACCAGCACCGGCGTGGAGGTCATCGAACCGGCCAGCATCCCCGCCGTCAGGCCGATATCCCAGCCAAACAGTTTGCCTAAGCCTAAGGCGATCAGCAGGGCGCTGCCGACCATCACCAGCGCCAGCATCAGGTAATTTTTGCCGTCGCGGAAGAAAATAGAAAAAAAGTTGGGGCCAGCTTCAACACCGACGCAAAAAATAAACAGCATAAAGCCTAAATTAAGCGCATCAGTGTTAATACTGAAATGCTGCTGGCCTAATAATAATGAGACGACTAAAACGCCAATAGAATTACCCAGTTGGATTGACCCCAGGCGTAATTTACCCAGGCAGAGGCCCAATGCCAGCACCACAAATAACAGCAGGATGTAATTGCCGTTTAACAATTCTGCGACGTTTATGTTCACGAAGGATAACTTCTTGTTTACCAGTAAGTGGTTGAAGGGACAGGTGATTTAGGCTACTGTTTGCCCAGCGTTGAGGAGCGCCTGGCTCCTGACCGCACACTATAATATATATCGCAAAATAATACCAAACTATTACTTTATTTATAACAGACAGCAACATCTGACAGCGATTGCGTTTCGACGCGCCGTTCGGGCAGGGAATGCCATATAACTCATCTGACTGTGTGTCCATCGGACGATAAATGAATTTGCCCGCGAAGTAGGGGGACGATTTGAATATTAAACGTAATTGGTTTGGGGTGGCCTGCTGTTTTTTGCTTTTTACCGGCGTATGCGTCTGCCTGAGGTTTAACGTCAGAGGGGCATTTATTGCCGCCGGGCGTCCTGAGCTGGGATTATTGTTCTTTACCCTGCCGGGCGCTGCCGCCAGCTTTCTTTCCCGTGGAGGGGAGGTCATCCGCCCGCTGGTGGGGGCGATGCTCGCCGCGCCAATCTGTCTGGTGGTGCTGCGCCTGCTGTTTATCCCGTCGCGCACGATAGTGCAGGAGATGGCCTGGTTGCTGAGTGGAATTTTCTGGTGTGCGTTGGGGGCGTTGTTCTTTATGTTTGTGCGTCGGGCGCTGGAGAACCGCCGCCTGAGACTAAAAGCGCCCTCAGAGTGAGGGCGCGAAAGGCTTACTGGGCAGCGAACAGCCCCAGGTGCTCTTTGGCGTAGGCTTCAAAATCGGTAAAGCCGCCGATGTGGTTCTGATCGAGGAAGATCTGCGGTACGGTTTCAACCGGCTTACCGACGGTTTTTTCCAGATCGGCTTTAGTGATGCCTTCCGCATGAATGTCCACGTAGCGGTAGTTAAAGTCTTCACGCTCGGCGGTCAGTTTTTCTGCCAGATCTTTTGCGCGCACGCAGTATGGGCAACCCGGACGTCCAAAAATTACTGCAAACATGTTCTCTCTCCTGAAACTAAGCCAGACGGCGAATGACGCTATATTGCCGATAACTATCGGTAATGAAAAGCAGGTTCTGCCTCTCAGATTGATATCTTCAGGCTATGTTTGGCCAATTACAGCCTTCGGTTCTTTGCCTATACTGGCGATATTGTCAGTAACGCCCAACAGAGAGACCGCATGACGCCAGTAATTGATCTTCTTCGTTCCCACCGCTCCATTCGCCACTTTACCGACCAACCCATCAGCGATGCCCAGCGCGAGGCGATTATTGCCGGTGCGCAGGGAACCTCCAGCTCCAGCTTCCTGCAGTGCAGCTCCATCATCCGCATTACCGACCCGGCGATGCGCGAACAGCTGGTGACCCTCACCGGCGGGCAGAAGCACGTGGCCCAGGCGGCGGAGTTCTGGGTGTTCTGCGCCGACTTTAACCGCCATCTGCAAATTTGCCCTGAGGCGCAGCTCGGCCTTGCTGAGCAACTGCTGCTGGGGGTGGTGGATACCGCAATGCTGGCGCAAAACGCCATGACGGCGGCAGAGTCGCTGGGGCTGGGTGGGGTTTACATTGGCGGCATCCGTAACAGCATTGAGGCGGTGACCGAGCTGCTGCAACTGCCGAAACACGTTCTGCCGCTGTTTGGCCTGTGCCTGGGCTGGCCCGCGGATAACCCGGACGTTAAGCCGCGCCTGCCTGCGGCGATGGTGGTGCATGAAAACCACTACCAGCCTGTGGACCCGGAGGTGCTGGCGGAGTACGACGAAGAGCTGGCGAATTACTACCTCAGCCGAGCCACCAACAACCGTCGCGACACCTGGAGCGACCATATCCGTCGCACCATCATCAAAGAGAATCGTCCGTTTATTCTCGACTATTTGCACAAACAGGGCTGGGCTACGCGATAAGTCCATTCATCCCGCGCCTGCCTGCGTGTATGATACGCAGGCTTTTACCAGGTAATGTCTGAGAGGTGCAGGGTGAAAATTGCCATATTGTCCCGGGATGGAACGCTCTGGTCGTGTAAACGCCTGCGTGAAGCGGCGCAGCAGCGCGGCCATCTGGTGGAAATCCTCGATCCGCTGTCCTGCTATATGAATATCAGCCCGGCGGCATCTTCAATTCACTATAAAGGGCGCCAGCTGCCGCATTTCGACGCGGTTATTCCGCGCATTGGCTCGGCAATCACCTTTTACGGCACCGCCGCGCTGCGCCAGTTTGAGCTGCTCGGCAGCTATCCCCTGAATGAATCCGTGGCGATCACCCGGGCGCGCGACAAACTGCGCTCCCTGCAACTGCTGGCCCGCCAGGGGATCGACCTGCCAATCACCGGCATTGCCCACTCCCCCGATGACACGCACGATCTGATTGAGATGGTCGGCGGCGCGCCTTTGGTGGTCAAGCTGGTTGAGGGCACCCAGGGGATTGGGGTGGTGCTGGCCGAAACCCGCCAGGCGGCAGAGAGCGTGGTGGATGCGTTTCGCGGTCTGAATGCGCACATTCTGGTGCAGGAGTACATCCAGGAGGCGAAAGGGCGCGATATTCGCTGCCTGGTGGTGGGCGATGAAGTAGTCGCCGCCATCGAGCGTCAGGCGAAAGAGGGCGATTTTCGTTCAAACCTGCATCGGGGCGGGGTTGCCCGCGTAGCGGAGATCACCCCGCGCGAGCGTGAGATGGCCCTGCTGGCCGCCAGAACGCTGGGGCTCGACGTTGCCGGGGTCGATATCCTGCGCGCCGACCGTGGGCCGCTGGTGATGGAAGTGAACGCCTCGCCAGGGCTGGAAGGCATTGAGAAAACCACCGGGATTGATATCGCCGGGAAGATGATCGGCTGGATTGAACGCCATGCCACGCCGGAGTTTTGCCTGAAAACGGGCGGATAACTGGCCTGCAGCGCATTGATGCCTGGGCCAGGCACTATTTTTTTAAAGGGGTTCCACCGTTATGGATTCACTCGTAGTACCGACACTTGATACGTTACGCCAGTGGCTGGATAACATGGGCGTCAGCTTTTTTGAATGCGACACCTGCCAGGCGCTGCATCTGCCGCATATGCAAAACTTTGACGGCGTGTTCGATGCCAAGCTCGATCTGATCAATGATGTCATTCTTTTTTCCGCGCTGGCAGAGGTCAAACCCTCGGCGCTGCTGGCGTTAGCATCGGATTTGTCCGCCATCAATGCCAGTTCTTTGACGGTGAAGGCATTTCTCGATATACAGGATGATAATCTGCCAAAGCTGGTGGTTTGCCAGTCTTTCTCCGCATCCGTAGGGCTGACCTTCCCGCAGTTCGCGGCCTTTATCCAGCAGAGCGAAGAGCAGATATCGATGGTGATGCTTGAAGCCAGCGCCCATCATCTGCTCTACAACGCGGAAGAGGGCGCAGAGCCGCCTGAATCGGCGGGCAATTTTCTGCACTAAACCTGTCTGACATTTAGGCAGTCGCTGTCGTGGCGGCTGCATAACACCCTCTTTTCTGCTGGATTTAACCTTTCTTTAAAGAATTATTCACCGCCATCCCGCCAATTCGGCTTATCACATAGATACTTCTTGCATAAAAAATTGTTAAAAGGCGTTTTTTAATCTGAGCTATAGCTACGGAGACAAGCTACAGTTTATTCTTGCGATGCCGTTAAACGCGAGCAGATACAGCCACCTGAGTAACATCTTCTGCTGCTGGCGGAGTGATAAATCATGCACGTTTCTTGCATAGACTAAGAGTGTTCATTTTTGGTGCGTTTGTTAACGCGCTTTCAGAAGGATTAACGCTATGATCGCTTTAAATAAAAAATGGTTATCGGGTCTGGTTGCGGGCGCGCTGATGGCGGTCTCCGCAGGTACGCTGGCGGCAGAGCAAAAAACGCTGCATATCTACAACTGGTCTGATTATATTGCCCCGGACACGGTGGCCAATTTTGAAAAAGAGACCGGGATTAAAGTCGTCTATGACGTCTTCGATTCTAACGAAGTTCTGGAAGGCAAACTGATGGCGGGCAGCACCGGCTTTGACCTGGTCGTGCCTTCAGCCAGCTTCCTGGAACGTCAACTCTCCGCCGGCGTGTTCCAGCCGCTGGATAAAAGCAAACTGCCGGACTGGAAAAACCTCGATCCTGAGCTGCTGAAGCTTATCGCGAAACACGACCCGGACAACAAATACGCCATGCCGTATATGTGGGCCACCACCGGTATCGGCTATAACGTCGAAAAAGTGAAGCAGGTGCTGGGTGCCGATGCGCCGGTCAACAGCTGGGATCTGGTGCTGAAGCCAGAGAATCTGGAAAAACTGAAAAGCTGCGGCGTGTCGTTCCTCGATGCTCCGGAAGAGATTTTTGCCACCGTGCTGAACTACCTCGGCAAAGATCCGAACAGCACCAAAGCGGATGATTACACCGGCCCGGCCACCGATCTGCTGCTGAAGCTGCGTCCAAATATCCGTTACTTCCACTCCTCCCAGTACATCAACGACCTGGCGAACGGCGATATCTGCGTCGCTATCGGCTGGGCAGGGGACGTGTGGCAGGCGGCTAACCGCGCTAAAGAAGCGAAAAACGGCGTAAATATCGCCTATTCAATCCCGAAAGAGGGGGCGATGGCCTTCTTCGACGTCTTCGCCATGCCGGCTGATGCGAAAAACAAAGACGAAGCCTATCAGTTCCTGAACTATCTCCTGCGTCCGGAGGTTATCGCCCACATCTCTGACCACGTCTTCTATGCCAACGGCAACAAAGAGGCCACCAAACTGGTCAGCGCCGAAGTGCGTGATAATCCGGGCATCTACCCACCGGCTGACGTGCGCGCCAAGATGTTTACCCTGAGCGTGCAGGAGCCGAAGATCGACCGCGTGCGTACCCGCGCGTGGACCAAAGTGAAAAGCGGTAAATAACCGTTTGTCCCAGGCCGGGAAAGCCCAGCGCCCCCGGCAACAGGCGCACCGTTCTGGTGCGCCTGCACCATTTTGATTGATGCCGGAGAGCACCCCGTGAACGACGCGATCCCCCGCCCGCAGGCGAAAACCCGTAAAGCGCTGACCCCGCTGCTGGAAATCCGTAACCTGACCAAATCATTCGACGGTCAGAACGCCGTGGATGATGTCAGCCTGACTATCTACAAAGGTGAAATTTTTGCTCTGCTTGGCGCATCCGGTTGCGGGAAATCGACGTTGCTGCGCATGCTCGCCGGGTTTGAACAGCCCAGCGCCGGGCAGATCGTGCTGGACGGCGTTGACCTCTCCCGGGTGCCGCCGTATCAGCGCCCGATCAATATGATGTTCCAGTCTTACGCCCTGTTCCCGCACATGACCGTGGAGCAGAACATCGCCTTTGGCCTGAAGCAGGACAAACTGCCAAAAGCAGAAATCACCGCCCGCGTGGCCGAAATGCTGAGCCTGGTGCACATGCAGGAGTTTGCGAAGCGTAAGCCGCATCAGCTCTCCGGCGGTCAGCGTCAGCGCGTGGCCCTGGCCCGCAGCCTGGCGAAGCGGCCAAAACTGCTCCTGCTCGATGAGCCGATGGGGGCGCTGGATAAAAAACTGCGCGACCGTATGCAGCTGGAAGTGGTGGATATTCTCGAGCGCGTGGGCGTGACCTGCGTGATGGTGACCCACGACCAGGAAGAGGCGATGACCATGGCCGGTCGTATTGCCATCATGAACCGCGGCAAGTTCGTGCAGATTGGCGAGCCGGAAGAGATCTACGAGCACCCGACCACCCGCTACAGCGCCGAATTTATCGGCTCCATGAACGTCTTCGAAGGGCTGCTGAAAACGCGTGAGGAAGACGGGCTGGTGCTCGACTCCCCGGGGCTTATCCACCCGCTGAAAGTGGCGGTGGATAACTCGGTGGTGGATAACGTGCCGGTCTACGTGGCGCTGCGTCCGGAAAAAATTACCCTGTGCGATGCCCCGCCCGCCGATGGCTACAACTTTGCCGTGGGGGAGGTGGTGCATATCGCCTACCTGGGCGATCTCTCCATCTACCACGTCCGCCTGAAGAGCGGCCAGATGATCAGCGCCCAGCTGCAGAACACGTATCGCTACCGCAAAGGGCTGCCGACCTGGGGTGACGAGGTGCGTCTGTGCTGGGAAGCCGATAGCTGCGTTGTGCTGACGGTATAAGGAAGGGCCATGAACAAACCTGAACCTGCGACCCGCGCTGCGGCGGGCATTGATACCAGCTGGCTGACCCGCCTTCAGATGGCCCACGGCCGCAAGCTGGTCATCGCTATGCCGTATCTGTGGCTGATCCTGCTGTTCCTGCTGCCGTTCCTGATTGTGTTCAAAATCAGCCTGGCGGAGATGGCGCGGGCGATCCCGCCTTACACCGATCTGGTGGAGTGGGCGGACAGCCAGCTGGCGATCACCCTCAACCTGGGCAATTTCCTGCAGCTGACCGACGATCCGCTCTACTTCGACGCCTATCTGCAGTCGTTGCAGGTGGCGGCCGTCTCGACACTCTGCTGTCTGCTGCTGGCCTATCCGCTGGCGTGGGCGGTGGCCCACAGCAAACCCTCAACGCGTAACATCCTGCTGCTGCTGGTAATTCTACCCTCGTGGACCTCGTTCCTGATCCGCGTCTATGCCTGGATGGGGATCCTGAAGAACAACGGCGTGCTGAATAACGTCCTGATGTGGCTGGGGGTTATCGATCAGCCCTTGACCATCCTGCACACCAACCTGGCGGTCTATATCGGGATTGTGTACGCCTATCTGCCGTTTATGGTGCTGCCGATCTACACCGCCCTGACGCGCATCGACTATTCGCTGGTGGAAGCGGCGCTGGATCTCGGCGCCCGTCCGCTGAAAACCTTCTTCAGCGTCATTGTGCCGCTGACCAAAGGCGGAATTATCGCCGGGTCGATGCTGGTGTTCATTCCGGCGGTGGGGGAGTTCGTGATCCCGGAACTGCTCGGCGGCCCGGACAGCATCATGATTGGCCGCGTGCTATGGCAGGAGTTCTTCAATAACCGCGACTGGCCGGTGGCCTCGGCGGTGGCGATTGTGATGTTGCTGCTGCTGATCGTGCCGATCATGTGGTTCCACAAGTATCAGCAGAAACAGATGGGAGACCACGGATGAACAACTTACCGGTAGTGCGCTCTCCGTGGCGGATCCTGATCCTGGTGCTCGGCTTTACGTTCCTGTATGCGCCGATGCTGATGCTGGTGATCTACTCCTTCAACAGCTCCAAGCTGGTGACGGTGTGGGCGGGCTGGTCAACGCGCTGGTACGGCGAGCTGTTCCACGACCAGGCGATGATGAGCGCCGTGGGGTTAAGCCTGACCATTGCCGCCTGCGCGGCGACGATGGCGGCCATTCTCGGCACCATTGCCGCAGTGGTGATGGTGCGTTTTGGTCGTTTTCGCGGGGCCAACGGCTTTGCCTTTATGATCACCGCGCCGCTGGTAATGCCGGACGTGATCACCGGCCTGTCGCTGCTGCTGCTGTTTGTGGCGATGGGGCACGCCATTGGCTGGCCGTCCGATCGCGGCATGCTCACCATCTGGCTGGCCCACGTCACCTTCTGTACCGCCTATGTGGCGGTGGTGATCTCCTCGCGTCTGCGCGAGCTGGATCACTCCATTGAAGAGGCGGCAATGGATCTCGGGGCGACGCCGCTGAAGGTGTTTTTCATCATCACCCTGCCGATGATCATGCCGGCGGTGATCTCCGGCTGGCTGCTGGCGTTTACCCTGTCGCTGGACGATCTGGTGATCGCCAGCTTCGTCTCCGGCCCGGGGGCCACCACGCTGCCGATGCTGGTCTTTTCCAGCGTGCGCATGGGGGTCAACCCGGAGATCAACGCCCTGGCGACGCTGATTCTCGGCGTGGTCGGCATCATCGGCATGATCGCCTGGTATCTGATGGCGCGGTCTGAAAAACAGCGTCAGCGCGATATCCAGCGTGCAAGACGCGGCTGAAGCTCCTAAAATCTGCAGAGAAGCGTAATTGGATGCCGCGTTAACGCGGCATCGTTTCATGGAAGACATCACGTTGGGATTTTTCACGAAAACTAGCCGGTCACATGCCCGTCTGAACGTTCCTGCCCTGGTGCAGGTGGCGGCGCTCGCCATTATCATGATCCGCTGCCTCGATGTATTTATGA
This sequence comes from Enterobacter sp. MF024, assembly GCF_005843915.1. Lineage (NCBI taxonomy): Bacteria > Pseudomonadati > Pseudomonadota > Gammaproteobacteria > Enterobacterales > Enterobacteriaceae > Enterobacter > Enterobacter sp. MF024. Next base: position 164,251 of record NZ_VCBB01000003.1, on the reverse strand, counting down.
TTTTCAACACTTTGGGCATGCGCGGGCTGAGCGAGTTTATCCACCGCAGCGTGCAGACGTGGAACCTGACCCTGGTCTTTTTCGCCAGCCTGATGCTGGTGTTTATCGAAATCTACTGCGCCTTTTCGCTGGTCAAAGGGCGTAACTGGGCGCGGATCCTCTATCTGCTGACCCAGATTGTCGCCACCGGCTACCTGTGGGCCGCGTCGCTGGGTTACGGCTATCCCGAGCTGTTCAGCATTCCCGGCGAGTCCAGAGGCGAGATCTTCCGCACCCTGGTGATGCAAAAACTGCCCGACCTGCTGGTGCTCGGCCTGCTGTTTGTGCCTGCGGCCAGCCGACGGTTTTTCAATCTGCAATAACGTGTATAATCGCTGCCCCCAGACGTATTAAGGTTTCGTTATGCAGTGCGCACTCTATGACGCCGGTCGCTGTCGCTCCTGTCAGTGGATTGAACAGCCGGTCTCTTCTCAGCTTTCCGCCAAAATGGCCGACCTCCGGACCTTGCTGTCCGGAATGCCGGTGGCGGAGTGGTGCGCGCCGGTCAGCGGGCCGGAGCAGGCGTTTCGCAATAAAGCCAAAATGGTGGTCAGCGGCAGCGTCGAAAAACCGCTGTTTGGCATGCTGCACCGGGACGGTACTCCTGTCGATCTCACCGACTGCCCGCTCTATCCGGCCTCGTTTGCCCCCATCTTTGCCGTCCTGAAACCCTTTATCGCCCGCGCGGGTCTTACGCCCTACAACGTCGAACGTAAGCGCGGCGAGCTGAAATACCTGCTGCTCACCGAGAGCCAGCTTGATGGCGGGATGATGCTGCGCTTCGTCCTGCGCTCAGAGGCCAAACTGCCCCAGCTCCGCGCGGCCCTGCCGTGGCTGCAACAGCAGTTGCCGCAGCTGAAGGTGATCGCTGCCAATATTCAGCCGGTGCATATGGCGATTATGGAAGGCGAGGAGGAGATCTTCCTCACCGACGCCCAGGCGCTGGCGGAGCGTTTTAACGACGTGCCGCTGTGGATCCGCCCGAAGAGCTTCTTCCAGACCAACCCGACCGTCGCCAGCCAGCTGTACGCCACGGCGCGCGACTGGGTGCGTCAGTTACCGGTTAACCATATGTGGGATCTCTTCTGCGGCGTCGGCGGCTTTGGTCTGCACTGCGCCACCCCGCAGATGCAGCTTACCGGGATCGAAATCTCCGCCGAGGCGATCGCCTGCGCCACCCAGTCGGCCACAGAGCTGGGGTTAACGAATTTGCACTTCCAGGCGCTCGACTCCACGCAGTTCGCCACCGGGCAGGGCAGCGTACCGGAGCTGGTGCTGGTCAACCCGCCGCGTCGCGGCATCGGCAAGGCGCTGTGCGACTACCTGAGCCAGATGGCGCCGCAGTTTATTATCTACTCCAGCTGCAATGCCCGGACGATGGCGAAAGACATTGGCGATCTGCCCGGTTATCGGGTTGAACGGGTGCAGCTGTTCGATATGTTCCCGCATACTGCCCACTATGAAGTGTTGAGTCTGCTGGTTAAGTTCTGAGGGGTGTATTCCCTCTCCCCTATGGGGAGAGGGTTAAGGTGAGGGGATCAGCGCGCACAATGTTAAACAAAATGTGAACGTTTCCCGCCGTAGAAATCAGGTAAGCTTTAGCTGTTAAGATTCAATAAGGCTGACCGATGAAGCAGATCCTGCTGGTAGAAGATGACGGCGATATCGCCGCGTTACTGCGTCTCAATTTAGAAGACGAAGGTTACGTGATTACCCACGAGGCGGACGGGGGCAGGGCGCAGCACCTGCTCGGACAATCCCACTGGGACGCGGTGATCCTCGATCTGATGCTGCCCAACGTTGACGGGCTGACCCTCTGCCGGGCGATCCGCGCCCGGGACCACTATCTGCCGGTGATTATCATCAGCGCCCGCAGCAGCGAAACCGAGCGCATTCTGGGCCTCGAAACCGGGGCCGATGACTATCTGGCGAAACCCTTCTCGGTGCAGGAGCTGGTGGCGCGCATCAGGGCGCTGTTCCGCCGTCAGCAGGCGATGGGGCAGCAAACCTCCGGGCTTATCAACGCTCACGGGCTGATCATCGACCCGCTGGCCCGCAGCGTGCTGCTGCGTGGCGAGGTGGTTGACCTCACGCCACGGGAATTCGATCTCCTCTACTTTTTCGCCCGTCATCCCGGGGAGGTTTTCTCCCGCCTGGCCCTGCTTGAGCAGGTGTGGGGATACCAGCACGAAGGGTACGAGCACACCGTCAACACCCACATCAATCGCCTGCGGGTAAAAATTGAGAAAGACGCCGCCGAGCCGGAGATCATCCGCACCGTCTGGGGAAAAGGCTATCTGTTTGCGGAACGTCCGCTATGATCCGCCGCCTCACTCTGCTGTTTATTCTTCTGCTGACGGGCTGTGCGGCGGTGGCCTGCGCGGTCCAGCTCTGGACCAGCATGCAGTACGGCAACGCCATGGTGCAGCGCCTCTCCGGCGGGCTGGCACAGCATATCGCCCAGCGGGAAACGCTGCTGGATGCCAACGGCCAGGTCGACCGCACCCGGCTCAAGCCGCTGTTTGACCGCCTGATGACTTACAACCCGAGCGTGGAGCTCTACGTCCTCTCCCCGGACGGGCAGATCCTCGCCGATGCCGCGCCGCCGGGGCACATCAAACGGCAGAAGCTCGCCGTTGCGCCGGTACAGCAGTTCCTGAGCGGCGGGATGATGCCGGTCTACGGGGACGATCCGCGCAGCCTGACCGGGGAGAAGGTCTTCAGCGCCGTGCCGCTGCATCAGGACGGCGTGCTGCGCGGCTATCTGTATATCGTTTTGCAGGGTGAAGAGCTGAACGCTCTGGCGGAGCAGGCGTGGCAGAAAACGCTCTGGAGCACGGTGCTCTGGTCGCTGCTGCTGGTGGCGCTCTTCGGCGCGCTGGCGGGCGGCCTGGTCTGGTACTGGGTGACACGGCCCGTGAAGCAGTTAACCGACGAGGTGAGCGGCCTGGATCGCGAAAGTATGCACGTCATCAAGCAGCTCGCCACCCAGCCCCTGCAGGCCGCGCCCTCTGACGAAGTGGCCCTGCTGCGCAATACCTTTATCGAGCTGGCGCAGCAGATTGCCAGCCAGTGGGATCAGCTGGCCGACAGCGACCGGCAGCGCCGGGAGTTTATCGCCAATATCTCCCACGATCTGCGCACCCCGCTGACCTCACTGCTGGGGTATCTGGAAACCCTGTCGCTGAAATCCGGCACCCTGTCCGCGCAGGAGACGCAGCACTATCTCTCCATTGCCCTGCGTCAGGGCCATAAGGTTCGCCATCTGTCGCAGCAGCTGTTTGAGCTGGCGCGCCTTGAGCACGGCAGCATCAAGCCTCAGCGCGAACGCTTTGCCATTGGGGAGCTTATCTCCGACGTGGCGCAAAAGTTTGACCTGGCGGTGGAGACGCGCCAGCTTCGGCTGCATATCGACGTGCCGCGCCAGCTGCCGATGATCAATGCCGATCTGTCGATGATCGAACGGGTGGTCACCAATCTGCTGGATAACGCGATTCGCCATACGCCGCCGGGGGGCGAAATCGGGCTTAAAGTGTGGCTGGAGGGTGAGCAGTTGCAGGTTGAGGTCAACGACAGTGGGCCGGGGGTGGATGAACACCTGCGCGATGGGCTCTTTATGCGGCCGTCAGCGCTGAGCCAGCAGGCCTCGCGGGATAATCGCGGCGGGCTGGGGCTGTTGATTGTCAAAAGAATGCTGGAGCTACACGGCGGGGGGATCAGGCTGATGGAGGCGGCGAAAGGGGCGCGTTTTCGCTTCTATGTGCCGCTTTGAGTAATGCCGGGTGGCGCTACGCTTACCCGGCCTACAAAACCGCACCGTACCTAGGCCGGGTAAGGCGTAGCCGCCACCCGGCATCAGACCGCACAGTCTGTAGGCCCGGTAAGGCGTAGCCGCCACCCGGCAATCAATCTTACTGCGGGAACCACTGGTCGCTGATTTTCTGATACGTGCCGTCGGCTTTAATCGCTTTCAGTGCGCCGTTCAGTTTCTCCACCAGGGCTTTATTGTCCGGACGAACCGCGATGCCCAGACCGGTGCCGAAGTACTGCGGATCGGTCACTTTATCGGTAGCGGTACCCAGCTGCGGGTTGGTTTTCAGCCACTCGTTCACCACCGCGGTGTCACCGAATACGCCGTCGATACGGCCATTTTTCAGGTCGATAATTGCGTTCTGGTAGCTGTCATAGGCCACGGTTTTCACTTCCGGGTGCTTATCCTGCAGGTATTTCTGGTGCGTGGTGCCGTTTTCCATGCCGATGCGCTTGCCTTTCAGCTGCTCAAAGGAGGTGTACTGGCCTTTTTTGGCGATCACCACCGCAGAGTTGGCGTAGTATGGTTCGGTAAAGGCAACCTGCTTGCTACGCTCCGGAGTGATGTCCATGCCGGAGATCACCGCGTCATATTTTTTGAATTTCAGGGCCGGGATCAGGCTGTCAAAGGCGTGGTTAGTAAAGGTGCACTCGGCCTGCATCTGGGTACAGAGCGCTTTTGCCAGGTCGATATCAAAACCGACGATCTGGTTGCTGGCATCCAGCGATTCAAACGGTGGATACGTCGCAGAAACACCGAAGCTGATCTTATCGGCGGCAGAGGCGCCAGCGGCGAAGGTAGCGAGTAAAGCGGCCAGAACTAACTTTTTCATCATGAAGCTCCCGTCTGTCAATCTTGTCATTATATGCCGTGTCTGCGGCTGAACGTCACAATGCCATCTAATGAATTTATATGCAATAAAAATGATTAAGTATTTTTTGAGAAATAAAAAAAGACGGACAGTAGTTAGACTTGTCCGTCTTTTTTAAATCAACCTTATGCAGTTTTAATTGCGGCGTTCGAAGGCCAGCGCCCGGCGTTCAACTAAACGCATCAGCAGGGTCAGCAGGCCGTTGACGATGAGATAGATAATGCCGGCAGCGCCAAACACCATCACATCGTATGTCCGTCCGTACAGCAGCTGTCCGTGACCCATCACCTCCATCAGGGTGATGGTATAGGCCAGCGACGTGCTCTTGAACACCAGCACCACTTCGTTGGAGTACGAAGAGAGGGCGCGTTTGAACGCGTACGGCAGCAGGATCGCCAGCGTGTCTTTCTTGCTCATCCCCAGCGCGCCGCAGGACTGCCACTGCCCATCCGGAATAGCGCGGATCGCGCCGTAGAACAGCTGCGTGGTATAGGCGGCGCTGTTCAGCGACAGGGCGAGCAGGGCGCACAGCCACGGCTCGGAGAGCAGATGCCACAGCACCGGATATTCCTGCAGCGTCGGGAACTGGCCCGGGCCGTAGTAAATCAGGAAGATCTGCACCAGCAGCGGCGTGCCGGTAAACAGGGTAATGTAGCCGCGCACGATCCACACCAGCACCGGCGTTTTCAGCGTCAGGATGATGGTGAAAATCAGCGCCAGGATCAGCGCCACGATAATCGAGGCCACCGTCAGCGTCAGGCTGGTGTGCAGCCCTTTCATCAGTTCGGGTAAATACTCAAGCATCAGCCTGGTCTCCGTTCAAAACGCGTCGCACGCAGGTCAATACGCTTGAGGATGTACTGACTGAGCAACGTGATCACCAGGTAGATGGCCGCCGCCACGATGTACCAGGTAAAGGGCTCCTGGGTACGGGTGGCAATGCTTTTGGTCTGCAGCATCAGGTCGTTAACGCTGATTAAGCTCACCAGCGCGGTATCTTTCAGCAGCACCAGCCACTGGTTGCCGAGCCCCGGCAGGGCATGACGCCACATCTGCGGCATCACCAGACGGAAGAAAATCGCGGTTTTCGACAGCCCCAGCGCCTGACCGGATTCCCACTGTCCCACCGGCACCGCTTTCAGCGCGCCGCGCAGGGTTTGCGAGGCGTAGGCGGAATAGAGCAGGGAGAGGGCGATCACGCCGCACAGGAACGGGCTGACGTCGAAGTTCTCGATCTGCATCTGAATCGGGATCTGCACCACGCCCAGGTTGAGCGTAAAGCCGTCCGACAGCATCAGCAGCAACTGCGAAGAACCAAAGTAGATAAACAGCACCACCAGGATTTCCGGCAGGCCGCGCAGCAGGGTCACCAGTGCTGAGCCGGTCCAGGCGACAGGTCGCCACTTAGCCGACTCCCACACGGCAAAGATCATCGCCAGCACCAGGCCGATAATCAGCGCACAAACGGCAAGGCCGACGGTCATCCCGGCGGCGCTTGCTAATGGAAAAATTTCGTTCATCAGATCTTACTTCTGGAACCATTTGTTGTAGATGGAATCGTAAGTCCCATCTTTCTTCACTTTTTCCAGCGCAGTGTTGAATTTCTGCTGCAGCTCGGTGTTGCCCTGACGGACAGCAATGCCGAGACCGGTGCCGAAGTAGTCTTTATCCGTCACTTTATCGCCCACCGCGGCCAGCTTGTCGTTCGCTTTCAGCCATTCGGTCACTACAGCGTTGTCACCAAAGACGGCATCAATACGGCCATTCTGCAGATCCAGACGGGCGTTCTGATAGCTGTCGTAAGGCACGGTGGTGATTTCCGGGTGCTTATCCATGATAAATTTCTGGTGCGTGGTGCCGTTCTGTACGCCCACTTTCTTGCCTTTCAGCGCGTCGATAGAAGCGTATTTACCCTTCTGGCCGATGAACAGCGCGGAGTTTTCATAGTAAGGGGTGCTGAACAGAACCTGCTTTTCACGTTCCGGGGTGATGTCCATACCGGCCATGACCGCGTCGATACGGCGGAATTTCAGGCTTGGGATCAGGCTGTCGAAAGACTGGTTAGCGAAAGTACAGGTGGCGTCGATCTCTTTACACAGGGCGTTAGCCAGATCCACATCAAAGCCGACAATCTGGTTATTCGCATCCATAGATTCAAACGGAGGGTAGGAGGCTTCCGTGGCAAAACGAATGGTCTGAGCTGCGGTGGCAGAGAGGCTAACGCTTGCAAGCAGCGCGGCAATCACTATTTTTTTCATTGTCGTTCTCTCGATTCGATTAGTGAGACAGATAATTTCTGAATGCGTCGGTCTGCGGCTCGGCAAAGCAGCGCGCATCCCCTTGCTCCACGATATGACCGTTTTCCATATAGACCACACGGCTGGCGGTTTTACGCGCCACTTCCACTTCGTGGGTCACGATCACCTGGGTAATGTTGGTCTCCGCCAGCTCGCGAATAATGCTGACGATCTGGGCGGTGATTTCCGGGTCCAGCGCGGCGGTCGGTTCGTCAAAAAGCAGAACCTGCGGCTCCATCATCAGGGCGCGGGCAATGGCCACACGCTGCTGCTGACCGCCGGAGAGGTGCAGCGGATAACGATCGCTGTAGGGCTTCAGGCGCAGACGCTCCAGCAGCTTCTCGGCACGCGCCAGCGCCTGCTCTTTGGAGAGGCCCAGCACGCGGCACGGCGCTTCAATCAGGTTTTGCTGCACGGTGAGGTGCGGCCAGAGATTATATTGCTGAAACACCATGCCGACGTTCTGGCGCAGATCGCGGATCGCTTTCTCAGAGGGCGCTTTAGCAAAATTAAAGTGATTACCCGCGATATCCAGGGTTCCGGAGCGGGGCATTTCAAGCAGATTGAGGACGCGAAGCAGCGAACTTTTACCCGCGCCGCTTGGGCCTAACAGCACCAGCGTCTCGCCCTCAGGGCAATTGAGTGTGATGTCGAACAGCGCCTGGTGTGCGCCGTAAAAGCAGTTAATGCCGTTTAGTTGAATACTCATCGGGGCAGTCTTTACTCATCCAGGCAATCTATAGCAATTGAGGCCGCAAATAGTACCGTTGACAGAATAGTTATGCAATATAACTGCGTTAAAAGTTAAATATAAACCGTATCTATATCTAAACATAGCACAAAATAGCGGAAGGTAATGTCGGCGAGAATAAATGTCGGCATTCCTCACGAAATGCCAGACATTTTACGGGGTTTTACCTGCTTAACGGGTTGAAGCGCGCCCGTTTAGCGGTTTTCAATCGACTGGCGCAGCGTGCCAGCCGGGGCGTGGACGCTGCCGCCGAGGTAGCGCACGTCGTCGATCGCCCAGCACTGCCCTTCGCGGATCATCAGCACTTCATCCTGCCAGGTCTGGCTGCCCTGCGTCAGCTTGACGCGTAGCGGAATATTGCGCGCATCGGTATTCGGGATGGTCGAGGCGCTGGAGACTTCGGCCTTTTCAGGGGCGGTGGTGCGGCTGGAGAACGGATCGTCTTTCAGCAGGCTGCTGTGCTGCGGATCGCGGCTGGCATCGCTCAGCAGCTGGGCCAGGTTATCGCTCAGGTACGGGCGCAGGGCGGTAAAGTCGTTGCTGCGGTGCGTAATGCGGTAGTCATAGAATTGTTGAGCCACGGCATCCGGCCCGCCGGTAATGCAGCTGCCGCTGCGGGTACCGATGTCCTTAAAGGCCGGGGTGACTGGCGTAGTGCAGGCGCTGAGCAGCAGCGCGCAAGGCACTAAAAGCGTCAAAGCAGAATAGCGCATGATGATTTCCTTATTAGGCTGCAATAATTAACTAACCTTTAAATGATAGCGTAACGAGCAGATAATGGTTTTGTTCTTAAACGGTTAGGTACGTAACACGGAGACGAAAATGCAATTTTCAACCACCCCCACTCTGGAAGGACAACCCATCAGCGAATACTGCGGCGTGGTGACCGGTGAAGCGATTCTCGGTGCCAATGTTTTCCGGGACTTTTTTGCCGGGATCCGCGATATCGTCGGCGGCCGCTCCGGCGCCTATGAAAAAGAGCTGCGTAAAGCCCGTGAAATCGCCTTTAAGGAGATGGGTGAACAGGCGAAAGCCATGGGCGCAGACGCCGTTGTGGGCATCGATATCGACTACGAAACCGTCGGCAAAGACGCCAGCATGCTGATGGTCAGCGTCAGCGGTACGGCGGTGAAAACGCGCCGATGAAGCAGGCATTTGCGCCCGTCCTGCTGGTTCTGCTGCTGGCAGGCTGTGCGGCAGAAAAAGGGATTGTTGAAAAAGGGGCCTATGAGCTGGATACCCGGCGACAGGCCCAGGCGGCCTATCCGCGCATCAAGGTGCTGGTTATTCACTACACCGCCGACGATTTTGACAGCTCTCTGGCGACGTTGACCGATAAAAACGTCAGCTCCCACTATCTGATCCCGGCGATCCCGCCTCTGTATAAAGGAAAGCCGCGGATCTGGCAGCTGGTGCCTGAGGGCTCCCTGGCCTGGCATGCCGGGGTCAGCTTCTGGCGTGGCGCCACGCGTATAAATGACACCTCTATTGGCATTGAGCTGGAGAACCGCGGCTGGCAAAAAATCGACGGACAGAAACGCTTTGTGCCCTTCGAACCGGCGCAAATCGCCGCCCTGATCCCGCTGGCGAAGGATATTATTCAGCGTTACGACATCAAACCGCAGAACGTGGTGGCCCATGCGGACATCGCCCCGCAGCGCAAAGACGATCCGGGGCCGCTGTTCCCCTGGCAGGCGCTGGCGCAGCAGGGGATTGGCGCCTGGCCGGATCCCGCCCGGGTGGCGTTTTACCTGAACGGGCAACCGCCTTACCAACCCGCGGACAGTGCTGCGCTGCTGAGTTTATTATCCCGCTATGGCTATGATGTGCCAGATAATATTTCACAAGCACAGCAGAAGCGGATAATTATGGCCTTTCAAATGCACTTCAGACCGCAATTATGGAATGGTGTAGCTGATATAGAAACAATTGCCATCGCTGAAGCATTATTAGAGAAATACGGACAGGGTTAATCCTTGAAAAAACCGCTTCTTGCGTATTTTTATCTTATTTTTCTTGAGATTAATCTTAAGTTCAATCTCGATTCATTTTTAGTTAATTGACTTAAATTTACCCGAATATAATATGTACACATAGCTTGCTAAGCAATTTGGCAAAGTAAATATTATTTGAGAGTAAATCTCACCCAAAAAACTTCTAAGAATTTATCCGGTGTGACTTTTCTGGCGCAGCGGTTCGCTTTATCCATAAAAATTGAAACAGGCATAATAATGTTAAACGTATATTGTAAAAATAGTCGCCCGGAAAAGGCGATTGACGCAATTATTGCTGCTACAGCAGATTACCCCGATAAAACGTTAAAGAAATGGCAGAAGATTATTACCGCCGATTCTGAATACGTGCACGTTATGATCAGCGGCGAAATAGAAATTCGCCGACGCTCTGATGAATTGAGCATGTTTACCATGCGCAAAGCCGGTTTTTTAGGGATCTCCACTATCTATAACAGAGCCTCACACATGTACGGCCTGGTCCGCGACACCACCGTTATCCGCACCATCAAACGTGAAGAGTTTGAACGTATTATCAGCGAGAAAAACCTGTGGCCAGAGTTCAGCCAGCTCCTCATCTGGTATATCGACGTGCTGAGTAAGCGCGATGACATTCTGGTTGCTCGCAGCGCCTATTCCGTAGTTCGTGAATTCCTTATCGAAATAAATGAACTGATTGTTCACCAGAATCGCGATATTAACGTTTACGATTACATTCAGGAATACACCAGCCTGGCCCGCAGCACCATTATTAAAATTCTCTCAGACCTGAAAAAAGGTCACTATATAGTGGTCGAGAAAGGTAAGTTGAAAAATATTACCAGCCTGCCAGAACGCTACTGATTATCTGCTAAGAATCTCCATCGGGTAACGCCGGTGGGGATTTTTTTAGCATATGAGTATCTATATTTTCCGTTTTTAACGCTGCCGTCTGGTTTATCACCCGATTATCCGTCTATGTGTCGGATTGCGTCTCATCCACCGGTTCATCCGGCACTTTCCCCTGCGAAATATCCTGCTGCTGTTCTTTTAACGCTTCCATAAACCGCTCTTTTAACGACACGGAATCTGTCTCTTGTTCAGCACCATGGACATCGGGCAAGGGTTCACTGGAAATATCACTGTCCGGGGCTTGCTGCCAGTCTGAAGATTTATCCATGTCAGGATCGTCTGATGGCATCGGCGGCGCGGTATATTTTTCGGGTACAGGTTTCGGCTGCGGGAACGGCTTTGAAACGTACACATAATGCATATCCGAAATCTTCGTGTCCGGCTGCGCGACGCTCACCGGTTTGGGTTCCGGCGCCGGATGCCGCAGATTCCAGTAAATATGGGCGTACAGCCCGGCCATTAAAATTGCCCCCAGGCAGCATAAACAGGCCAGAGTTCTGAGCAGTATTTTATTGATTGAGGGGAGGCGGTAGGAGAACCATACCGCCTCGCCGGTATTAAAGCTGCGCTGTGCAGCGAGGCAAATAGTAGACATTATTGCGTTTTTCCTTTCGCCAGGGTGTGGGTCGCGGTGTCTGCGGTCGGCGTCAGTATCGTCGGCGTCGTGTTATTCACCCGCATCAGCTGCATCAGGGTCTCTTCACCCGGCATGCCGTCAACGTTCAGCTGGGTCTGCGCCTGGAATTCGCGGGTGCGCTTCACCAGCGCCTGCGTCCAGGATTGGGCATGGGTTTCAGGCTCATGCAGCGCCTGGCTGAGTTGCGTATCGATCCAGGCCAGATCCTTGCTGCTGCTGGCGGCTCCGACTTCATCCTGTCCTGCCGGCGTCAGTCGGTGCAATAAGGTGTAATTCCCGGTGGCGTGGGCGTTAAACCAGCTGCGCTTCACCTGCCAGGTTCGATTATTCATCAGCAGATCAAGGGAATCCGCGCCTACTCGCGCGACGACCGCATAGTTGAGGTGATCCCCGGTTCGCAGCTCGCTCACCCACGGATACCCCTCTTTTTCCAGCGCCGTCAGCGCGGCGTTCCCCTGTTTACAGGCGAGATTCACCCGGGCGGCATTCTGGCAGAGCGCCTCCTCTGAGGAAGGATCGTAGCCCCACATGGTGTAGAGCTGATGCATGGCGTCCGGTGAATTGACCACCTCTTTCTCAAGCGTCGGCACGACCGGCGCTTTTTGCGTATGGACAGGCTGTTTCCAGCTCACGGGCACCGGCAGGTGCACAGGGAGTTTTGCCGTGATGGCGGAGGAGAAGTACCAGCCGCTGGCGGCAAAGAGCACGCTGGCGAACAGGCCAACCGTCGCCAGGGTTTTGCCGTGCGTCTTACGCGGCAGCACTTCGCCCGCCGCCAGACGTAAATGACGGGCTCCCACCGCAGGGGCGCGCTCGGTCCAGGCCGCCAGCAGCGACAGGTGTGCCAGCGCGTTCAGCTTGCTCACCGACCCTTTGGTCAGGGCATGCATCCGGCGCACGCGGGCAGGAATAAAGGGCGAGGTTTCGGCCCCGTGCTCCTCGGCCTGCGCCTGAACATAGCTCAGCACTTCGCGGCAGGTAAGCGGGCGCAGGGTATGGCGGGTATGCACCCGGGACGCGAGGCCAGAGTGGTTCATCAGACGCGCTTCCTGGTCCGGGGTACCGGTCAGGACCAGCGTTAACGACAGACCAGACTCCTGCGCCCGGGAGAGCAGCATGCCCAGCGCTTCCCAGCAGTTATCCCGCATCGCCTGTACCGCCGCGACAGTCAGGACCAGACCGGATTTTTTACAGGACGGATATTTCTCCTGCCACTGGCGCAGCACACCGTCAATGGCGTGAATTTTGTTGCTGGCATCTTTTGCCTGGGCGCTGAGTTTATACAGCAGGCCCTTCGCGTTCAGTTTCGGAAAAGCATTAACCGCCACCCCGGCGGCGCTTTTCGCCAGCAGGTGAGCGGTGAAGGTGTTCAGCAGCTCCTCGTCATCGCCAAACAGCGCCACAATGCCAGGCACGGTCGATTTCTCTGCCAGCATGCCGAAGACATCCTGATGATAAGGCGCAAAGAATGTGCCGCAGGGGCGGGCTGCGCTCCTGAAGGGGTGGCGGGTAAATTTAAAATGACTGAGGAACATAACGCTTCACCGTTGTATTTCATTGACCAAATGTCAGGCAGGAAAGTAAGGGAAGGGGAGAAGGGGGTCAATTTTGCCCGAGGAGAAAAATAACCTGTGCTGATTGGCTAACATCGGTTATTTGCTGGGTCAATAATTTTCTTTATTAAAGTTAACGGCGAACCCGATGGAGCGGGAGGCACATCATTATTACTATTTCCGGGTTTTCAGGTGCAGCGCCAGGCTGCTGATCCCTGCATTGACTAAAAGGTCAGTTTTAAAATGAAAATGCAGTTCTATTCCCGATATATTGCGCCCTGCGTGATGTTTGTCCTGCTGATATTCAGCGGCCAGCAGGGGTATGTCGTTTTTAAAGAGTATAAAAAGGTGGCTGATTCCGATCCGGATAACGCGTCCGCGCAGTCCCGTACGCAGCAGGCAGAGCAGGCCTTTGCTCTTTTTCAGCCTGCGGTTAACCAGGCGGTGACGCAGCAGGTGGCGAAAAAGAGCCTTTCGGCTGAGGTCGACGGCATCATCAGCAGCGACGAGGCGTGGCTTTCTTTCGCCGTCATCAAAACGCCTGGCGGACAGAAGAGTTTGCGTGAAGGCGACCCCCTGCCGGGCTACAGCGATGCGTTTATAGAAGAGATCAATAGCGACAACGTGGTGGTGAATTACGAAGGCGACCGGCAGGTGCTGGCGTTAAAACGCCCGGACTATTTTAAAGGCGATATTAATCCCTCTCCGGCAATAAAGCCGAAAATCGATGCCGGGGCCGATAATTTACATCTCGACGATTATTTAGTGCTGAAGCCTTATATCGAAAAGGGTCAGCTCGAGGGCTATCAAATAAAGCCAAAAAATGCCTCCTCCTTTTTTAGCCATAGCGGGCTGGAAAAGGGCGATGTGGTAGTGAAAGTGAACGCCGTCGATATGACGCGCGCGGAGCAGGCGAAAAGTATTATCGCCAGCTGGTCGAAAATGAGAGAAGCGGAAGTCGTAGTCAGACGCCACGCTCACCTTGAAAATATTCGGGTTAATGTTTTAACCAATTAACAAGTGTAATGAGATGAAGAAATTTCCCTGGGCATGTATTGCGCTGACAGCCGCCTCTTTTATTTCCAGTTCCGTGATGGCGGCGAACTTTAGCGCCAGTTTTAAGAACACCGATATTCGCGAATTTATCGATACGGTAGGCCGTAACCTGAATAAAACGATCCTCGTCGATCCGTCCGTTCAGGGCAACGTCTCGGTGAAGACCTATAACGTGCTGACGGAGGATGAGTATTATCAATTCTTCCTGAGCGTGCTGGATCTGTATGGCCTGTCGGTGATCCCGATGGATAACGGCATGGTGAAAGTGGTGCGCTCCACGGTGGCGCGCACTGCGGGCGTACCGCTGGCGGACAGTAAACACCCCGGCAAAGGGGATGAGATCATCACCCGCGTGGTGCGGATGGAAAACGTGCCGGTGCGTGAGCTGGCGCCGCTGCTGCGCCAGCTGAACGATGCCTCCGGCATTGGTAACGTGGTCCATTTTGAGCCCTCCAACGTGCTGCTGCTGACCGGTAAAGCCTCGGTGGTGAACCGGCTGGTGGATCTGGTGGAGCGCGTGGATCGCTCCGGCATGCAGCGTCGCGAAATTGTCCCGCTGCGCTATGCCTCGGCCAAAGAGCTCTCCGACATGTTGAATAACCTCAACAACGAAGAGCAGAAAGGCCAGAACGCGCCGCAGCTGGCGACGAAAGTGGTGGCCGATGACGAGACCAACAGCCTGGTGATCAGCGGCTCGGAAGATGCCCGCTCGCGCACCCGCTCGCTGGTGAATCAGCTCGATCGCGAGCAGAACAACGAAGGCAATACCCGCGTCTTCTACCTGAAATATGCCAGCGCCAGCAAAGTGGTGCCGGTACTGACCGGGATTGGCGAGCAGCTGAAAGACAAAGCCCCGGCGGCGAAAAGCAAAACGGCGAGCACCAACAGCGATCTGAATATCACCGCCGACGAAGCCACCAACTCACTGGTGATCACCGCCCAGCCTAACGTGATGAACTCGCTGGAAAAAGTGATCGACAAGCTCGATATCCGCCGTCCGCAGGTGCTGGTGGAAGCGATCATTGCCGAAGTGCAGGACGGCAACGGCCTCGACCTGGGCGTGCAGTGGACCGGCAAACATGGCGGCGTGCAGTTTGGCGCCACCGGTATGCCAATCAGCCAGATCAAGAGCGGCGCCATCAAAGGGGCCAGCTTTACTGGCCTGGCGACCGGCTTCTTTAACGGTGACTTTGGCGCGCTTATGACCGCTCTTGCTACCGACGGTAAAAACGACATTCTCTCCACCCCGAGCGTGGTCACCCTGGATAACAAAGAGGCGTCGTTTAACGTCGGTCAGGACGTGCCGGTGCTGTCCGGTTCCCAGACCACCAGCGGCGATAACGTCTTTAACTCGGTGGAGCGTAAAACGGTCGGTACCAAGCTGAAAATCGTTCCCCAGATCAACGACGGCGACATTATTCATCTGAAGATCGAGCAGGAAGTCTCCAGCGTTGACGCCAGCGCGACGGAAGACGCCAGCCTCGGCCCAACCTTCAACACCCGTACCATCAACAACGAAGTGATGGTGCACAGCGGGCAGACGGTGGTTCTCGGCGGATTAATGGAGAACGTCACCAAGCAAAACGTTTCGAAAGTGCCGCTGCTGGGGGATATTCCGCTGGTGGGGCAGCTGTTCCGCTACACCTCGCAGGATACGTCGAAACGTAACCTGATGGTCTTTATCCATACCACCGTCCTGCGTGACGACGACAGCTACAGCGCGTCGTCGAAAGAGAAATATGACCAGATCCGCGCGCGTCAACAGCAGCGTATGGAAGAGAAAAAGCTGGGCATTATTTCCAATAATGATAACGCGGTGCTGCCGGCCTACCCGTCTAAGGGCTCCGCCACCACGGCGGCCACCCGCAATCCGTTTAAAGAGTAAGGGGGTGGCAGATGGATGAACTCAGCAACGCCTTATGCACCAGCAGCTTTGCCAAGGATAACGGCGTCCTGTTTTATCAGGATCAGGTCTATGTCCGGGACGATGCCCCGGCGTTTGCCCTGCTGGAGATGCGCCGGGTGCTGGCGCGCTCCTTTACGCCGGTCATTCTGACGCCGGAGGCCTTTGACGAGATGCTGGCCAAAATCTGGCAGCAGAACAGCGGCGTCTCCCAGCAGCTGGTGGATGATATGGACGCCGATATCGATCTGATGGCGCTCACCGAGGAGATCCCCGACAACGAGGATCTGCTGGATAACGACGAAAACTCGCCGGTGATCCGCCTGATCAACGCCATTCTGGGCGAGGCGGTGAAAGAGGGCGCGTCGGATATTCATATCGAAACCTTCGAGCGCACGCTGAGCATCCGTTTTCGCGTCGACGGCGTGCTGCGCCCGGTGCTGCAACCGGCGCGCAAACTTGCGCCGCTGCTGGTGTCGCGCATCAAGGTGATGTCGAAGCTCGATATCGCCGAAAAGCGTCTGCCGCAGGATGGGCGTATCTCGCTGCGTATCGGGCGCAAAGCCATCGACGTGCGTGTCTCCACTATTCCCTCGCAGTACGGCGAGCGGGTGGTGATGCGTCTGCTCGATAAAAGTAATCTTAAGCCGGACATTAACAAGCTGGGGCTGATAGACGAAGAGCTACAGCAGCTGAAGGGACTGATTGGCCGTCCGCACGGCATTATCCTGGTCACCGGCCCGACCGGTTCCGGGAAAAGTACCACCCTGTACGCCATTCTGTCGGCGCTGAACGGGCATGAGCGCAATATCCTCACCGTTGAAGATCCCATCGAGTATGAGCTGGAAGGGGTGGGGCAGACCCAGGTCAACCCGCGCGTGGACATGACCTTTGCCCGCGGGCTGCGCGCGATCCTGCGCCAGGACCCGGACGTGGTGATGATCGGTGAAATCCGTGACGGCGAAACCGCGCAAATTGCGGTGCAGGCCTCGCTCACCGGCCACCTGGTGATGTCCACGCTGCACACCAACAGCGCGGCAGGGGCCATCACCCGTCTGCGCGACATGGGGCTGGAGTCATTTTTGATCGGTTCATCGTTGCTCGGTGTCATTGCCCAGCGTCTGGTGCGTCGGCTGTGCGTGCACTGCCGGACCACCAGTCCGCTGGACGCCAATGAGAAAGCGCTGTTCAGCTTTATGGACGCGCCGCCAAAAGCGATTTACCGCGCCGTGGGCTGCGAGCACTGCCGCCAGAGCGGGTATCAGGGCCGCGCCGGGATCCACGAGTTCCTGGTGGTAGACAGCACTATGCGCCGGGCGATTCATGAAGATAAAGATGAAATGGCCATCGAGACCGAGCTGTTCAGACAGGCCTACAGCCTGCGCGAAAACGGCCTGCTGAAGGTTATCTCCGGCGTCACCTCGCTGGAAGAGGTGATGCGCGTCACCGCCGAGCGCGGGGGAGATGAATAATGGCGTGGTATGCGTGGACGGCCACCAGTGCGGCGGGAAAAACCCAGCGCGGCACCCTGCAGGCCGAGGGGCCAAAGCAGGTTCGCCAGACCTTGCGCGAGCAAAAGCTGATGCCGGTGAGCATCACGCCGACCCGGGAGCCCTCCAGTGCCGGGAGCGCGCAGAAGGGGATCAAACTCTCCACCCCGGTGCTGTCGATGTTTACCCGCCAGCTGGCGACGCTGGTGAACGCCGCCCTGCCGCTGGAGAGCGCCCTGAAGGCGATTGCGAAGCAGTCGGAAGATAAAAAGCTGGCGGCGATGGTGAGCGAGATCCGCGACAAAGTGGTGGAAGGGCATACGCTGTTCGACGCCTTCAGCCAGTTTCCGCGCACCTTCGACAAACTCTACTGCACCCTGGTGATGGCCGGGGAGAAAACCGGTCATCTAGGCGACGTGCTGGAAAAACTGGCGGAGTACAACGAGCAGCGCCAGAAGATGAAAAGCAAGCTCAGTCAGGCGATGGTCTACCCCATCACCCTCACGGTGGTGGCGGTGGCGGTGATCTGCATCCTGCTGGTGGCGGTGGTACCGCAGGTGATCGAGCAGTTTACCCATATGAAACAGCAGCTGCCGATCACCACCCGCACGCTGATCGCGGTGAGTGATTTCCTGCAGGCGTACGGCATCTACATTGGCGGCGGGCTTGTCGCCGGATTTATCGGCTTTAAAAGCTGGCTGAAGAACGCGAAAAATCGCTTTCTCTGGCACCGCTGGCTGGTTAACGCCTCGCCAATCAAAAAACTGGTGTGCGCCATCAACAGCGCGCGCTACATCCGCACCCTGAGCATCCTGCAGGCCAGCGGCGTGCCGCTGCTGGAGGGGATGTATATCGCCATGGACGGGATTGAAAACCTCCATGCCCGTCAGGTGCTTGAGCAGGCGGCGGACACCGTGCGTCAGGGGGCATCGTTATATGCCGCGCTGGAGCAGGCGAAATTATTCCCGCCCACCATGCTGTACATGATCGCCTCTGGCGAAGAGAGCGGCGAGCTGGGCAACCTGATGGACAGGGCAGCTGAAAACCAGGAGTCCGCATTACAGCATCGAATTACCTTAACGCTGTCGGTATTCGAACCGGCGCTGGTGGTCTCAATGGCGACCATTGTTCTGTTTATTGTGATGTCAATATTACAACCGCTTCTGCAACTTAATAATATGGTAGGTTAATCATGGCGATGAAACGTAAAAACCTGGCACGCCAGGCGGGCTTTACTTTGCTCGAATTAATGGTGGTGATTGTTATTCTCGGCGTGCTGGCCAGTATGGTGGTGCCCAATTTAATGGGGAATAAAGAGAAAGCCGATACCCAGAAAGCCACCAGCGATATTGTCGCCCTGGAAGGTTCGCTGGATATGTACAAGCTGGATAACCACCGTTATCCCACCACGGAACAGGGCCTGCAGGCGCTGGTCACCAAACCTGAAATCGCGCCAATCCCGAACGGCTACCGCGCCGATGGCTATATTCGCCGTCTGCCGCAGGATCCCTGGGGCAGCGATTATATTCTGGTGAGCCCGGGCGAGCATGGCGCCATCGATGTATTTTCCGCAGGGCCGGATGGCGAAGCCAATACCGCAGACGATATTACCAACTGGTCATTCGATAAAAAATAATGAACAGGCAACGCGGCTTTACCCTGCTTGAAATTATTCTCGCGCTGGTGATATTCGCCAGCTGCGCCATGATGGTGGTTTCCACAATACCGTCGCGCAGCGGTGCGGATATATTTGGCCAGCAATTAAAAGCCGTTGTTGAATATGGTTCCGATCGTGCGGTAATGGACGGAAATATCCTGGGGCTGGTCATCACGACGGATAAATATCAGCTGATGACGCTGGAAGAAAAAAACGGCGAACGCCGCTGGGTTCCGCTGGCGCAACGACGTATCAACACCGGGGGTGATTTCCCGGAGGAGATGCACGTTTCGCTCACCCCGCAGCGCCTGGCCGCGACCCCTGATGCCGAACCGCAGATCGTCTTTTTACCGGACGGCGAGATGAGCCGTTTCACCCTGACGTTACAGAGCGCCGATAAAGAGCACCACTTCCGGGTGGTGTCCCAGGGCGCGCCACCGGTTACGGTAGAAAACGATGGCTAAACCTGATGCATCGCAGCGCGGCATGACGCTGCTGGAGGTGATGGTCGCCCTGGTGATCTTCTCCACCGCCGCGCTGGCGCTCATGAACTCGGTCTCCCTGAACGTGCGTTTTACTCACGGTCTTGCCGATACCCTGCAGGCCAGCTGGGTCGCCGAGAATCAGCTCGCCGAAGCGCAGCTCACCAAAAGCGAGTTTCCCGATGCAGAGCAGAAGGGGACCGAGCTGATGGGCGGGCGCAACTGGACCTGGCACATGCAGCGGGTTAAAACCGCCGATAAGCGCTGGGCGGATGAGATCCTGGTCTATGCCGAAGGGGATGAGAGCCAGCCGGTTGTGGCGATGCGGGTTCTGCCGCCGGGAGAGGAAAAGTGAAAAAACGGCAGAATCAGCGCGGGTTTACGCTGCTGGAGATCATGATTGCCCTGACCATTTTTGCGGTGATCAGCACGCTCGCCTGGCAGATCCTCGATGGCGCAATGCGCACCAGCAACGCCACCGATCGCAGCGCGACCCGGCTCAATCAGATCCAGCGCGCCTGGAGCCTGCTGGAGCGTGATTTTTTTCAGCTGCAGGCCCGCGCGCCGCGCAATGAACCCGAGGTATTTCGCCAGGACGATAACGCGATTGAGCTGACCACCCTCAACGGCGTCAGCGGCAACGTTCAGTTAGAGCGGGTGCGCTGGCGCTTTGAAGATCACCGGCTGTGGCGTGACGTCTGGCCGACGATAGACAGCCCGGCGGGCGTCAAACCGGAAGAGGTGCCGATTGTCTCTGAGGTGAAAGCCGTTCAGTGGCGGTTTTTCAGCGAATCATGGCAAAAGCGCTGGAGTGAAAGCGCGCATCAGCCGGATGGCGTTGAGCTGACGCTGACCATGGAGAGCGGTGATACCTGGCGCTGGGTCTTTACCACCCCGGGCGACATGCCGCAGCCGCAGGTCGCCGTAAAAGAAGCAGAGAAACCTGCTGATAAACCAGAAGGCGCACCGCCTGAGGCCGCGCCAGAGCAGGCCGCAGAACCCGCGCCGGGGAGCCAGCCATGAGTCAAAACACGCTGAAACAGCAGCGGGGCGTCGCCCTGCTGGTGGTGCTGATCCTGCTGGTGCTGATGTCGGCGCTGGCATCGAAAATCAGCCAGCAGTTCAGCCGTAATCTGCAGAAAACTCACTATCAGGTGAGTCAGCAGCAGCTGCGCTGGGCAATTCAGCGCCAGGAGCAGGCGGTGAAAGAGCGGTTGCAGACCGCCGCCAGCGGCGAGAATCCTCTGGAGCCGGACGGCGAATGGCATCAGCCCCTTGAGACACAGGGGGAGTTTTACACGGTGGTGAGCCAGGTTGAGGATGCCCAGGACTGCTTTAACGTCAATAACCTGCTTACCGAGGAGAAGATGGCGAAAGAGCAGGCTGCGTCACCCTTGCCGGAGAAATCGTCTGAACAGCTGACGGTCGAGCAGCTGCTGGCCGACGCCGGACTGGATCAGACCACCGCGGAGCAGGTTTATCAGCAGCTGGTGGACTATCTGGATGGCGACAGCGTCACGGCGAAAGAGGCTCAGGAGACCGACGCCTGGGCTGGCGTTCAGCCCGCGCGCCTACCGGCCAACCAGATGATGCGCAACATCAGTGAAATCAGGCTGCTGCCGGCATTCCCGGCGGCGGCCTATGCCAAAGTCAGCGCGCTGCTGTGTGCCCTGCCGGACGCCAGCAGCAAAATTAACGTCAACACCCTCAAGCCGGAGCAGGCAAAGCTGCTGGCGGCGCTGTTTGCGGGAAAACTGACGGAGGATGACGCTACCCGGCTGCTCGCCGCACGCCCGGAGGCGGGGTGGGAAAACATGGAGGCCTTCAGCAAGGCGCTGGAGCAAAACCTCCCGCAGCTGAAGGATGATTTAACTCAGGTTGCCGAACGGGTGGCCGTTAACAGTCGCTACTTCCGGGTCAACTACACCGGCAACACCGACGATTTAACGCTGCGCGTGGTCAGCCAGCTTCAGGTCAACACTGAAGCGGGCGAGATCGTCACGTGGCAGCGTCGTTACCGAATGATTGAATAACAAAAGCCGATACCGATGAAAAAGATACTTTTTATTCGTCCCGATAGCCGTGAGGACGGGACGATTGCGTGGTGCGAATCCGGAAGCCAGCAGGTGAATACGCTCAGCGGCATGGCAGCGCTGGCGACCCTCGCAGACCATCCCCTGGCCTCGCGCGTCTGTCTGCTGCTGCCCGCCAGCGAGACGATCTTCCGCCACTTCTCCCTGCCAAAGAAAGGACTCGGCTCCCAGGCGACGCCGTTTTCGTGGATGGCGGAAGAGACGCTGATCGGTGACGTCGACGACCTGCACTGGACGGTGTTAAGCAAAAAAGGGTGTGAAGTGGACGCCGTTGCCATCGATGCCCGGCGCCTGCGCGGCTGGCTCGCCTGCTTTGAGCAGGCCGGGCTGAAGGTGGTCCAGGCGCTGCCTGACGCCTGGCTGCTGCCGGTTGCGGACGGGGGAACCACCCTGATGTCGCTGGAAGATAGCTACTGGCTGCGCTTTGCCACCGGGGAGGCGTGCGAAGCCGACGCCGCGCTGCTGCCGCTGCTGTTGCAGAAAACCGCGGGCGGAGAGGTGCGCTGTTATGGCGATGCCCCTGCCGGCGTGGCGGTGGATGAAACCCTGCCCTGGCAGCATCCGCTTGCGCTGATCCAGCCCCAGTGGCAGGGCTGTCGGGCCAACGTGCTGCACGGCGAGTTTAGCCCCAATGGTGCCCGGAACGGCACGCCCAAAGGGTTGAAAGGGGCGATGGTGGCGCTGGCGCTGCTCAGCGTCGGGCTGCTGCTGGGGCCGAGACTGGCGATGGCCCTGATGCTGGTGCAGCAGGAAAACCATCTCCAGCAGGAGATCGCCACGGTCTATCAGTACCATTTCCCCAGCCTGCGTCAGCAAACCAATATTAAGTATCACTTTGGTCAGAACCTGAAGAAGGTCAGTAAAGGCGTCTTCCTGCAGATGGACGACCTGAATACGGCGAAACAGCGCGTGCCGGGTATGGAAGTGAACCTGCTGGATTATGACAGCGCGCAAAACAGCTGGACGCTCAGCGCCAGCAGCCAGGACAGCGCCTCGCTACAGGCGTTTATTTCACAGACCAGTGCGGATTTTGATTTCTCGCTCCAGCCGGTTTCAACGGCAGCGCCCTTTACCGCCATGATCACGGGGAAACATAAATGAAAGCACGTGTCGCTCCATTCAAAGCGCGGTATCAGAATTATTCTGCCCGTGAAAAGCAGCTGATTAAATTCGGCGCCGCGGCGCTGTGTTGTGCCGTCGTCTATTACGGCGGCATGGTGCCGCTGGATAATATGATTAAAAATAGCCAGGCAACGTTAAAGCGCCAGACAGAAACCCTGACCTGGATGCGCAGCGAAATAGATAAAAATCACCTCCAGGTGCAGCAATTAAAAACAGATAATCCGCGCAGCGTGGTAGAAAACAGCGCGCAGGAAATTAAGCTGCCGTTAAATGACGTGCGCCAGGAAGGGCAGGGATTATCATTTGTTGTACCCCGGGTGGATATTAATGAGCTGAAAAACTGGCTGCGTGAAATTAATGCCGCCGCGGGTATCCGGCTGGAGAAAATGAAGCTGACGCCTGTCGACCACCAGCGTGACGTTAAAGCGGAGATCCAGCTTAGCTGGAAAAAAGCCTCATGATCGCCTTTGCCCTGTTCCGGGAGAGCAGCCCGGCGCTTTTCAGCCTGATGAGCGCCGTGTTCGGCGCGATTATCGGCAGCTTTCTTGGAGTAGTGGCAGAGCGTATTCCGCCGATGCTGCTCGATGATGAGACGCGGATTAACTTACTCTTTCCGGCCTCGCACTGCCCGGCGTGCCAGCACGATTTAGCCTGGTGGGAAAATATCCCCCTTGTAAGCTGGCTGGCGCTGCGTGGGCGCTGCCACCATTGCGCCAGCGCAATTCCACTGCGCTTATGGTTACTTGAACTCTTTTCCTTTCTGTTTTTTGGCGCCACCGCCTGGTGTATACCGGATATCCCGGCGCTGTTTTCACTCTGGCTGTTAAGCGCCTTTTTGCTGCCGCTGGCCATCATTGACGGGCGGCACATGCTGCTGCCGGACTGCCTGACCCAGCCCCTGCTGTGGGCCGGGCTGCTGGTTCACCTTGTTCACCCGACGCTGCCTCTTCGCGATGCCATCACAGGCGCGATGGTGGGCTATCTCTCCCTCTGGCTACTTTACTGGGCGTTTCGCCTGACGACCGGCCGCGAAGGTCTTGGCTACGGAGATTTTAAGCTGCTGGCGGCGCTGGGTGCCTGGTGCGGCTGGCAGGCGCTGCCCACGGTGATATTGCTGGCGTCGTTAACGGGGCTGATGGGGTATTTCATTTTTATTAAATCCGGCAATAAAACCGCGCAAATTCCCTTTGGTCCCGCGCTGGCCTTTGCGGGGCTTATTACCTTTATTCTGCAAATTTCCTAGCTCATTGCCTGAGTAATCCTGTCAATTCTTTTTTGAAATTTTTTCGACAAGGTAATCGCGTGAATCATCATTTTTTTGCGAATACCATTTACGCTATGAACTGCATGCATTGCTAATTTCTTTCGAGATTACAAAGAAACTTAAAAACATTACAAGTGGCGATGTATTTAAGCTTTTTACAATCCATGCTGGTTTTATTTCATGTTTACGGAAGACATGACTTTTACGTTCACAAATAAGTTATCGGGAAATGAGAATGAAATTTTTGAAGCCTAAATACCTGGCACTTTTTGTTGCGGCGGCAGCCAGCCCTGTATTTGCAGCAATTCCAGGTGTGCCGTCGTTGACCAGTGGAAATGATAAATTTTCCATTATTGAAGTGGATCAATCCGCTCAGGATTATAATAACCTGGTAAAAGTTCACGACGGTGCCGATGTTAAGGTTGAGTGGAACGTCTGGAGCGGCGATGCGCCAACCTCAGCGAAAGTGCTGCTGGACGGCCAGGAAGTCTGGTCTGGTGCGAGCAGCACCTCTGGCTCCGCAACTTTTAAAGTCAAGAAAGGCGGCCGTTATCAGGAGCAGGTTCAGGTATGTAACAGCAGCGGCTGCAACACCAGCGCCAGCAAACTGATCATCGTGGCGGATACTGACGGTAGCCACCTGCAGCCGTTAACCACTACCCTTCACGAGAACAACAAAGCGTTCGCCAAACACACCGATAAAGTGGTTGCGGCCTATTTCCCTGAGTGGGGCGTTTACGACCGTAACTTCACCGTCGATAAAATCCCGGTTGCCAACCTGAACCACATCCTCTACGGCTTCATTCCAATTTGCGGCGGCGATGGCATCAACGACAGCGCCAAATCCTCCGGCGCGCTGGAATCCCTGAAACGCGCCTGTGCTGGCCGTCAGGATTACACCGTGGCCATTCATGACCCGTGGGCGGCTCTGCAAAAACCTCAGCAGGGTGTGACCGGCTGGGACGAGCCGTACAAAGGCAACTACGGCCAGCTGATGGCAATGAAAAAAGCCAACCCGAACCTGAAGGTTCTGCCTTCCGTTGGCGGCTGGACCCTCTCCGACCCGTTCTTCCAGATGGACAACAAAGTGCTGCGCGACCGCTTCGTCGGCTCAGTGAAAGAGTTCCTGAAAACCTGGAAAGTGTTTGACGGTGTGGATATCGACTGGGAATTCCCGGGCGGCGGCGGTGAAAACGCTAGTCTCGGCGATCCGCAGAAAGATAAGGCGACTTATACTGCGCTGATGCACGATCTGCGCGCCATGCTGAACGAGCTGTCAGCCGAAACGGGCCGTACCTACGAACTGACCACCGCTATCGGTGCCGGTAAAGATAAGATCGAAGATGTCGATTACACCACGGCCCAGCAGTATATCGACCACATCTTCCTGATGAGCTATGACTTCTACGGCGGGTGGAGCAACACCGATCTGGGTCACCAGACTGCGCTGTACGGTGCTTCCTGGAAACCGGACACCAACTACACCACCGATAACGCGGTGAAAGCGATGCTCGACCAGAACGTACAGCCGGGCAAAATCGTGGTGGGTGCGGCGATGTACGGTCGCGGCTGGACTGGCGTCCATGGCTACACCGGCGACAATCCGTTTACCGGTACTGCCACAGGTAAAATCCCTGGCACCTGGGAAGCCGGGATCGTTGACTATCGCGTGATTGCCAACCAGATGAAAGGCAAGCCAGGCTGGGAGTACAAATACGACACCGCGGCAGAAGCGCCATACCTCTTCAACAAGGCGACCGGCGAGCTGCTGAGCTATGACGATGCCCGTTCCGTTGAAGCCAAAGGTAAGTACGTTCTGAACAAAAACCTCGGCGGTCTGTTCGCATGGTCTATCGAATCCGATAACGGCGACATCCTGAACGCCATGAACGAAAGCCTGCTGGGCGGCTCCTCCTCTGATGAGCCAGCGGACACCAACCATGCGCCGGTTGCTACCGCCGCTGACCAGACCGTCACCGGCCCGGTTACCGTGACCCTGGATGGCTCTGCTTCTTCTGACCAGGACGGCGATGCGCTGACCTACAAGTGGACGCAGATTGCCGGGACGACGGTTAGTATCGCCAACAGCACCTCCGCTAAAGCCTCCTTTAGCGTGCCGGCTGTGACCAGCGACCAGACTCTGGCCTTCCGCCTGACCGTTACCGACGCTAAAGGCCTGTTCAGCACCGCGAATGTCCAGGTTGTGAACAAAGCGCCAAAAGCGAACCAGGCTCCTGTGGTTAACCCAATGCAGGACGTTACCCTGGAAGCGGGCCAGACCCAGTCCCTGCACGCTCAGGCATCCGATCCGGATGGCGATGCACTGACCTACAGCTGGAGCGTACCGGCAGAGCTGAACGCGGCCGGTGCTAACACCGACAGCGTACGCATCACCGCGCCAGAAGTGACCTCTGAAACCAGCTACACCCTGAGCGTGATGGTGGGTGACGGTAAAGACAGCGTGCACTCAAGCGTACAGGTTAACGTTACGCCGAAAGCCGCCGATCCAGCGGATGACGTAACCCCACCGGCAGACGACGTAACGCCGCCAGCCGATGAAGACACCACGCCGTCTGACGAAGGCGCGGCAGGTAGCTGCGATAACCCTGTTGATGCCAACGCCAGCAAATATGCCGCGTGGAGCAGCAGCAAGGTCTACAACGGTGGCGATACCGTCAGCTTCGACAACCTGGTCTGGAAAGCGAAGTACTGGACGCAGGGCAACCAGCCTGGCTTCGGTGTGGATGCATGGGAACTGGTCAGCCAGGTGAAATTCGGCTGGAAATCTGATGTGGTTTACAACGGTGGCGACACCACGACTTATCAGGGTTCCGTATACCGTGCCAAGTGGTGGACCCGTGGTGACAACCCGGCCAACAGCGATGTGTGGGTGAAAGAAGGCGCAGCAACAGACTGCAAATAATCATCCTTCTCTGAGAGTGCGGAGGGGCTTCTCGTCCGCACTCACTGACCGCGCCTCTCCGGGCGGTCAGTACACCAGCGGCAGGCGGTTGAGGAAATGAAACGTTTTATTTTTCTGTTGTTATTAATCAGCCAGGGCGCATTAGCCAACTGCTGGAATTCTGCCGGGCAATATTACCATGTCGACCCCTGGTTATTATTTGCCATTGCGGACGTAGAGTCCGGATTAAATCCCAATGCGGTCGGTTATAACCATGATGGTTCACGTGATGTTGGGTTGATGCAAATAAACAGTTCGCATTTTTCAGAGCTGGAAAGAAAAGGCATTGATGAGTACCGGTTAATGGCTGAACCCTGCACCTCTATTATGGTCGGTGCATCCATTCTCTCCGGCATGATTAAAGTCTACGGCTATAACTGGGAAGCGGTAGGGGCTTATAACGCCGGGCTGAAACCCGAAAATTTCCCCCAGCGCAGAATATACGCCAGAAAGGTCTGGGCTAAATACCAAAGAATAAAAAGGATGTCGCAGTACCATTAATCAGCCTGCTTTTTTTGAAGAATATCTGACAGGTGTTCTTCACAAAAAATGTTGCCGTCCCGGATTTATTTATTAATGGATTAATACATAAATCGAGACCGTACTGGTTATTATCGTTTTTAACAGGAACAACGTAAATGAATAAAAGGACATTACTGAGCATTCTGGTCGCGGGCGCGTGCGTGGCACCTGTCATGGCGCAGGCAACCATGCTCAAAGCGGAAAGCAGCGAACCCTATACCATGAAAGCCAGCGACCTGGCCAAAAAGGAAAAGGCGTTAACGGATTTCCCGCTGATGAAGTCGGTCAAGGCGACTATCCGTACTCTGGATAACGCCCAGGTGGAGCTGATTGAGCCGGGTAAAGCGACCAACCCGGATAACGTGAAGCGTGTTGAAAGCATTCTGAAGGAGAGCGACTGGGAGTATCTCTTCCCGCTGCGCGCCAAAGATTACAGCTACAGCAACTTCCTGAAGGCGGTAGGTAAATTCCCGGCACTGTGCGACAACTACACCGATGGTCGCGACAGCCTGGCCATTTGCCGCAAAGAGCTGGCAACCATGTTTGCCCACTTTGCGCAGGAGACCGGCGGGCATGAGTCCTGGCGTCCTGAAGCTGAATGGCGCCAGGCGCTGGTTTACGTCCGCGAGATGGGCTGGAGCGAAGGCCAGAAGGGCGGCTATAACGGCGAATGTAACCCAAGCGTGTGGCAGGGCCAGACCTGGCCGTGCGGCAAAGACAAAGACGGCGATTTCCTGAGCTACTTTGGCCGCGGTGCAAAACAGCTCTCCTACAACTACAACTACGGTCCATTCTCGGAAGCAATGTTTGGTGATGTCCGCACGCTGCTGGACAAGCCGGAGCTGGTGGCCGACACCTGGCTGAACCTGGCGAGCGCCATCTTCTTCTTCGCCTACCCGCAGCCGCCGAAACCGAGCATGCTGCAGGTTATCGACGGTACCTGGCAGCCTAACGATCGCGATAAAGCTAACGGCCTGGTGCCGGGCTTCGGCGTGACCACCCAGATCATCAACGGCGGCGTGGAGTGCGGCGGTCCGACTGAAATTGCCCAGTCTCAGAACCGTATCAAGTACTACAAAGAGTTCGCCAACTACCTGAAGGTTCCGGTGGCGGAAAACGAAGTGCTGGGCTGTGCCAACATGAAGCAGTTCGATGAAGGCGGCGCGGGCGCACTGAAAGTGTACTGGGAACAGGACTGGGGATGGAGCGCGGATACGCCGAGCGGTAAGACCTACTCCTGCCAGCTGGTGGGTTATCAGACGCCATTCAGCGCATTTAAAGACGGCGACTACACCAAATGCGTGCAGAAGTTCTTTAACGTCAATATCGTTAATGACGACGGCACTCCGGTAACGCCGGGCGATGATACGCCAGCGGACAACACCCCGGCTGACAATACTCCGGCAGACAACACGCCAGCGGATAACACCCCGGCAGATGAGACCCCGGCAGATAACACGCCAGCGGTCGTCAACCATACGCCGGTAGCGGTCATCTCCGGCCCGATTGGGGCAGTTGATGCAGGTGCGCAGGTCTCCCTGAGCGCAGAAAACTCCACCGACGAAGACGGTAACAAGCTGACCTACACCTGGCGCTCCCAGGACGGCCAGACCGTAAGCGGTGAAGACAAAGCGGTGGTCACTTTCACTGCGCCAGAGTCCGCGACGGCTCAGCAGTATGAGATCAGCCTGGACGTCAACGACGGCGAGCTGAGCAACACCACTACCTATCTGCTGAACGTCAAAGCGAAAGCGCAGACGCCAGCGGGGGATGAAGGCAGTTCCGACGCTTATGCGGCGTGGAGCGCCAACAGCAAGTACAACGCAGGCGATATCGTGAACAACCACGGTAAACTGTTCCAGTGCAAGCCGTTCCCGTACAGCGGATGGTGTAACAGCGCTCCGGCATACTATGAACCAGGCGCAGGCCTGGCATGGGCAGACGCCTGGACCGCACTGTAAAAGCAAAACGGCAACCGAAAGGTTGCCGTTTTAGTTTCGCCGGGTGGCGGCTTCGCCTTACCCGGCCTACAAAACCAGGCCTTGTAGGCCGGGCAAGCGAAGCGCCCCCGGCACCGCGAGTGAGGGAACCAGACCCCGTAGGCCGGGCAAGCGAAGCGCCCCCGACGCCCCGCAGCAGATTGATTAACGATGTAACTTCCCGTGATCCCGCAGCCATGCCGCGGTACGCACAATCCCCTCATCCAGCGTCACCAGCGGCTTATAGCCCAGCTCACTCTCCGCGCGCTGCGTGTCGAGGGTAAAATCAAAGTTCAGCTTCGACACCCCGTAGTGCGTCAGCGCAGGCTCTTTGGCGGCTTTATTCCCCAGCCGCTCCATGCTGCGGGCAATAATATCCAGCATCGGGTAGGGGACGGAGCGGATCCGGCAGTGAATATTCAGCTCGTCAATCAGCTTCTGCACAATGCTGCGCAGCGAGCGCGGCTCACCGTTGGTGATGTTGTACGCCCGGCCGGACGGCAGACCGTCGCAGGCGCTCTGGCTCGCCAGCCACATGGCATGAATGGCGTTGTCGTAATAGGTCATGTCCACCAGCGCATCTCCGCCGCGCGGCAGCAGCACGCTGCCGTAGTGGTGCATCATCTGCGCCAGGCGCGGGATAAACACTTTGTCGTGGGGGCCAAACAGGCTCTGTGGACGCAAAATGGTAAAGCGGGTGTGCGGGTTGGACTGCGCCAGCAGATCGATCACCTCTTCGCTGGCGGCCTTGCTGCGGGCAAACTCGCAGGCGAAGCGCGCCGGACGAAAATCTTCCTGGATATCGCGATGATGGTGATAGTCGAAATAGAGCGACGGGGAGGAGATATGCACGAAGTTGCGCACGCCCCAGGCCACGGCCCACTCGCCGAGACGGCGGGTAGCGCGCACGTTGGCCAGGTCAAAGGCTTCCTGGGTTCCCCAGGGCGAGGTAAAGCTGGAGCAGTGCCACAGCGTATCGATTCCGGCCAGCATCACTTTTGCCTGGGAAGAGACCAGTTCCGTCAGGTCGGCATGGACAAACTCTGCGCCCATTTTTTGCAGCAATTTACCCATCGCTTCATTACGGCCGGTGGCCCGGACGCTGACGCCTTTATTGCGCAAAAACTCCACCGCATTGCGGCCTAAACCGCTGGTGGCGCCGGTAACCAGTACCTTCATATCGATCCACTGTATTGAAAGAATTTCGTGCGCATTCTTCCGTGAATTACGGCGGTATGCAATGGGAAACGTGAAAGATTCGGAGTTTTAATTACTCTTTTTCTGAGTTTTGTTCTGCCAGAACGGCAATGCGCCGCGCCATTCCCCGGAAGATAAACAGGTGGGCCGGGATCATCAGCAGCCAGTAGAACAGACCCGGCATCCCGTGCGGGTGCCACCAGGCACGCACGTCCAGTTCGCGGTGGTCGCCCTTGTCCTTCAGGGTAAAACAGAGCCGCCCGAGGCCGGGGGCTTTCATGCCAAACAGCAGCGCCAGCTGCTTCTCTGGCTCAACGATAATCACCTTCCAGCTGTCGACGCTATCGCCGGTTTGCAGCCAGGGCGCGGCCGGACGACCTTTCGCCAGCTTATGCCCGACCAGCAGGTCCATCATCCCCCGGGTCTGCCAGAGGATATTGCCAAAGAAGTAGCGCTCTTTGCCGCCGATCTGGTTTACCACCTGCCACAGGGCGTTCAGGCTGGCAGAGGTTTTCACCGTATAACCGGCCTGTTTCGGGTAGTAGCCATATTCCGGACGCCAGCGGGCGAAGGCCTGGGCGTCGTAGCCCCAGTCGCTGGAGTTCACCAGCTTCTCCTCCTCCTTCAGCGTGTTGCGCACCGCATCATCAAAGGGGATCAGCGTTTGCGGGATCAGCGTGCGCAGCTCGCGGTCATCCGCCAGCAGATCGTGCTTCAGCCCCTGGATTAAGGCTTTGGCAGTGGTCGGCGGCACGGAAGTGATGACGTTTAAAAACCACACCGAGATCCAGCGGGTCGGGAAGGGGATGGGGATCAGCGGACGGCGGCGGCCGCTCACCCGCATAAAATGCTCAAACTGCTGCTGGTAGCTCAGCACCTCGGGGCCGGCGGCCTCCAGCACCCGGTGCTCAGATGCCGGATGTTCCAGCAGCTCAACCAGATAGTGCAGCAGGTTCTCCAGCGCAATCGGCGTGGTGCGCGAGCGCACCCAGCGCGGTGGCGTCAACACCGGCAGGTTGTAGACCATATCGCGCATCACTTCGAAGGCGGCTGAGCCCGCGCCGACGATGATCCCCGCCCGCAGCTCGGTGAGCGGTATTCCCGCGCTGCGCAGGGTGTCGGCGGTCACTTGCCGGGCGCGCAGATGGTCGGACTGCTCATGCGCCGGGGCCTGCAACGAACTGAGGAAAATTATCTGCTTAACCGGGTGTTCCAGCAGCAGGTCGCGGACGTTCATCGCCACCTGGCGCTCGTGGGCAATAAAATCGCCCCCTTCGCCCATGCTGTGGACCAGATAGTAAAGGGTATCGACCCCCTCCAGCAGCGACGCCAGCGTCTGCGGCCAGTTGAGGTCGATAGTATGGCAGGTGACGCCAGGCAGGTTTTGCTTCTGCAGGCGCTCAATGCTGCGCGCCGCCGCCCGTACCTGATGCCCGCGTGCGCTCAGGGCGGTCACCAGATGTTGACCGATATACCCGCTGGCACCCAGGACCAGAATACGTTGCGTCACCTGAGTTCCTTAGCGCTGCAAAAACGCCTGCCAGTGGGCAACCACGTCTGCCAGCTGCTCGCGGTTGACATCGAGGTGCATCACCAGACGCACCACCGGCGAGGCGTTAATCAGCACGCCGCGCGCCTTCATAAACTCACCCAGCGCCGCCGCGTGTTCATCGCCGACGCGGATAAACAGCATGTTAGTGTCGTGACGCATCACCTCAGCGCCGATCTCGCGCAGCTGCGTCGCCATCCATGCCGCGTTATCGTGATCGTCCTTCAGGCGGGCGACGTTATTTTTCAGGGCGTACAGACCCGCTGCGGCGAGGATCCCGGCCTGGCGCATGCCGCCGCCGGTCATTTTACGCCAGCGGTTGGCGCGCTTAATGTAGTCGGCGTTGCCCACCAGCAGAGAGCCCACCGGCGTACCCAGCCCTTTGGAGAGACAAATGGTGAACGAGTCGCAATATTGCGTTACCTCTTTCAGCTCGCAGCCATACTCCACCACGGCGTTAAAGATGCGCGCGCCATCGACGTGCAGCCCCAGCCCGCGCTCGCGGGTAAATTCCCACGCCGCTTTCAGGTACTCACGCGGCAGCACTTTGCCGTTATGGGTGTTTTCGAGGCTGAGCAGTCTGGTGCGGGCGAAGTGGATGTCGTCGGCTTTGATTTTGGCGGCGACCTTGTCCAGCGGCAGGGAGCCGTCAGGGGCGGCATCAATGGGCTGCGGCTGAATGCTGCCGAGCACCGCCGCGCCACCGGCTTCGTAGAGGTAGTTATGCGCCCCCTGGCCGACGATATACTCTTCGCCGCGCTCGCAGTGGCTGAGCAGGGCCACCAGGTTGGCCTGGGTGCCGGTCGGCAGGAACAGAGCGGCCTCGTGGCCGCTCAGCTCTGCGGCATAGCGCTGAAGCTCGTTAACGGTGGGGTCATCGCCGTAGACGTCATCCCCGACCGGCGCGGCCAGCATCTCTTCCAGCATGGCACGGCTCGGTCGGGTGACGGTATCACTGCGTAAATCAATCATGGCATTTCCTTATTATTTTAAAGGCGATGCCGATTGTTTTACCTGAGCCAGTTGGTTTTGGCTAGCTCCAAAACTTCGTCGCCGCGGCCGCTGATAATGGCGCGCAGCATGTACAGGCTAAAGCCCTTCGCCTGCTCCAGTTTGATCTGCGGCGGAATGGCCAGCTCCTCTTTGGCGACCACCACGTCCACCAGCACCGGGCCGTCGGTGGCGAAGGCGCGCTGGAGCGCATCATCCACTTCCGAGGCCTTCTCCACGCGAATGCCGGTGATGCCGCAGGCTTCGGCGATGGCGGCGAAATTGGTGTCGTGCAGATCTGTTCCGTCGGTCAGGTAGCCGCCCGCTTTCATCTCCATCGCCACAAAACCCAGCACGCTGTTGTTAAAGACGACGATTTTGATCGGCAGCTTCATCTGCGCCACCGAGAGGAAATCCCCCATCAGCATGCTGAACCCGCCGTCGCCGCACATCGCCACCACCTGACGCTCCGGCGCGGTGGCTTTCGCCCCCAGCGCCTGCGGCATGGCGTTGGCCATCGAGCCGTGGTTAAACGAGCCCAGCAGTCGGCGCTTGCCGTTCATTTTCAGGTAGCGCGCCGCCCAGACGGTGGGGGTGCCCACGTCGCAGGTGAAGATGGCATCGTCGGCGGCATAGTGGCTGATCTGCTGCGCCAGATACTGCGGGTGCAGCGCCTTATCGCCGGGCTTCGCCAGATCGTCCAGCCCTTTGCGGGCATCGCGATAGTCGCTCAGGGCCTTATCCAGGAACTTACGGTCGGTTTTCTCCTCCAGCAGCGGCATCAGCGCGCTCAGGGTCGCCTTGATGTCGCCCACCAGCGCCATATCCACCTTGCTGTGCGCCCCGATAGCGGCCGGGTTGATGTCGATCTGAATGATTTTGGCGTCGGTGGGGTAAAACGCGCGATAGGGGAACTGGGTGCCGAGCAGCACCAGGGTATCGGCGTTCATCATGGTGTGGAACCCGGAAGAGAAGCCGATCAGCCCGGTCATCCCCACGTCATAGGGGTTATCGTACTCCACGTGCTCTTTCCCGCGCAGGGCATGCACGATGGGTGCTTTGAGGGTGCCGGCAAATTCCAGCAGCTCCTCATGGGCTCCGGCGCAGCCGCTGCCGCACATCAGGGCGATATTGCTGGAGTAGCGCAGCAGCTGGGCCAGTTTTTTCAGCTCGCCCTGAGCAGGGGTCACCACCGGCTGCGGGGCCGGATACCAGTGGGTGCTGGCCTGTTCCGGCGCCGGTTTCAGCGCCACGTCGCCCGGCAGCACAATCACCGAGACGCCGCGCTTGAGAATGGTGTTGCGCAGGGCCAGAGCCAGCACCTGGGGGATCTGTTCCGGGGATGAGACCAGTTCACAATAATGGCTGCATTCCCGGAACAGCTCCTGAGGATGCGTCTCCTGAAAATAGCCGCTGCCGATTTCGCTCGACGGAATATGCGCGGCGATGGCGAGGACCGGGACATGGTTGCGATGGCAGTCAAACAGGCCGTTAATCAGGTGCAGGTTACCCGGCCCGCAGGATCCGGCGCAGACCGCCAGCTCGCCGGTAAGCTGCGCCTCGGCCCCGGCGGCGAACGCGGCGACCTCCTCATGGCGGGTCGGCATCCATTCGATGGTGCCCATCCGGTTCAGGCTGTCGCTCAGACCGTTAAGGGAATCACCGGTCACGCCCCAGATCCGTTTAACCCCGGCCTGCTCCAGCATTTTCGCAATATAGTTCGCCACGGTTTGTTTCATGGTAGTCCGTCTCCTGAATGTGATAACGCTTTCAAGCTTAGATGAAACTGACCGGCGTGCCCGCGAAATCTCCCTCATTAATAGTTGCTTTCAATGTGCAATATTTCGTCATATTCTGACGGCAGTTAACTTAAAAAATGGAGTAAATTCAGATGGTTAAATCATTGTTAATTGCTGTTAATAAAACGCTAACGCATGACGATTTTGGCAGACTGTTGCTGCGCCTGGCCGTAGGTGGATTGATGCTGTTTCACGGGATGCATAAAGCGATCGATGGGGTGGGGGGGATTGCAGGCATGCTGGTGGCAAAAGGGCTGCCGGGCTTTATCGCTTATGGGGTGTTGATTGGCGAAGTGGTGGCCCCGCTCCTGATTATTCTCGGCATTCTCACCCGTCCGGCGGCGCTGGTGCTGGCTTTTACCATGGTGGTGGCCTGGCTGATGGTGGGCACCGGGAAAACCTTCGCGCTGGATGCGGTAGGGGCCTGGGCGATTGAGAGTCTGGTCTATTTCTTTGTTGGCGCGCTGGCCGTGGCATTTTTAGGGGCAGGGCGGTATTCGGTGGTGAGCGATCCGGCGTGGAAGTAAAAAATCCCCGATATGATATCGGGGATTGTTGTCTTTTGTAGGCCCGGTAAGCGCGAGCGCCACCGGGCGTTTTTCATCAGGCCAGAACCAAATCTCCCTGCGGATGACAGGAGCAGGCCAGCACATAGCCTTCTGCCACTTCGGCATCCGTCAGCGTCATGGTGCTGGTGACGGTATAATTCCCGTCCACCACCTTCGTTTTACAGCATCCGCAGACGCCCGCTCGACAGGCGGCCACCACCGGCACGTTATTGCTCTCCAGCGCGTCCAGCAGCGTGCTGCCCACGCGGCCAAAGAAGGTTTTTGCGGGCTGCAGCTTGGTAAACTTCAGCCCGCTGGTGGCGGCCTCTGCCACCGGCGTAAAGAACTGCTCTTTGAAGAAGCGGGTCACGCCCAGGGCTTTCACCTCTTCTTCAACGATGTCCATGTACGGCGCCGGACCACAGGTCATGACGGTGCGGGCGGCGATATCCGGCACGCTTTGCAACAGCTCGCGGCTGAGACGACCGGCGACAAATCCCTCGGTGGCGTTGTTTTCCGCCACCAGCGTGACCGGATAATTCCGCCATTCGTCGGCAAAAATCACATCCTGCGGCGAGCGGACGCTGAAGATCACCTCCACGTCAGCCTGCGGACGGTTCTTCGCCAGCCAGCGACGCATCGACATCACCGGCGTGACGCCGCATCCGGCGGCCAGCAGCAGGAATTTATCTTCCGGCTTATCGTCACAGGTAAAATCACCCTGCGCGTCAGACAGCCAGATGTAATCCCCACGCTTCACGTCGTGCGTCAGCCACTGCGAGCCTGCCCCCTCATCAATGCGGCGGACGGTCAGCGTGATGTACTCGCTGATGCCAGGCGTTGAGGAGATCGTGTACGCCCGCAGCGTATCCGCTGAGTTACGCACGCTGACCAGCGCATACTGCCCGGCACGGTATGGATAATAGTCGTGGCACAGCAACGAAATCGTCCAGACATCCGGCGTTTCCTGATGGATGTGGTGAACCTGCATCCGCCATGGGCACTGATGGGTTGGCATAGTCATTCTTTTACTCCTTACGCGCTCAGCAGCTGCTTCATGTCTTCTTCAACGGTGGTCACGGAACGCAGACCAAACTTCTCGTTGAGCACCGCCAGCAGATCCGGGGTAAAGAAGCCAGGTGCGGTCGGGCCGGTGACGATGTTTTTCACGCCCAGCGACAGCAGGGTCAGCAGGATCACAATCGCTTTCTGTTCGAACCAGGAGAGTACCAGCGACAGCGGCAGGTCGTTCACGCCACAGCCCAGTTTTTCTGCCAGGGTGACGGCCAGGATGATGGCAGAGTAAGCATCGTTACACTGACCGGCATCGATCAGGCGCGGCAGGCCTTCGATATCGCCGAACTCCAGCTTGTTGAAGCGGTATTTACCACACGCCAGGGTCAGGATCAGGCAGTCGTCCGGAACGCTGGTGGCGAAATCGGTGAAGTAGTTACGTTCGCCGCGCGCGCCGTCACAGCCGCCGACCAGGAAGATGTGGCGCAGTTTTTCGCGGCTCACCAGGTCGATCAGGGAATCCGCCGCGCCCAGCAGGGTCTGACGACCGAAACCAACGGTGATCAGGTGAGGAATTTCGCTGTACGGGAAGCCCGCCATCTGCTGCGCCTGGGCAATCACCGGACCAAAGTCGTCGCCTTCGAGGTGGCTCACGCCCGGCCAGCCGACGATGCTGCGGGTCCAGATACGATCGTCGTAAGCCCCCACGGTTGGGTCGATGATGCAGTTAGAGGTCATCACGATGGGGCCTGGGAAGCGGGCGAACTCCACCTGCTGGTTCTGCCAGCCGCTGCCGTAGTTACCGATCAGATGTTTGAATTTACGCAGCTCCGGGTAGCCGTGGGCGGGCAGCATCTCACCGTGGGTGTAGACGTTGACGCCGGTGCCGTCGGTCTGCTCCAGCAGGTTGTAGAGATCTTTCAGGTCGTGACCGGAAATCAGGATGCATTTCCCTTCGGTCGCTTTGACGTTGACCTGAGTCGGGGTCGGGTGGCCGTATTTGGTGGTTTCACCGGCGTCCAGAATGCTCATCACTTTGAAGTTCATCTGGCCGATTTCCATGGAGCACTCCAGCAGAGCGTTCATGTCGGAAGGCCAGGTGCCCAGCCATGCCATGATTTTGTGGTACTGGGCGTAGATGTCGTTGTCGTACTGATCCAGAACGTGGGCGTGCTCCATATAGGCCGCGGCGCCTTTCAGACCGTACAGGCACAGCAGGCGCAGGCCGAGGATGTTTTCGCCAATCGCGGCTTTGTCTTTATTCGGGGTAAATTCTGCCGCCTGGCGCTGCAGGTCACCCAGGTCATCGCTCACCAGCTGCAGGTCGGCCATTGGGTTATCCACGCGGGCACCGGCATCGGCAGCCAGGCACTGCGCTTTCAGGGCTTCGCGCAGGGCGATGGCTTCGCGGGCGTAGCCCACAATGCGCGGGGAGTCGAAGTTAACGTTAGTCAGGGTTGAGAAGAACGCGCGCGGGGCGAAGTTATCCACGTAATGGTCGATGATGCCATATTCCCGGGCTTTCAGCGCCCAGGCGGATAAACCCTGCAGGGAGGCAATCAGCAGATCCTGCAGATCGGAAGTTTCTGCGGTTTTACCGCACATGCCCTGTGCGTAAGAGCAGCCGTTGCCAGCTGGAGTACGGATAGTTTGTTCACATTGCACACAAAACATAATCACACCTGTTAAAGTTATATTTAATATACATGTTTAAGGTTATGCCTGAGGCGATACGGAGAAAAGGGCTTTCTGCTACAAACTGGAGGGAGATTGATTTAGCGCAATTTTGGCGGCAGCAGGCTACCGCCAAAGAAGTATCAGGCGGAGAAGAACGCCATCATGACGGGCACCAGCAGGCTTAAAATAAAGCCGTGTACGATGGCGGCAGGCACCATCTCCAGCCCGCCCGAGCGTTGCAGAACCGGCAGGGTAAAGTCCATTGAGGTGGCGCCGCACAGCCCCAGCGCCGTGGAGCGACTGCGGCGAACCAGACCCGGGATCAGCATAATGGCGATCAGCTCCCGCGCGAGATCGTTAAAGAAGGCGGCGCTGCCAATCACCGGCCCAAAGGATTCGGTTAACAGAATGCCGGAAAGGGAATACCAGCCAAACCCGGAGGCCATCGCCAGGGCGGTATTGAGCGGCAGGTCGAGAACAAAGGCGTTAATGACCCCGCCCACCATTGAACTGCCCACCACAATGACCGCCACCATCATGCCGCGGCGGTTGAGCACGATCTGCTTCAGGGTCATGCCATTATTTCGCAGCTGAATACCAATAAGGAACAGCAGGAAGATCAGCGTATATTCACTGGCCTCGGTGGCGTGCTGTAAAAAAGCATATCCGGTGAGCCCCAGCAGAAAACCGAGCAATACCACGCCGCATAATTTTAATGACTCCAGCGCCATCGCAATACGTGAGGGTAATTTTTCCTGATGGTGATGGTTTTTCCACGGAATGACGCGCTCCAGCCAGAAAAGCGCCGCAATATTGCAGGCCAGGATAACCACCATGGTAATAACAGAATAGTGAAGAATAGAGAGCAGATTGGTCGCCAGATTATCGAGGAAGGCGAGGCTGATCCCCATAAAAAAGAGAATGACGTAGACAATCCAGCTCAGTAAACGGTTGATCAGTTTTAGCGCTGACAGATGATGAAGCGGAATGAGATAGCCCACGATCAGCGGGAGGAGAATGATTAAGAGTCCTGAAAACATGAACAACCGGTCCTTTATTTGAGTGGCGCTGAGACACTACCCAATTAAGGCTGTTCAGTAAAGATGAAAACAGTGCCGGGCGGCGCTTCGCTTGCCCGGCCTACGAAATACTGTCCTGTAGGCCGGGTAAGGCGTAGCCGCCACCCGGCACCATAACGCGCGAAATGCACTGTCTGTAGGCCGGGTAAGGCGAAGCCGCCACCCGGCACCACAACGCGCAATATTAATCGCGTTTTTCCAGCAGGGTACGGTACAGCACGCCGCCGAGGATCCCGCCAACAATCGGCATCACCCAGAACAGCCACAGCTGCTGCAGCGCCCAGCCACCCTGGAAGATAGCTACCGCGGTGCTGCGCGCCGGGTTAACGGAGGTATTGGTCACCGGAATGCTGATCAGGTGGATCAGAGTCAGCGCCAGGCCAATCGCAATCGGCGCGAAACCGGCCGGGGCATGCTTGTCGGTTGCGCCGTGGATCACCAGCAGGAAGCCCGCCGTCAGCACGATTTCAATCACGATGGCAGAAAGCATGGAGAAGCCGCCAGGGGAGTGCTCGCCAAAGCCGTTGGAGGCAAAACCGCTGGCCGCAGCGTCAAAGCCTGCTTTACCGCTGGCCACCACATACAGAATAGCGGCAGCGATAATCCCGCCAATCACCTGGGCAATAATATAGCCAAGAACCTCTTTCGCCGGAAAACGACCGCCCGCCCACAGACCTAATGTTACCGCCGGGTTAAAGTGACCACCGGAAATATGCCCTACAGCATAGGCCATGGTTAAAACCGTTAATCCGAAGGCCAGTGAAACCCCGACAAAACCAATTCCCAGTTCCGGGAACCCTGCTGCCAGCACGGCGCTGCCGCATCCACCAAATACCAACCAGAATGTACCAAAGCATTCAGCTGCTAATTTTCTGAACATAACCACCTCAAAGAAAAATGAGCGCAATCCTGCGCCATTGTTATTTATCGCCAAAATTAGCGATGATTTTTAAAGCGCCACTATTCTAAAAATGAATATTCACTCTCACCAGTCATATAAATACGGTAAGTTTGATGTAGGGCAATGTGTTGCGCTTCCTTGCTAAATTAAGGCGTGTAAAGCAGAGTTGAATTTTCGGCAGCAAGAATATTCCGCCGAAATCGTTATTTCAAATGAAAGTTACTGGTTAAATTCTTAATTTTCGATCATGCCGGTCTTTATTCCGCCGACGACCGGGTGTCCGTCCGGGCCCGCTGGCGTTATACTCCTGATAACTTAAAGGAAAAAGTTTATCTCTCCCGGAGGGTACATGTTACTTGAACGTGTGGAAATCGTGGGGTTTCGCGGCATTAATCGTCTGTCGCTGATGCTTGAGCAAAACAACGTGCTGATCGGGGAAAACGCCTGGGGTAAATCCAGCCTGCTGGATGCCCTGACGCTGCTGTTGTCGCCGGAAACGGACCTGTACCATTTTGTCGGGGAAGATTTCTGGTTCCCGCCCGGAGATGTGCTGGGACGCGAACATCATCTGCATATCATCCTCACCTTTCGTGAAGCCGAGCCGGGCCGCCATCGCGTCCGCCGCTATCGCCCCTTAGCCGACTGCTGGGTGCCCTGTGATGACGGCTACCAGCGCATTTTTTACCGTCTGGAAGGCGAACTGGCTGACGATGACAGCGTCCTGACCCTGCGCGGTTTTCTTGATAGCACTGGCCATATCCTGCCGCTTGATGACATCGACGAGCGGGCGCGCCATCTGGTTCGACTGATGCCGGTGCTGCGCCTGCGCGACGCCCGCTTTATGCGCCGTATCCGCAACGGTACGGTGCCGAATATGCCCGATGTGGAGGTCACCGCCCGGGAGCTGGACTACCTGGCCCGGGAACTGGTGGCTCGTCCGCAGAACCTGACCGACGGCCAGATCCGCCAGGGACTGTCGGCGATGGTGCAGCTGCTGGAACACTACTTCTCCGAGCAGGGTACTTCGCCGGTGCGCAACCGGCTGATGCGGCGGCGCTCCCATGACGAGCAGCGCAGCTGGCGTTATCTCGACATCATCAACCGGATGATTGACCGGCCCGGCGGCCGCTCGCACCGGGTGATCCTGCTGGGGCTCTTCTCGACGCTGCTGCAGGCGAAAGGCACCGTCCGGCTGGACCGGGATGCCCGCCCGCTGCTGCTGGTGGAAGATCCCGAGACGCGCCTGCACCCGATCATGCTCTCGGTGGCATGGCACCTGCTGAACCTGCTGCCGCTCCAGCGCATCGCCACCACCAACTCCGGGGAGTTGCTGTCTTTGACCCCGGTGGAACATGTCTGTCGGCTGGTGCGTGAGTCGTCGCGGGTCACGGCTTACCGCCTCGGACCGGGGGGCATGAACGCCGAAGACAGCCGTCGCATCGCCTTCCACATTCGCTTCAACCGCGCCTCCTCGCTGTTTGCCCGCTGCTGGCTGCTGGTGGAAGGGGAGACCGAAACCTGGGTGATAAACGAGCTGGCCCGTCAGTGCGGCCACCACTTCGATGCCGAGGGCATCAAGGTGATTGAGTTTGCCCAGTCGGGCTTAAAACCGCTGATTAAATTTGCCCGACGGATGGGCATCGAATGGCACGTGCTGGTGGATGGCGACGAGGCGGGCAAGAAATATGCCGCTACCGTGCGCGGGCTCATCAATAACGACAGGGAAGAGGAGCGCGAACACCTGACGGCGCTGCCCGCCATGGACATGGAGCATTTCATGTACCGGCAGGGCTTTTCCGACGTCTTTCACCGGGTGGCGATGATCCCCGATGATATCCCGATGAACATGCGGCGGGTGATCATGAAGGCCATTCACCGTTCGTCGAAGCCCGATCTGGCGATTGAAGTGGCGATGGAGGCGGGACGGCGGGGCGTCGAGGCGGTGCCCACGCTGCTGCGGAAAATGTTCTCCCGCGTGCTGTGGCTGGCACGCGGGAGAGCGGATTAACGGCGGGTCGCCTCGTTTACCTGGTCAACCAGGCTGTCCAGCAGGGCAAAGCGGCGGCGGTATTCGGCGCGTTTTTTGCTGGCGATCTCCTCCATCGGCTTGCGCGGCATGGCGAGTGGCAGCCTGAAGTTACCCTCGCTGTCGCGCTCCCCGCCAACGGAGAGCCAGAAGCTGTCGTAGTCGGCCAGCAGTTTCCCCTCTTTTTTCTTGCGATAGCGCCAGCTGCGATAAATATGGGTGCTGTTGCTGACGGCAATAATCTGATCCACGGCCAGGGCGCTGCCCAGCGTCATGGCGGCCTCCACCAGCAGGCGTTTCGGGAACAGGCCGTGGCAGGCTTTGGTGGCGCTCTGGATCGCCTCGTGCGGCACAAAGGCTTTTGCCCCCTGCATCCCGCCGATAAACAGCGTGGAAGTGCCATTAATCTGACACAGCGTAAAGGTCATCTCTGCCAGCACCGTCTGCTGCGCATCGCAAAACGCCAGCGTCGCCTCTCCCTCTTTATCGAGAAACGCATCGGCGCACAGGCGCACGGTAAAGGGCTGGTCGTCTTTTCCGGTGAGGGTCAGCAAGGTGATCCCCTCCCGGGAGAGATAGCCGTTCATCAGCGCAGCCGGGAGCCGCTTCTGCATGGTCTGATAGTGCCAGTTCAACGCCTGCAGCGTTTGCTGGCGGTTCATCGCCACCGAGAGCCAGGGGCGATGCAGGCGGCAGGGCAGCCCCGGCTGAGCCTGCAACATTTGCAGTAATTGCGGCTGTTTTGAAAGGTGCGACAGCAGACGCGCGGTGCTGAACGGCGTCATCAGCGAGCGCAGCATGAACTTGCGGCGATAGGCCGGGTTGCGCCAGGCGAGGCCGGGGGTTAATGTCCCGGATGCCAGATGCTGGAATAGCTGCCAGGCTGATTTAGGTTGCGGCTGATGTGTATAAGATGACTCTGCGATGGACGACATGATAAATACCGGTCTTGTTGCCAGGCTTTTATTTCAGCAGGGACTTTATCAACCTCTCCTCAACGATTTTTATCCATCCGGAAAAGCAGGGGTTTCGTTGAGGAATGGTTTAGTTAGAATCAACAGTTATGTAAGCCGGAATAGCTATTTGGAATATTTATGAAATTAAAGGGAAAGCGCAGGAAGCTGTTTCTGCTGCTGGTGCTGGTTGTACTGGTGGGTGGATTCTGGCTGTGGCGGGTGCTTAACGCACCGGTGCCGCAATATCAGACACTGATTGTCCGTCCGGGCGAGCTGCAGCAGAGCGTGCTGGCTACCGGCAAGCTGGATGCGCTGCGCAAGGTTGACGTGGGCGCCCAGGTCAGCGGCCAGCTGAAGACGCTGTCGGTGGAGATTGGCGACAAGGTGAAAAAAGGGCAGCTGCTGGGGGTTATCGATCCGGAGCAGGCTGAAAACCAGATCAAAGAGGTGGAAGCGACCCTGATGGAGCTGCGCGCCCAGCGTAGCCAGGCAGAGGCGGAGCGGAAGCTGGCCCAGGTAACCCTGAACCGCCAGCGGCAGCTGGTCACCACTCAGGCCATCTCGCAGCAGGATCTGGATACCTCGACGACAGAACTGGCGGTGAAGCAGGCGCAGATTGGCACCATCGACGCGCAGATCAAACGCAACCAGGCCTCGCTGGACAGCGCGAAAACTAAC
Organism: Enterobacter sp. MF024; assembly: GCF_005843915.1. NCBI lineage: Bacteria > Pseudomonadati > Pseudomonadota > Gammaproteobacteria > Enterobacterales > Enterobacteriaceae > Enterobacter > Enterobacter sp. MF024. Next base: position 120,445 of record NZ_VCBB01000003.1, on the reverse strand, counting down.
CTCGATTACACCCGCATCGTTGCGCCGATGGCCGGGGAAGTGACGCAAATCACCACCCTGCAGGGGCAGACGGTGATTGCCGCCCAGCAGGCGCCGAACATCCTGACCCTCGCGGATATGGGCACCATGCTGGTGAAGGCTCAGGTTTCTGAAGCGGATGTGATCCACCTTAAACCGGGGCAAAAGGCCTGGTTTACCGTGCTCGGCGATCCGCAAACCCGCTACGAAGGGGTGCTGAAAGATATTCTCCCGACCCCGGAGAAGGTCAACGACGCCATCTTCTATCACGCCCGTTTTGAAGTGCCTAACCCGCAGGGGGTGCTGCGCCTGGACATGACCGCTCAGGTGCATATTCAGCTCTCCGGGGTGAAAAACGTGCTGACCATTCCGCTGGCGGCGCTGGGCGCCCCGGTGGGAGACAACCGCTATAACGTGAAGGTGCTGCGTAACGGCGAAACGCGCGAGCGTGAGGTGAGCCTCGGCTCGCGTAACGACACCGATGTGGTGGTGGTTAAAGGGCTGGAAGAGGGTGAAGAGGTGGTCATCAGCGAGAGCCAGCCGGGGGCGGCTAAATGACGGCCCTGCTGGAGCTGAATGATATCCGCCGCAGCTATCCGTCCGGCGACGGGCCGGTGGAGGTACTGAAGGGCATCACTATGCGGGTAGAGGCTGGGGAAATGGTGGCGATTGTCGGAGCCTCGGGTTCCGGTAAATCGACGCTGATGAACATCCTCGGCTGCCTGGATAAGCCCACCAGCGGCACCTACCGCGTGGCGGGCACCGATGTCGCCACCCTGGACAGCGACGCGCTGGCCAAACTCCGCCGGGAACATTTCGGCTTTATTTTTCAACGTTACCATCTGCTCTCGCACCTGAGCGCGGCGCAAAACGTTGAAGTGCCGGCGGTCTATGCGGGCGTGGAGCGTAAAAAACGCCTTGAGCGAGCCCAGGCGCTACTCACCCGGCTCGGGCTGGGGGAGCGGGTGGATTATCAGCCCTCGCAGCTCTCCGGCGGCCAGCAGCAGCGGGTCAGTATCGCCCGGGCGCTGATGAACGGCGGGCAGGTGATCCTCGCCGATGAACCGACCGGGGCGCTGGACAGCCACTCCGGGGAAGAGGTGATGGCGATCCTGCACCAGCTGCGGGATCAGGGGCATACGGTGATTATCGTTACCCACGATCCGCAGGTGGCCTCCCAGGCCGGGCGCATCGTCGAGATCCACGACGGCGAACTGGTCAGCAATCCACCCCCCGGGCTCAATGCCACCCGGCGTCAGGAGGTGGCGCTCCCGCCCCCGTCCGGCTGGCGGCAGTTTGCCAGCAGTTTCCGCGAAGCGCTGACCATGGCCTGGCTGGCGATGGCCGCCAACAAGATGCGTACCCTGCTGACCATGCTCGGGATCATCATCGGTATCGCCTCGGTGGTATCGATTGTGGTGGTAGGCGACGCCGCCAAACAGCTGGTGCTGTCGGATATCCGCTCCATCGGTACCAACACCATCGACGTCTATCCCGGTAAAGACTTTGGCGATGACGAGCCGCAGTACCAGCAGGCACTGAAATATGACGATCTGGCGGCGATCCAGAAGCAGCCGTGGGTCAACTCCGCCACCCCGGCAGTGTCGCAGAACCTGCGTCTGCGCTACGGCAATATCGACGTGGCGGCCAGCGCCAACGGCGTCAGTGGGGACTACTTTAACGTCTACGGCATGACCTTCAGCGAAGGGGGCACCTTCAATGCGGAGCAGCTCGCAGGGCGGGCCCAGGTGGTGGTGCTGGATGCCAACTCCCGGCGGCAGCTGTTTCCCAATAAAGCGAAGGTGGTGGGCGAGATCGTGCTGGTGGGCAACATGCCTGCGACGGTGATCGGCGTGGCGGAGGAGAAACAGTCGATGTTTGGCAGCAGCAAGATTTTGCGTGTCTGGCTGCCTTACACCACCATCTCCGGGCGCATTATGGGGCAGTCATGGCTCAACTCGATCACCGTGCGGGTGAAAGACGGCTACGACAGCGCCCAGGCGGAGCAGCAGCTTGAGCGCCTGCTCTCCCTGCGCCACGGGAAGAAAGATTTCTTCACCTGGAACATGGACGGGCTCTTGAAAACGGCTGAAAAGACCACACGTACTTTACAGCTCTTTCTCACCCTGGTGGCGATCATCTCCCTGCTGGTGGGGGGAATAGGGGTGATGAATATTATGCTGGTGTCGGTGACGGAGCGGACGCGCGAAATCGGCATTCGCATGGCGGTAGGTGCCCGGGCCAGCGACGTGCTGCAACAGTTTTTAATTGAGGCGGTGCTGGTCTGTCTGGTGGGCGGGGCGCTGGGGATCACGCTCTCGTTGTTAATCGCCTTCACGCTGCAGCTGTTTTTACCCGGCTGGGAGATCGGTTTTTCACCGATGGCGCTGCTAACCGCCTTCCTTTGTTCTACCTTTACCGGGGTGCTGTTTGGCTGGTTGCCGGCAAGAAACGCCGCGCGGCTGGATCCGGTGGATGCGTTAGCCCGGGAGTAAGTGCGTTGGCCAACAATAATTTGTAGGTCCGTGCAAGCGCAGCGCCGCCGGGCGTCAGGCCGCACAACCGCACACAAATAAAAATGCCAGCGCATCGGGCTGGCATTTTGAGTGCGGGGTGTACACAATGAAACAGAGGGCTATGCCACCACTTCTGCTTCGATGGGCACAATAACGCTGGCATGATTGCCTTTTGGCCCGAGGTGTACATCGAACCGGACGGCCTGCCCGGCTTTCAGCGTTCTGTATCCATCCATCTGAATGGTGGAGTAATGCGCGAAGATGTCTTCGCCGCCGCCTTCAGGGCAGATAAAACCAAACCCTTTGGCGTTGTTAAACCACTTAACTGTACCCGTTTCCATGCTTCGACATCCTTCGTAAATCTTATTGAGTTAGATGTAATGAACCGGTGGTGAAGTGGGGGCTGCTCAAAACCTCGCCAACTCACGCTTGTACAATTTAGATAAACCAAAGGCAGCGTCAAGCATTTGGCGGGGAAGGGAGGGGAAAAATGCGTCAAAATTTGAAGCAGTTAACGCTATTGCCAGGTATTGTGACAGACATCGCGGATGGCAATAATAGATGTGAGTTATCTGACATCTGAGGTAGATTCAGGTTATGTATAGCCTCCTGTCAGCTTCAGAAAGACGCGACCGGAGACCGTAAACGAAGATGACGACTGACAATGGGTAAGACGAACGACTGGCTCGATTTCGACAAGCTGGCGGAAGATAAAGTGCGCGACGCGCTAAAACCGCCATCTATGTATAAAGTTATGTTAATGAACGATGATTACACGCCGATGGAATTTGTTATTGACGTGCTACAAAAGTTCTTTTCTTATGATGTTGAACGTGCAACGCAACTGATGCTTACGGTTCACTATCATGGCAAAGCCATCTGCGGTGTTTTTACTGCAGAAGTCGCCGAAACCAAGGTGGCAATGGTGAACCAGTATGCAAGGGAGAACGAGCATCCGTTGCTGTGTACGCTGGAAAAAGCCTGAATAAGGCAATGAAAATTGGGGGAGGTGCCTATGCTCAATCAAGAACTGGAACTCAGTTTAAACATGGCTTTCGCCAGAGCGCGTGAGCACCGACATGAGTTTATGACGGTCGAGCACCTGCTGCTTGCACTGCTCAGTAACCCATCCGCCCGCGAAGCGCTTGAAGCCTGCTCCGTGGACCTGGTGGCGCTGCGTCAGGAACTTGAAGCCTTCATCGAACAGACCACACCTGTACTGCCCGTTAGTGAAGAGGAGCGCGATACACAACCCACGCTCAGCTTCCAGCGTGTACTCCAGCGTGCGGTATTCCACGTCCAGTCCTCCGGACGTAGCGAAGTTACCGGTGCAAACGTGCTGGTTGCCATCTTCAGCGAGCAGGAGTCGCAAGCCGCGTACCTGCTGCGCAAACACGAAGTCAGCCGCCTTGATGTGGTGAACTTCATCTCTCACGGAACGCGAAAAGACGAGCCGAATCAGGCATCGGATTCCGGCCATCAGGCCAACAGCGAAGAGCAGGCAGGCGGGGAGGAACGTATGGAAAACTTCACCACCAATCTTAACCAGCTTGCCCGCGTCGGCGGTATCGACCCGCTGATTGGCCGCGACAAAGAGCTGGAACGAGCGATTCAGGTACTGTGCCGCCGCCGTAAGAACAACCCGCTGCTGGTGGGTGAATCAGGCGTGGGTAAAACCGCTATCGCCGAAGGGCTGGCCTGGCGCATTGTGCAGGGCGACGTCCCGGAAGTGATTGCCGACTGCACCATCTATTCGCTGGATATCGGTTCCCTGCTGGCCGGCACCAAATACCGCGGTGATTTTGAGAAACGTTTCAAAGCGCTGCTGAAACAGCTGGAGCAGGATACCAACAGCATCCTGTTTATCGACGAGATCCATACCATCATCGGCGCCGGTGCGGCATCGGGTGGCCAGGTGGATGCCGCCAACCTGATCAAACCGCTGCTCTCCAGCGGCAAAATCCGGGTGATTGGCTCAACCACCTACCAGGAGTTCAGCAATATTTTCGAAAAAGACCGCGCCCTGGCGCGTCGCTTCCAGAAAATCGACATTACTGAACCGTCGGTTGAAGAAACGGTGCAGATCATCAACGGCCTGAAACCGAAGTACGAAGCGCACCACGACGTGCGTTATACCGCGAAAGCGGTGCGTGCGGCGGTGGAGCTGGCGGTGAAATACATCAACGACCGTCATCTGCCGGATAAAGCGATTGACGTGATCGACGAAGCAGGCGCGCGTGCGCGTCTGATGCCGGTCAGCAAGCGTAAGAAAACGGTCAACGTGGCGGATATCGAATCCGTGGTGGCCCGCATCGCGCGTATCCCTGAGAAGAGCGTTTCTCAGAGCGACCGCGATACGCTGAAAAACCTCGGCGATCGCCTGAAAATGCTGGTCTTTGGGCAGGATAAAGCCATTGAGGCCTTAACCGAAGCCATTAAGATGGCCCGCGCCGGACTGGGGCACGATCATAAGCCTGTCGGTTCCTTCCTGTTCGCCGGTCCGACCGGGGTGGGGAAAACCGAGGTAACCGTTCAGCTCTCCAAAGCGCTGGGCATTGAGCTGCTGCGCTTTGATATGTCCGAGTACATGGAGCGTCACACCGTCAGCCGTCTGATCGGTGCGCCTCCGGGATACGTGGGCTTTGACCAGGGCGGCCTGCTCACCGATGCGGTGATCAAGCATCCGCACGCGGTTCTGCTGCTCGATGAGATCGAGAAAGCGCACCCGGACGTCTTTAACCTGCTGTTGCAGGTGATGGACAACGGGACGCTGACCGACAACAACGGGCGCAAGGCGGACTTCCGCAACGTGGTGATGGTGATGACCACCAACGCCGGGGTGCGTGAGACCGAGCGTAAGTCCATCGGCCTGATCCACCAGGATAACAGCACCGATGCGATGGAAGAGATCAAGAAGGTCTTTACGCCGGAGTTCCGTAACCGTCTGGACAACATTATCTGGTTCGATCATCTGTCTACTGAGGTGATCCATCAGGTGGTGGATAAGTTCATCGTCGAGCTGCAGGTTCAGCTGGATCAGAAAGGGGTCTCCCTGGAAGTGAGTCAGGAAGCCCGCAACTGGCTGGCAGAGAAAGGCTACGATCGTGCGATGGGTGCACGTCCGATGGCGCGTGTGATTCAGGACAACCTGAAAAAACCGTTGGCTAACGAGCTGCTGTTTGGTTCGCTTGTGGATGGTGGGCAGGTGACGGTGGCCCTGGATCAGGCGAAGAATGAGCTGACGTATGATTTCCAGAGTGCGGCGAAGCATAAGCCGGAAGCGGCTCACTAACGCTGTTATGTGATGATAAAAACCGGGTGAAAGCCCGGTTTTTTTATGGCTCGTTATGGGGGAGTTTGTAGGCCCGTGCAAGCGTAGCGCCGCCGGGCAATGCACGTTGGTAACATGTGGCGGCTGTGGTGGTTCCGTTCACCTTACGTTTCTTGCTTCTCTGTAAACCACGTCACCCGTGAACGTGCCAGGGGGGCTCGCCGCCTCCCCCCTGGCAACCCCGGCTCCCGGCAAAGAAAATCGCCGCTTCGCGGTCCCCTCAGCTTATTCCTTCAGGCTTTCGGGTCGGACGTGATCCTACATCCATGTAGGTCACGCCCTCTCGGCGCATCCATGCGCCTCGCCCCGGCCTTGCGGAAACGCTTCGGCGATTTTCAGCCGGACCTGGCCACCGCTGTAGTTGCTAAGTCAACCTTGCGCTCTGTCATCGCTGTACGCTCGATCGGTTCCCTCTCCCTGAGGGAGAGGGTTAGGGTGAGGGGAGGCCGCCCGCACCCTAATTAAAAATTTTGCGAGGCGTTATCCAGAAATGAAACCGGTGTATTGCTGGATAAAACTACAGTAATAGAATGGCGATGCACCTGCAAAATCAGGTGCCAGGATTGGCGTCCTGAACAAACTTCGGAAATGATGTTGCATGCGCAACATTAGCGGTTTCGTTCACTCTTTTGAAAGCTGCGGATATAATCCGTACGTTCAGATTATGGTGGGCTGGGCCTGGGCTTCTCTGAAGCGCCGATTTTTCCGAGGGTAGTCGGTACGCCAACCTGGTTCAGTCCACCGCCTGAGTTGGCGTTCGGGTGGTCAGAAAAAATTACTTTCGGAGATTATGATTATGGATAATTACAGTATCACCCAGCTTTACAGCGAACTCGAACTCAGCACCCCAGATCTCTCCACCCTGGCCGCGCGTTGCAATTTGCTCACCGAAATCCTCGTCGATTGCGACTCACTACCGCAAACGCAGCCTGTCTGCCGCTGCCTTGCGGCATACCTGGACGCATTCAAAAATGAGCTGGAAAATTCGATGACAGATTTTCGCGTGCTGGATGAGACGGAGATCCCGCCCACGCACAGGCAAGAGTGGCTGCTGGACAGCACCGAATCCCAGTGCGATTACTGCCGGGCCTTAAACCATGTACTGCTGGTGTCGCACTTCGATCGCGAAATGCTCCCGCATCTCACCGGGCTGCTGCACGAGATCAGCCACGCGATGCTGGCCGATCTGACCGTGGTGCATATCCACTAAGACGCGACGGCATAAAAAAAGGCCGGGATTACCCGGCCTTTATTATTCTCACTACGCCATTCGCGGCGAAAAACTCTTAGCGACTACGGAAGACAATGCGGCCTTTGCTCAGGTCGTACGGGGTCAGCTCAACAGTCACTTTGTCGCCCGTCAGAATACGGATATAGTTCTTACGCATTTTACCGGAGATATGCGCGGTAACGACGTGACCGTTTTCCAGTTCTACGCGAAACATGGTGTTAGGCAACGTTTCGAGAACGGTACCCTGCATTTCAATATTGTCTTCTTTGGCCATCTAATCCTCTGGGGTATCACTACCAAGTTTTGAACCGGCAAGATAATGCCGAAATTCATCAATTAAGTAAAGATTTGCGCGTTTAAAACGCAGCAAAGCAGTTTCAGCGTATTACCCGGACGTCACGGATGAACCGTACGAAAAGCGCATACGTAAAGGGGAGGTGGCAGGATAAACGATAGGGCGTTATCGGATGCGAACTATTCCCAAACGGCGGCGGGGCAACAGGCAGAACCTACTCTGCGGCAGAATTATAGCACCTTGAGGAAAAATATGCGGAAAACATTTATCTTTGGGGCATAAATAACGTCGCTGGCACCCAGAAGTTCTGCGGTAATTTTTGCATGCGCAGGGTTGCCAGCTGTGCCAGATATTCATGGCGGGAGATCTCGACCGCGCCCAGAGAGGCGGTATGTTCGTTCAGCACCTGGCAATCAACTAATTTCCCGCCGCTGCGGGCAAAACGCTCGCAGAAAACCAGCAGTGCGGTTTTCGAGGCGTTAACCGCCCGGCTGAACATCGATTCGCCGCAGAACAGCGTGCCCTGCGCTACGCCGTACATCCCGCCAACCAGTTCATTCTTATCGTCCCACACCTCAATGGAATGGGCATAACCCAGTTCGTGCAGGCGATGGTAGGCGTCGATCACCTCCGGCGTGATCCAGGTACCTTCAAAACGATCGTTGGCGCACCCCTGGATCACCTGGCCAAACGCGTGGTTGAGGGTGACGCGATAAGGGGAGCGCGCGTGAAAGCGTTTCATGCTGCGGCTGATATGAAATTCCGCAGGCCACATAACGGCGCGGGGGTCGGGCGACCACCATAAGATCGGATCGCCGGGAGAAAACCACGGAAAAATCCCGCGCTGGTACGCCATCAGTAAACGCGACGGGCTCAGATCGCCGCCCAGGGCCAGCAAACCATTGGGTTCGCGCAGCGCCCCTTCCGGAGAAGGGAACGCAAGAGAGTGACGAGAAAGCTGGACCAGGCGCATGACAACAAAACTCCAGTACGCAAAGTGGGGATCGGTTCAAATATAGACTACAGACGTTGTTTAAACTGGTAGTAGCGGCCCTGTTTTGCCAACAGTTCAGCGTGATTACCTTGCTCAATAATGTGTGCGTTGTCCATCACAATAATTTGATCGAAATCCGCCAGGCCGCGCAGGCGGTGCGTCACCATCAGCACCGTTTTGCCTTGCATCTCTTCTTTCAGTAAATCAAGGATTTGGCGCTCGGTTGTGGCGTCCAGCCCCTCGGTCGGTTCATCCAGCAACATCAGCGGCGCATTGTGCAGCAGCGCGCGGGCAATCGCCAGACGGCGCAGCTCGCCACCGGAAAGCTGACGGCCGCCTTCGCCCAGCCAGCTGTTGAGCCCTTCGTCTTCCAGCAGCTTGTGCAGACCCACTTTTACCAGCATCGCACCCAAAACTTCATCGGCGGTGCCGGGGGCCGCTAATAGCAGGTTGTCACGCAGGGTGGCGCTGAAAAGATGGACCCGCTGCGGCACCACGCTTACCGTTTTGCGCAGGGCTGGCTCGCTCATCTGCATCAGGGGCGTGTCGTTGAACAGGATCTCTCCCTTCGCTGGATCCCAGGCGCGGGTCAGGAGCTGCAGCAACGTGGATTTACCGCAGCCCGTGCGTCCCAGCACCGCAACGTGGGCACCTGCGGGGATCGTCAGATTAATATGGTCCAGCGCGGGCTGGGCCTGAACGTCGTAGGCAAAGCTCACATCCGCTAGACGCAGAGCCAGCTGCTCAGGCACTTCAGACGCAGCGGTGCTGAACTGTACCTCAGGCTCCTGACCGGTGATTTGCGTGATGCGCAGCGCCGAGGCCACCACCTGTCCCAGGTGCTGAAACGCACCGGTCACCGGAGCTAGAGCTTCGAACGCCGCCAGCGCACAGAAGACAAAAAGCGCAATGAGCGGGCCCGGCTGGGTGTTATCGCCCACGCCGCCAGAAGCCATCCACAGCATCGCCATTACTGCGCCTCCGCCAATCAACAGCATCAACGCCTGTGACAGGGCCGTTAACTCGGACTGCTTGCGCTGGGCTTCGTGCCAGTTAAGCTCGGTATTTTCCATCTGCGCGCGATAGCGACGGCTGGCACCAAAGATCGTCAGCTCCGCCTGACCCTGCAGCCAGCCCGTCAGCTGCTGGCGATACTCGCCGCGCAGACGGGTCAGGTTTTCGCCGGTCGGTTTCCCGGCCCGGTAAAACAGGGGCGGTAATACAAAGAGCGTCGCGAGCATGATCCCGCCGAGTACCAGCGCAATGTGAACATCCAGCAGGCACAGCCCGAGGGTGACGACCACAATCACCACCAGCGCACCCACCAGCGGGGAGATGACGCGCAGGTAGAGGTGATCAAGAGTATCGACGTCCGCGACAACGCGGTTAAGCAGTTCGCCCTGGCGATAGCGCGCCAGTCCGGCAGGGGAGAGGGGGAGCAACTTGCTGAAGGTGGTTACGCGCAGGTGTTGCAGGACGCGGAAGGTCGCGTCATGGCTGACCAGACGTTCAAAGTAGCGCCCGGCAGTACGGGTGATCGCCGTGCCGCGCACCCCGGCGGCAGGCAGCATATAGTTGAAGCTGTACAGTCCGGCAAACCCGGCTACCGCCGAGGCAGAGAGGAACCAGCCGGAGAGCGTTAACAGGCCGATGCTGGCCAGCAGGGTGACAATCGCCAGCACCACGCCCAGCGTCAGCATCCATTTGTGGCGCATATACAGCGCCAGATAAGGCAGTAAAGCGCGCATCAGATCTCCTCCTGACGGTTTGCCAGCAGGGCCGCAAACGAGCCCTGTGCCGCTGAAAGCGTAGCGTAATCGCCCTGCTCAACAAGCTGGCCGTTTTCCATTACCCAAATCTGATCCCACTGAGCGATGCCCTCCAGCTGGTGGGTTACCATCAGCGTGGTCTGCTGCTGCGATGCGGCATCCAGGGCCAGCATCACGCGCTGTTCACTGTGCGCATCCAGGCTGGCGGCGGGCTCATCCAGCAGTAAAAGCTGGCACGGGTTGAGCAGGGCGCGGGCCACGGCAATACGCTGCGCCTGACCGACGGAGAGCCCCGCCGACTGATCGCCCACCACCGTGTCCACGCCATTCGGAAGAAGGGGGAGAAACTCGCTGACCCACGCCCGATCGAGCACCGACTGCAACTCTTCTTCGCTGGCGTCCGGGCGCGCCAGCAGCACGTTTTCCCGCAGCGTGGCTGCCGGAAGCTGCGGGTTCTGACCCACCCAGCTTAAGTGGGTGCGCCACTCGTCAGGATCGAGCGCAGAGAGCTCAACCTGGTTGATTCGCAACGAGCCGCTGTAGGCCATAAAGCCGGATAACGCATTCAGCAGCGAGCTTTTGCCCGAGCCGCTGGTACCCACCAGCACCACCCGCTGGCCTGCCGCCAGGGTGAAGTTTAATGGCCCTGCCAGTACTTTGCCCTCCGGCGAGAGGACGCAGAAATCTTCGGCCTCCACGCTTACCGGTTTGCTGGTGCTCAGGGTCACGTCGCCGCGCTGCGGATGGGCCAGCGGCGTTTCAAGGAAGGTTTTCAGGCTGTCGGCCGCGCCCACTGCCTGCGCTTTCGCATGATAAAAGGTGCCCAGATCGCGCAATGGCTGGAAAAACTCCGGCGCCAGAATCAGTGCCAGGAAGCCTGCCGAGAGGGTCACAGCGGTACCGTAATGACCGAAATCGAGGGCGCCCAGGTAGGAGAAACCAAAATAGACGGCAACCAGCGCAATCGACAGGGAGGTAAAGAACTCCAGCACCCCGGAGGAGAGAAACGCCAGGCGTAACACTTCCATGGTGCGCTGGCGGAAATCCTGGGAGGCGTGGCGGATGTTTTCGGTTTCGGCTTCGCCACGACCAAAAATACGCAGCGTCTCCATGCCGCGCAGGCGGTCAAGGAAATGGCCGCTAAGCCGGCCGAGCGCCAGGAAGTTGCGGCGGTTGGCGTCGGCGGCCCCCATACCGACCATCGCCATAAACAGCGGGATCAGCGGGGCGGTACCCAGCAGGATCAGCGCGGCAACCCAGTTATAAGGGAAAATGGCGAGCACAATCAGCAGGGGAACAAAAGCGGCCAGCGCCATCTGGGGCAGATAGCGGGCATAGTAGTCGTGCATATCATCGATTTGCTCTAGGATGAGCGTCGCCCAGCTTCCGGCAGGCTTGCCCTGGATCCAGGCGGGCCCGGCCTCCTGCAGCCTGTCGAGCACCTGGCGGCGAATTTCATAGCGGATATTCTGTCCGGCGTGAAAACCCACGCGCTCACGCAACCAGACCACCCAGGCACGCAGGATAAAAACAAGGATCAGCACAATGAAAGGCAGTAACAGAGCCTCCCGCGGGATATTTTCCATGATCATATGATTAAGAATGCGGGCCAGCAGCCATGCCTGGCCAACAATCAACAGTCCGCTGATAAACCCTAAAAGACGGGAAATATTCAGCCAGCGGCGGGAAAGAACGCTTTGCTGTTTAAGCCAGCGTGTTAACTCTTGTTGACGGGTTTTTTCCATTGCGTGCTTTGCAGGTGATGTTATTAGGTATTGGGCACGGCAATGTTACATCGCAGAGACAATAAAGGCGACTTATCGCCGCCTTTTTTACGTTTGTTGCTGATTTGTAAAAATTATTTACTCTGATCGGCCAGTCCGTCGAGATATCGTTCTGCATCCAGCGCGGCCATACAACCGGTGCCCGCAGAGGTGATTGCCTGACGATAAATGTGGTCCATTACGTCGCCCGCAGCGAACACGCCCGGGATGCTGGTCTGGGTGGCATTGCCATGAATACCGGACTGCACTTTGATGTAGCCGTTCTCCAGCTCCAGCTGACCGTCGAAGATCGCCGTGTTCGGGCTGTGGCCGATGGCAACAAACAGACCCGCCACTTCCAGCGTTTCGACGTTGTCGGTGTTCTGCGTATCACGGATGCGCAGACCTGCAACGCCCATCTGATCGCCGGTCACTTCTTCAAGGGTGCGGTGGGTATGCAGCACGATATTGCCGCTGGCCACTTTGTCCATCAGACGCTTGATCAGGATCTTTTCCGCGCGGAAAGTATCACGGCGGTGAATGAGGTGCACTTCAGAGGCGATATTCGCCAGATACAGTGCCTCTTCAACCGCGGTGTTGCCGCCGCCGATGACCGCGACCTTCTGGTTGCGATAGAAGAAACCGTCGCAGGTTGCGCAGGCAGAAACGCCGCGGCCTTTAAACGCCTCTTCAGACGGCAGGCCCAGATAGCGGGCAGAAGCACCGGTCGCGACGATCAGCGCGTCGCAGGTATATTCCGCGTTATCACCGATCAGGCGGAACGGACGGTTTTGCAGATCGACCTTGTTGATGTGGTCAAAAATGATTTCGGTATCAAATTTGGCGGCATGCTCGTGCATGCGTTCCATCAGCAACGGCCCGGTCAGGCCTTCAGGATCGCCTGGCCAGTTTTCTACTTCGGTCGTGGTGGTCAGCTGACCGCCTTTTTCCATGCCCGTGATCAGTACCGGTTGCAGGTTAGCGCGTGCAGCGTAGACCGCTGCGGTGTATCCCGCAGGTCCAGAACCAAGAATTAGAAGTTTGCTGTGTTTGGCCGTGCCCATGAGATCCCCATTGTTGTTGGCAGACATTTTCCCGGATTGTAGGGAATTTGTTGCCGTAAAAAAAGGGCGCAGCGATTTTGTTAACGATGTGTGTAATAGAAAGCGCCAATCAACCGCCGCGCGGGAAAGGTGATTTTATAACAATAATGGTAGGTAATCGGTCGAAACTGCGGCGATAAAATGAGGATTAATCGCCGGACGTAATGAATATCCGGCATGTTGTACTAAAAATCGATGTTTTGCTTTGACAATCCCCTGCGCTTTTGCGAAAACATTCAAGGAAGAAAAAAAACGGTCTTTGTGTTTCGCATAGTCATGCACAAAATCACCATTTTTACCGGGTCAGCGAAATCTACGCATGGTGTGGACAGATGCCATACGTGATGTTGATGGCCGCCTCTGGGCAACGGTCTTCATACCACATAACCCCAATCAGCATCGCGTAAACTAAAAAACAGGCGATGCGGTTAACCGCGGGGAAAGACTCTGAACAGTGAAGTGCACAGGGTCCTGGCAGGAGTTAGGGAAGGAATACAGAGAGACAATAATAATGGTAGATAGCAAGAAGCGCCCTGGCAAAGATCTCGACCGTATCGATCGTAACATTCTTAATGAATTGCAAAAGGATGGGCGTATTTCCAACGTCGAGCTTTCAAAACGTGTGGGACTTTCCCCGACGCCATGCCTTGAGCGTGTGCGCCGACTGGAAAGACAGGGTTTTATTCAGGGCTATACAGCACTGCTGAACCCGCATTATCTGGATGCCTCACTTCTGGTATTTGTTGAGATTACTCTGAATCGTGGTGCGCCGGATGTGTTTGAGCAATTCAATGCCGCCGTGCAAAAACTTGAAGAAATTCAAGAGTGTCATCTGGTTTCCGGTGATTTCGACTACCTGTTGAAAACCCGCGTACCTGATATGTCCGCATACCGTAAGCTGCTTGGCGAAACCCTGCTGCGACTGCCTGGTGTGAACGACACCCGTACCTACGTGGTAATGGAAGAAGTCAAACAGAGCAATCGTCTGGTTATTAAGACGCGCTAACACGGAACAGGTGCAATATCAGCGTACTTTGATTACACTCCTGGTAATCCATACAGCAACAGTGTCGGGCCTCCCGGCACTGTTGTCCGTTTAGCACTCAGGCAGGAATTGCCTGATACCTGGAGAGCCTGTTTTGAGCCAGGAATATACCGAAGACAAAGAAGTCAATTTAACCAAGCTCAGCAGTGGACGCCGACTCCTTGAGGCGTTACTGATCCTTGTTGCTCTTTTTGCCGTCTGGTTGATGGCAGCCTTACTCAGTTTCAACCCCTCCGATCCCAGTTGGTCACAGACCGCATGGCACGAGCCTATTCATAATTTAGGCGGCGTACCGGGCGCATGGCTGGCGGATACGCTGTTCTTTATCTTTGGCGTGATGGCGTACACCCTCCCCGTCATTATTATTGGCGGCTGCTGGTTCGCCTGGCGCCATCGCCAGAACGATGACTACATCGACTATTTTGCCGTCTCGCTGCGTCTGATAGGCGCGCTGGCGCTGATCCTCACCTCCTGCGGTCTGGCGGCGATTAACGCCGACGACATCTGGTATTTTGCCTCCGGTGGCGTGATTGGCAGCCTGCTGAGCACCGCGCTGCAGCCGATGCTGCACAGCAGCGGTGGCACGCTGGCGCTGCTCTGCGTCTGGGGCGCGGGGCTGACCCTCTTCACCGGCTGGTCCTGGGTCAGCATCGCCGAGAAAATCGGCAGTGTGATCCTCAACGTCCTGACCTTTGCCAGCAACCGCACCCGTCGTGACGACACCTGGGTCAACGACGAAGAGTATGAAGACGACTACGAAGATGCCGAGCCGAGCGCCGAGCGCCGTGAGTCTCGCCGCGCCCGCATTATGCGCGGGGCGCTGGCGCGTCGTAAGCGTGTGGCAGAGAAATTCGCCAATCCCTTAGGCCGCAAAACCGATGCGGCGTTGTTCTCCGGCAAACGGATGGACGACGAGGAAGAGGTGGCTTACAGCGCCCGTGGCGTAGCCGCCGATCCGGATGATGTGCTGTTCTCCGGTAATCGTGCCCTGACATCCGATTATGATGAGTACGATCCGCTGCTCAACGGCCACTCAGTGGCTGAGCCGCTTGCCGCCGCCGCTGCCGCCACCACGGCAACCCAGGCTTTCGCTGCGCCGGTGGATCCGGTGACCCCGACTCCTTCTGTACCAGAGATGCCGTTACAGCCGCCTGTAGTTGACTGGCAGGCTGAGCCAGGCGCGCCTGCCGCCCCGGCGTATGCTCCTGAGCCAGACCCTTATGCCGCCCCTGCACCGCAGGAGCACTGGCAGCCGCCTTATCAACCTCAGCCTGCTTATGCGCAGCCGCAGTACGAGCCGCAGCAGCCCGTGTATCAGCCGGAACCGGTGTATCAGTCCGAGCCGGTCTATCAACCTGAACCTGTTTATCAGCCTGAGCCTGTTTATCAGCCTGAGCCGGTTATCGCTCAACCGATTATTGAAGAGCCGCCGGTCGAAGAGGTGAAACCGTCCCGTCCGCCGCTTTACTATTTCGAAGAGGTGGAAGAGAAACGTGCCCGCGAGCGTGAGCAGCTCGCGGCCTGGTATCAACCGGTGCCTGAGGCGGCACAAGAGCCAGCCCCGGTTAAAGCTGCTGAAACTCCAGCTGTTCCAGTTGTGGAGCCAGTCTCTACCGTCGCACCTGTTGCCGCCAGCGTACAGCAGGCGACAAGCGCAGGCGCCGCTGCGGCCAGCGCTGCAGCACCGTTATTCAGCCTGGCAACCGGTGGCGCACCGCGTCCACAGGTGAAAGAGGGGATTGGTCCTCAGCTGCCGCGTCCTAACCGCGTGCGTGTTCCTACCCGCCGTGAGCTGGCCTCGTATGGCATCAAGCTGCCTTCCCAGCGGATAGCGGAAGAGAAAGCGCGTGAGGCCGGACGTCAGCATTACGAAGATGAACAGTACGAAGAGGATGCCGATGAAATGCAGCAGGAGGAGCTGGCCCGCCAGTTCGCTCAGCAGCAACATCAGCGGTATGGCGGTGAGGATTATCAGGCTGAGCCGCAGCACTTTGACACTCAAAATGACGAAGATGATGCCGCCGAGACGGAGCTGGCTCGCCAGTTCGCCGCCACGCAGCAGCAGCGTTATTCCGGGGAGCAGCCGACGGGGGCTAACCCGTTCTCGCTGGCGGACTTTGAATTCTCGCCAATGAAAGATTTGGTGGATGATACGCCGAGCGAACCGCTGTTCACGCCGGGCGTGATGCCGGAAGCCGAGCCGCCGCGTCAGGCATTCACGCCGCCGCAACCACAGCAGTATGCACAGCCTCAGCAGCCTGTTCAGCAGCCGCCACAGCAGTATGCACAGCCTCAACAGCCTGTTCAGCAGCCGCCGCAGCAGTACGCACAGCCTCAACAGCCTGTTCAGCAGCCGCCGCAGCAGTATGCACAGCCTCAACAGCCTGTGCAGCCGCAGCAGCCAGCGCCTCAGTCTCAACAGAGCCTGATCCACCCGCTGCTGATGCGTAACGGTGACAGCCGTCCGCTGCAAAGACCGACCACGCCGCTGCCGTCATTTGACCTGCTGACACCGCCGCCAACGGAAGTTGAACCGGTCGATACCTTCGCCCTCGATCAAATGGCGCGCCTGGTAGAACTGCGTCTGGCTGATTTCCGTATTAAAGCGGATGTGGTGAACTATTCGCCTGGCCCGGTGATCACTCGTTTCGAGCTGAACCTGGCGCCGGGCGTGAAAGCCGCGCGTATTTCCAACCTCTCTCGTGACCTGGCGCGTTCGCTCTCCACCGTGGCCGTGCGCGTGGTTGAGGTCATTCCGGGCAAACCTTATGTTGGCCTGGAGCTGCCGAATAAAAAACGTCAGACCGTTTACCTGCGCGAAGTCCTGGATAACGCCAAATTCCGCGATAACCCGTCGCCGCTGAGCGTGGTGCTGGGTAAAGACATTGCCGGCGAGCCTGTGGTGGCCGATCTGGCGAAAATGCCACACCTGCTGGTGGCGGGTACGACCGGTTCCGGTAAGTCTGTTGGGGTGAACGCCATGATCCTCAGCATTCTGTATAAAGCGCAGCCGGAAGATGTGCGTTTCATCATGATCGACCCGAAAATGCTGGAGCTCTCGGTTTACGAAGGTATTCCGCATCTGCTGACCGAAGTGGTGACCGACATGAAGGACGCCGCCAACGCCCTGCGCTGGAGCGTCAACGAGATGGAGCGTCGCTACAAGCTGATGTCTGCGCTCGGCGTGCGTAACCTCGCCGGATATAACGAGATCATCGCAGAAGCGGCGAAGATGGGCCGTCCAATTCCGGATCCGTACTGGAAACCGGGCGACAGCATGGATGCTGAGCATCCGGTGCTTGAAAAACTGCCGTACATCGTGGTGCTGGTGGATGAATTTGCCGACCTGATGATGACCGTCGGCAAGAAAGTGGAAGAGCTGATCGCTCGCCTGGCGCAGAAAGCGCGTGCGGCAGGTATTCACCTGGTGCTGGCGACCCAGCGTCCGTCGGTGGATGTCATCACCGGCCTGATTAAAGCCAATATCCCGACCCGTATCGCCTTTACCGTGTCGAGCAAAATCGACTCCCGTACCATTCTCGACCAGGGCGGCGCAGAGTCGCTGCTCGGCATGGGTGATATGCTCTATTCCGGGCCTAACTCGACCTCGCCGGTGCGTGTCCACGGCGCGTTTGTTCGCGACCAGGAAGTGCATGCCGTGGTGCAAGACTGGAAGGCGCGCGGTCGTCCGCAATATATCGAAGGCATCACCTCTGACAGCGAAAGCGAAGGCGGCGGTGGCGGCGGCTTTGACGGCGGTGAAGAGCTGGATCCGCTGTTCGATCAGGCGGTCAACTTCGTCACTGAAAAACGTAAAGCCTCGATTTCCGGGGTTCAGCGCCAGTTCCGCATCGGCTACAACCGCGCAGCGCGCATCATCGAGCAGATGGAAGCCCAGGGCATCGTGAGCGAGCAGGGCCACAACGGCAACCGTGAAGTGCTGGCACCGCCGCCGTTCGAGTAATGCCCCCGATTGCAAAGATGGGTAAAGCAGCAAAATTTAAGCATTTTCTTCTGTCGCCTGCCTGCGGGCAGGTCCAGAATAGTGACAGAAACCCCCATTTCGGGAAGACGCTTTGTAAGGATGAACAATGAAAAAAATCGCAATCACCTGTGCATTACTGACTGGCTTTGTGGCAAGCAGCGTCTGGGCTGATGCCGCCAGCGACCTGAAAAGCCGCCTCGATAAAGTGAGCAGCTTCCACGCCAGCTTCACGCAGAAAGTGACCGATGGCAGCGGCAACGCGGTGCAGGAAGGTCAGGGTGACTTGTGGGTTAAACGTCCGAATCTGTTCAACTGGCATATGACCCAGCCGGATGAGAGCATCCTGGTTTCCGACGGGAAAACCCTGTGGTTCTTCAACCCGTTTGTTGAGCAGGCCACCGCTACCTGGCTTAAGGATGCCGCCAGCAACACGCCGTTTATGCTGATCGCCCGTAACCAGAGCAGCGACTGGCAGCAGTACAACATCAAACAGAACGGCGATGACTTTGTGCTGACCCCGAAAAGTGGCAGCGGTAATCTGAAGCAGTTCACCATTAACGTGAGCAGCAACGGGACCATCAATCAGTTCGGTGCGGTTGAGCAGGACGATCAGCGCAGCAGCTATCAGCTGAAATCCCAGCAGAACGGGGCGGTTGATGCATCTAAATTCACCTTTACCCCGCCGAAGGGCGTCACGGTGGACGATCAACGTAATAAGTAAGAGGCGTGCGTGAGCAACCTGTCGCTCGATTTTTCAGATAATGCGTTTCAACCTCTGGCCGCCCGTATGCGGCCAGAAAATTTAGCGCAGTATATCGGCCAGCAGCATCTGCTGGCTGCGGGCAAGCCGTTGCCGCGCGCTATTGAAGCCGGGCATCTGCATTCGATGATCCTCTGGGGGCCGCCAGGCACAGGTAAAACCACGCTGGCCGAGGTCATTGCCCGCTATGCCGATGCGGACGTCGAGCGTATTTCCGCCGTCACCTCCGGGGTGAAAGAGATCCGCGAAGCCATCGAACGGGCGCGACAGAACCGCAATGCCGGGCGCCGTACCATTTTGTTTGTCGACGAGGTGCACCGTTTCAACAAGAGCCAGCAGGATGCTTTCCTGCCGCACATCGAAGATGGCACCATCACCTTTATCGGCGCCACCACCGAAAACCCCTCGTTTGAACTCAACTCGGCACTGCTGTCCCGCGCCCGCGTCTATCTGCTGAAGTCGTTAACCACCGAAGACATCGAGCAGGTGCTGACCCAGGCAATGACCGATAATGCCCGGGGCTACGGCGGCCAGGATATCGTCCTGCCGGACGAAACCCGTCTTGCCATTGCTGAGCTGGTAAACGGCGATGCACGCCGGGCGCTGAATACGCTCGAGATGATGGCAGATATGGCCGAAGCCGACGACAGCGGTAAGCGGGTTCTGCTCCCGGCGCTGCTGACCGAAATTGCCGGCGAACGCAGCGCGCGTTTTGATAATAAAGGCGATCGTTTTTACGACCTGATCTCAGCGCTGCACAAATCGGTACGCGGCAGCGCGCCCGATGCCGCGCTCTACTGGTATGCGCGCATTATTACCGCCGGGGGCGATCCGCTGTACGTGGCCCGTCGCTGCCTGGCGATTGCCTCGGAAGATGTGGGTAACGCCGATCCACGCGCCATGCAGGTGGCACTCTCCGCATGGGACTGCTTTACCCGCGTCGGGCCTGCCGAAGGCGAGCGTGCCATTGCGCAGGCGATTGTCTATCTGGCCTGTGCGCCGAAAAGTAATGCCGTCTATACCGCCTTCAAAGCGGCGATGTCCGATGCCCGCGAGCGTCCTGATTACGATGTCCCTGTACATCTGCGTAACGCCCCTACCAAACTGATGAAAGAGATGGGTTACGGTCAGGAGTATCGCTATGCCCACGACGAGCCCAACGCCTATGCCGCCGGGGAGGAGTACTTCCCGCAGGAAATGGCACAAACACGCTACTATCACCCCACAAACAGAGGCCTTGAGGGCAAGATTGGCGAAAAGCTCGCCTGGCTTACCGGACAGGATCAAAATAGCCCTATAAAACGCTATCGTTAGGGCTATCGTTGCGGTAATGTTGGCAATGTATCTGATGACCGCAGGCTGCGGTCATTTCCTCCTATTTTTTAATTCGATAAGCACAGGATAAGCATGCTCGATCCCAATCTGCTGCGTAACGAGCCAGACGCAGTCGCTGAAAAACTGGCACGCCGGGGCTTTAAACTGGATGTAGATAAGCTGCGCGCTCTTGAAGAGCGTCGTAAAGTTCTGCAGGTACAAACAGAAAACTTGCAGGCAGAGCGTAACTCTCGATCGAAATCCATCGGCCAGGCGAAAGCGCGCGGGGAAGACATCGAGCCATTACGCCTGGAAGTGAACAAGCTGGGTGAAGAACTGGATCAGGCAAAAGCTGAGCTGGACGTTCTTCAGGCCGAAATTCGTGATATCGCCCTGGCGATCCCAAATACCCCTGACGACAGCGTCCCTGTCGGCAAAGACGAAAACGACAACGTCGAAGTGAAACGCTGGGGCACGCCTCGCGAGTTCGACTTCGAGGTTCGCGATCACGTGACGCTGGGCGAAATGCACGCGGGCCTGGACTTTGCCGCTGCGGTTAAGCTGACCGGCTCCCGTTTCGTGGTGATGAAAGGTCAGATTGCCCATCTGCATCGTGCGCTGGCCCAGTTCATGCTGGATCTGCACACCGAGCAGCACGGCTACAGCGAAACCTACGTACCCTACCTGGTTAACCACGATACGCTCTACGGCACGGGCCAGCTGCCGAAATTTGCCGGCGATCTGTTCCATACCCGTCCACTGGACGAAGAAGCAGACAGCAGCAACTACGCGCTGATCCCAACGGCAGAAGTGCCGCTGACCAACCTCGTGCGTGACGAAATCATCGACGAAGATGACCTGCCGATCAAACTGACTGCACACTCTCCGTGCTTCCGTTCTGAAGCGGGCTCCTATGGTCGTGATACCCGCGGTCTGATCCGTATGCACCAGTTCGACAAAGTTGAAATGGTTCAGATCGTTCGCCCGGAAGAGTCCATGGCGGCGCTGGAAGAGATGACCGGTCACGCGGAGAAAGTGCTGGAGCTGCTGGGTCTGCCGTACCGTCGTGTGGCGCTGTGTACCGGTGATATGGGCTTTGGCGCCTGCAAAACCTTCGACCTCGAAGTCTGGGTTCCGGCGCAGAACACCTACCGTGAAATCTCCTCTTGTTCCAACGTAGGTGATTTCCAGGCTCGCCGCATGCAGGCTCGTTGCCGTACTAAATCCGACAAGAAAACCCGCCTGGTGCATACCCTGAACGGTTCCGGCCTGGCAGTGGGTCGTACCCTGGTGGCGGTGCTGGAAAACTATCAGCAGGCTGACGGTCGTATCGAAATCCCTGAAGTGCTACGTCCGTACATGAAAGGCCAGCAGTACATCGGTTAACATGTTTTTAAGTAAAAAAGCGCCTCAGGGCGCTTTTTTTATGTCCCGCTTTTGATGTCAGGCAATATCCCCTCCCTCTAAAGTAGTAATACTTGCCAAACAGTTGGTTAGCGAAAACGTCTGCTAACGCATGCTTTCCTTATATAAAAAACTATATAGCGACTTTGTCGCACCTTTGAACTTTGTGAGCAATCAAAGTGAGAGTCTATGAAAATGAAAACGCCTGAAGCGCTGCTGGCTGCCGAGGTGAGTCGACGTGGGTTGATGAAAACCACGGCGATTGGCGGCCTGGCTGTTGCCAGTAGCGCATTCACATTGCCTTTTTCACGTCTGGCATCGGCGGCTGAAGCCGCAACTGCAGTAAAATCCGATGAGAAAGTGGTCTGGAGCGCCTGTACGGTAAACTGCGGCAGTCGCTGTCCGCTGCGCATGCATGTCGTGGACGATGTGATTAAATACGTTGAAACCGACAATACCGGGGATGATAACTACGAGGAATTACATCAGGTTCGCGCCTGCCTGCGTGGCCGCTCGATGCGCCGTCGCGTCTATAACCCGGATCGACTGAAACAGCCGATGAAGCGAGTGGGTAAACGCGGCGAAGGCAAATTCGAACCCATTAGCTGGGAAGAGGCCTTTGACACTATCGCCGGGACGATGCAGCGTCTGATTAAGGATTACGGTAACGAATCCATCTATCTGAACTACGGCACCGGCACCCTGGGTGGAACCATGACCCGCTCCTGGCCGCCGGGTAAAACCCTCATTGCCCGCCTGATGAACTGCTGCGGGGGCTATCTCAATCATTACGGTGACTACTCCACCGCGCAGATTGCCGCTGGCCTGAATTACACCTATGGCGGCTGGGCCGATGGCAACAGCCCGTCGGACATTGAGAACAGCCAGCTGGTGGTGCTGTTCGGCAATAACCCTGGCGAAACACGTATGAGCGGCGGGGGAGTAACTTATTACATTGAACAGGCGCGGCAAAAATCGAACGCCCGGATGATCGTCATTGACCCACGTTATACCGATACCGGGGCAGGGCGCGAAGATGAGTGGATCCCGATCCGCCCGGGAACCGATGCGGCGCTGATCTCCGCCCTGGCGTGGGTGATGATCGATGAGAACCTCGTCGATCAGCCTTTCCTCGACAAATATTGCGTCGGCTACGACGAAAAAACGCTGCCGGAAGGGGCGCCGGCAAACGGCCACTACAAAGCCTACATTCTCGGCCAGGGTAATGACGGTATTGCCAAAACCCCTGCCTGGGCCGCGGCTATCACCGGCATTCCCGAGGCGCGCATCGTCAAACTGGCGCGTGAAATCGCTGGGGCGAGGCCTGCATTTATCTCTCAGGGCTGGGGCCCGCAGCGCCATGCCAACGGCGAACTTGTCTCCCGCGCCATCGCCATGCTGGCAATTTTAACCGGCAACGTGGGGATCCACGGCGGCAACAGCGGCGCGCGTGAAGGCTCGTATTCGCTGCCGTTTGTGCGTATGCCGACCCTGGAAAACCCGGTTCAGACCAGTATCTCGATGTTTATGTGGACCGATGCCATTGAGCGCGGCCCGGAGATGACCGCCACCCGCGACGGGGTACGTGGCAAAGATAAACTCGATGTGCCGATCAAGATGGTCTGGAACTATGCCGGTAACTGCCTGATCAACCAGCATTCGCAGATCAACCGCACCCACGAGATCCTGCAGGATGACAAAAAGTGCGAGCTAATTGTGGTGGTGGATTGCCATATGACCTCTTCGGCGATGTATGCCGATATTCTGCTGCCGGACTGCACCGCATCTGAACAGATGGACTTCGCCCTGGACGCCTCCTGCGGCAACATGTCGTACGTGATTTTTGCCGACCAGGCGATCAAACCGCGCTTCGGCTGCAAAACCATCTATGAGATGACGACCGAACTTGCGAAACGCATGGGCGTTGAGCAGCAGTTCACCGAAGGGCGTACCCAGGAAGGGTGGATGCGCCACCTGTATGAGCAGTCCCGCCAGGCCATTCCGGAGCTGCCGTCATTTGATGAATTCCGCCAGCAGGGCATGTTCAAAAAGCGTGACCCGGAAGGGCATCACGTGGCCTATAAAGCCTTCCGCGCCGATCCTGCCGCCAATCCGCTGACCACGCCGTCAGGCAAGATTGAGATCTACTCCGCCCAGCTGGCGCAGATCGCCGCAACGTGGGAGCTGGAGAAAGACGACGTGATCGATCCGCTGCCGGTTTACAGCCCTGGCTTTGAAAACTACGACGATCCGCAGAGCAAAGCGTTCCCGCTACAGCTGACCGGATTCCACTATAAGGCGCGTACCCACTCCACCTACGGCAACGTTGACGTCCTGAAGGCGTCCTGTCGTCAGGAGATGTGGATCAATCCGCTGGATGCAAAATCGCGCGGGATCGCCAACGGCGACCGGGTGCGGATCTTTAACGGACGCGGCGAAGTGCATATCGAAGCCAAAGTGACGCCCCGTATCCTGCCGGGTGTGGTCGCGTTAGGTGAGGGCGCCTGGTACAACCCGGACGCCAACCGCGTCGATCAGGCTGGCTGCATTAATGTGCTCACCACACAACGCCCGTCGCCGCTGGCGAAAGGTAATCCGTCTCACAGTAACCTCGTTCAGGTTGAAAAGGCGTAAGGAGTAGCCGATGACCACTCAGTATGGATTTTTTATTGATTCCAGCCGCTGCACCGGGTGTAAAACCTGCGAGCTGGCCTGCAAGGACTACAAGGACCTGACGCCGGATGTCAGCTTCCGCCGTATCTACGAATACGCGGGCGGCGACTGGCAGGAGGACAACGGCGTCTGGCACCAGAACGTCTTCGCCTACTATCTGTCCATTGCCTGTAACCACTGCGAAGATCCCGCCTGCACCAAAGTGTGTCCGAGCGGCGCGATGCACAAGCGCGACGACGGCTTTGTGGTGGTGAATGAAGATGTCTGCATCGGCTGTCGCTACTGCCATATGGCCTGCCCGTACGGTGCGCCGCAGTACAACGCCGCCAAAGGGCATATGACCAAGTGCGACGGTTGTCATGACCGTGTAGCCGAAGGCCACAAGCCGATTTGCGTTGAATCCTGCCCGCTGCGCGCGCTGGATTTTGGTCCGATTGCCGAGCTGCGCCAGAAATACGGCAAGCTGGCTGCCGTCGCGCCACTGCCGTCTGCGCACTTCACGAAGCCGAGTATCGTCATTAAACCCAATGCCAACAGCCGACCAACGGGTGACACCACCGGCTACCTGGCCAATCCAAAGGAGGTGTGAGATGGGAAGCGGATGGCATGAATGGCCGTTGATGATTTTTACCGTCTTCGGACAGTGCGTGGCGGGCGGGTTTATCGTCCTTGCGCTGGCGCTTTTAAAAGGCAATCTGAATGCGGGACAACAGCAGCGACTGGTGCTGAGCATGTTTGGCCTGTGGGTGCTCATGGGGATCGGTTTTATCGCCTCTACGCTGCACCTCGGTTCACCGATGCGCGCGTTCAACTCCCTGAACCGCGTGGGAGCCTCTTCCCTCAGCAATGAGATCGCCAGCGGGGCGCTCTTCTTTGCTGTCGGTGGTCTGGGCTGGCTGCTGGCTGCGCTGAAAAAGCTGCCTGCCGGTCTGCGTAGCCTGTGGCTGATTGTCACTATGGTGCTGGGCGTGGTGTTCGTCTGGATGATGGTTCGGGTCTATAACACTATCGATACCGTGCCGACCTGGTACAGCGTCTGGACGCCGATGAGCTTCTTCCTGACGATGTTTATCGGCGGGCCGCTGCTGGGCTTCCTGTTGCTGCGCGTTGCGGGTGTAGACGGTTGGGCGATGCGTTTACTACCCGCCGTGTCGCTGCTGGCGCTGGTGGTGAGCGCGGTTGTTGCTTTGATGCAGGGCGCAGAGCTGGCAACAATTAGCAGCTCCATTCAGCAGGCTTCTGCCCTGGTGCCGGATTACGGCTCGCTGATGGCCTGGCGCGTGGTGCTCCTGGCGGCGGCACTGGTCTGTTGGGTAGTGCCGCAGCTCAAAGGCTATCAGCCTGCGATCCCGCTGTTGTCACTGGCATTTGTGCTGGTGCTGGCGGGTGAACTGATTGGCCGCGGGGTGTTCTACGGCCTGCATATGACTGTTGGAATGGCTGTCGCCAGTTAATTTTGATTTTCGTTATATAAAGCCGGGACTTAGTGCCCGGCTTTTTTATTTTCAATCATGAAATTTTTCAACTGTCGTTTGGTTTCAATTTTAGTCAGACATAAATAAAAACAAATACATAATTAATATTGATAGCAGGCATTGCATTAGCAGGATGAGTTTTTTCAATCGACAAGGAACATATCGTGCGTGCGGCCTAAACAGGTGGATTGACTTTGTTTTTGCCAGTGGCATGATGCGCACGAAATCTGAACTTCCTCACGGTTTTTATCCATGTCGACCTATACCCGGCCAGTGCTCCTGTTGCTCTGTGGCCTGCTTTTGCTGACCCTGGCGATCGCGGTGTTAAATACGCTCGTCCCGCTGTGGCTCGCCCATGAAAACTTACCGACCTGGCAGGTGGGTATGGTCAGCTCGTCCTTTTTTACCGGCAACCTGCTGGGAACATTGCTGACAGGAAGCCTGATCAAACGCTTCGGTTTTAACCGCAGCTACTATCTGGCATCGCTTATTTTTGCCGTCGGATGTGCCGGGCTGGGGCTGATGGTTGGCTTCTGGAGCTGGATGGTCTGGCGCTTTATCGCCGGCGTCGGCTGCGCCATGATTTGGGTGGTGGTGGAAAGCGCCCTGATGTGCAGCGGCACCTCCCGCAACCGCGGTCGCCTGCTGGCGGCCTATATGATGGTCTATTACGTGGGTACCGTGCTTGGCCAGCTGATGGTCAGCAAACTCCCGACCGACCTGATGAGCGTACTGCCGTGGGTAACGGGCATGGTGCTGGCGGCGATCCTGCCGCTGCTCTTTACGCGCATTGTGAACCAGAGCAGCGAGCATCAGGAAGCGACTCACGTCTGGCCAATGCTGAGATTGCGTCAGGCGCGTCTGGGCGTTAACGGCTGCATCATCTCCGGGATTGTGCTGGGCTCACTGTATGGCCTGATGCCGCTCTACCTGAATCATCAGGGGGTGAGTGATTCCGGGATTGGTTTCTGGATGGCGGTGATGGTCAGCGCGGGGATTGTCGGCCAGTGGCCGGTGGGGCGTCTTGCCGATCGCTTCGGGCGTCTGCTGGTGCTGCGCGTCCAGGTCTTCGTGGTGATCATGGGTTGTCTTGCCATGCTCAGCAACGCCGCCATGGCACCGGCTCTGTTTATTCTCGGCGCTGCTGGCTTCACGCTCTATCCGGTTGCAATGGCCTGGGCCTGTGAAAAGGTGGAGCACCATCAACTGGTGGCCATGAATCAGGCGCTGCTGCTGAGCTATACTATCGGCAGCCTGCTGGGACCAACCTTTACCGCCATGCTGATGCAGAACTATTCCGACAATCTGCTGTTTATCATGATCGCCAGCGTGTCGTTTATTTACCTCTTAATGTTGCTGCGTAAAGCGGGCGAACATCCAACCCCAGTGGCACATGCCTGAATAAATAAAAGCCTGTCGATGACAGGCTTTTTTGTCTTTGTCACATCTAAGAGTTTTACGCATTGTTTGTTTATCGCGCCAGGCGATAATTCAGATGCGTTCTACCACAAAAAGGCAGCGATCATGTCTACTCGTCGTTTTACCACTACCGCGCTGGCCGTAGTGTTATCTTTATCATTTGCAACTGCACCTGTTATGGCTAATCCAGGCAATGGAAATGGCCATGGCAATGGCGGTGGGCAAGGTAATAGCGGCAATCATGGTAACGGGAATTCAGGTAAAGGGAATTCCGATAACCATGGTAATAAACAGAATAATGGCAACCAAAATCCGGGCAAATCAAATAAAAGCGTCAGTGATGATGTGAATGCCCGCGTTAGTTACGATCATGCTCGTCATCTGGCGCTGAACTATGGCTTAACAGGCTATGATTCGCTTCCGCCGGGGATTGCGAAAAACCTGGCACGCGGTAAACCACTGCCTCCGGGTATTGCGAAAAAAACCGTTCCGGCCTCGATGCTGGGTCAATTGCCTTCTTACCCTGGCTATGAATGGCGGGTAGTGGGGAAAGATCTGGTATTAATTGCGCTGAGTACTGCGATTGTGACAACCATTATTAATGGTGTCTTCGACTAATAAATAAAACGCCCGGTGAAAACCGGGCGTTTTGTTAATACATGACCTTGTGACCGTACTGCTCCAGAATACCTTTTACGCGCTCCATGGTCTCTTTTTTCGGTGGCTTCACGCCATCCAGTTTGTACTCTTCGCCCATTGCCACCCATTTATGTTTGCCCAGCTCGTGATACGGCAGCAATTCAATTTTCTCGACGTTACCCATATCACGCGTGAACTCACCCAGGCGGTGGGCAGAGTCGTCATCATCTGACCAGCCCGGCACCACCACATAACGGATCCAGGTTTTGATGCCTTTGGCGGCAATGTATTTCGCGAACTCTAACGTGCGGTGGTTGGAAACACCCACCAGGTTCTGGTGGATCTCGTCATTCATCTGCTTGAGATCGAGCATCACCAGGTCGGTGACTTCCAGCAGTTCGTCGATCACCGGATCGTAGCGGCGAACAAAGCCGTTGGTATCCAGGCAGGTATGAATGCTCTCTTTGTGGCAGGCGCGGAACCAGTCGCGCACAAACTCGGCCTGCAGGATTGCTTCCCCGCCGGATGCGGTCACGCCGCCGCCGGAAGCGTTCATGAAGTGGCGATAGGTCACCACCTCTTTCATTAATTCTTCAACGGTGACTTCTTTGCCGCCGTGGGTATCCCATGTATCACGGTTATGGCAATACATGCAGCGCATCAGGCAGCCCTGGAAGAAGGTAATAAAGCGGATGCCCGGGCCATCGACGGTGCCACAGGACTCAAAGGAGTGAATGCGACCAATAGTTGACATTGCGGTGATATCTCCAGGTTCGGCCCGTCCAGGGCCTGTTTATGTGCACAGCTCAGGCGGCTGTGTCGAGTCTGTTTTGGCTGTTATCCATTCATTATAGATAGCGGGCAAAAGAGACTGCGGAGCGGGAGGTGTTAAAAAGGCCCCACTTGCGTGGAGCCTTTATTGTACGCCTTTTACCGCGCGATTTCAGTCAAATCCACTTACATGGACTGAGTGAAAGTACGGGTAATAACGTCTTTCTGCTGCTCTTTAGTCAGTGAGTTGAAACGCACTGCGTAGCCAGATACACGGATGGTCAGCTGAGGATATTTCTCAGGGTGTTCCATCGCGTCGAGCAGCATTTCACGGTTCATGACGTTCACGTTCAGGTGCTGACCACCTTCGATGGACGCTTCGTGATGGAAGTAACCGTCCATCAGACCCGCGAGGTTAGTTTTACGCACTTCGTCGTCTTTACCCAGCGCATTTGGCACGATAGAGAAGGTGTAAGAGATACCATCTTTAGCGTAAGCAAACGGCAGTTTTGCAACGGAGGTCAGAGAGGCAACAGCACCTTTCTGGTCACGGCCGTGCATTGGGTTAGCACCTGGTCCGAATGGCGCGCCAGCACGACGTCCGTCTGGGGTGTTACCGGTTTTCTTACCATACACAACGTTAGAGGTGATGGTCAGAACAGACTGAGTCGGGATAGCGTTACGGTAGGTATTCAGTTTCTGAATTTTCTTCATGAAACGTTCTACCAGGTCAACCGCCATGTCATCAACGCGAGCGTCGTTGTTACCAAACTGCGGATATTCGCCTTCGATTTCGAAGTCAATAGCCAGACCGTCTTCGTCACGAATCGGTTTAACTTTCGCATATTTGATAGCGGACAGGGAGTCAGCTGCCACGGACAGACCTGCGATACCACATGCCATGGTGCGAACCACGTCACGGTCGTGCAGCGCCATCAGAGAAGCTTCGTAGCTGTATTTGTCGTGCATGTAGTGGATGACGTTCAGCGCGGTGACGTACTGTTTAGCCAGCCAGTCCATGAAGTGATCCATACGATCCATGACTTCGTCATAGTTCAGCACGTCGCCTTTGATTGGCTCAGACTTAGGACCCACCTGCAATTTCAGTTTTTCATCAACGCCGCCGTTGATTGCGTACAGCATGGTTTTCGCCAGGTTTGCACGCGCACCGAAGAACTGCATTTGTTTACCAACGATCATTGGGCTTACGCAGCAAGCGATAGCGTAGTCATCGTTGTTAAAGTCAGGACGCATCAGGTCATCGTTCTCGTACTGCAGAGAAGAGGTGTCGATGGACACTTTAGCGGCATATTTTTTGAAGTTCAGTGGCAGTTTTTCAGACCACAGAACGGTGATGTTCGGCTCCGGAGACGGCCCCATGGTGTACAGGGTGTTCAGGAAACGGAAGCTGTTTTTGGTTACCAGGGTACGGCCATCAACGCCCATACCGGCGATGGATTCAGTTGCCCAGATTGGGTCACCAGAGAACAGTTCATCGTACTCAGGGGTACGCAGGAAGCGAACCATACGCAGTTTCATGACCAGGTGGTCAATCATTTCCTGAGCGTCTTGTTCAGTGATTTTGCCTGCTTTCAGGTCACGTTCGATGTACGCATCCAGGAAGGTGGATACGCGACCGAAGGACATTGCTGCACCGTTCTGAGACTTAACGGCGGCCAGGTAGCCGAAGTAGGTCCACTGGATAGCTTCCTGAGCGTTGGTCGCAGGACCAGAGATATCGCAACCGTATTTCGCTGCCATCTCTTTGATCTGACCCAGCGCACGGTGCTGTTCAGCGATCTCTTCACGCAGACGGATAGTGGCTTCCAGGTTTACGCCATTTTCCAGATCGGACTGCAGAGACAGGAACTGGGAGTATTTGTCTTTCAGCAGGAAGTCGATACCGTACAGCGCAACGCGACGGTAGTCACCGATGATACGGCCACGGCCATACGCATCTGGCAGACCGGTCAGAACGCCAGATTTACGGCAGTTCAGAATGTCTTTGGTATAAACATCGAATACACCCTGGTTATGGGTTTTGCGGTATTCGGTGAAGATTTTTTTCAGCATTGGGTCCAGCTCGCGATCGTACGCTTTGCATGAACCTTCAACCATTTTGATACCACCGAACGGAATAATCGCACGTTTCAGTGGCGCTTCAGTCTGCAGACCAACGATCTTCTCGAGGGACTTGTTGATATAGCCCGCGTCGTGTGAAGTGATGGTGGACGCGATGGAGGTGTCGAAATCAACAGGCGCGTGAGTGCGGTTTTCCTGCTTAACGCCTTCCATAACGCTGTCCCACAGGGCAGTGGTCGCGTCGGTAGCACCGGCCAGGAAGGATTCGTCACCTTCATATGGGGTGTAGTTCTTCTGGATGAAGTCACGAACGTTGACTTCATTCTGCCAATCACCTTTGGCAAAACCTTCCCATGCTGTGGCTAACTTTTCATTAAGTTCGGACATGTAACACCTACCTTCTTAAGTGGATTTTTTATTTACTGCCTGAGAAAACCATTAATGATGGTTATCGCCACGCAGGTAAATGACCCAGTATGTCAACCCAACCAGCAGACCACCGCCGATAATGTTCCCGATTGTGACTGGGATCAGGTTATCAGTAATGAAGTTCATAACGGTCAGGTGAGAGAAATTGTCCGGGCTGGAACCAATTGCGGTCCAGAACTCCGGGCTGGCAAAGTCACGGATTACGATACCGAAAGGGATCATAAACATATTTGCAATGCTGTGCTCAAAGCCGCTGGCGACGAACATCGCGACAGGCAGAACCATGATCATGGCTTTATCCATCAGGCTGCGTCCGGAGTAGCTCATCCAGACCGCCAGGCAGACCATCAGGTTTGCGAGGATGCCAAGGGCAACGGCTTCAATAAATGTATGGTGGACTTTGTGGTCGGCGGTTTGCAGGACGTTTAGCCCCCACGCGCCGTTGGCGGTCATGTATTCTCCCGACAACCACATCAACAGAACAAAGAGCAGACAGCCAACCAGGTTACCAACGTAAACGTTGAGCCAGTTTTTGGCCAGTTGACCCCAGGTGATCCTGCCGCTGGCCTTCGCCACGACGATAAGTACCGTCGAGGTAAAGAGATCGGCGCCGCAAATCACGCACAGAATCAGACCCAGTGAAAAACAGATGCCGCCAATCAGCTTAGAAATACCGAAAGGCATCGCGGCTGTACCGGTGGTCGCAGTAATATAGAAAACAAAGGCGATGGAGATGAACACCCCAGCGGTAATCGCCAGGAAGAACGTCGTCAACGGTTGTTTCGTTGCTTTATAGACACCCGCTTCTTCGGCAACTTTCGCCATAGCAGCTGGGAGTAATAGATCAAAAGGGTTGTCAGCTTTCACACTAACTCTCTCTTTATTAAGTCGGCGACGAGATACTAACAAAGCATTATAGAAGAGAAATTGATGTAGATCATATCTCGCCTGGCTTATAGGCCCGCAAAGTGCGTGGTTTTACAGTAAATGCGGAGTAAGTGTTTGATTATCCAAATAAAAATAAATTTTAAAAGTTACAAAATGATTTGATTTTTTTCTCCTGACCCTGTCGATGACAGTTAATTAGAATGGAGTATTTCATATTAAAAGTAACAATAACCGTCAGGCCGCTATTATTATAGCTACCAATATTTAACTTAATTATTACAATTAAAAATTTATTACCGCACATAAAAAACGGGGCAATAAAATTGCCCCGTAATATAACGTAGGTGATTGTATTCGCCTACTGTTTGTAATGGTATGTAACCTTATTTAGCCCAGTATGCGCTTTTGGCCTTTTGCAATTTCTCATAGGCTTTCAGTAACGACTGGTGGGCAGGGAAGGCTTTCAGATCGCTGTCCACGGCCTGCAGGCCATAGAATGGCGCTTCACCGCTCAGGGCTGCGCTGGCGTTCTCTACCGCCTCGGCACCGTACATGCGGGTAAAGGCGTTCAGGTACTGCAGCGGCTGACGATCTTCTTCCTGCGCCAGCAACAGCAGGGTCTGCAGGCAACGGTAGTAGTTCGCACGCTCTGCGCTGAACACCGAGGCGTTGAACTCGATGGTCCACTCGGTCCAGATCAGCGCCTGTTCCAGGTCGCCGCCCGCCAGCGCCAGCATCGCTTTCAGTTCGCCGATACGCAGGGTGTACCAGCCATTGTCTTTGCCCGTCGCCAGACCCAGCAGCTCACGCACGCGGGTAAAGTCGTCGTGACCTTCGTCGTCCAGTTGGGTAATGAGGTTCAGATAGTCCTCTTTCTCCCATGCGCTCTCCGGCAACGCCAGCAGAGTTTCGCGCAGGTGCGCACCCATGCTGTTGTTCGCCAGCCACAGATCTTCCACCGGATAGATGTCGGACATGCCCGGCACCAGAATACGGCAGGCGTAAACGTCCAGGTGCTCGTAATCGGCGATATACACTTCCTGATTTTCAGCAGTGAAGATGGCCATCAGCGTGGCGAACTCTTCTTCTGTGCTGCCTGAGAAGCTCCAGTCAACAAACGGATAATCCGCGTCCTGCTTGAACATATCCCAGGAGATAGAGCCGCTGGAGTCGATGAAGTGCGTTTCCAGGTTGGCATGTTCCGCCACTTCTTCATCATCGAACGTCGGCGGTGTAAACACGTCGAGATCTTTCAGGCTGCGGCCCTGCAGAAGTTCGGTAACGGTACGCTCCAGCGCCACGCCGAAGTCCGGGTGAGCACCGAAGGAGGCGAAGCAGGTGCCGTTCGCCGGGTTGAACAGTACCACGCAGATGACCGGGTACTTACCGCCCAGTGAGCCGTCGTAAGCGAAGATCGGGAAGCCTTCTGCTTCCAGTTTGGCGATGGACTCCACCACGCCCGGGTAGCGGGCCAGCACGTCAGCCGGGATCTCCGGCAGGCTGATAGATTCGGCGATAATGCGGTTTTTAATGTGGCGCTCAAAGACCTCTGACAGACCCTGAACACGCGCTTCGTTGCGGGTGTTACCGGCTGACATGCCGTTGGAGACATACAGGTTGCCAACGATGTTCATCGGAATATAGACGGTTTGCTCGTCAGACTGACGGGTAAACGGCAGGGCGCAGATCCCGCGATCTTCATTACCTGACTGCAGATCGACCAGCATGCTGGCGGTCAATTGATTATCCAGATCGTAGAACGCGCGCAGACGATCGTCGAGGATCCCTTCCGGCAGTTCATCGTCTTCGGTCAGCGGGAACCATTTCTCATTTGGGTAGTGAACAAACGGGCCATTAGCCACGGTTTCGCCCAGCCAGAAATCGGCAAAGAAGTAGTTAGTAGACAGACGTTCAAAATACTCACCCAGCGCAGAGGCCAGCGCCGCTTTTTTGGTCGCGCCTTTACCGTTGGTAAAGCACAACGCACACTCTTTATCGCGAATATGCACAGACCAGACGTGGGGAACCGGATTAAGCCAGGAGGCCTCTTCGATGTTAAAACCCAGGTCGGTCAGTTTTTGCTGGAAGCGAGCAATGGAGTCTTCCAGAGCGGCGTCTTTGCCGGGGATAAACGTTTGAGTCATGGGGATCACTTATATCGTACGGAAAGCGCGCAATGATACGGGTTTTACATGACTGGCGCTATCCTCCCGGCGGTTTCGGCGAAAATAAAAGGCTGAGCTATGCTTACCTTCAGTAACCTACTGTAAAGGAATATAAAAATGAAAGCATTCGATCTTCACCGAATGGCCTTTGATAAAGTTCCACTCGAGTTTTTAGGCGAGGTCGCGCTGCGAAGTCTCTATACCTTTGTCCTGGTATTCCTGTTCCTCAAGCTTACCGGGCGACGCGGCGTGCGTCAGATGTCACTCTTCGAAGTGTTAATTATCCTGACGCTGGGGTCGGCAGCGGGGGACGTGGCATTTTATGACGATGTGCCGATGGTTCCCGTCTTTGTCGTTTTCGTCACCCTGGCGTTGCTCTACCGGCTCGTGATGTGGCTGATGTCGAAAAGTGAAAAGCTGGAAGATCTGCTGGAGGGAAAACCGGTAGCCATTGTCGAAGAGGGCCAACTGGCCTGGGAAAAAGTGAAGCGCGCCAATATGACCGAGTTTGAGTTCTTTATGGAACTACGGGTGAGCAGCGTTGAGCAGCTTGGACAGGTTAAGCTTGCCATCATGGAGACTAACGGACAGATAAGCGTCTACTTTTACGACGATGACGAGGTCAAGCCTGGGCTATGCATATTGCCGGATGAATTTGTGGAACGTTTTATGACGATACCGGAAGTCGGTGATTATGCCTGCCGCCGTTGTGGCCATGTTCAGACTCTCCAGGCCGGGGCGCATCAATTATGCCCACGCTGCACGAATCCGGAATGGACGAAGGTTAGCCGGGCCAGACGCATCACCTGACAGCGATTTTGTCGGTTTTGTGACAGCCCGCTGGCAGAATGTATTGTGTGACGGCGGGCACATTTTCCTGGTCATAAGTTTTAGACATTGCGGCGCGTGTCACTGAATGATAAAACCGATATCCACAGTTATAACTTATGGCTTTTAGCGTGGTGAGGGTAAATGGCTCAGGTCTTTAATTTTAGTTCAGGTCCGGCAATGTTACCGGCGGATGTGCTCAAACAGGCTCAACAGGAGCTGTGTGACTGGAACGGTCTTGGCACGTCGGTGATGGAAGTCAGCCACCGTGGTAAAGAGTTTATTCAGGTGGCGGAAGAGGCAGAAGCAGATTTTCGTTTCCTGCTGAATATCCCCTCAAACTACAAAGTATTATTCTGCCACGGCGGGGGGCGCGGTCAGTTTGCGGGCATCCCACTGAACCTGCTGGGTGACAAAACCAAGGCAGACTATGTTGATGCCGGTTACTGGGCAGCGAGCGCGGTAAAAGAAGCGCACAAATACTGCACCCCGAACGTCATTGATGCCAAAGTCACCGTTGACGGTTTGCGCGCGGTGAAACCGATGAGCGAATGGCAACTTTCTCGTGATGCGGCCTATCTGCACTACTGCCCGAATGAAACTATCGACGGTATTGCCATCCACGAAGAGCCTGCCTTTGGCGATGACGTGGTCGTGACCGCCGACTTCTCCTCTACTATTCTCTCTTCCCCGCTGGATGTCAGCCGTTACGGCGTGATCTACGCAGGCGCACAGAAAAACATTGGCCCGGCCGGTCTGACGCTGGTGATCGTGCGTGAAGATTTGCTGGGTAAAGCCCACAAATCCTGCCCGTCAATTCTGGATTACAGCGTGCTGAACGATAACGACTCCATGTTCAACACCCCGCCGACCTTCGCCTGGTACCTTTCTGGCCTGGTTTTCAAGTGGCTGAGAAACAACGGCGGCGTGGCGCAGATGGATAAGATCAACCAGCAGAAAGCTGAGCTGCTCTACAGCGTCATCGACGGCAGCGACTTCTACCGCAACGACGTGGCCAAAGCGAACCGTTCCCGCATGAACGTGCCGTTCCAGCTCGCCGACAGCAATCTTGATAAGCTGTTCCTGGAAGAGTCTTTCGCCGCCGGTCTGCATGCGCTGAAAGGCCACCGCGTGGTTGGCGGAATGCGTGCGTCTATCTATAACGCCATGCCGCTCGAAGGCGTTAAGGCCCTGACCGACTTCATGACCGACTTTGAACGTCGTCACGGTTAATCGCGCCAGTGTTCACCCCTGCGGCCTGGCTGCGGGGTTTTTTATTATGATGAATTGAGAATTAAATTTCATGGAATCCCTGACGTTACAACCTATTGCCCGGGTAGATGGCACCATCAATCTGCCTGGTTCAAAAAGTGTCTCGAACCGCGCCTTGCTGCTGGCAGCGCTGGCAAACGGCACCACTGTTCTCACTAACCTGCTGGACAGCGATGACGTTCGCCATATGCTCAATGCGCTGAAAGCGTTGGGAGTCCACTATACCCTGTCCGCCGATCGCACCCGTTGCGAAGTCACCGGCAACGCCGGTGCGCTGCACTCCGCCGACGCGCTGGAACTTTTCCTCGGCAATGCCGGCACGGCAATGCGCCCGCTGGCTGCGGCCCTGTGTCTGGGCAGCAATGACATCGTGCTGACCGGCGAACCGCGTATGAAAGAGCGTCCGATTGGCCATCTGGTGGATGCGCTGCGTCAGGGCGGCGCGCAGATCGATTATCTGGAGCAGGAAAACTATCCGCCGCTGCGTCTGCGCGGTGGCTTTACCGGCGGCGAAGTGGCGGTGGACGGCAGCGTATCCAGCCAGTTCCTGACCGCACTGCTGATGACCGCGCCGCTGGCGCCGCAGGACACCACCATCGCCATTAAAGGTGAGCTGGTTTCTAAACCCTATATCGATATCACGCTGCATCTGATGAAGACCTTCGGCGTTGAAGTCGAAAACCAGAACTACCAGCGTTTCGTGGTGCGCGGGACGCAGCAGTACCAGACGCCGGGCAATTACCTGGTGGAAGGCGATGCTTCATCGGCCTCCTACTTCCTGGCGGCAGGCGCCATTAAAGGCGGTACCGTTAAAGTGACCGGTATTGGCCGCAACAGCGTGCAGGGTGATATTCGCTTTGCCGATGTGCTGGAGAAGATGGGCGCGGTGGTCACCTGGGGCGATGACTACATCTCCTGCACCCGCGGTGAACTGAACGCCATTGATATGGACATGAACCATATCCCCGATGCGGCGATGACCATTGCCACCGCGGCGCTGTTTGCCAAAGGCACCACCACGCTGCGCAACATTTATAACTGGCGTGTGAAAGAGACCGATCGCCTGTTTGCCATGGCGACCGAGCTGCGTAAAGTGGGTGCCGAAGTGGAAGAGGGCGAAGACTACATTCGCGTGACCCCTCCGGCGAAACTGCAGGTCGCGGAGATTGGCACCTATAACGATCACCGCATGGCGATGTGCTTCTCGCTGGTGGCGCTGTCGGATACACCGGTCACCATTCTGGATCCGAAATGCACCGCGAAAACCTTCCCGGACTATTTCGAGCAGCTGGCGCGCATCAGCACCCTGGCCTGATAAACCCATGCCGCACCGCCCGGTGCGGCATTTCCTTACGCTTCCTGACGTTGCCATCGCCCATTTCTTCTACACTCAGCTTCAATCATTCCGTAATTTGCACGCAAAGGTAACAGTTGTGCACATTGGCGCGTATAATGCGCGGCGTTCACACAACGGTATGCCTAATTTAAGGAGAAAAAGATGACGGCAATTGCCCCGGTTATCACCATTGACGGGCCAAGTGGCGCAGGTAAAGGCACGCTGTGCAAAGCGATGGCGGAAGCACTGCAATGGCATCTTTTAGATTCGGGCGCAATCTATCGTGTGCTGGCGCTGGCTGCGTTGCACCATCATGTTGATGTCGCTTCTGAAGAGGCTCTGGTGCCGCTGGCCGCCCATCTGGATGTGCGTTTTGTCTCCACCAACGGCAATCTGGAAGTGATTCTTGAAGGGGAAGACGTGAGCGGAGAGATCCGCACTCAGGAAGTGGCGAACGCCGCCTCTCAGGTCGCTGCTTTCCCACGCGTTCGCGAGGCGCTTTTACGCCGCCAGCGCGCGTTCCGCGATGCCCCTGGCCTGATCGCTGACGGACGCGACATGGGAACCGTGGTTTTCCCTGACGCGCCGGTGAAAATTTTCCTTGACGCTTCCTCGGAAGAGCGTGCGCAGCGCCGCATGCTACAGTTGCAGGAAAAGGGCTTTAGTGTTAACTTTGAACGTCTTTTGTCTGAGATAAAAGAGCGCGACGATCGCGACCGTAATCGCGCCGTTGCACCGCTTGTTCCCGCAGATGATGCATTAGTTCTGGATTCTACCAGTTTAACTATTGAGCAAGTGATTGAAAAAGCGCTACAATATGCGCGCCAAAAACTGGCAATCGCGTAATCGCGACCGATTTAGCAGTACCCCCGCTGCAATGGATTGACGGCGGGTATGTGAAACAACCCCATCCGGCACGGAGCCAGGTGGACGTTAATATTAACCTGAAGATTAAACATGACTGAATCTTTTGCTCAACTGTTTGAAGAATCCTTAAAAGAAATCGAAACCCGTCCGGGTTCCATCGTTCGTGGTGTTGTTGTTGCTATCGACAAAGATATCGTACTGGTTGACGCCGGTCTGAAATCTGAGTCTGCCATTCCGGCAGAGCAGTTCAAAAACGCCCAGGGCGAGCTGGAAATCCAGGTTGGTGACGAAGTTGACGTTGCTCTGGATGCAGTAGAAGACGGCTTCGGTGAAACCCTGCTGTCCCGTGAGAAAGCTAAACGTCACGAAGCTTGGATCACGCTGGAAAAAGCTTACGAAGAAGCTGAAACTGTAGTCGGTGTTATCAACGGCAAAGTCAAAGGCGGCTTCACTGTTGAGCTGAATGGTATTCGTGCGTTCCTGCCAGGTTCACTGGTAGACGTTCGTCCAGTTCGTGACACCCTGCACCTGGAAGGCAAAGAGCTTGAGTTCAAAGTAATCAAGCTGGACCAGAAGCGTAACAACGTTGTTGTTTCCCGTCGTGCCGTTATCGAATCCGAAAACAGCGCAGAACGCGATCAGCTGCTGGAAAACCTGCAGGAAGGCATGGAAGTCAAAGGTATCGTTAAGAACCTCACTGACTACGGCGCATTCGTTGACCTGGGCGGCGTTGATGGCCTGCTGCACATCACCGACATGGCGTGGAAACGCGTTAAGCACCCAAGCGAAATCGTGAACGTGGGCGACGAAATCACTGTTAAAGTGCTGAAGTTCGACCGCGAGCGTACTCGTGTATCCCTCGGCCTGAAACAGCTGGGCGAAGATCCATGGGTTGCTATCGCTAAACGTTACCCAGAAGGTACTAAACTGACTGGTCGCGTTACCAACCTGACCGACTACGGCTGCTTCGTCGAAATCGAAGAAGGCGTTGAAGGCCTGGTTCACGTTTCCGAAATGGACTGGACCAACAAAAACATCCACCCATCCAAAGTTGTTAACGTTGGTGATGTAGTGGAAGTTATGGTTCTGGATATCGACGAAGAACGTCGTCGTATCTCCCTGGGCCTGAAGCAGTGCAAAAACAACCCATGGCAGCAGTTCGCGGAAACCCACAACAAGGGCGACCGTGTTGAAGGTAAAATCAAGTCTATCACTGACTTCGGTATCTTCATCGGCCTGGACGGCGGCATCGACGGCCTGGTTCACCTGTCTGACATCTCCTGGAACGTTGCAGGCGAAGAAGCAGTACGTGAATACAAAAAAGGCGACGAAATCGCAGCAGTTGTTCTGCAGGTTGACGCAGAGCGTGAGCGTATCTCCCTGGGCGTTAAACAGCTCGCAGAAGATCCGTTCAACAACTGGGTTGCACTGAACAAGAAAGGCGCAATCGTAAACGGTAAAGTGACTGCAGTTGACGCTAAAGGCGCAACCGTAGAACTGGCTGACGGCGTTGAAGGTTACCTGCGCGCTTCTGAAGCTTCACGTGACCGCGTTGAAGATGCAACTCTGGTTCTGAGCGTAGGCGACGACGTTGAAGCTAAATTCACCGGCGTTGATCGTAAGAACCGTGCAATCAGCCTGTCTGTTCGTGCTAAAGACGAAGCTGATGAGAAAGATGCAATCGCAACTGTTAACAAACAGGAAGATGCAAACTTCTCCAACAACGCAATGGCTGAAGCTTTCAAAGCAGCTAAAGGCGAATAAGTTACTCGTAGAGTGACTTGACAGATTGCAGGATTCGTCCTGTAATCAATAACAAAGGGCGGCTACGGCCGCCCTTGTTTAAGCTGTTTAGCTAATTGGTTTGAAGGAACCGGAGGAATCATGACCAAGTCAGAATTGATTGAAAGACTTGCCAGCCAGCAATCGCATATTCCTGCGAAAGCAGTGGAAGACGCTGTAAAAGAGATGCTGGAGCATATGGCTACCACTCTTGCACAGGGTGAGCGCATTGAAATCCGCGGTTTCGGTAGTTTTTCTCTGCACTATCGTGCTCCACGTACCGGGCGTAACCCGAAGACTGGCGACAAAGTAGAGCTGGAAGGTAAATACGTTCCGCACTTCAAGCCTGGTAAAGAACTGCGCGATCGCGCCAATATTTACGGCAACTGAGTTTAGCCTGCGGGCGAAACTGAGTGACCATCAGAAAAGCACCTGCGGGTGCTTTTTTCGTTTCTCAACTCCGGATCCGGAATCCGCGCCGCAAATCTTGCAGCTCTTTGCTGCAAACCGTTGATTTACGCCAGCCTGCCTCGCAATCGCGCAATTTCACACCTGACATATCTACTCTGTGACCGCACACTGCCCTGACACAGGGAGGTGTAAATGCGTTTAACTGCATTAGCGACATGTCTGATCCTGGCTATCCTGCCACTGCTCTGGCTGCCCACGCTGCCTGCACTACCGGTTATTCAGACTATAGCGATTGCCGGACTCCTGCTCGCGTTAATTCGCCATGACTTTGCCCGCTACAGTGGCTTCTGGCTGCTGTTTTTTGCCTGGGGGGCGCTTGCTGCACAAAGTACGGTCTGGCCGATGCAGAATTTGACCCGAGGTCCGCAGAAGGCTGGAGTAGAGATCGTCGCGGTTGAGAGCGATACGGCGTATCGGGCCCGCATTATCCAGCTTGATGGTAAAGCAGTTGTGCCTGCGGTGGGCGTTACGTTGTATGGCAATACATTGCCGCAGCCGGGATGTGCCGGACAGCGCTGGAGCATGACTTTGTCGTTACGCGCCGTTCACGGGCAACTCAACGATGGCGGGTTCGATTCTCAACGCTATGCCCTGGCGCAGCATCAACCCCTGACCGGGCGTTTTACCCACGCTGAAGTGACAGATGCCCGCTGTAGCTTACGCGCCCGCTATCTCGCCTCGCTGACAACCACGCTCTCAGCGTATAGCTGGGGGCAGGTTCTTATGGGGCTGGGCATGGGGGAGCGGCTGGCGGTCTCGGCAGACGTCAAAGACCTGATGCGGGAAACCGGTACCGCGCATCTGATGGCGATTTCGGGTTTGCACATTGCGCTGGCGGCGTCGGTT
Source organism: Enterobacter sp. MF024 (assembly GCF_005843915.1). Classification (NCBI taxonomy): domain Bacteria; kingdom Pseudomonadati; phylum Pseudomonadota; class Gammaproteobacteria; order Enterobacterales; family Enterobacteriaceae; genus Enterobacter; species Enterobacter sp. MF024. The sequence goes on along the minus strand of NZ_VCBB01000003.1, from coordinate 78,974 downwards.
ATCTGGCTGCTGGTGCGGGGTATGCAATTTTTTATCCCGGTACGCTGGATGAGCTGGCGAGCCCCGTTGGTGGCGGGGTTCTGCTTTGCCGCCTTTTACGCCTGGCTTACCGGAATGCAGCCACCCGCGTTGCGCACCGTCGTCTCACTGGGAGCCTGCCTGGCACTGCAGTTGAGCGGCCGCCTCTGGTCTCCCTGGCAGATCTGGCGAGTCTGCATCGCCGCCATTTTGCTGGCCGATCCGCTGGCCGTACTGTCGCACAGCCTGTTGCTGTCTGCCTTTGCGGTAGCGGTGCTGATTTTCTGGTATCAGTGGGTGCCTGCGCCACGCTTGTCCGCCCCATGGGCAGTCCGGGCCGGGGTTAACCTGCTGCACCTGCAGCTCGGCATGCTTTTACTGTTGCTGCCGGTGCAGATCGTCGTGTTTCATGGTTTTAGCCTTTCGTCCCTGGTCGCGAATCTGGTGGCGGTGCCGCTGGTGACCTTTATCTCGGTGCCGCTGATTTTGCTGGGGATGGGACTGCATCTTCTGCCCTGGCCGCCTGCAGAAAATATGGTCTGGATGCTTGCGGATGGTTCACTGTCGCTGCTGTTTGGATTTTTAACCACGCTGCCGGACGGCTGGATCACGGTCGATAAACGCTGGCTGTGGCTGACCCTGCTGCCGTGGGGGGCAATCATTGCCTGGCGGATGCGCGGTGCACGAACGTATCCAGTTGTGTGTGTATCAGTACTGGTGCTGGCGACCAGTCCGCTTTGGCGAGAAAACAAAGCTGAGGGCTGGGCCGTGCATATGCTGGATGTCGGGCAGGGGCTGGCAATGGCAATCGAGCGTCAGGGGAGGGTGATTCTCTATGACACCGGTCCTGCATGGCCGGGTGGAGACAGCGCGCAACAGCTGATTATTCCCTGGCTACGGTGGCACCATTTACGCCCGGAGGGGGTGATTGTCAGCCATGATCACCTCGACCACATCGGTGGTCTGGTATCACTACGCAAGGCGTGGCCGGAAATGTGGATAAGAAGCCCGCTGGGCTGGGCCGGGCATGACCCCTGCATGCGCGGTGAGCGCTGGCAGTGGCGGGGCCTGACCTTCAGCGCACACTGGCCCCTCGCCACCACCCCGCAGCGCGGCAATAACGGTTCCTGCGTGGTTAAGGTTGAGGACGGCACGCATAGCCTGTTGTTAACAGGGGATATTGAGGCGCAGGGAGAAAAAGCGATGCTCAGTCGTCACTGGCCATATCTTGCGTCTACACTTATCCAGGTGCCGCACCATGGCAGCAATACCTCTTCGTCGCTTCCTCTGGTGCAGCGGGTTGGTGGGCATATCGCCCTGGTGTCTGCATCCCGCTATAACGCGTGGCGACTGCCTTCAGTAAAAGTGGCTCGCCGTTACAGAAAGGAGGGGTATATGTGGTTAACAACCCCCCGTTCAGGACAACTTACCGTCTCGTTTTCGCAACATGGCTGGCAAATCCATAGCTTACGGGATCAAATTTTGCCCCGTTGGTATCATCAGTGGTTTGGCGCGCCCGGAGATAACGGGTAGAATATGCGGCTATTTCAACAAATGCTGGTTTTTTGAATGCATAACGACAAAGATCTCTCCACGTGGCAGACCTTCCGCCGACTCTGGCCGGTGATTGCACCCTTCAGAACGGGCCTTATCGTGGCGGGCGTAGCGTTAATCCTCAACGCAGCCAGCGATACCTTCATGTTATCGCTCCTCAAACCGTTACTGGACGACGGTTTTGGTAAAACGGATCGCTCAGTGTTGCTATGGATGCCGCTGGTGGTTATCGGCCTGATGATTTTACGCGGCATCACCAGCTATATCTCCAGCTACTGCCTCTCCTGGGTATCGGGCAAAGTGGTGATGACCATGCGCCGCCGCCTGTTCAGCCACATGATGGGCATGCCGGTAGCGTTCTTTGACAAGCAGTCGACCGGTACCCTGCTGTCCCGCATCACCTACGATTCCGAGCAGGTGGCTTCCTCCTCCTCCAGCGCGCTGATCACCGTGGTGCGTGAAGGGGCCTCGATCATTGGCCTGTTCGCCCTGATGTTCTGGTACAGCTGGCAGCTGTCCCTGATCCTTATCGTGCTGGCGCCGATTGTGTCGATTGCCATCCGCGTCGTCTCGAAGCGTTTTCGCAGCATCAGTAAGAACATGCAAAACACGATGGGGCAGGTGACCACCAGCGCAGAGCAGATGCTGAAAGGCCATAAAGAGGTACTGATCTTTGGCGGCCAGGACGTTGAAACCAAGCGCTTCGATAAGGTCAGCAATAAAATGCGTCTGCAGGGGATGAAGATGGTTTCTGCCTCTTCCATTTCCGATCCGATCATTCAGCTGATTGCCTCCCTGGCGCTGGCATTCGTGCTGTATGCCGCCAGCTTCCCGAGCGTAATGGAAACCCTGACCGCCGGTACCATCACCGTGGTCTTCTCATCGATGATTGCCCTGATGCGCCCGCTGAAATCGTTAACCAACGTTAACGCCCAGTTCCAGCGCGGGATGGCAGCCTGTCAGACGCTGTTCGCTATCCTCGATTCCGAACAGGAAAAAGACGAAGGCAAACGCGTGATCGAACGCTCAACCGGCGATGTGGAATTCCGCAACGTGACCTTTACCTATCCGGGTCGCGATACGCCTGCGCTGCGCAACATCAATCTGAAGATCCCGGCAGGCAAGACCGTGGCGCTGGTGGGCCGCTCTGGCTCGGGTAAATCAACCATCGCCAGCCTGATCACCCGCTTCTACGATATTGATGAAGGTGAGATCCTGATTGATGGTCACGACCTGCGCGAATATACCCTGCAGTCGCTGCGTAATCAGGTCGCGCTGGTCTCCCAGAATGTGCATCTGTTCAACGACACCGTAGCCAATAACATCGCTTACGCCCGTACTGAAGAGTACAGCCGCGAGCAGATCGAAGCGGCGGCGCGGATGGCCTATGCCATGGACTTTATCAATAAGATGGATAACGGTCTGGATACCATTATCGGCGAAAACGGCGTGCTGCTCTCCGGCGGTCAGCGCCAGCGTATCGCCATTGCGCGTGCGCTGCTGCGTGACAGCCCAATACTGATCCTCGATGAAGCTACCTCGGCGCTGGATACCGAGTCCGAACGCGCCATCCAGTCTGCGCTGGATGAGTTGCAGAAGAACCGTACCTCGCTGGTGATCGCTCACCGCCTGTCGACCATCGAAAAAGCCGATGAAATCGTGGTGGTGGAAGATGGCTACATCGTCGAGCGGGGCAGTCATGCCGACCTGCTGGCCCATCAGGGCGTATATGCGCAGCTTCATAAGATGCAGTTTGGCGCATGATTGCTCGCATCTGGTCGGGTGAGTCTCCGCTCTGGCTGCTGCTGTTGCCGCTCTCCTGGCTGTATGGCCTGGTCAGCGGCCTCATCCGCCTGAGTTATAAAGTGGGGCTCAAACGGGCCTGGCGTGCGCCGGTGCCGGTGGTGGTGGTGGGGAACCTCACCGCTGGCGGCAACGGTAAAACGCCGGTGGTGATCTGGCTGGTGGAACAGCTGACCCAACGCGGTATTCGCGTGGGCGTTGTCTCCCGGGGATACGGCGGCAAGGCGGAGCGCTATCCGCTGCTGCTGACCGCGCAAACCACCACGGCGCAAGCGGGCGATGAGCCGGTGCTGATCTTTCAGCGCACCGGCGCGCCCGTCGCGGTTTCGCCGGTGCGCAGCGAAGCGGTGCAGGCTCTGCTGGCTCATGAAAATATCCAGATCGTCATTACCGACGATGGCCTGCAGCACTACGCCCTGGCCCGGGATAAAGAGATTGTGGTGATCGATGGCGTGCGCCGCTTTGGTAACGGCTGGTGGCTACCTGCCGGGCCAATGCGCGAGCGCGCGTCGCGTTTACAAACGGTGGATGCGGTTATCGTTAACGGCGGCACGGCGCAGGCGGGAGAGATCCCCATGCAGCTGCGCCCGGGGCTTGCCGTGAACCTGCAGACCGGTGAGCGGCGCGATGTAGCTGAGCTTAACAATCTGGTTGCGATGGCCGGTATCGGGCATCCCCCGCGCTTTTTCTCCACCCTGGAAGCCTGCGGCGCGACGCTTCAGAGTACGGTGCCGCTGGCCGACCACCAGGCGCTGAGCCTGGAGCAGGTTGCGGCCTTTACCGCGCCCGGCCAGACGCTGATCATGACCGAAAAAGATGCGGTGAAATGCCGCGCCTTTGCCCGGGATAACTGGTGGTATTTACCGGTTGATGCACAACTGCAAGGCGAAAAGCCTGAGCGACTGCTTCAGGAACTGATTGCCCTCGCAGGGCAGACAAATGAGGTTTCGCCCGCGCACTAACTGACAGGAAAAAGCATGGCTTTACCGCAACTCACGCTTTCAGCCGCACGTCATCTCCATCTTGCCGCCCAGGGGCTTTTGAAAAAGCCCCGTCGCCGCGCCCGGCCCGCCGATATTCTTACTACCATCCAGCGCATGTCGCTCCTACAGATCGACACCATCAATATCGTCGCCCGCAGCCCTTATCTGGTCCTGTTCAGCCGCCTCGGCCCTTATTCACCCGACTGGCTGGATGACGCCCTGCGTCAGGGAGAGCTGATGGAGTACTGGGCGCATGAGGCGTGCTTCCTGCCGCGCAGCGACTTTGCGCTGGTGCGTCACAGAATGCTCGCCCCCGATAAAATGGGCTGGAAATACCGTCAGGCCTGGATGCAGGAACATGCGGATGAAATTGAACAACTGATCGCGCATATTCAGGAGAAGGGCCCGGTTCGTTCCGCCGATTTTGAACATCCCCGCAAAGGGACGAACGGATGGTGGGAGTGGAAACCGCACAAGCGTCATCTTGAAGGGTTGTTTACTGCCGGAAAGGTAATGGTGGTCGAAAGGCGCAACTTCCAGCGCGTTTACGATCTCACCCACCGGGTGATGCCACAGTGGGATGACCGCCGGGATATGCTGACCCAGGCGGCGGCAGAAGCCGTGATGCTGGAAAACAGCGCCCGTAGCTTAGGTCTTTTCCGCGCTCAGTGGTTAGCCGACTATTACCGCCTGCGCCAGCCGGTGCTGGCGCCACTGCTTGAGCGCTGGCAGGCGCAGCAGCAGGTCGTTCGCGTCGAGGTTGAGACCCTGGGCGAGATGTGGCTGCATAGCGATCTGCTGCCGCTGCTTCCCCTCGCCCTGGAGGGGAAACTCACCGCGACCCACAGCGCTGTCCTGTCGCCGTTTGATCCGGTGGTCTGGGATCGCAAGCGCGCGGAGCAGCTGTTTAATTTCAGCTATCGGCTGGAGTGCTACACCCCGGCGCCGAAACGTCAGTATGGTTATTTCGTCCTGCCGCTGCTGCATAAAGGGCAGCTGGTGGGGCGGATGGATGCCAAAATGCACCGTAAAACCGGCGAGCTTGAGGTCATCGCGCTTTATCTGGAAGAGGGCGTTAGGATCGGCGCTGGGCTGGAAAAAGGGCTCATCACGGCAATCAGTGATTTTGCGGGCTGGCAGGGGGCAACACGCATCGTGACAGGCCATCTTCCTGACGGCCTTTTCCAGTCCTGTCGAAGTGGCTGGGAAATAGACGCGGTCTGAAAAAGGAATATGGTAAGCTTTACCGATTATTGATACGGAGGAACTATGGATCACCGTTTACTGGAAATTATTGCCTGCCCGGTGTGCAACGGCAAACTCTACTACAGCCAGGATAAGCAGGAGTTAATCTGCAAACTGGATAGCCTGGCCTTTCCCCTGCGCGACGGCATTCCCGTCCTGCTGGAAACCGAAGCCCGTTCGCTGGCGGCTGAAGAGAGCAAACCATGAGTTTTGTTGTCATTATTCCGGCTCGCTTTGCCTCCACGCGTCTGCCGGGTAAACCGCTGGTCGATATCAACGGCAAGCCGATGATCGTGCATGTCCTTGAACGTGCGCGTGAGTCCGGCGCGGAGCGGATCATTGTCGCCACCGATCATGAAGACGTGGCGCGTGCGGTGGAAGCGGCGGGCGGCGAAGTGTGCATGACCCGCGCCGATCACCAGTCCGGTACCGAGCGTCTGGCTGAAGTGGTTGAAAAATGCGGCTTCAGCGACGACACGGTGATTGTTAACGTGCAGGGCGATGAGCCGATGATCCCGGCGGTCATTATTCGTCAGGTAGCTGAAAACCTGGCCCAGCGTCAGGTGGGTATGGCGACGCTGGCCGTGCCGGTTCACAGTGCGGAAGAAGCTTTCAACCCGAACGCCGTGAAGGTGGTGCTGGACGCCGAAGGCTATGCGCTCTATTTCTCCCGCGCCACCATTCCCTGGGATCGCGATCGTTTTGCTGAATCCCGGGATAACATTGGCGACACTATCCTGCGTCATCTGGGCATTTATGGCTATCGTGCCGGCTTTATCCGCCGATACGTCACCTGGCAGCCGAGCCCGCTGGAAAACATCGAAATGCTCGAGCAGCTGCGTGTGCTGTGGTACGGCGAGAAGATCCACGTCGCCGTCGCGCACGAAGTGCCGGGTACAGGCGTTGATACGCCGGAAGATCTGGCCCGCGTTCGCGCTGAGCTGCGTTAATCCCCGCTATCCCCTCTTCTGAGGGGATTTTTTTGCCTCGTTTTTCTGAATTTCTGCTACAGAATCGTCTCATAAGAGTGACATCCGCCCGTCAGGCGCTCATTATAAAAGCAGTAGTCTTAATGGGGGTAATCTCAAAATGGAACAGCTGCGAGCCGAACTCAGCCATCTGCTGGGTGAAAAACTGAGCCGTGTGGAATGCGTGCATGAAAAGGCGGATACCACGCTGTGGTCGTTGTACGACAGTCAGGGAAACCCCATGCCGCTTCTGGCGCGAAGCTTCTCTACGCCGGACGTTGCCCGCCAGCTGGCATGGAAAATCTCCATGCTGGCCCGCAGCGGCACGGTCAGAATGCCAACCGTGTATGGCGTGATGACCCATGAGGAACATCCCGGTCCTGACGTCCTGCTGATTGAACGCCTGCGCGGTGTTCCGGTAGAAGCCCCCGCGCGCACACCGCAACGCTGGGAGCAGCTTAAGGATCAGATTGTCGAAGCGCTGCTGGCCTGGCACAGGATGGACAGCGGCGGGCTGGTCGGCGCGGTGGACAGCACCCAGGAAAACCTCTGGCCGCTCTGGTATCGCCAGCGGGTCGAGGTGCTGTGGGGAACGCTGAACCAGTACCACAACACCGGCCTGACCATGCAGGATAAACGGATCCTGTTTCGCACCCGGGAGTGCCTGCCAGCCCTGTTTGAGGGGTTCAACGACAACAGCGTGCTGATCCACGGTAATTTTACCTTGCGCAGCATGCTCAAGGATCCGCGCAGCGATCAGCTGCTGGCGATGGTCGGCCCCGGGGTGATGCTGTGGGCCCCCCGGGAGTATGAGCTGTTTCGCCTGAGCGAGAGCGGACAGGCGGAGGACTTGCTCTGGCACTATCTGCAGCGCGCGCCGGTTTCAGAGGCATTCGTCTGGCGGCGCTGGCTGTATATGCTGTGGGATGAAGTGGCGCAGCTGGTAAACACCGGGCGCTTTAGCCGCGCCAGCTTCGACCTGGCCTCGAAATCACTGCTCCCCTGGCTCGCCTGACGCGCCTTTCAGCCACTGCCAGACGCGCCCGAGGGTCTCATAGCCCACGCGATCGCTGTGCATCAGCCATACCGGGGACGGAATAATCCGTTCCCACGGGTTGAGCGGGGCGCTGATGGCCAGCTGGTTCGCGGGCGCGGGCAGCGGATGCAGTCCCTGACGCTCAAAGAAGATCATCGCCCGCGGCAGATGGGAGGCCGACGTCACCAGCAGGAACGGGGCATCGCCAATCGCCTGCTTAACCGCCGCGGCCTCCTCCTCGGTATCTTTCGGGCTGTCGAGGGTGATAATCGCCTCGCGCGGCACGCCCAGCGACTGCGCCACGCGCGCCCCCGCTTCGGCGGTACTCACCGGATTGCTCTGCGCCGCTGCCCCGGTAAAGATCATCTTCGACCCCGGATTAGCCAGCCACAGCCGCATCCCCTCGTTGAGGCGCGGCAGGCTGTTGTTGATCAGATTCGAACTCGGGGCCCAGTCAGGATCCCAGGTATAGCCCCCGCCGAGCACCACGATGTACTCAACTTTTTGATCTCCCTGCCATGTAGGGTATTTGTCTTCCACCGGACGTAACAGCCCGTCAGCCACCGGCTGCAGGCTCAGCAGCGTCAGCACCAGCCAGCCTGCCGTAATCAAAATTTTGCCGGTTTTCTGGTAGCGGCTGACCCACAGCAACCCCAGGCCCAGCGCGATGCACAGCAGAAGAAGAGGGAGGGGAAGCATCATGCCGCCAATATATTTTTTTAGGGTAAAAAGCATCCTTTCTGGCTCCTTTTTTGACCATATAGCCGATGATTGTCAGCGATATTACACCAGAGAGGTTCATTCTCCGCCCGGCTGTGACAAAATAGCGGTTTTGCAGTTAGCGGGTGGAGCTCTCCCAATGCGGGATCGCAATTTTGATGACATCGCGGAAAAGTTTGCCCGCAATATTTACGGCACGACCAAAGGCCGGCTGCGGCAGACGATCCTCTGGCAGGATCTGGACATCCTGCTGGCCAGTTTTGACGAGAAGAAACTGCGTGTCCTCGACGCTGGCGGCGGTGAAGGCCAGACGGCGATAAAGATGGCTGAACGTGGACATCACGTCATCCTTTGCGATCTCTCGGCGGAGATGATCGCCCGCGCCGAAAGCGCCGCGGCGGAAAAAGGTGTGAGCGATAACATGCAATTTATACATTGCGCCGCTCAGGACATCGCACAACATTTGGAAACCCCGGTTGATCTGATATTGTCTCATGCGGTGCTGGAATGGGTGGCCGACCCCCAGGCGCTGCTGAAGACGCTGTGGTCGATACTGCGCCCTGGCGGCGCGCTGTCGTTGATGTTCTACAACGCCAACGGCCTGTTGATGCGTAACGTGCTGGTGGGTAATTTCGGTTATGTGCAGCAGGGCATGTACAAAAAGAAACGCCGCACGCTGTCACCGGACTTTCCGCGCGACCCGCAGCAGGTTTATAGCTGGCTGGAAACCGCCGGCTGGCAGATTACCGGGAAAACCGGCATAAGGGTGTTTCATGATTATCTTCGCGATAAACAGAAGCAGCATGACTGTTTCGACGCCCTGACAGAATTAGAGACGCGGTACTGTCGCCAGGAGCCTTACCTTAGCCTTGGCCGTTATATACATGTCACCGCGCACAAGCCGCAGAGCAAGGATAACTTATGAGTGAATTTTCCCAGACAGTCCCCGAACTGGTTGCCTGGGCCCGAAAAAACGATTTCTCCCTCTCGCTGCCGGTAGACAGACTCTCTTTTCTGCTGGCGGTCGCCACGCTGAACAGCGAACGGCTGGATGGAGAAATGAGCGAGGGCGAACTGGTGGACGCGTTCCGCCACGTCAGTGATGCGTTTGAGCAAACCAGCGAAACCATTAATGTGCGTGCCAATAACGCGATTAACGATATGGTGCGTCAACGTCTGCTGAACCGCTTTACCAGCGAACTGGCGGAAGGGAATGCCATTTATCGCCTGACGCCACTGGGCATCGGCATTACCGACTACTACATTCGCCAGCGCGAATTCTCGACCCTGCGCCTCTCGATGCAGCTCTCCATCGTGGCGGGCGAACTGAAGCGTGCGGCCGATGCCGCCGACGAAGACGGCGACGAGTTCCACTGGCACCGCAACGTCTACGCGCCGCTGAAATATTCCGTGGCCGAGATTTTCGACAGCATCGATCTGACCCAGCGCATCATGGACGAACAGCAGCAGCTGGTGAAAGACGATATCGCCCAGCTGCTGAACAAAGACTGGCGCGCGGCGATCTCCAGCTGTGAAATGCTGCTGTCAGAAACCTCCGGCACCCTGCGTGAACTGCAGGATACCCTGGAGGCGGCGGGCGACAAGCTGCAGGCCAACCTGCTGCGCATCCAGGACGCCACCCTGGCCCATGACAACCTGCATTTTGTTGATCGTCTGGTCTTCGACCTGCAAAGCAAACTGGACCGCATCATCAGCTGGGGCCAGCAGGCGATTGACCTGTGGATCGGCTACGACCGTCACGTGCATAAATTTATCCGTACCGCTATCGATATGGATAAAAACCGCGTGTTCGCCCAGCGTCTTCGTCAGTCGGTACAGACCTATTTCGATGCGCCGTGGGCATTGACCTACGCCAGCGCCGACCGTCTGCTCGATATGCGTGACGAAGAGATGAGCCTGCGCGACGAAGAGGTTACCGGCGAGCTGCCAGCCGATCTGGAATATGAAGAATTTAACGAAATTCGGGAACAACTTGCGGCAATGATCGAGGAGCAGCTGGCGATCTTCAAAGCCAAAAACACACCGCTGGATCTCGGTCTGGTGGTGCGTGACTACCTCGCACAATACCCGCGCGCCCGCCATTTCGATATCGCCCGCATCGTGGTCGATCAGGCGGTTCGCCTGGGCGTCGCGCAAGCAGATTTCACCGGCCTGCCGCCGAAGTGGCAGCCGATTAACGATTACGGAGCCAAGGTACAGGCGCATGTCATTGACAAATATTGAACACGTGATGCCAGTTAAACTGGCCCAGGCGCTGGCAAATCCGATCTTTCCGGCGCTGGACAGCCAGCTGCGTGCCGGTCGTCACATTGGTCTCGACGAGCTGGATAATCACGCTTTTTTGATGGATTTTCAGGAATACCTGGAAGAGTTCTACGCCCGCTATAACGTGGAGCTGATCCGCGCCCCGGAAGGGTTCTTCTATCTGCGCCCGCGCTCCACCACGCTGATTCCGCGCTCGGTGCTGTCCGAGCTGGACATGATGGTCGGGAAGATCCTCTGCTACCTCTATCTCAGCCCGGAGCGTCTGGCTAACGAAGGCATCTTCACCCAGCAGGAGCTCTATGACGAGCTGTTGACCCTGGCTGACGAAGGCAAGCTGCTGAAGCTGGTGAACAACCGCTCCACCGGCTCTGACGTAGACCGTCAGAAGTTGCAGGAAAAAGTGCGCTCCTCCCTGAACCGTCTGCGCCGTCTGGGGATGGTGTGGTTTATGGGCCATGACAGCAGCAAATTCCGCATTACCGAATCGGTATTCCGCTTCGGTGCTGACGTACGTGCAGGCGATGACGCCCGCGAAGCGCAGCTGCGCATGATCCGTGATGGCGAAGCGATGCCGGTGGAAAACCATCTGCAGCTCAATGACGAGCATGAAGACACTCAGCCGGATAGCGGGGAGGAAGAGTAATGATTGAACGCGGTAAGTTTCGCTCACTGACGCTGGTTAACTGGAACGGTTTTTTTGCCCGCACCTTTGATCTCGATGAGCTGGTGACCACGCTCTCGGGCGGTAACGGGGCAGGGAAATCCACCACCATGGCGGCATTCGTCACGGCGCTGATCCCTGACTTAACCCTGCTGCACTTCCGTAACACCACCGAGGCCGGTGCCACCAGCGGTTCGCGCGATAAGGGCCTGCACGGTAAGCTGAAAGCGGGTGTCTGTTATTCCGTGCTGGACGTGATCAACTCCCGTCATCAGCGCGTGGTGGTTGGCGTCCGTTTACAGCAGGTCGCCGGTCGCGACCGTAAAGTGGACATCAAACCCTTTGCCATTCAGGGGCTGCCAACCTCCGTCCAGCCAACCGCGCTGCTGACGGAAACCCTGAACGAACGCCAGGCGCGCGTGCTCACGCTCCAGGAGCTGAAAGACAAGCTGGAAGCCATAGAGGGCGTACAGTTCAAGCAGTTCAACTCCATTACCGATTACCACTCGCTGATGTTCGATCTGGGCATCGTCGCGCGCCGTCTGCGCTCCGCATCGGACCGCAGCAAATACTATCGCCTGATTGAGGCCTCGCTCTACGGCGGGATCTCCAGCGCCATTACCCGCTCCCTGCGTGACTACCTGTTACCGGAAAACAGCGGCGTGCGTAAGGCCTTCCAGGATATGGAAGCGGCGCTGCGTGAGAACCGCATGACGCTGGAAGCGATCCGCGTGACCCAGTCGGACCGCGATCTGTTCAAGCACCTGATCAGCGAAGCCACCAACTACGTGGCCGCCGACTATATGCGCCACGCCAACGAGCGCCGCATTCATCTCGATCAGGCCCTTGAGTATCGCCGCGAGCTGTTTACCTCACGTCAGCAGCTGGCGTCCGAGCAGTACAAACACGTTGAGATGGCCCGTGAGCTCTCCGAGCATAACGGGGCGGAAGGGGATCTGGAGGCCGATTACCAGGCCGCCAGCGATCACCTGAACCTGGTCCAGACCGCGCTGCGTCAGCAGGAAAAAATCGAGCGCTATGAAGCGGACCTCGATGAGCTGCAAATTCGTCTCGAAGAGCAGAACGAAGTGGTGGCGGAAGCTGCCGACAAGCAGGAAGAGAACGAAGCCCGGGCCGAAGCCGCCGAGCTGGAAGTGGATGAGCTGAAAAGCCAGCTCGCCGACTATCAGCAGGCGCTGGACGTCCAGCAAACCCGCGCCATTCAGTACAACCAGGCGCTGCAGGCGCTGGAGCGCGCGAAAGCGCTCTGTCATCTGCCGGATCTGACGCCTGAGAGCGCGGATCAGTGGCTGGAAACTTTCCAGGCCAAAGAGCAGGAAGCAACCGAAAAACTGCTGAACCTCGATCAGAAAATGAGCGTGGCGCAAACCGCGCACAGCCAGTTTGAACAGGCTTACCAGCTGGTGGCGGCGATTAACGGTCCGCTGGCGCGCGCTGAGGCGTGGGAAGTGGCCCGCGAGCTGCTGCGTGATGGCGTGAACCAGCGTCACCAGGCTGAGCAGGTTCAGCCGCTGCGTATGCGTCTGAACGAGCTGGAACAACGCCTGCGTGAACAGCAGGAGGCGGAACGCCTGCTGGCCGAGTTCTGTAAGCGTCACGGCAAACGGGTCGATATTGACGATCTGGAAGGCTTACATCAGGAGCTGGAAGCCCGCATCGCGTCGCTGTCCGACAGCGTCTCCAGCGCCAGCGAACAGCGCATGGCGCTGCGTCAGGAGCTGGAGCAGCTGCAGTCGCGTATTCAGACGCTGATGCAGCGCGCCCCAGTCTGGCTGGCGGCTCAGAGCAGCCTCAGCCAGCTGAGCGAGCAGTGCGGCGAAGAGTTCGAATCCAGCCAGGACGTGACGGAATATCTGCAGCAGTTGCTGGAGCGCGAGCGCGAAGCCATTGTTGAACGTGATGAAGTGGGCGCGCGCAAGCGGGCGGTCGATGAAGAGATCGAACGTTTAAGCCAGCCGGGCGGGGCGGAAGACGCCCGTCTGAACACCCTGGCAGAACGCTTTGGCGGCGTGCTGCTGTCAGAAATTTATGACGACGTCAGCCTGGAAGATGCGCCGTATTACTCCGCGCTCTACGGCCCGTCCCGCCACGCTATCGTGGTGCCGGATCTGTCGCTGATCGCCGACCAGCTTGAAGGGCTGGAAGATTGCCCGGAAGATCTCTATCTGATCGAAGGGGATCCGCAGTCGTTCGATGACAGCGTATTTGGCGTCGATGAGCTGGAAAAAGCGGTGGTGGTGAAAATCGCCGATCGCCAGTGGCGTTACTCGCGCTTCCCGTCGCTGCCGCTGTTTGGCCGCGCCGCGCGTGAAAGCCGTATTGAGAGCCTGCACACCGAGCGTGAAGCGCTGTCTGAACGCTTTGCCACGCTCTCGTTTGACGTCCAGAAAACCCAGCGTCTGCACCAGGCGTTCAGCCGCTTTATCGGCAGCCATCTTGCCGTGGCCTTTGAAGCCGATCCGGAAGCCGAAATCCGCAAGTTCACCACGCGCCGTAGCGAGCTTGAACGCGCGATTTCAGCCCACGAAAACGACAACCAGCAGAGCCGCGTCCAGTTCGAGCAGGCCAAAGAGGGCGTCGCTGCCCTGAACCGCATTCTGCCGCGCCTCAATTTGCTGGCGGACGACACCCTCGCCGATCGCGTGGATGAGATCCAGGAGCGTCTCGACGAAGCCCAGGAAGCCGCGCGCTTTGTGCAGCAGTACGGCAACCAGCTGGCGAAGCTCGAGCCGATGCTCTCCGTTCTGCAGAGCGACCCGGAACAGTTCGAACAGCTGAAAGAAGATTACGCCTGGTCACAGCAGGTTCAGCGCGAAGCCCGTCAGCAGGCCTTTGCCCTGACCGAAGTTTCCCAGCGCCGGGCGCACTTCAGCTACTCCGATTCGGCTGAGATGCTCAACGGCAACAGCGATCTGAACGAGAAGCTGCGCCAGCGTCTGGAGCAGGCGGAAACGGAACGTACCCGCGCCCGTGAGGCGATGCGTAGCCATGCTGCCCAGCTGAGCCAGTACAACCAGGTACTGGCGTCGCTGAAAAGCTCCTATGACACCAAGAAAGAACTGCTGACCGACCTGCATAAAGAGCTGCAGGATATCGGCGTGCGTGCCGACAGCGGGGCAGAGGAGCGGGCGCGCATTCGTCGTGACGAACTGCATGCCCAGCTCAGCAATAACCGTGCGCGTCGCAATCAGCTTGAAAAAGCGCTCACCTTCTGCGAAGCGGAGATGGACAACCTGACCCGTCGTCTGCGCAAGCTGGAGCGTGACTATCACGAGAAGCGCGAGCAGGTAGTGACCGCCAAAGCGGGCTGGTGTGCCGTGATGCGGATGGTGAAAGACAACGGGGTTGAACGTCGTCTGCACCGTCGCGAGCTGGCGTATCTCTCCGGCGATGAGCTGCGTTCCATGTCGGATAAGGCGCTGGGCGCGCTGCGTCTGGCGGTGGCGGATAACGAACACCTGCGCGATGTGCTGCGCATGTCCGAAGATCCGAAGCGTCCTGAACGTAAAATTCAGTTCTTCGTGGCGGTGTATCAGCATCTGCGCGAGCGCATTCGCCAGGATATCATCCGCACCGATGACCCGGTTGAAGCCATCGAACAGATGGAGATCGAGCTGGGCCGTCTGACGGAAGAGCTCACCTCCCGCGAGCAGAAGCTGGCCATCAGCTCCCGCAGCGTGGCCAACATCATCCGTAAAACGATCCAGCGCGAACAGAACCGTATCCGCCAGCTCAACCAGGGCCTGCAGAGCGTGTCGTTCGGCCAGGTTAACAGCGTGCGACTGAACGTTAACGTGCGTGAAGCTCACGCCACGCTGCTGGACGTGCTGGCCGAGCAGCACGAGCAGCACCAGGATCTGTTCAACAGCAACCGCCTGACCTTCTCCGAAGCGCTGGCGAAGCTGTATCAGCGTCTGAATCCGCAGATCGACATGGGCCAGC
Source organism: Enterobacter sp. MF024 (assembly GCF_005843915.1). NCBI lineage: Bacteria > Pseudomonadati > Pseudomonadota > Gammaproteobacteria > Enterobacterales > Enterobacteriaceae > Enterobacter > Enterobacter sp. MF024. The sequence continues at coordinate 63,737 of NZ_VCBB01000003.1, read as the reverse complement.
GCACACCGCAAACCATCGGTGAGGAGCTGCTGGACTACCGTAACTATCTCGAGATGGAAGTGGAAGTTAACCGTGGCTCCGACGGCTGGCTGCGCGCAGAATCCGGGGCCCTGTCCACCGGGGAAGCGATCGGTACCGGGATGTCGATTCTGGTGATGGTGGTCCAGAGCTGGGAAGACGAATCCCGCCGTCTGCGCGGCAAGGATATTTCGCCGTGCCGCCTGCTGTTCCTCGATGAGGCTGCGCGTCTGGATGCCCGCTCTATCGCCACGCTGTTTGAGCTGTGCGATCGTCTGGATATGCAGCTGATTATCGCGGCGCCGGAAAACATTAGCCCGGAGAAAGGGACCACCTACAAACTGGTGCGTAAGGTCTACCAGAACAGCGAGCACGTGCACGTTGTTGGTCTGCGCGGTTTTGCCCCGCAGCCCCCGGAATCCCTTCCCGGCACGGCTGATGCCATTTGAGGATTCTGAAAGTTAACCATGGCGGCCCCCGGGCCGCCCTTTTTTTATCCCTTGAGCTTGTACTGGCGGCTGCGTTAACTTTAAACTTCTTTACATAAGGTAAGGCTGGTGCCGTTCTGCCTTCCTATAATGAAGTGAAGCCCCGGTGTTGAGGGCGTGACGTACAGCAAACAGGGGGCAAGGGATGTTGCTGAATAAAATGTATGGTCGTCGGCTGTCGGCGCTGAGTTTGTGCCTGACGGTTTTAGTTGCTCCACTGTTTAATGCCCGGGCCGACGAGCCCGAACTGGTTCCTGTCGACAGCTCCGCCACTATGGGCGCACAGCCTACGTCGCTGTCGCAGCCGCTGGAACAATCGCCTGCTACCGCCATGATGGCCGGTATCCAGCCGCTGCCAGCGGATGTTAACGCGGAACAGCGCCGTCAGGAGCTGATCGCGGCCCTGCCTGCCGGTTACACTCCGGCTTATCTCAATCAACTGACGCTGCTGTATGCTGCACGCGACATGAAGCCCATGTGGGACGATCGTGAAGCGGTGCGTGCGTTCCAGCAGCAGCTTGCCGAAGTCGCTATCGCCGGTTTTCAGCCGCAGTTTACCGCCTGGGTTGAGCTGCTGACCCAGCCTGCCGTCACCGGGATGGCGCGTGACGTAGTGCTCTCCGATGCGATGATGGGCTACCTGCAGTTTGTGGCAGGGATCCCGGTCAACGGCAACCGCTGGCTCTACAGCAATAAACCTTACAAGCTGGCGACGCCGCCGCTGTCGGTGATCAACCAGTGGCAGCTGGCGCTGGATAACGGCACGGTGCCGCATTTCATTGCCGGGCTTGCCCCGTCGCACCCGCAGTATGCGATTATGCACCAGTCGCTGCTGCAGCTGGTGGCTGACACGCAGCCCTGGCCACAGCTACAGAGCACGGCCAAACTGAGCCCCGGGCAGTGGAGCAGCGACGTGCCGGCGTTGCGTGAAATCCTCAAACGCTCCGGCGTGATCGACGGCGGGCCAAAAATTGCCCTGCCGGGTGACGATCCCCAGAGCGTGGTCGTTAGTCCGTCGGCTCCGGCGGTCGAGAAGAAAAAGAAATCTCTCTCCAGCAAGCCGGCCGCCTACGACCGGAGTCTGGTTGAGGCGGTAAAAGCCTTCCAGACCAGCCAGGGGCTGGGGGCTGATGGCGTTATTGGTCAGGGAACGCGCGATGCGCTGAATATGACCCCAGCACAGCGTGCCGGGGTGCTGGCGCTGAATATCCAGCGTCTGCGTCTGCTGCCGGGAACCTTGTCTACCGGCATCATGGTAAATATTCCGGCCTTTTCGCTGGTCTATTATCAGAACGGCAGCGAGGTGCTGGCCTCACGGGTGATTGTCGGTCGTCCGGATCGCAAAACGCCAATGATGAGCAGCGCCCTGAATAATGTGGTGGTTAACCCGCCGTGGAACGTGCCGCCTACGCTGGCGCGCAAAGATATCCTGCCGAAGGTGTGGAACGATCCGGGTTATCTTGAACGCCACAACTATACGGTACTGCGCGGCTGGAACAGTAAAGAGGCGATTGATCCGTGGCGCGTAGACTGGGCGACCATCACGCCTGCGAATCTGCCTTTCCGCTTCCAGCAGGCACCCGGGGCGCACAACTCCCTGGGCCGGTATAAGTTCAATATGCCCAGCTCGGATGCGATCTATCTGCACGATACCCCTAACCACAACCTGTTCCAGAAGGATGTTCGCGCGCTGAGTTCCGGCTGCGTGCGCGTCAATAAGGCGTCAGAGCTGGCAAATATGTTGTTACAGGATGCGGGCTGGAACGACACACGTATCTCCGACGCGCTGAAGCAGGGCGACACGCGATATGTGAATATCCGCCAGAATATTCCGGTTAATCTGTACTATCTGACCGCCTTCGTCGGCAAGGATGGCCGGACCCAGTATCGTACAGATATTTACAATTATGATGAGACTGCCCGGTCTAACACACAAATCCTGACCAAAGCAGAACAATTAATCAGGTAAATGAAGAAGTTCGGACAATTCTGGTAGCCTGAGTGAAAAAATAAACGGGGCATTGCGGCTGCAAGCCCCGTATTTCCTGGGTTGTGGTGCCTTGACGATGACAGGTTTGCCCGGTAATGTGCCCTTCGTGCGCTGTAAAGCATCTATACGATAACATTGACCTGTAGACCTGATTACCATGGACAAATTCGACGCAAATCGCCGTAAGTTATTGGCGTTAGGTGGCCTTGCGCTGGGCGCGGCCATCTTACCCACGCCATCATTTGCCACGCTCTCTACCCCTCGACCACGCATTTTGACGCTAAATAACCTGCATACAGGTGAGTCAATAAAAGCCGAGTTTTTTGATGGTCGGGGCTATATTCAGGACGAATTAGCCAAGCTGAATCATTTCTTCCGTGATTTCCGCGCTAATAAAGTCAAAGCCATCGATCCAGGATTATTCGATCAGCTTTACCGCCTACAGGGTTTGCTGGGCACCCGCAAACCCGTACAGCTCATTTCCGGTTATCGCTCTCTTGATACCAATAATGAATTACGCGCCCACAGCCGCGGTGTAGCGAAAAAAAGCTATCACACCAAAGGGCAGGCGATGGATTTTCATATTGAAGGCGTTTCGTTAGCCAATGTTCGCAAAGCTGCGTTATCTATGCGCGCAGGTGGTGTAGGATATTACCCACGTAGCAACTTTGTGCATATTGATACCGGGCCATTGCGGCACTGGTAATAACAAATCAGGAGCAGTATGAACTATCGTATTATTCCGGTCACCGCGTTTTCCCAGAACTGTTCGCTTATCTGGTGTGAACAAACCAAACTGGCAGCCCTGGTCGATCCCGGTGGCGATGCAGAGAAGATCAAACAGGAAGTCGCTGCCGCTGGCGTGACCTTAATGCAGATCCTGCTGACCCACGGCCATCTCGATCACGTAGGCGCAGCGGCTGAACTGGCGCAGCACTATGGCGTGCCGGTGATTGGCCCGGAAAAAGAAGATGAGTTCTGGCTGCAGGGATTACCGGCCCAAAGCCGCATGTTTGGTCTTGATGAATGTTTGCCGCTGACCCCGGATCGCTGGCTGAATGAAGGCGAGAGCGTAAACGTAGGTAATGTGACGCTACAGGTCTTGCATTGCCCGGGCCATACGCCTGGCCACATCGTCTTCTTTGATGACCAGTCGCGTCTGCTGATTTCCGGCGACGTGATCTTCAAAGGCGGTGTAGGGCGCAGTGATTTCCCGCGTGGGGATCATGGTCAGCTGATTCGCTCAATTAAAGAGAAATTATTACCGCTGGGCGATGATGTCACCTTTATCTCCGGCCACGGCCCAATGTCGACGCTGGGCTACGAACGGCTGCACAACCCCTTCCTGCAGGATGAAATGCCGGTCTGGTAAAGAAGAATTGAAAAAGCCTGCTTTGAGCAGGCTTTTTTTTGCCCGGCGGCGCTAACGCTGCACGGGCCAGGGTGATCTTTTGTAGGTCGGGTAAGCGATAGCGCCACCCGACACAGTTTTTACAGCACCGCGACAATCGCTTCGCACAGTGGCGCCATGTTATCTGGCGTCATACCCGCCACGTTCACACGACCTGATGCCACCGCGTACACGCCAAACTCTTCGCGCAGACGCAGAACCTGCTCTTTGGTCAGGCCGCTGAATGAGAACATGCCGTTCTGCTTGATGATAAAGCTGAAGTCGCGATCCGCGCCTTTTTCCGCCAGGGTGTTCACGAACAGCTGACGCATGCGCTGGATGCGCTGACGCATATCGTTCAGTTCCTGTTCCCAGATGGCGCGCAGGGCGTCATTGCTGAGGATGGTCGCAACCACAGACGCACCGTGAGCCGGTGGGTTAGAGTAGTTGGCACGAATAACGGATTTCATCTGGCTGAACGCACGGTCAACGGTCTGCTCATCGGAAGCGACCAGCGTACACGCGCCTACGCGCTCGTTGTACAGACCGAAGTTCTTGGAGTAGGAGCTGGCAACAATCAGCTCTTTATGGACTGCTGCAAAGGCGCGCAGACCTTCAGCATCCTCTTCCAGACCACGGGCAAAGCCCTGGTAAGCGAAGTCGAACAGCGGCAGCCAGCCTTTTTCAACGGAGAGCTTCGCCAGCTGTTCCCACTGCTCAAGCGTAGGATCGATGCCGGTTGGGTTATGGCAGCAGCCGTGGAACAGAACTACATCGCCCGCCTGGGCTTCGCTCAGGCTGGACAGCAGGCCGTCGAAATCCAGGGAGTGGTTCGCCGCATCGTAATAAGCATATTCACGCACTTCCAGACCCGCAGAGTTAAAGACGCTCTTGTGGTTCGGCCAGCTCGGGTTGCTCACCCACACGGTTTTAACGCCGGTATTTTTAGCGAGGAAATCCGCCGCCACGCGCAGTGCGCCAGTACCGCCAGGGGTCTGCGCCGTGCGGGCACGTTTATCGCTGACAATCGCGCTGCCTTTGCCGAACAGCAGTTCCTGCGTGCAACGGCCAAATTCCGGAATACCATCGATGCCGAGGTAGTTTTTGGTATTTTCATTTTCCAGCAGATACTGCTCAGCCTTTTTAACGCTGGTCAGTACCGGGGTCTTGCCGGTCTCATCTTTATAGACACCAATACCCAGGTTAATTTTTCCAGGGCGGTCATCGGCACGAAACAGATCGGCCAGGCCCAGAATAGGGTCGGCAGGGGCGGCGGTAATGTTCTCAAACATGACGAAGTTCCATTGTGGTTACGGAAGTGAAATCCGCTATCAGGTTAACGATAGTTCTACAAAATGCCAACCGTTTGCTACAAAAAGCGTGCGGCTTTTCAAAAGTCGCCATTTTTAGCTTTCAGGCATAAAAAAACAGGGCCGAAGCCCTGTTTTTTAGACATATAACAAAGTGGTGTACTGATTAGAACTGGTAAACGATACCTACACCCGCCTGGTCGTCGGTAGACAGGCCAGTTGCTTCAGCGTAGTTGTTGTCATCCAGCAGGTTGAAGCGGTACGCAGCGTACACGTTCATGTTCTTGTTGAAGTAGTACCAGGTACCCACTTCTACGTATTTAACCAGGTCAGCATCGCCGCCGCTGAAACCGTTACGAGCGGTCAGATCTTTACCTTTGGACTGTACGTAGCCCACGGATGGACGCAGACCGAAGTCGAACTGGTACTGAACCACAGCTTCGAAGTTCTGAGTTTTGTTAGCGAATTCGCCGTCATTTTCACGGGTCATGTTCTGAGATTCGCCGTACATTACCGCTGCGTACAGGTTGTTTGCATCATACTTCAGGGAGGTTGCCCAGCCTTCAGCACGTTCGCCTTTACCGTCTGCACTCTGCGCAGTAGAGCGGTCTGAGTTAGAGTAGGCTGCGGTTACGTTGAAACCTTCAGCGAAGTCATAGCCCAGAGAGTAGCTGCCGCCGTCGCCGTTCTGACGGCTGGTGGTGTGGCCAGATTCGTTTTTACCCTGGTACTGCAGACCCAGCGCCAGGCCATCAACCAGACCGAAGAAGTCAGAGTTACGGTAGGTAGCCAGACCGGTGCTACGTGAAGTCATGAAGTTGTCGGTTGCAGCCAGGGAGTCGCCGCCCCAGATAACGAACATATCGGTTGAAGCCAGCGCATCATAGAACACGCCGTAGTTACGACCATAATCGAATGAACCAATCTCACCGGCTTTCAGGCCTGCGAATGCCAGACGGGTTTTAGTACCCTGAGCGCCTTCCTGAGCGGAAGCGTCCATGTTGTATTCCCACTGACCATAACCGGCCAGTTGGTCATTAATCTGAGTTTCACCTTTGAAGCCGATACGCGCATAGGTGGTGTCACCGTTATCGGAATCACCGTTGGTGGTCCACTGGTGTTCGCCTACTGCTTTACCATAGAAGTCCAGCTTGTTACCGTTTTTGTTATAGATTTCTGCTGCGTTAGCTGCACCGGCTACCAGCAGGGCAGGGATAACCACTGCCAGGATATTGCGCTTCATCATTATTTATTACCCTCATTGGTTTTTTTATGACACTCGCCACTGCCGTCAATAAATTCTGTCAATAAATATTTCCGGAACTATTGATGAGAGTTTGGTGTCTTTATGTATCTGACAGGCATCTTTCCATTCAAATAAACGTTTCGCTACTCTGAAAGTGCTACAAACATCAAGAATCGGTTACAATAAGAAAATATGTGTAACTAAATGTGAATTTTAAGGAACTTTGTGAGGGACCTCAAAGTTCAGAGTTGAATGGCTAAAATTAAAGCTTCACTAATTCTATCTATATGAATTGCTTATCTTAATTTTAGATAATAACTTTTTTTATGATCCGAAGCATTAGCGCACTATTTTTCTTATCTTTGGAAATAGACATCTGGATAGCCGGGATTTTGCACAAAAAGTGTGCTAATGCTTGAGATAAGTATTAGGCGCAATAAGAATAGGGTTTATTTTGTGTTCAAAGATGTTTCATGGAAATAAAGCGTAACACTGGAGAGGATCTGGCGGGGTTGCACTTTAAAGACGCTGACTTTCGACTGACATAAGTTGACAGTGCAGAATAAAATAATGGCCAGCATTAGCTGGCCATTGTGTAGTGAGGGATTAGAACGTTGCGTTGCGCGGGGTGCGCGGGAATGGAATCACATCACGCACGTTCTGAACACCGGTAACATAGGCAATCAGACGCTCAAAGCCGAGCCCGAAACCGGAGTGTGGCACGGTGCCGTAGCGACGCAAGTCGCGATACCACCAGTAGTCCTCTTTGTTGAGGCCCATTTCAGCCATACGTGCATCCAGTACGTCCAGACGCTCTTCACGCTGAGAACCACCGATGATTTCACCGATGCCCGGGGCGAGCACGTCCATCGCGGCAACGGTTTTGCCGTCTTCGTTAAGGCGCATGTAGAACGCCTTAATGTCTTTCGGATAGTTTTTCACGACAACCGGCGCCTTGAAGTGCTTCTCGGCCAGGTAGCGTTCGTGCTCGGAGGAGAGATCAACGCCCCAGTAAACCGGGTTCTCGAACTGCTGACCGCAGTTTTCGAGGATGGTCACCGCATCGGTGTAATCCACCTGAGCAAAATCAGCAGAGACGAAACGTTCCAGACGGGCGATAGCATCGCTGTCGACGCGCTCGGCGAAGAATTTCATGTCATCGGCGCGTTCAGTCAGTACGGCGTTAAAGACGTACTTCAGCATCGCTTCTGCCAGACCAGCAACGTCATCGAGGTCAGCGAAAGCCACTTCCGGCTCCAGCATCCAGAATTCCGCCAGGTGGCGGCTGGTGTTGGAGTTCTCGGCGCGGAAGGTCGGACCGAAGGTGTAGATTTTAGACAGCGCGCAGGCGTAGGTTTCGCCGTTCAGCTGGCCAGATACGGTAAGGAAGGACTCTTTACCAAAGAAATCTTTGTCGTAGTCCACTTTGCCTTCCGGCGTGCGCGGCAGGTTTTCCATGTCCAGCGTCGAAACGCGGAACATCTCGCCTGCGCCTTCGGTATCGGAGGCGGTGATCAGCGGCGTGGAAACCCAGAAGTAACCCTGCTCGTCAAAGAAACGGTGCAGCGCCTGCGCCAGGGTGTGACGTACACGGGCGACGGCCCCAATCATGTTGGTACGCGGACGCAGGTGAGCCACTTCACGCAGATACTCGATGCTGTGGCGTTTTGCCGCCATCGGGTAGGTGTCCGGATCTTCAACCCAGCCGGTCACTTCAATTGAGGTGGCCTGCAGTTCATAGCTCTGACCCTGGCCCTGAGAGGCCACGATTTTACCGGTGACGACAACGGAGCAGCCCGTGGTCAGACGCAGCACTTCCTGATTGTAATTGGGCAGAGAATTATTAATAACGGCCTGTACAGGATCAAAGCAGGAACCGTCATAGACGGCGAGGAATGAAAAGCCAGCTTTTGAATCTCGGCGGGTACGCACCCATCCGCGCACGGTGACTTCGCTGTCAACGGCTACGCGGCCCTGGAGTACGTCGGCTACAGGCACAACGCTCATAATAGTCTCTCTATGTTGTCCAAAAATAAAATCTGTATCCCCTTCAATGGGGGGATATCTATGTTACCTGTCATCTTCCATCAGACAAGCAGAATTCGCATATGAAAGGGGGGATTTCGGAAATAATAATGGCCCAGACAGATTCCTTACCTTTCGCTATTGGCTTTCGGGTGAACTACTCAATCACCACCGTCATCTCTTGCTTGGCATTTTGCATCGAAACAATAGTACGGAAGGACTTAATATTCCCCGAAGCGAAGAACAGCTCGCGCGTCAGCAGCTCATATTCCGCCATATCACGCACGTTAACTACCAGCAGAAAATCGAAATCTCCCGTGACGTAATAGACCTGCTGCACCTGCGGACAATTCACGAACCGCTGCTTATCTTCCTCCAGCAGGTCCAGGCGTTCGTTCTCAATCGTGACCTGAACCATGATGGTTATCGGGCGACCCACCTTACTGGCGTCAACCAGGCTGACGTTGCCCTTGATAATGCCAGCCTCCTCCAGCGCGGCGATCCGGCGATTGACCGCCGAGGCTGACAGGCTGACGCGATCGGCGATTTCCCGCTGCGAAAGGCGACTTGTCTGCTGCAAAAGCGTGAGGATTTTTTTATCCCAGGTATCCATTTTCATCGTGTCGACGGCCTTTAAACAGTGTGATCGGCCTCACTTATGCAACTTTGTTGCGTTACAGAGGCAAATAAGGGTGGAAGTTGCGTATTCATGGTCAATTTTGCGCCATTTTCGCATCGGGCCAAGTGTACCATCACAGTCATCAGGAAAGCGTTAACTCGCTTTCAAGAGTCAGCCCTCGCGAATTCACAGGATAAAGGTGCACGTATGACGGACAGGATTAATTATCAATTTAACGCCCGACGCAAAGGGTATGAGCAGGGGGGGAACCTCAGCCTACTCAATAAGCAGGTCAGCGATGAAGTGCTGGCTTTCCATCAAAAATTCCCGGCATACCAGGTGACGCCGCTGCGCAGGTTAAACCATTTAAGCCAGCGTCTGGGGCTGGGGTCGTTACATATTAAGGATGAAGCCCGGCGATTCGGCCTCAATGCCTTTAAAGGTCTTGGTGGCTCGTATGCGATGGGGAAATATCTCGCCAGCCTACTTGGTCGCGACATTAATACCCTGAGTTTCACCGACCTTAATTCTGCAGAAATTAAAGCGCGTATCAAAGATATTGTCTTTGTCACCGCTACCGATGGCAATCACGGACGCGGCGTCGCATGGGCTGCAGAGCAGCTCGGATTGCGGGCGGTGGTCTACATGCCGAAAGGCTCATCGCCGGTGCGGGCGCAGAATATTCGCCAGCACGGCGCCGAGTGCTCCATCACCGATCTCAACTACGACGATACCGTGCGGCTGGCCGACAAAATGGCCCGCGAGCAGGGCTGGGTGCTGCTGCAGGATACGGCCTGGCAGGGCTATGAGCAGATCCCCACCTGGATTATGCAGGGCTATATGACCCTTGCCGTTGAAATCTGGGAACAGCTGCGGCAAAGCGGGGCGCCGTTGCCGACACATCTCTTTTTACAGGCCGGGGTCGGGTCATTCGCGGGCAGCGTCATGGGCTATTTTGTCGGGAAGATGCAGCACCAGGCGCCGACGATTGTCATTGTGGAACCGCATAAAGCGAACTGCCTGTACCGCTCGGCGGTCGTCAATGACGGCCAGCCGCACAGCGTAGGTGGCGACATGTCCACCCTGATGGCCGGGCTGGCCTGTGGCGAACCCAATATTACCAGCTGGCCGATGCTGCGCGACTACGCCACCTGTTTTATCTCCGCCGATGACCAGCTTGCCGCCAACGGCATGCGCCTGCTTGCCGCGCCGCGCCCCGGTACCGATGAGCCCTTTATCTCCGGTGAATCTGGCGCAATCGGCGCCGGGGTGCTTCATGCGCTGATGACGCAACCAGAGTACCGCGAAGTCGCCGAATCACTACGCCTTAATGCCGAAGCTCACGTCCTGTTAATCAGCACCGAAGGGGACACCTCCCCGGATATCTATGAGGAGATCGTCTGGTTTGGCCGTAACGGTTAATTTCCCACGGTAATCACAAGAGGGCCATCTTACCTACCCTCCAGGCTCTCGGTATGGCACGCGTTCTGACAATAAAACATACGCGGTATCGCGTAATGCACAGAGAGAACATGACCAATGAATAGTGAAAATGCTGTTACAGAAAGAGGATGCTGCAATCCTGCAAAATGGCATAGCGAAGATACCGTCTGGGTACTTGGCCTGTTCGGGACGGCGATTGGCGCCGGGGTGCTGTTTTTGCCGATAAACGCCGGGATCGGCGGCTTCTGGCCGCTGCTAATCGTTTTTGTCCTGGCCTTTCCCATTACCTATCTGGCGCACCGCGGGCTGGCGCGCTTTATTTATTCGTCCAATACGCCAGAAAGCACCATTACCGATGCGATCGGTGAACATTTCGGCGCACTGGCGGGAAAAGTGTTCACCCTTATCTATTTTTTCGCCGTCTATACCATTCTGATTATGTACGCGGTGGCGATCACCAATACCGCCCAGAGCTTTATCACTCACCAACTCGGGATGGTGGAGCCGCCGCGGGCGCTGGTGGCTATCGTGCTGATCCTCGGGCTGATGTTTATCGTCCGCTTCGGGCAGCGGCTGATCATGAGGGTGATGAGCGCCCTGGTCTATCCCATTATTCTCTCACTTGTTTTTATGGCGCTGTTTCTGATCCCACACTGGAACGTGGCGATTCTGCACACCCTGAATCCCGACGCGGCGGATAACGGACATGGCATGTTATTGACGCTGTGGATGACGTTTCCGGTGCTGGTGATGTCCTTTAACCACTATCCGATTATCTCCCCGATGGTGGTGCGTCAGAAGCAGCGCTATGGCCTGGCGCTCGCCGAGCGTAAATGCGAACAGATTCAGCGGTATGGCATCCTGCTGATGACCCTGGTGGTGCTCTTTTTCGTGCTCAGCTGCGTGTTAAGCCTGTCACCGCAGCAGTTGGCAGAGGCGAAGGCGCAGAATCTTTCTATTCTGTCGTATCTTGCCAACCAGTTCGATACGCCAGTTATCGCCTGGTTGTCGCCGATTATCGCCTTTGTTGCCATTACCAAGTCCTTCCTGGGCCACTATATCGGCGCCTATGAATCGTTGCGCGATCTGATACTTGAAGCCGCCGCCGCGCGGGGGAAGACATTCGCCATCCGCTCGGTTGACGTGGCGATCCTGATTTTTATGGTCCTGACCTGCTGGTTCGCCGCCTACAAAAACCCCAGTATCCTCGGCATTATCGAATACATCAGCGGCCCCACCGGGGCGGTGATCCTGCTGCTGTTACCCATGTACGCCATCCATAAATTACCCGCGCTGGCACCATATCGCGGCAAAGCCAGCAACGTTTTTGTCACCCTGATTGGGCTGATTACCGTATCTGCCATTTTTTACGGCATGTTCCAGTAACCACGATCAATAGCGAGATCTTTATGCATCACTATCTACAGATTAACGGCCAGCGGCTTATCGGTTCTTTGTTCGCTCTCGGCGAGCTCGGCGCGCTGGAGGGCGGGGGAGTCTGTCGCCTCGCGGCCACCGCAGAGGACAAAGCGGGCAGGGATTTTGTTCTCGCCAGAATGAAGGCCCTGGGGCTGGATATCACTATTGATGCGATCGGCAACGTCACCGGCGTGTATGCCGGAGAAGAGGCTCTCCCCATGGTGATGATGGGTTCACATATCGATACCGTCGGCACCGGCGGCCTGTACGACGGCAACTACGGCGTCATGGCCGGGCTTGAGGTGATTGCCACGCTACAGGAGGCGGGGATCCGTCCCCGCCGTCCGCTGGCGGTTACCTTCTTTACCAATGAAGAGGGGGTGCGCTTCCAGCCCGACATGATGGGCAGCGTGGTGTTTGCCGGGGAGTATCCCCTGGAGACAGCGCTGGCAGCGAAAGACAGCAATGGCATTACCCTTGACGAGGCGCTGCGGGCGATTGGCTACAAAGGTGAACGCAGGCCTGGCGATATGCCGGTGGACAGCTACGTCGAACTGCATATTGAACAGGGACCGATCCTCGATAAAGAGGGAACCAATATCGGAGTCGTCACTGGTGTTCAGGGGATCTCCTGGCAGGAGCTGACCCTGACCGGTGTCTCCAATCATGCCGGTACCACGCCGATGTCGATGCGTCACGACGCCGGTCTGGCGGCGGCCAGAATCGCCGTCTTCGCCCGTGAACTGGCGCTGAGCCTCGGCGGCGATCAGGTCTCAACGGTGGGGCACATCAGCGTCAAACCCAATCTGATTAACGTCATCCCCAACCAGGTGGTGATGTCGGTGGATCTACGCAATACCGATAACGCAGTCTTAAAACTGGCAGAACAACGGCTGGCGGATTTTGTCGCCACAACTGCGCAGGAAGAAGGGGTAGCGATCACCAGCCGTTCGCTGGTGCGTTTTAATCCGGTCATTTTTGCCGATGAGATCGTCAACGCCGTAGAGGAAGAAGCGAAGCGTCAGAGCCTGAGCTTCCGGCGGCTGCCGAGTGGCGCAGGCCACGATGCGCAATTTATGGCCTCGGTGTGCCCGGCCGGGATGATCTTCGTCCCCTGCGTCGACGGCGTCAGCCATAACGTCAACGAACACAGCGATCCCAAAGACCTGGTTGCCGGAGCCAACGTGCTGCTGCAGGTGGTCTTACAGCGCGCTCAGCGTCCGGCTTAACTTTACGGGAGATTATGATGGATCAGGAACAGCTCAAACAGCAGCTTATCGCATGGCGTCACCACCTGCATGCCAACCCGGAAAGCGCCTTTGAAGAGGTGAAAACCGCGCAGTTTATTGCCGAAAAACTCGAGAGTATGGGGGTTGAGGTGCATCGTGACATCGGCAAAACCGGGCTGGTAGGGGTGCTGAAATGCGGGGAAGGTAAAGGTGTTATCGCGATCCGCGCCGATATCGACGCCATACAACTGACGGAACAGGGCGAGATGTCTTATCGCTCAGACACGCCAGAACGCATGCACGGCTGCGGGCATGACGGTCACACCTGCATTGCGCTGGGAGCGGCGCAGCTACTGTTACAGCGCCAGAACTTCAACGGCACCGTCTGCTTTGTCTTCCAGCCAGCCGAGGAGCCGGGTTACGGAGCGAAGGCGATGATGGCGGACGGGGTTATCGAACGCTTTGGTATTGAAGAGATGTATGGCTTGCACAATATGCCGGGCATGAAGGCCGGGACGATAGCCACCCGGGTTGGCGGCATTATGGCCAGCGAAGATAACTTTATCATTCGTATCACAGGCCAGGGGGCGCATGCCGCAAGACCGCATATGGCCAAAGATCCGCTGGTGATTGCGGCGGAGATTATTCTGGCGCTGCAAACCATCGTCTCACGCAACGTCGATCCAAACGTACCGGCGGTGATCTCCTGTACGGAGCTGCACACCGATGGCATCCGCAATGCCATTCCGACCCATGTCATCATCAAAGGCGATACCCGCAGCGACGCCCCGGCGGTGCAGGCCCTGCTTGAGGAGCGGATGCGCACCCTCAGCGAAGCGATTTGCGCCATGCACGGGGCACAGTGCGAGTTCACTTACACCCATGAGTTCGCGCCGACCGTCAACTGGCCACAGTGCGTGGAGGTGGCGGTGAATGCGGCGATAAACGTTGTAGGGGCGGAGAGGGTGGATGGCAATATCGCGCCGATGATGATCTCAGAAGATTTCGGCGCTTTTCTGCAGCAGGTTCCCGGCTGCTTTGTCTTTTTAGGCAATGGCGATGCGTCGGACCCTCAGGGCAATACGCCGCTGCACAATGCCCGCTATGACTTTAACGATGAGATTTTACTGACCGGAGCGGAGTATTTTGCGGAGGTCGTCAGAACCCGTCTGCCGCTGTAATCTGAGAGAAAAAATGGGCCCCTGCAGCGCTGCAGGGGCCCTTTTTACTGTGCGTTAGCTGGCGATTTTTACCTGCGGCAGGTCGAACGCTTTGCGCAGCGCCCGGACGAAGGCTTTGTCATGGCAGATGGTTTTACCCGGACTATCAGAGAGCTTCGCCACCGGCTTGCCGTTACATTCCACCAGTTTAATAACGATATTCAGCGGTTTTACCTGGGGAATATCGCAGGTTAACCGGGTGCCGATACCAAAACTCAGGTTCACCCGCGAGGAGAAATGACGGTACAGATCTACCGCTTTTGGCAGGTCGAGGTTATCGGAGAAGACCAGCACTTTGCTCATCGGATCGATACCCAGCTTTTGGTAGTGGGCGATCGCTTTCTCACCCCACTCCAGCGGATCCCCGGAGTCATGGCGCAGCCCCTGATAGACGGACGCGAACTCCGGCCCGAAATCGCGCAGGAAAGCGTCCATGGTAATGCAGTCGGTTAAGGCAATGCCGAGCTGGTCCGGGTACTCGGTGAGCCAGGCCGCCAACGCCGCACGTTGGCTGGTCGCCAGCTCAGGGCTGATCTGCTGATGCGCCTGGAACCACTCGTGTGCCTGGGTGCCCATCGGCGTCAGATTGAGACGGCGGGCGAGATCGTAATTGCTGGTGCCGACAAACCACGGCTCCTGCTGCAGACGCTCAACAATGGCCTGCTGCACCTCGCGGGAGAAACGGCGACGGGTACCAAAATCCATCAGGCGGAAACGCGACATATCCAGCGAGTCGGTGAGTTCAGCGAACCCAACCAGCTTCTGCTCCAGCGTCGCCAGAGCCTGATCAACGCTGGCCTCCGGCGAGCGATAGCGGTGCACCAGCTCGCTGATCACGGCCAGCAGCGGCACTTCCCACATGATCACTTCCCGCCAGGGGCCTTCAAGGCGAATATGCAGTTTGCCATTGTCGTTGCTGATGTTGACCTGTTTCGGGTCGTAGCGGAAATCGCGCAGCCACTGAAGGTAATCTTGTTTAAAGAAGGGCAGGCCGGAAAGCCACTGGAATTCATCATCCTGCAGACGAAGATGCTGCATTGCGTCGACTTGCTCACGAATGGCGTCAGCATAGATGCCCAGCAAATCGTCACCGCGGCAGCGGAATTCAGCCGCGACCTGTACGTCGTAGTATTGGTGGAAAACGGCTTGCTGCATATGCAGTTTGTACGCGTCGGTATCCAGCAGCGTATGCAGAACAGGTGAAGCGAATTGAGTCATAGGTGCGCAGTAGCATCCTCTCACGGGAGCGTTTAGTACAATAAACGACTAATGAAACCGCTGGAGTATACCTTGTTTAGCGATTTATTGAACCCCGATCACACCATAAGCCTGGTTCAGGGTCGAGTGCATTTCGTGCCGCATGTTATATAAATGTAGCAAATAGAGTGTTTGTGACTGAAAAGATGAACATTCTGCATAGCGCGATTTCCACAACAGGAATAGACTGACTCGTTATTCGACAAACGATGCAAAAGGTTTTCTATGACACAACAGCCTCAAGCCAAATACCGCCACGACTACCGTGCGCCGGATTACCTGATTAGCGATATCGATCTGACTTTTGACCTGGATGCCACAAAAACCGTTGTCACGGCGGTCAGCCAGGTAACGCGCCACAACGCCACGGCGGTGCCGCTGCGTCTTGATGGTGAAGACCTGACCTTAGTGTCGGTGCATGTGAACGACGCTCCATGGACCGACTATAAAGAAGAAGATAACCAGCTGGTGCTGGATAATCTGCCGGAACGGTTTACCTTACGCATCGTTAACGAGATCAGCCCGGCGTCCAACACCGCGCTGGAAGGTCTGTACCAGTCGGGCGTAGCGCTCTGTACCCAGTGCGAAGCCGAAGGTTTCCGTCACATCACCTGGTATCTCGACCGCCCTGACGTGCTGGCCCGCTTCACCACTAAAATCATCGCCGATAAAGCTACCTATCCGTTCCTGCTTTCCAACGGCAACCGGGTGGGTGAGGGCGAGCTGGAGAATGGCCGTCACTGGGTGCAGTGGCAGGATCCGTTCCCGAAACCCTGCTACCTGTTTGCGCTGGTGGCGGGTGATTTTGACGTTCTGCGCGACACCTTCACCACCCGTTCAGGCCGCGAAGTGGCGCTGGAACTGTTTGTCGACCGCGGCAACCTCGACCGTGCCCCATGGGCGATGACCTCGCTTATCAACTCCATGAAATGGGATGAAGAGCGTTTCGGTCTCGAGTACGACCTCGACATCTATATGATCGTCGCCGTCGACTTCTTCAATATGGGCGCGATGGAAAACAAAGGCCTCAACGTCTTTAACTCCAAATACGTGCTGGCGCGTACCGACACCGCCACCGATAAAGACTACCTCGATATCGAGCGTGTCATCGGCCACGAATATTTCCATAACTGGACCGGCAACCGCGTGACCTGCCGCGACTGGTTCCAGTTAAGCCTGAAAGAGGGCCTGACCGTCTTCCGCGATCAGGAGTTCAGCTCCGACCTCGGCTCGCGGGCGGTTAACCGCATCAACAACGTACGCACCATGCGTGGCCTGCAGTTTGCTGAGGACGCCAGCCCGATGGCGCACCCGATCCGTCCGGACAAAGTGATCGAGATGAACAACTTCTACACCCTGACGGTGTATGAAAAAGGTTCCGAAATCATCCGCATGATCCACACCCTGCTGGGCGAAGTGAATTTCCAGAAAGGGATGCAGCTCTATTTCGAACGTCATGACGGCAGCGCCGCCACCTGCGACGATTTTGTCCAGGCGATGGAAGATGCGTCTAACGTCGATCTGTCCCATTTCCGTCGCTGGTACAGCCAGGCCGGTACGCCGGTTGTCACCGTCAAAGACGACTACAATCCGGAAACCGAGCAGTACACGCTGACCATCAGCCAGCGCACGCCGCCAACGGCCGAGCAGGAAGAGAAGCACCCGCTGCACATTCCGTTCGCCATTGAGCTGTATGACAGCGAAGGCAAGGTGATCCCGCTGAAGAAAGGCGGGCACGCGGTGCACAACGTGCTCAACGTGACGCAGGCCGAGCAGACGTTTGTCTTCGATAACGTCTACTTCCAGCCGGTACCTGCGCTGCTGTGCGAGTTCTCCGCGCCGGTCAAGCTCGAGTACAAGTGGAGCGATCAGCAGCTCACCTTCCTGATGCGTCACGCGCGCAATGACTTCTCCCGCTGGGATGCGGCCCAGAGCCTGCTGGCAACCTACATCAAGCTGAACGTGAACCGTCATCAGCAGGGGCAGCCGCTGTCATTGCCGGCCCATGTTGCTGATGCCTTCCGCGCGATCCTGCTGGATGAGAAGATTGACCCGGCGCTGGCGGCTGAAATCCTGACCCTGCCGTCGGCGACTGAAATCGCCGAGCTGTTCGACATTATCGACCCGATTGCGATTGTGGCCGTGCGTGAAGCCCTGACCCGTACTCTGGCCGCTGAGCTGGCGGATGAGTTCCTGGCGGTCTACAACTACCACAAACTGGATGCGTATCGCGTTGAGCATGCCGACATCGGCAAGCGTGCGCTGCGTAACACCTGCCTGCGCTATCTGGCGTTTGGGGAAACGGCGCTCGCCGACGAGCTGGTGAGCAAGCAGTATCACACGGCCGACAACATGACCGACGCCCTGGCTGCGTTGGCCGCGAGCGTCGCCGCTGAACTGCCTTGCCGCGATGCCCTGATGCAGGAGTACGACGACAAGTGGCATCAGGACGGTCTGGTGATGGACAAGTGGTTTATTCTGCAGTCCACCAGCCCGGCGGCCGATGTGGTGAACAAGGTGCGCAGCCTGCTCAACCACCGTTCATTCACGATGAGCAACCCGAACCGCGTCCGTTCCCTGATTGGCGCGTTTGCCAGCAGCAACCCGGCCGCCTTCCATGCGGAAGATGGCAGCGGCTACCAGTTTATGGTGGAGATGCTGACCGAGCTTAACAGCCGTAACCCGCAGGTGGCGTCACGTCTGATTGAGCCGCTGATCCGTCTGAAACGCTATGACGCCAGACGTCAGGCGAAGATGCGTGCCGCGCTGGAGCAGCTGAAAGGGCTGGAGAACCTGTCCGGAGATCTGTACGAGAAGATCAGTAAGGCGTTAGCTTAAAAGAAATGCCCGGTGGCGCTACGCTTACCGGGCAGTGATCCTGTAGGACCGGTAAGCGTAGCGCCACCGGGCATCAGGCCGCACAGCAGTGCCGGGTGGCGGCTTTGCCTTACCCGGCCTACAAAAAATAACCGTAGGCAGTTACCCGGCTTTTTTTATCCGTGCTTTCTGGCGGGTACCTCGCTGGCACCACGCTTCATCACCCGATCCAGCACCTCTGCTTCCAGCTCCGCCAGTCGCGCGGATCCCACCCGGCGAGGGCGAGGCAGATCCACCGTCAGATCCAGGCCAATCTTGCCCTCTTCAATCAGCAACACCCGGTCAGCCATGGCGACGGCTTCGCTCACGTCATGGGTCACCAGCAGTACCGTAAAGCCATGCTCCTGCCATAACGAGACGATCAGATCCTGCATCTCAATGCGCGTCAGCGCATCCAGCGCCCCTAGCGGTTCATCCAGCAGCAACAGTCCCGGGCGGTGGATCAACGCTCTGGCCAGCGCCACGCGCTGTTTCTGTCCGCCGGACAGGGCGGCAGGCCACTCTTCGGCGCGATTGTCCAGCCCGACGGCGGCCAGTGCCTGCTGTGCTGACGCTTTCCAGTTGCCTTTCAGCCCCAGCCCGACGTTATCTATCACCGTTTTCCACGGCAGCAGTCGTGCGTCCTGGAACATCATCCGGGTATCATCCTGGATGTCAGCCAGCGGCGTATTCCCCGCCAGCAGTTCGCCGCCGTTCGGCGCCTCCAGCCCGGCCAGCAGGCGCAGCAGGGTGCTTTTCCCACCGCCGCTGCGGCCCACCACCGCCACAAACTGTCCGGCGGGAATATGCAGTTCCAGTTCGTTCAGAATGGTGTTATTGCCGTAGCGTTTGGTCACGCCATTTAACAGCAGCGGCGTACCCTGATTTAAGCGAGCCGTGTTCATGCGTGTGCCTCCTTTTTAACGTAGGCGGGATTCCAGCGCAGCCAGCTTCGTTCAAGCCACTGGGCGCTGACATCTGCAAGTTTACCGAGCAGGGCATAGAGAATAATGGCCACCACAACGACGTCGGTTTGCAGGAATTCGCGTGCGTTCATCGCCAGATAGCCGATGCCGGAGTTGGCGGAGATAGTTTCCGCCACGATCAGCGTCAGCCACATCAGACCCAGGGCAAAGCGCACGCCCACCATAATCGAGGGCAGGGCACCCGGCAGGATGACGTGGATGAACAGGGCGAAGCCGGACAAGCCGTAGCTGCGCGCCATCTCCACCAGCCCGCGATCGATATTACGGATCCCGTGCCAGGTATTGATATAGATCGGGAACAGGGTGCCGAGGGCGACGAGGAAGATCTTCGCCGTCTCATCGATGCCAAACCACAGGATCACCAGCGGGATCAGCGCCAGATGCGGCACGTTACGCAGCATCTGGATTGAGGTGTCCAGCAGACGCTCGCCCCAGCGGGAGAGGCCGCTGACCAGGCCGAGCGTCAGGCCAATCGTCCCGCCGATGGAAAAGCCAATCACCGCACGCCAGGAACTGATCGCCAGATGCTGCCACAGCTCACCGCTCGAACTCAGCGACCAGAAGGCCTCCACAACACCCTCGGGTGAGGGCAGTATGCGGCTTGAGAGCCAGCCCACGGAGGAGGCCAACTGCCAGATAAGCACAATACCGACAGGGAGCAGCCAGGGCGCAATGCGCAGCAGCCATTTTTGGGAAGGATTAGCCATAGTGACTCCTTAGCTCTGGGCGACTTTACGCGGGATAAATTCGTTAGCGACCGCTTCGCCCTGCTTCAACAGCCGCTGCGGCTGCGGGATTTCCGGGATGGCGACATCCAGATGCGGGAACAGCAGTTCCCCCACCTTCCAGGCCTCTTCCAGATGCGGATAACCGGAAAGAATAAAGCTGTCGATACCAAGGTCTGCATATTCATTAATACGCGCCGCCACCGTCGGGCCATCGCCCACCAGCGCGGTCCCCGCGCCGCCGCGCACCAGCCCCACGCCCGCCCACAGGTTCGGGCTGATCTCCAGGTTTTCTCGCTTGCCGTTGTGCAGGGAGGCCATCCGGTGCTGCCCGACAGAATCGGTGCGGGCAAAGGCGGCCTGCGCTTTGGCAATGGTCGCATCGTCCAGATGGGAGATCAGACGGTCGGCGGCCTGCCACGCCTCTTCATTGGTTTCGCGGACAATCACGTGCAGGCGGATCCCGAAGCGGACCTTACGACCGTGGGCCGCGGCTTTGGCGCGCACCTGCTCAATCTTCTCTTTTACCAGCGCCGGCGGCTCGCCCCAGGTGAGGTAGAGATCCACCTGTTCGGCAGCCAGGTCCTGGGCAACGTCGGACGAACCACCAAAATAGAGCGGTGGACGCGGCTGCTGAACCGGCGGGAAGAAGAGTTGAGCATCACGGACATGAATATGCTTGCCCTCGAAGGTCACGTTCTCCCCCTCCAGCAGACGACGCCAGACGTGGGTGAACTCAGAAGAGGCTTCATACCGCTCGGTGTGATCCAGGAAGACGCCGTCGCCCGCCAGCTCCTGCGGATCGCTGCCGGTGACCAGGTTAAACAGAGCGCGTCCGTTCGACAGACGATCCAGCGTCGCGGCCTGGCGTGCGGCCACCGTCGGGGAGGTCACGCTTGGACGCAGGGCCACCAGAAACTTCAGGCGCTGGGTTACCGGGATCATCGACGCCGCCACCAGCCACGCATCCTCGCAGGAGCGCCCGGTGGGGATCAGCACCCCGGTAAAGCCAATCCGATCTGCGGCCTGGGCGATCTGCTGAAGATAAGCATGATCCACCGGGCGGGCGCCCTCTTCGGTGCCAAGATAGTGACCATCACCGTGGGTAGGTAAAAACCAGAACAGATTCAGACTCATGACTTATCTCCTTTAGAGGAAGTGGGGGGCCAGATGCGGTCGCGAATATCGATTTTTTTCGGTACCAGGCGGTTCTCGTAAAACAGGTCGGCGGTTTGCTGCTGTAACACGGCGGTTTTGGCATCCACCGGTTTGATGACGGTTGGCGGGCGATGGTCAAGGTAGGAGGCAATGACCGGCTCCGGAAGACCCATCGTTTTAGCCAGCAGTGCGATACTGGCCTGACGCTGACTCTGGGTAAGGGCGTCTGCCTCGCTGAAGGTATTCAGTACGTCCTGAACAAATGCGCCGTTTTTCTCCGCATAAGGACGCGCGGCAAGGTAGAAGGAGCCGGTCTGTTTCAGGGTTTCACCGTCTTTCAGTACCTTCACGCCACCCTGCAGCAGGGCGGCAGAGTAGTAGGGATCCCAGATAGCCCAGGCATCGACGTTATTTTGCTGGAAGGCGGCGCGGGCATCCGCCGGGGAAAGATAAACCGGCTGAATATCTTTAAAGGTCAGGCCCGCCTGCTGCAGGGCACGCAATAAAAGATTGTGCGAGCTGGAACCCTTCTGGAACGCCACTTTATGGCCTTTAAGATCCGCCACGGTTTTAATCGGGCTGTTTTCAGGCACCAGGATCACTTCGGCTTTGGGCTTTGGCGGTTCAACGCCAACGTAGACCAGATCCGCCCCGGCGGCCTGAGCGAAGATCGGCGGGATGTCACCGGTACTGCCCAGATCGATACTGCCCACGTTCAGCGCCTCGAGCATCTGCGGGCCTGCCGGGAACTCCACCCATGAGAATCTGGTGTCCGGGTAGTGTTTTTCCAGCAACTGATGGCTTTTCGCCAGCACCATGCTGACGCTGCCTTTCTGGTAACCAATACGCAGGCTTTCAGGGGCGGGCTCAGCGGCATGCGCCAGGCCAGAGAGGGCCACCAGGCCTGCCAGGCTGAGGCGGACAAGAGATTTAAACATGGGCGACTCCTTTCTGAAGGCCAAAGGCAGGAACCTCGACGTCGCGGCGATGCAGCGCCTGCCAGAAGGTCTCCAGCGCGCTGTCGAGGCGGGTTTGCAGGTTCGGGGTAAAGTGCGGCTTGTGCTGGTAGTCGATCACCTGAGAATCGTCGGCAAACACGCCGTGGAGGATCTCCTGGGCTTTCAGGGCGTTGAGCACCGGTTTCAGGGCGTAATCCACCGCCAGCAGGTGGGCCACAGTGCCGCCCGTCGCCAGCGGCAGCACGATTTTGCTCTCCAGCGCGCGCTCCGGAAGCAGGTCCAGCAGGGTTTTCAGCGCACCGGAAAACGAGGCTTTATAGACCGGGGTGGCGACAATCAGCCCATCGGCATCCTTCAGTTGTTCATTGAGGGTTTTTAACGCCGGGCTGTCGAAGCGGGCATAGAGCAGATCTTCCGGGGCGAAGTTGTGCAGATTCCAGTGGAACACCTCCACATCCAGAGAGGTAAGCTGCTCCCTGGCATACTCCAGCAGCGCGCTGGAGCGGGAAGGGAATCGCGGACTGCCGGCCAACGTAATGACGCGCATACATGCTCCTTATAACCAATTGTTTTCTTTTATCTAACATTGATAACATTTGTTGGCAGTGTGGCACCGCTGGCTTATTCCACTAAATGATTTATCCGCAAGTGAAATGCCAGAAAATGAATAAAGGAGGGATGAAAAGTAAACGATTGCGCGGCATGCGGCTTTTTTTGCCTCAGGTCAATTCCCTTTCCCGCTGCGATCGCAGATAATACGCCCCCGGTTTGCACACCGGGAATCCAGGAGAGTTCATGTACTACCCCTTCGTTCGTAAAGCCCTTTTCCAGCTCGATCCTGAGCGCGCTCATGAATTTACATTCCAGCAATTACGCCGTATTACAGGAACCCCGCTCGAAGCGCTGGTGCGCCAGAAAGTGATGGACAAGCCGGTCACCTGCATGGGGTTAACTTTTAAAAACCCTCTGGGTCTGGCGGCAGGTCTGGATAAAAATGGCGAATGTATTGATGCGCTGGGTGCGATGGGCTTCGGCTCCATTGAAATTGGCACCGTCACGCCGCGTCCGCAGCCGGGTAACGACAAGCCGCGCCTGTTCCGCCTGGTCGAGGCCGAAGGGCTGATCAACCGCATGGGGTTCAATAATCTCGGCGTCGATCACCTGGTCGAGAATGTGAAGAAAGCCCATTTCGACGGCGTATTAGGCATTAATATCGGCAAAAATAAAGACACGCCGGTAGAGCAGGGCAAAGATGACTATCTGATCTGTATGGAGAAAGTCTATGCTTACGCCGGGTATATTGCGGTGAATATCTCCTCGCCTAACACCCCGGGTCTGCGCACCCTGCAATACGGTGAAGCGCTGGATGACTTATTGGTCGGCATCAAAAATAAGCAAAATGAACTGCAGGCGACGCACCATAAATATGTCCCGGTGGCCGTTAAAATTGCCCCGGATCTGACAGAAGAAGAGCTGATTCAGGTAGCCGACAGTTTAGTTCGCCATAATATTGATGGCGTTATTGCCACCAATACTACGCTCGATCGTTCCCTGGTTCAGGGGATGAAACATTGCGACGAAATGGGTGGGTTGAGCGGACGTCCGGTACAGTTAAAAAGCACCGAAATTATCCGTCGCCTGTCGCAGGAGTTAATGGGTCGCCTGCCGATTATTGGCGTGGGCGGGATTGATTCGGTGATGGCTGCCCGGGAAAAAATGGCCGCTGGCGCTTCGCTTGTTCAGATATATTCAGGCTTTATTTTTAAAGGCCCGCCGCTGATTAAAGAAATCGTTAATCATATCTAATCTTTTATCGCTATTGACAACCAGGGCTTTATTTCCAGCTCTGGTTGTTTTATATTCCCGGACTGTTGCTTTATTAGACATTGTAGTCTTTTATTATTGAAGTTAAAAAAGCGAAGCGGCAATAAGGACTTTCTTACTACAGGACGTTTCGGGAACGGGAGAGACAGATGCGAATTAAACCTGACGATAACTGGCGATGGTATTTCTGCGAAGAGCACGATCGTATGATGCTCGATCTGGCTAATGGTATGCTGTTCCGCTCGCGTTTTGCCCGCCGGATGTTAACCCCGGATGCCTTTGCCGATACCGGTTTTTGCGTCGACGATGCCGCGCTCTATTTCTCCTTTGAAGAGAAATGTCGGGATCTGGACCTCTCTAAAGAACAACGCGCCGAACTGGTGCTCAATGCGCTGGTGGCGATCCGCTTCCTTAAACCTCAGATGCCAAAAAGCTGGCACTTTCTTGCCCACGGTGGGCGCTGGACGCCGGTCACCGGTGATGCCGCGTGCGTCAGCCTGAGCGAGAATGCCGAGCAGGTGAATTTGCTGGTGGTCGAGCCAGGCGATAACGCCGCGCTCTGTTTACTGGCGCAGCCAGCGGTAACTATCGCCGGGCGCACCATGCAGCTGGGGGACCCGATTAAAGTGATGAACGACAGGCTGAAACCGCAACCGGTCAGCTTCAGCCTCGAGCAGGCCGTTTAGGCTTCGAGCTGTAACGACGTTTTAGGTACGCAGCTGCAGCACAGAATGGTGCCGTCGCTGCCAATGGCCGATTTCTTCAGTGCACTCACTTCACCTTCTACCAGCGTGATGCGGCAGCATCCGCAGATCCCCGCACGACAGGAATAGGGCACGCGAATACCGGCCTGTTCAAGCTGCTCCAGTAACACCTGCTGATTGTTGCCGCGAATGGTCTGTCCCTGCCACTGGATAGTCACCGCCGTTGCGGGCTGGGTTTCCACTTCAGTGGGCTCTTCTTCGGCGCCTGCCCCGTAGATACGGCCCGGCCCGGTCGAGAGGATCTCCACCTCATCGCCCACGCGGATCACCCCGCTGGAGCGTGGGATCAGGTTCTGCCCAAAATCGACATCGCCGTTATCCTGCGCGGTGCGGAAGGATTGCAGGGTCTTCAGCGGTTCACCGGCCGGGTGCTTCTGCCCCTTTTCCGGGCTGACGGTGGTAAAGATGCAGCGGCTGCACGGTTTCACCACATCGAAAATCACGTCGCCGATGCGGATCGTTTTCCAGTTGTCTTCTTCCCACGCGGCCGCGCCGGTCACCACCAGGTTAGGGCGGAACTGCTCCATCTGCACGCTGGCCGGGCAGCGCTGTTGCAGATCGCGCAGCGAGGCCTCGTTGGTCAGCAGGAAGGGGAACCCGTCGGCAAACGACAGCGGCACTGCGGCAAACTTCTCCACGCGGCGCGTCAGCTCAGGACCTACCCAACGGAGCTGAACCGGGCGCGAAAAGAACTCGCTCAGCCAGCGGTTAATCTCGTCCGGGGCAATGCGGGCGGTAAAGTGGTTGCCCCAGACTTCGGTGGGGGCGTCTGCTGGCGCAAAGTCGCTGAAGCGGACGATACTACTGGAACCATCCGGCGCGGTGAGATGCAGACCGTCATGCACCGGCACCGGCGTGAAGCGAACCATTTGCGGGAACTGGCGTGCGGTAATGAACGTGCCGTCCGGTTCGGTGACCATAAAAATGCGGTCAAAGGCAAAGCCGCTCATGTCTGCAAGGGCATGAGTGAGCCCAATACCGCGCATGGATTTAACCGGATGAATGAAAAGCCTGGATAACGTCGCCACGGCACCGCCCCCTAAAATGAAAATAAGCCCTCAACTTTATGACATAGAGCCCAGATTGGCTATAATGCGCAGCAATTTTCTTAGAGTAAAAGTGACGATATGAATTCTCTGTTTGCCAGTACGGCCCGTGGGCTGGAAGAGCTGTTAAAAACTGAACTGGAAAGCCTGGGTGCGCAAGAGTGCCAGGTGGTTCAGGGTGGTGTCCATTTTCAGGGCGACACACGGCTTATTTACCAGAGCCTGATGTGGAGTCGCCTGGCCTCACGCATCATGTTGCCGATGAGAGAGTGCAAGGTTTACAGCGATCTCGATCTTTACCTGGGCGTGCAGACTATCGACTGGACAGAGATTTTTGCGCCGGGCGCCACTTTTGCCGTCCACTTCAGCGGCCTGAATGACGAGATCCGCAACAGTCAGTACGGCGCGCTGAAGGTTAAAGATGCCATCGTCGACTGCTTCACCCGTAAAAATCTGGAGCGTCCTAACGTCGATCGTGAAAACCCGGATCTGCGTATCAACGTTCGCCTGAATAAAGAGATTGCCAGCATTGCGCTGGATCTCTGTGGCGAAGGCCTGCACCAGCGCGGCTACCGCGATCGTGCCGGTATCGCGCCAATCAAAGAGAACCTGGCGGCCGCCATCGTGATGCGTTCCGGCTGGCAGCCGGGCACGCCGCTGCTGGATCCCATGTGTGGTTCCGGCACGCTGCTGATCGAAGCGGCGATGCTGGCGACCGACCGTGCGCCGGGCCTGCATCGTGGCGCGTGGGGTTTCAAAGGCTGGGCACATCACGACGAAGCAGTCTGGCAGGAAGTGAAAGCCGAAGCCCAGACCCGCGCCCGTGCAGGGCTGGCGGCCTATGAATCCCGCTTCTACGGCTCTGACAGCGACGCCCGCGTGATTGAACGCGCGCGCAGCAACGCCCGTCGCGCCGGGATCGGCGATCTGATTGCCTTCGAGGTAAAAGACGTTTCTCAGCTCACTAATCCGCTGCCAAAAGGCCCGTACGGCACGGTGATCAGCAACCCGCCTTACGGCGAACGCCTGGACAGCGAGCCAGCGCTGATTGCCCTGCACAGCCTGCTTGGGCGCACCATGAAGGATCTGTTTGGCGGCTGGAATCTCTCCCTGTTCAGCGCCTCGCCAGAGCTGCTGAGCTGCCTGCAGCTGCGCGCCGAGCGCCAGTTCAAAGCCAAAAACGGCCCGCTGGACTGCGTGCAGAAGAACTACCATCTGGCCGAGAAAGAGGCCGACAGCAAGCCGTCCAGCATCGCGGAAGATTACGCTAACCGTCTGCGTAAGAACCTGAAGAAATTTGAAAAATGGGCGAAGCAGGAAGGCATCGAATGCTATCGCCTGTATGACGCCGATCTGCCGGAGTATAACGTGGCGGTCGACCGTTACGGCGACTGGGTGGTGGTGCAGGAGTATGCTCCGCCGAAAACCATCGATCCGCAGAAAGCCCGTCAGCGTATGCTGGATATTATTGCCGCGACCATCAGCGTGCTGAATATTGCCCCGAACAAGCTGATCCTCAAAACCCGTGAGCGTCAGAAAGGCAAAAACCAGTACGAAAAGATGAACAGCAAGGGCGAGTTTATCGAAGTGGGCGAATACAACGCGCGCCTGTGGGTGAACCTCACCGACTATCTCGATACCGGCCTGTTCCTCGACCACCGCATCGCCCGTCGTATGCTGGGTCAGATGAGCAAAGGCAAGGACTTCCTGAACCTCTTCTCCTATACCGGCAGCGCCAGCGTGCACGCGGGTCTGGGCGGCGCGCGTACCACCACTACCGTGGACATGTCCCGCACCTATCTGGAGTGGGCAGAGCGCAACCTGCGCCTCAACGGCCTGACCGGCCGCGCGCACCGTCTGCTGCAGGCCGATGTGCTGGGCTGGCTGCGTGAATCTGAAGAGCAGTTCGATCTGATCTTTATCGATCCGCCAACCTTCTCCAACTCCAAACGCATGGAAGAGTCTTTTGATGTCCAGCGCGACCATTTAACGCTGATGAAAGACCTGAAACGTATGCTGCGTAAAGGCGGCACCATCATGTTCTCGAACAACAAACGCGGATTCCGCATGGATCACGAAGGGCTGGAAAAACTGGGGCTGAAAGCACAAGAGATCAGTCAAAAAACCCTGTCCCAGGATTTTGCCCGTAACCGTCAGATCCACAACTGCTGGCTGATTACCGCGGCCTGAAAGGAAAAGTAAATGTCATTAATTAGTATGCATGGGGCGTGGCTGTCGTTCAGCGACGCGCCGCTTCTCGATAATGCTGAACTGCATATCGAAGATAACGAACGTGTCTGTCTGGTAGGCCGTAACGGCGCCGGTAAATCGACGCTGATGAAGATCCTGAATCGCGAGCAGGGGCTGGACGACGGGCGCATTATCTATGAACAGGATCTGATTGTGGCGCGTCTGCAACAGGATCCGCCGCGTAACGTTCAGGGCAGCGTCTACGACTTTGTTGCCGAAGGCATCGAAGAGCAGGCCGAGTATCTGAAGAGCTATCACGAGATCTCGCATCTGGTCATGACCGACCCGAGCACCAAAAACCTCAATGAGATGGCGCGCCTGCAGGAGCTGCTGGATCACCACGGCCTGTGGCAGCTGGAAAACCGCATCAACGAAGTGCTGGCGCAATTAGGTCTGGAAGCGGACATGCCGCTGGGCTCGCTCTCCGGCGGCTGGCTGCGTAAGGCCGCGCTGGGCCGGGCGCTGGTCAGCGGGCCGAAAGTGCTGCTGCTCGATGAACCGACGAACCACCTGGATATCGAAACCATCGACTGGCTGGAAGGGTTCCTGAAAACCTTCAACGGCACCATCATCTTTATCTCGCACGACCGTTCGTTTATTCGCAACATGGCGACCCGCATTGTCGATCTCGATCGCGGCAAGCTGGTGACCTATCCCGGCGACTACGACACCTACCTGCTGGAGAAAGAGGAAAACCTGCGCGTTGAGGAGCTGCAAAATGCCGAGTTCGACCGCAAACTCGCCCAGGAAGAGGTGTGGATCCGTCAGGGTATTAAAGCACGTCGTACCCGTAACGAAGGTCGCGTTCGCGCCCTGAAAGCGATGCGCCGCGAGCGCAGTGAACGCCGCGAAGTGATGGGCAGCGCGAAGATGCAGGTCGAAGAGGCGAGCCGCTCAGGCAAAATCGTCTTCGAGATGGAACACGTCAACTACCAGGTTGATGGCAAAGTGCTGGTGAAGGACTTCTCCGCCCAGGTGCAGCGCGGGGACAAAATCGCCCTTATCGGCCCGAACGGCTGCGGTAAGACCACGCTGCTGAAGCTGATGCTGGATCAACTTAAGGCCGATAGCGGCCGCATCCACTGCGGAACCAAGCTGGAAGTCGCCTACTTCGACCAGCACCGCGCAGAGCTGGACCCGGACAGAACGGTGATGGACAACCTTGCCGAAGGTAAGCAGGAAGTGATGGTGAACGGTAAGCCGCGCCACGTGCTGGGCTATCTGCAGGACTTCCTGTTCCATCCGAAACGGGCAATGACCCCGGTGCGCGCCCTCTCCGGTGGGGAGCGTAACCGCCTGTTACTGGCGCGTTTGTTCCTGAAACCCAGCAACCTGCTGATCCTTGACGAACCGACCAACGATCTTGATGTCGAAACGCTGGAACTTCTGGAAGAACTGATTGATAGTTATCAGGGAACCGTGATGTTGGTGAGCCACGATCGTCAGTTCGTGGATAACACCGTCACCGAGTGCTGGATCTTTGAAGGCCAGGGCCGCATTGGTCAGTATGTGGGCGGCTACCATGATGCCCGCGGACAGCAGGCGCAATCGCAGGCGACAAAACAGTCAAAAGCGAAGGTTGAAGCGGAAGTTGCTGTTACAAAAGCAGAAAACATCAAACGCGGCAGTAATAAATTAAGCTATAACCTTCAGCGCGAACTGGAAGGCCTGCCGCTGCGTCTGGAAGAGCTCGAAGCCAGTCTGGAAAGTTTGCAGGCTCAGGTGGCCGACGCGTCATTCTTTAGCCAGCCGCATGACTATACTCAAAAAGTCCTGGCCGATATGGCCCAGGCTGAGCAGGCGCTGGAAGAAGCATTTGAACGCTGGGAATATCTTGAGGCTCTGAAAAACGGCGCATAAGTTAACCATGGAGCCAGTATGTGTGAACATCACCATGCCGATCGGCATATTTTATGCTCACAGTGCGACATGCTCGTGGCGCTTCCCGCGCTCGAGCATGGGCACAAAGCGGCATGCCCGCGCTGCGGGACAACGCTGACAACTGAGTGGGACGCGCCGCGGCAGCGTCCCACCGCGTATGCTTTTGCTGCGCTGTTCATGCTGTTACTCTCCAACCTCTTTCCTTTCATTTATATGAAAGTGGGGGGCATCACCAGCGAAGTGCATTTGCTGGAGATACCCGGCGTGATGTTCTCAGAAGATTACGCCAGCCTCGGCACGTTCTTTATGCTCTTCGTTCAGATCGTCCCGGCATTTTGCCTGGTGGTGATCCTGCTGCTCGTCAACCGCGTCGTGATGCCTATGGCGCTGAAAATCAGGCTGGCGCGGATCCTCTTCCAGTTAAAAAGCTGGGGAATGGCGGAGATCTTCCTCGCCGGTATTCTGGTGAGCTTCGTTAAGCTGATGGCCTACGGTGATGTCGGAGTGGGCCTCAGCTTTATCCCCTGGTGCCTGTATTGCATCCTCCAGTTACGCGCTTTTCAGTGCGTTGATCGCCGCTGGGCGTGGGACGACATCGCCCCTGCGCCCGTACTGCATCAGACGCTGAAAGCCGGGGTACCGGGTATTAATCAGAATCTGCGCCTGTGTCCGTGCTGCACGGCTATCCTCCCGGCCAACCAGGAGATCTGCCCGCGCTGCGAAACTAAAGGGCACGTGCGGCGTAAAAACAGCCTGCAGTGGACGATGGCGCTGCTTATCACGTCGATGATTCTCTATCTTCCCGCCAACATTCTGCCGATTATGATCACCGATCTACTGGGCGACAAAATGCCGTCGACCATCATGGCCGGAGTGGTGTTGCTGTGGGGGGAAGGCTCCTATCCGGTGGCGCTGGTGATCTTTATCGCCAGCATCATGGTCCCGACGCTCAAAATGATTGCCATTGCCTGGCTCTGCTGGGATGCCAAAGGGCACGGCAAGCGCGACAGCGAGCGCATGCATCTGATTTATGAGGTTGTGGAGTTTGTCGGACGCTGGTCAATGATTGACGTGTTTGTGATTGCCGTACTCTCTGCGCTGGTGCGTATGGGAGGATTAATGAGCATCTATCCCGCCATCGGAGCGGTGATGTTTGCATTGGTCGTTATTATGACCATGTTTGCGGCCATGACCTTCGATCCGCGGTTATCGTGGGATCGTGAGTCAGAGCCGAGCCATGAGGATGAATAAAAGCATGGAAAATAAGAGTGGAGAGGCGAAAGTGCAGAAGGTCAGAAACTGGTCGCCGGTGTGGATTTTTCCCATCGTGACGGCGCTGATCGGTGCATGGATCCTGTTTTATCATTACAGCCATCAGGGCCCGGAAGTAACGCTCATCACCACCAACGCCGAGGGCATTGAGGGCGGTAAAACCACCATCAAAAGCCGCAGCGTGGATGTGGGCGTTGTCGAAAGCGCCACCCTGACCGACGATCTGACGCATGTAGAAATTAAAGCCCGCCTCAATGCTGGCATGGAAAAGCTGCTCCATGGCGACTCGGTATTCTGGGTGGTGAAACCGCAGGTGGGCCGTGAAGGCATTAGCGGTCTGGGTACCCTGTTATCCGGAGCTTACATCGAACTTCAGCCGGGGAAAAAGGGCTCGCAGCCGGAGAATTATCAGCTGCTGGACTCTCCGCCGCTGGCGCCGCCGGATGCGAAGGGCATCCGTATAACCCTCGACAGTAAAAAAGCGGGCCAGCTCAGCCCGGGCGATCCGGTGCTGTTCCGCGGTTATCGTGTGGGATCGGTGGAAACCAGCACCTTCGACGCCCAGAAGCGCACCATCAGCTATCAGCTGTTTATCAGTGCGCCAAACGATCGCCTGGTCACCGGCAATGTACGCTTCTGGAAGGATAGCGGCATCGCCGTTGACTTAACCTCCGCAGGCATGCGCGTCGAGATGGGTTCCCTCTCCACGCTGTTCGGCGGCGGAGTGAGCTTTGACGTGCCGGAAGGCATGGATCAAGGCCAGCCGGTGGCGCAACAGACCGCGTTCAGGCTCTATGACGATCAGAAGAGCATTCAGGATTCGCTCTATACCGACCATATCGACTACCTGATGTTCTTCAAGGATTCGGTCCGCGGCCTGCAGCCGGGCGCGCCGGTTGAATTCCGTGGTATCCGTCTCGGAACCGTCGGTAAGGTGCCGTTCTTCGCGCCGGGCCTGCGTCAGGTGCTCGATGACGATTACCGTATTCCGGTGCTGATCCGCATCGAGCCAGAGCGCCTGATTAATCAGGTTGGTGATACGCCTGATATCGCTGAGCATATCGACGGGTTGATGAAGCGTGGCCTGCGCGGCTCGCTCAAAACCGGTAACCTGGTGACCGGAGCGCTGTACGTGGATATGGACTTCTTCCCGAAAGAGCCACCGGTTAAAGAGATCCGCGAGTTTGGCGGCTATAAAATCATCCCGACCGTGAGCAGTGGCCTGGCGCAGATCCAGCAGCGTCTGATGGAGACGCTGGATAAGATCAACAGCCTGCCGCTCAATCCGATGATTCAGCAGGCCACCAATACGCTTAGCGAAAGCCAGGCGACGATGCGCCGTCTGCAGGCCACGCTGGATAATCTGAACAAGCTGACCGCCAGCCAGTCGATGCAGCAACTGCCGCAGGACATGCAGAAAACCCTGCGTGAGCTGAACCGCAGTATGCAGGGCTTCCAGCCGGGCTCCGCCGCGTACAACAAGATGGTGGCGGATATGCAGCGCCTCGATCAGGTTCTGCGCGAACTCCAGCCGGTGCTGAAAACGCTGAATACGAAGAGCAATGCGCTGGTATTCGAAGCAAAAGACAAAAAGGACCCTGAGCCGAAGGGGGCTAAATAATGAAAAAATGGCTAATTATCACCGCAGTGGCGCTCCTGTCCGCCTGTAGCTCTTCCGAGAACAAGAGCTACTACCAGCTGCCGGTGGCAGCGCAGGCGGGCGGGCAGAGTATCGCCAGCCAGGGGAATCGCCTGCTGTGGGTAGAGCAGGTGGCCGTGCCTGACTACCTTGCCGGCAATGGCGTGGTCTATCAAACCAGCGATGTGCAGTATGTCATCGCCAACAACAACCTGTGGGCCAGCCCGCTGGATCAGCAGCTGCGCAACACGCTGGTTGCCAATCTGGGCAGCCAGCTGCCGGGGTGGGTGGTGGCGTCGCAGCCGTTGGGCAGCGACCAGGATACGCTCAACGTCAACGTGACCAATTTCCACGGGCGTTATGATGGCAGGGTGATCATCAGCGGAGAGTGGCTACTGAACCATCAGGGTCAGCTGATCAAGCGGCCTTTCCATCTGGAACTGGTACAGCAGAAAGATGGTTATGATGAGATGGTGAAAGTCCTGGCACAGGGCTGGGCGCAGGAATCCGCCAGTATTGCCAGGGAGATCTCCCGTCAGCCATAAGTAAAATTCATCGCACCGGGCCGCATTTAGCGTCATGCTAATTGCGGCTTTTTTTTCGTTTGAAGCTCAGGCGGTTACTTGTGCCGCATCACAGTTTTTGTACAAATGAACTTTTGTATAGGTCACATTTATGACACTGGCGTGAATTTTGCGCATTGACGCTAAGCGGGATTCGCGGTATTCGTTAGTCGTGATTGCATGTTTTGTAATCACTGTTTTCTTTTCCACCAGATCAAATAATGAGGGAAACGAGGCATGAAGAGACAGAAACGAGATCGCCTTGAAAGGGCTCATCAACGTGGTTATCAGGCTGGCATCGCCGGACGTTCTAAAGAAATGTGTCCCTATCAGACCATTAATCAAAGGTCGCAATGGTTAGGGGGCTGGCGAGAAGCCATCGGAGACAGGGCAGTACTTGCTTGATAGCGTCTCTTTAAGAAAAGAAACCTCCGCAGTGCGGAGGTTTCGCTGTTTTATGCTTTGAGAAAAGCAAAAATCAGAATGCGGAAGTATCCTGGAACAGACCCACTTTCAGGTCAGTTGCGGAGTA
This sequence comes from Enterobacter sp. MF024, assembly GCF_005843915.1. Taxonomy (NCBI): domain Bacteria; kingdom Pseudomonadati; phylum Pseudomonadota; class Gammaproteobacteria; order Enterobacterales; family Enterobacteriaceae; genus Enterobacter; species Enterobacter sp. MF024. Next base: position 29,628 of record NZ_VCBB01000003.1, on the reverse strand, counting down.
GATCAGACGACCATCAACCAGCACTTCGCCATCCGCCAGGCCCATGATCAGGCGACGGTTAACAATGCGTTTGAAGTGAATACGATAGGTGACTTTCTTCGCGGTCGGCAGAACCTGACCGGTGAATTTCACTTCGCCCACGCCCAGGGCGCGGCCTTTGCCTTCGCCGCCGAGCCAGCCGAGGTAGAAACCAACCAGCTGCCACATTGCGTCCAGGCCCAGGCAGCCTGGCATTACCGGATCGCCAATAAAGTGGCAACCGAAGAACCACAGGTCCGGGTTGATATCGAGCTCTGCTTCTACGTAACCCTTATCGAAGTTGCCGCCGGTTTCCGTCATCTTCACGACACGGTCCATCATCAGCATGTTCGGGGCCGGTAACTGTGGGCCTTTAGCGCCAAACAGTTCACCGCGACCAGAGGCAAGAAGATCTTCTTTTGTATAGGATTCGCGTTTATCTACCATGTTCTCAGTAAGCCTTATTTTAGTGAAGGACGCAGGATAGCTAACACGTGTACGCTGAACAAGTCCGATCAGTTTGGCGTGAACCAGTTCAACCAGCGTAACGGCCAGGGATAACGATGACGTGCTTCCTGCTGCGTTGCCTGCGCAATGCGTTCCTGGATGGTTTGCATCAGTGATGTCTGCCCTTCGGCATCCCACACCAGGTTTGTCAGTAAGGGTAGCGCATCAGCAATATCTTCGATGGCCCAGAGGCTGAATTGTTCCTCTTCGACCGCTTTCAGCAGCTCCTGACTCAGGCTGAGGTGGCGCACGTTCGCCAGTGGAATGATCACGCCCTGTTTACCGCTCAGCCCACGCTGCTGGCAAATATTAAAGAAGCCTTCGATCTTCTCATTCAGCCCGCCGACCGGCTGCGCGCGGCCAAACTGGTCTACAGAGCCGGTGATAGCAATGCTTTGATTCACCGGCACATCGGCCAGGGCGCTGATAAGTGCGCACAGTTCAGCCATTGACGCACTGTCGCCATCCACTTCGCTGTAGGACTGCTCAAAGGTCAGCGAGGCGGTAAACGGGAGCTGCTGCTCAAGCTGTAGCTCCGACATCAGGAAAGCCTGCATGATCATCATGCCCTTGGCATGAATGTTCCCGCCCAGCTCTGCTTTACGTTCGACATCGATAAATTCACCGTCACCAATGTGCACCACGCAACTGATACGCGACGGCTCGCCAAAGGCGCGCGGATGGCCAGGGAATTCAATCACCGAAAGGGCGTTAATCTGTCCCACGCATTCGCCTTCGGTTTCGACCAGGATCTGCTCGAGCAGGATCTCATCCTGCATACGATCGGCGAGATAGCCTTCGCGCCACTCGCGCTGCACCAGCATTTGGGAGAGCTGCTCGCCGTTCACCGTATCGTCTTCGGTCATGGCAGCGGCTTCACGCAGCTGCTTGCCAAGCCAGAGAGGGCAAAGCGGCAGTGTCTCCTGATCGCCGGTATAGCGGACCGCTTCGCGGATCAGCACCGGCCATGCATCCGCAGCAGGCGTTGGCAGCTGCGCGCGTTGGCAGACGGCGTAAACCCACTGCAGCCACTGCTGCATGTCTTCGGCATCCGCAATTTGGGTGCTGTCTTCAAATTCGCTGTAGACCACCTGATCAGCCAGCTCGGGCTCCATCTCCTGGAAATCAGCCAGCGCTTCGCGATCGCCTGTCAGGACGACTTTCAGGGAGAGCGGCATCGACGGCACGGCGACCGGAAGAGGGCGCGACTCATCCCAGCCAACCCAGTCAAAGCGCTGCTGGCTAACGATATTTTTCAGGCGCATCCACAGCAGGGGCTGTGCAAGCAGCGAACGCAGGGAGATGATCAGCACGCCGCCGTTGGCCTGATGAACCAGACCAGGATGCAGGGTCAACTCACCGTTAAACTGGCGCAAGCAGCCGAACAACTGCTCTGCTTCTGTCCAGCCCGCCTGGATGACGTTGCCGGTGACAGCAAAACGGCCATCGGGTACGGTAGCGGGTGCAAAGGTAACGGCGTGGCCGTTGATGCTGTATTCACCACCAAAGACCGTTCCGGCTTCTGGCTGCAACTGCCGTACGGCATCCGCCAGAAGACTCAGATACTCCGCTTCGTCTGGCGCTTTCAACAACATGAATGGTGAGGTTGTCCATGGGCTCAACATCTGCTCCAGCGCGTAATGCAAACGGGGCTGAGTGTCGCTGAGGATGTATTCGTGTTCTTTCGCGAGATCTGGCTGTGCAAACAGTTCCTGATAGCTATCTGTATCCGGAACAAGGTCACGCCATGCAAGTTTCGTAATGGTCAAAGTTGATGTTTTTTAGTCAGATGTAAAACGATGGAGTATACCGTAAGGCGCAGGCTCTGCACATGAGGGAATGGGAGTTTCCGGGCATGAATGCGTTACCGCGCGTCACAGGATATGATTTCTTTTCAGCAGATTGCCAAAAAACTGATATTCTGAACACAGTTACACGGTCACACTGAGATCGCAATGAAATACCAACAACTGGAAAATCTCGAAAGCGGCTGGAAATGGAAGTATCTGGTCAAAAAACACCGTGAAGGGGAGTTGATCACGTGCTACCTCGAAGCCAGTGCTGCAAAAGAAGCTGTAGATTTATTGCTGACCCTCGAAAATGAACCCATTCTGGTCAATAGCTGGATTGAAAAGCATATCAATCCTGCATTACTGAACCGAATGAAGCAGACTATCCGTGCGCGGCGTAAGCGGCATTTCAACGCTGAGCACCAGCATACCCGTAAGAAGTCGATCGATCTGGAGTTTATGGTCTGGCAGCGTCTGGCTGGCCTTGCCCAGCGACGCGGGAAAACTCTGTCAGAAACCATCGTGCAGCTGATTGAAGATGCGGAACATAAAGAGAAGTACGCCAGTCAGATGTCGACCCTGAAAACCGATCTCCAGGCGCTGCTGGCCGGAAAGAAGTAGCGTTCTCCTTTTCTTCAGACAATAAAAAACCCCGCAACATGGCGGGGTTTTTTGTCAGACGATAACTTATGCCGCTGGCTGAGTTACAACGTCTTTGATGCCTTTAACTTCGATCTCTACGCGACGATCTGGAGCCAGGCAGTCGATCAGTGCAGCGCGAGGTTTCACGTTGTCACAGGTAGAACCGGTAACTGGGTTAGATTCGCCCATACCACGTGGGGAGATCTTGTTAGCCGGGATACCTTTAGAGATCAGGTAATCAACAACGGACTGAGCACGTTTCTCAGACAGACCCTGGTTGTAAGCATCAGAACCGATACGGTCGGTGAAGCCCAGAACCACTACGGAACCGTCTTTCGGATCCAGGTTGCTCAGCTGGGTGTACAGCTGATCCAGTGCCTGCTGGCCTTCTGGTTTCAGAGTTGCTTTGTTGAAGTTGAACAGAACGTCAGACTTCAGAGTGAAGTGCTTGGTCTGTACTTCTGGAGCTGGTGCTGGAGCTGGAGCAACAACTGGTGCTGGCTCAGCCTGACCGAAGCGGTAAGAAACACCTACGCTCAGCATGCCGTTGTCTGGACGAACACCAACGGTGTTGCCGTCGCCGATGTTGTTAACCCACTGGTATTCCAGACGGGTAGCGATGTCACGGGTCATAGCCCACTCAACGCCACCAGCGAATACTGGAGATACGCCAGTGTCGTGGTCGTCGCCAGCGATGCTGTTGCTGGAGTCTGCACGCCATACCATGCCGCCCAGACGGGTGTAGATGTCTACAGCGTCATTTACTGGGTAGCCCAGTTTAGCAGTCAGCTGAACGCCTTGAGCTTTGAATGCGCCGTTAACGTTGTCGCCTTTGTAAGGCATACGGCCCAGCCAGTCGTAACCCATTTCGAAACCAACGTACGGGTTAACCTGATAACCACCGAACGCGCCTGCACCCAGCTGACTTTCGTGAGTTGGGCCGTCGTTGTTCAGAGCGTCGTTATACCAGCCGGTGTCGTGGAACTGAGACCAGCCCAGTTTACCACCTGCGTACCAGGTATTATCTTTTGGAGCGGCCTGCGCTACGGTAGCGAAACCTGCCAGTGCCACTGCAATCGCGATAGCTGTCTTTTTCATTTTTTGCGCCTCGTTATCATCCAAAAATCGCCATGAGAATCTCAATGAGAGTCACGGTTAAATCCTTCACCGGGGGGCGGGGACAAAGAGTAAAACTTACCGATATCTTCGGTTTAGGCCGAGCACCCCTGGCGATGTAAAGTCTACAACGTACCTGAAAACTTACAAGTGTGAACTCCGTCAGGCATATGAAAAAAAAAGTTTTGTATACACAATATTTAACATTTATTGCGCAATTTGAGGCGTGCTAAAATGGAGAAAGCCGCGGCAGACAAGACTTTTCGCGGCTTTTACACAGGGAACCAACGGCGTACAGATACGGCAAAAAAAATTCCAGGAAAACTCTTATTTTTACTCAATGATACAAATTCGAGTGAATTTTTAGCCCAGAAAGGTGTCCGTTGCTCAAAGTGTTCATTCGAATGGGACGCATAATGAAGCCGAGTGCATTCCCTTCTTCGGCAGCTTCAGCCAGACGGTGTTGTTCCGATTCCGTCAGCTCATGCGTAAACCAGCCAATCACTACGCTGTAATTTCCGGTACGCAGCGCCCTCGCCATTGAGTCTACAGTATGGCATGGATCCATCTGACTAATCTGCATCACTTTCGTTAGCGGCAAGCCTGCGGATTGCACCCATTCCCGACTTAATTTCTGCTGCGGCGTGAGCCACAACTGCCAGCGCGACTGCTGACCAAGCTGTTGCAACAGTGGCAGCAATAACAGCTGCGTCATCATGGGCTGGTCTTCACGGTAGAGCACTTCACTAATCAGCCCGGTGGACATTTGCGCCGCGGAGTTCATCGCGCTTTTGCCAGCGGAAGTAGAGAAAGTTGTTGAACGGTTTGCATAGCCTGAAGAGTACATAATCAATCCAGCCCTGTAGTTACTGTATGGATGTACAGTAACCCCTGTGCGACTAAAGATCAACCTCATTTTCGGAAAGCTCCTCGCAAATTTGGTTTGTAATTCAGGCGTATTGAAAATTCACCTTGCCGTTCGATCGTAAGTTACCTATTTTCTGGCTAACGGATCCGTTAATACTCGACTCAACCATTACGCCATGATTTAAAAGGGAAATATCATGAAAAAATTATCTTATGAACGGATCTATCAATCTGCAAAATATCTTTCACCCCTCGGCGAAGTTCATTATCGCGCCCTGTTTGGCGGATACACCCTGGCGGTTGATGACACGGTTTTTGCCATGGTGTCGGAGGGGGAGTTGTATCTGCGTGCCTGCGAAGAGAGCGCGTCTTACTGTGTAAAGCATGCCTCTTCTTTCCTGTCGCTGGTGAAGCGGGGGCGGCCCGTTTTGTTGAATTATTATCGCGTCGATGAAGGGCTCTGGCAGGATCAGGAGAAATTGCTGCAACTCTCCTCGTTTGCCCTGGAAGCTGCGCGGCGGGAACGCTGTGAACGCTACAAACGCGAGCGCCTGAAAGATTTACCCAATCTCACCTTTCAACTCGAAATCCTGCTGTTTGAGGCGGGTATCACCACCGAAGAGGCATTACGCACGCTGGGGGCTGAACAGTGCTGGCTCAAGATCAGGGCGCTCAACAAGCACTTGAGTTACAAGGTGCTGTTTGCGCTGGAGGGGGCAATCACCGGATTACACGTCGCAGCGCTCCCGGAGATAAGACGCCGGGAGCTGGTGGAGTGGTACAAAAGACTGCCGGCAGAGAGCAGTGCTCACTCCGGCAATTGATTAACGTGCTGCTGTAATCGACAAATTTCTGGCAGCAACGCGATAAGCAGACCGATTTGCTGCAGAACCAGAGGCGCTTTGCTCTCGGCTCCCGGCTCGATATGTGAAATGCGTTGCGCCAGTTCGGTTAAGGCCTGCTGAACACGAGGCTCATCCGCGGGGCGTTGATGTAGCGCATCATCAACGTAGCAGACAGCATCGTCCAGTAATCCGAGGATTGCGGGGCTGGTGAGCCGCTCTCGGTGTGCGCCCAGTGCGGCGATATAGCTGGTAAACGTATGGTTCAGGCACAGCAGACGGAACGCGACTTCCCGGGTTTCCGCTGTTGCCCTCGGTTCCGTAGACATATTCGACACCACAGACGCCAGCTCCGCGTCGCGGTTATAGGCGTCACGTCGTGCGATACGATACGCCAGGCGGTTATCACGCCCCTGATGATACTGCTCCAGGATAGCATCAAGATAACGGCAGTTGGCGTTCATGGCCCGATCCAGCACGCGGGGCAGATTACGGAACCGCCAGTCCGGCCAGATAAAGCTTACCGCAGCCCAGGCGATGGCGCAGCCAATCAGGGTATCAATGACGCGCGGCAGGGCAACTTCAAAGCCTTCCCCGAGCAGGTTGAAACAGAGCAGCACCAGCAGGGTGATAAACATCGTGGCGTGCGCATACTGCACGTTGCGAAAGGCGAAGAACAGCACGCCGGTGATCACAATTAAGATCAGCTGTCCTTCCAGCGAGGGGACAAAGTAAAGGATGGGTAACCCGATGGCGACCCCCACCAGAGTGCCGATAATACGCAGCGCCAGACGATGCCGGGTGGCGTTGTAGTTGGGCTGACAGACAAACAGGCTGGTGAGCAGGATCCAGTAGCCATGGTCCAGGCCGGTTATCTGTATAAAAGCATAGCCAATGCAGAGCACCACGGACATCCTTACCGCATGGCGAAACAGCGCCGATTCCGGGGAAAAGTTGCGGCTCAAACGCAGCCACATATCGCTAAAACCATGCAGGCTGTCGTCCGCAAGCTGATTTTCCACATCATTACCGGGTGTAGCCAGCGCCTGTTCGGATTCGATGGTGGCGAGCTGGGCATCAATGGCGCGCAGGTTATTCAACAAAAAGCCCAGCGCTTTCATCTGCTCGGCAGAGGTACCGCTGGCCTGAACCCTGTCGAGGGCCGCATCGAGATGGGTAAACGCCCGTTCAAATCGCGGATCGTGCTGATAGGGGGTACGCAGCAGGATAGAGCGCGACAGCTGGTGGCAGGCCTGCGACTGCATGGACAACAGGCGCTGGAAGCGAAACATTACGTCGCTGTAGCGAAATTTCTCGCGAAGATCGGCGTACTGAATATGCGATGAGCTGGCGCGCTCGTGGATATCCTGCGCCACAAAGTAATAGTGCAGGGTCCGGCGGGTGCCGCGCTGACCGCGATCGCCGCGCAGGCGGGTAAGTAACGAGGCCTTGGTCTGGTTTAAGGTTGTCACCAGTTGCCCGTTCGCCAGCGCCAGATCGTACAGCGGCCCCTGGCCGTCACCTTCGATATCCGGATCGAACAGCCGGGACTTTAACTCAAGGTAATGGGCCAGTTGCTCGTAGCTGCGGGCCAGATTGTCCTGCAGCGGGCGAATAGGGAAAATAAGATGACCGGCCAGCGTCAGCAGGTTATACCAGACCGCGCCCAGCAACAGCAGCACCGGCTGTTGATACCACTGGTCGTACAGCGATACCCCCAACATGGTGTAGATGGCAATAAGCAATGCGCCGAAAGCGATGGTGGCGTAGCGCTGGCCTAGCCCACCGAGCAGAATAAACACGCTGGTGGAGAGCATCAGCCCAATCGCAAAAAGCCAAGGCCATGGGAAGAGCAGCTCCACCGACGCCGAGGCGATAAAAAAGCAGATCAGGGTGATGACCAGATTGCGCAGCCGACCGGTAAGGCGGTCATCCAGATCGGCCAGCGCGCCGGCAACCACCCCCAGCGTCAGGGGGATGGTCAGCTTCACGTCGCCCAACCACCAGGGCAGGGCGGTACTGCCGCACAGGGCAATAAAGATCCTGACATTGTAGAGCCAGGCGCTGTTCAGGGTGTAGCGGCGAAGCAGTGGGCTTAGCATGTGCGCGCGAGGTCCTTGTTACGGAAAACGACGGCGGGCGTTAGCTTCCCGCGCGGCGCGGGCCACTTCCACCGGGACAACCCGGCGTCCGACAGGCCACAGGGCAATGGCGGCAATTTTGAAATTAGCGATCCCGACGGGGATGCCGATAAGCGTCAGGCACTGGGCGATCCCCGCCGCAATGTGCATCAGACACAGCCACCAGCCGAAAAAGATCAGCCACAGAATATTGAGCAGCGTTCCGCCGGTGTTCATCAGCGCGCTTTTATTGCCAGGCTCCAGTTCGTCTACGTGAACCGCTTCGTTGCCGTATGGGACCAGCGAGAGTTTGGTAATTTCCCAGCAGGAGCGGGTTAGCGGAAGGGTGAATATCAGGACCACGCTGACGAGCGTCGCCAGCAGCCAGGAGAGAGTGGTGGCAAAACCACCCAGCACAAAATTCAAAATATTCAGAATGGTACGCATAAAACCTCAATTCTTTCCGTAATGTTGAAGCCCTGATGATTGTAACGTTTTTTTGCGCTGGAGCACCTGAAAACTGGCAGTTAAACTGTTATGCAATTATTCACGTCGTGGATCAGGCTGGACATGGAACTGAAAGCAACATCGTTAGGCAAACGCCTGGCACAACATCCGTACGACAAAGTCGTTCTGCTTAACGCCGGGGTTAAAGTCTCGGGCGAACGTCACGAATATCTCATCCCCTTCAATCAGCTGTTAGCGATTCACTGTAAGCGCGGCCTGGTCTGGGGCGAGCTGGAGTTTGTGCTGACAGACGAAAAAGTGGTGCGGCTGCACGGCACCGAGTGGGCGGAAACCCAGCGTTTTCACCGCCATCTGAACACGCTCTGGCAGCAATGGAGTGCTGAAATGAGTGAGGTTGCGGCACAGGTGCTGCAAAACGCGCTGAATGACATTGCCGCCACGAATGAGCAAAACAGCTGGCTGACGCGGGAAAAAACGCTCGGCCTTCAGCAAAAAATCCGCCAGGCGTTGCAGGCCTTGCCGTTATCCGTCTCGCGGCTCGACGAGTTTGATAACTGCCGTGAAGCCTGGCGGCAGTGTCAGGCCTGGCTACAGGACATTGACCAGAGCCGGTTGGCGCACAATCAGGCGTGGACTGATACCATGCTCAGCCAGTATGCCGATTTTTTTGCCGGTATTGAGTCATCCCCACTTAACCCGGCCCAGGCCCGGGCGGTGGTCAATGGCGAACAGTCGCTGCTGGTGCTGGCGGGGGCCGGTAGCGGAAAAACCTCGGTGCTGGTGGCGCGGGCGGGCTGGCTGCTGGCCCGCAATGAAGCCGCTCCCGAGCAAATATTGCTCCTGGCGTTTGGGCGTAAGGCGGCTCAGGAGATGGATGAGCGAATCGAGGCGCGACTGCACACCCGCGACATTACCGCCAGGACGTTTCACTCCCTGGCCCTGCATATCATCCAGCAGGGCAGCAAAAAGGTGCCGGTGGTCAGCGAGCTTGAAAATGACACCGTGGCGCGGCAGAAGATTTTCATCGACGCCTGGCAGCAGCAGTGCAGCGAGAAAAAAGCCCAGGCCAAAGGCTGGCGACAGTGGCTCGAAGAGGAGCTTGACTGGAGCGTGCCGGAGGGCAGTTTCTGGCAAAACGAAAAACTGAAGCGCCGACTGGCCCCCCGGCTCGATCGCTGGGTGAGCCTGATGCGTATGCACGGTGGCGCGCAGGCCGAGATGATTGCCGGCGCGCCGGAAGAGGTGCGGGCCCTGTTCTCAAAGCGGGTCAAGTTAATGGCTCCGCTGCTTAAGGCGTGGAAAGCCGCCCTCAAGGCGGAGAACGCCGTCGACTTTTCCGGGTTGATCCATCAGGCGATCGTCATTCTGGAGAAAGGTCGCTTTATCAGCCCGTGGAAGCACATTCTGGTGGATGAGTTTCAGGATATCTCTCCTCAACGCGCGGCGTTGCTGGCGGCGCTGCGGGCGCAAAACAAGTACACCACTTTGTTTGCCGTGGGGGATGACTGGCAGGCGATCTACCGTTTCAGTGGTGCACAGCTGTCGCTGACGACGGCGTTTCATCATTATTTTGGCGAAGGGGATCGCTGCGATCTGGACACCACCTACCGTTTCAATAACCGGATCGGTGAGATCGCCAACCGGTTTATCCAGCAAAACCCGCATCAGCTGGCAAAACCGCTGAACAGCCTGTCGGCTGGCGACAAGAAAGCGGTTACGCTGCTGGCAGAGGATCAGCTCGATGCCCTGCTGGATAAGCTGAGCGGTTATGCCCGGGCGGATGAGCGCATTCTGGTGCTGGCACGTTATCACCACCTCAAGCCTGCCAGCCTGGAGAAAGCCGCGACCCGCTGGCCGAAACTGAAGCTGGATTTTATGACCATTCACGCCAGCAAGGGCCAGCAGGCGGACTATGTCATTGTGGTGGGATTGCAGGAAGGGAGCGATGGTTTCCCGGCACCTGCCCGGGAATCGGTCATGGAGCAGGCCCTGCTGCCAGTGGTGGAAGATTTTCCCGACGCCGAGGAGCGGCGATTACTCTACGTGGCTATCACCCGTGCTCGTCACCGGGTCTGGTTGCTGTTCAACAAAGAGCAGCCATCACGCTTTGTCGATATCCTCAAAGAAATTGATGTTCCGGTGGCTCGCAAACCCTAGCGATGTTTTGCCCGGTGGCGCTTCGCTTACCGGGCCTACGGGGCGTGCGGTCTGTTGCCCGGTGGCGCTTCGCTTACCGGGCCTACGGGATGTGCGGTTTGTTGCCCGGTGGCGCTTCGCTTACCGGGCCTACGGGGCGTGCGGTTTGGGGTTTTGTAGGCCGGGTAAGGCGGAGCCGCCCCCCGGCGATGCTCACTTTTACTTCAGACGTTCAGCCAGATAGCGCTGATAGTCCGGGATCAGGATCTCGACCGGAGAGTTGAACTGCGGAGACTCGATAATAAAGTCAGCCGTAGACAGGTTAGTGGCGACCGGAATATTCCACACCGTTGCCAGACGCAGAAGGGCTTTTACGTCCGGGTCGTGCGGCACCGCGTTGAGCGGGTCCCAGAAGAAGATCAGCACATCAATCTTACCTTCCGAAATCTGTGCGCCGACCTGCTGATCGCCGCCCATCGGGCCGCTCAGCATGGCATTCACTTCAAGTCCGGTCTCGCGATGAATCAGGTTGCCGGTGGTTCCGGTGGCCGACAGCTGATGTTTTTCCAGCAGGGATTGATGACGCTGAACCCAGTTGAGCAGCATCTGTTTGCAGTGATCGTGCGCCACCAGGGCGATATGTTTTCGTTCCGGCAGTGTGCGGGTTGTGGATTCCATAATCTCTATCCGTTAGTTAACTGGTTACAGATTACTGGAAGCACCTGACGCTGCAAGAGAAAGGGAGAAAAAATGCGGCTCAGGACGAGGGTTGTTGCTTCGCCCATTGCAGGAAACGGCTTCGGGTTTCAGGATCGGCCTGGGCAAACCAGTACTTGAGACGCTGCTCCGTCATGCTCTGGGATTGCGGCGGCGGCATGTCCAGCTCAGACACCCCGGATAACAGCGTACTGTCATCCGCCATGGTGGTTGAAAACTGCGGCAGCGAGGCGCTCTGCCCGGCTTTGTTATAGCGCTCGGTATCATATTCGTAATTCACGCCGTTCGGCGTATCGGTGAGCGCCAGAATATCCAGCTTCACCGGGATCGGGGTCGCGTCGCCATCCAGCAACTCGATTTGCGGTGATTTATCAAAAAGTTGTGACTCTTTTTCTGTTTCCAGCCGTGGAAGGCTAAAATTAACCTGACTGATGCGCTGGGTGTTGAAGCTGGCGACAAGGGGAGGAGAGATATAGACCCGCTCCTCGTGATTGCCAAGGCGAATGGTTTTTTCTACCCGGAAGACGATCTGATGCGGGCCGTTATCCAGCTCAATACTGTCCGCACCGCGCAGCAGGGAACTGGAAACTTTTTTGCCATCCAATACCAGCAGGTCGATGTCCGTAGAGAGCCGCAGCGTTGTGGCAAAAACGCAAACCGGCATGAGCAGCGCAAACAGACTCCAGGCAATGCCGGTTTTCATAGAGAGCCCTCTTAAAAGACATGCGTCATGAATAATGTATCAAAATTTTTCGCTAATCATATTTACTAACATATAGACATATCCCGGCAATTTGCCCTCATGCAGACGTATGGGATGGCAGTTGCTGTAACGGCATTGATACCCAGATTGAACGAGCCAGGAGGACATAAATGAAAGAGAACGATATCGCTGACATCCTTACTACCACCCGCACCATTGCGCTGGTGGGGGCAAGCGACAAGCCGGATCGCCCGAGCTACAGGGTGATGAAATACCTGCTCGATCAGGGCTACCACGTGATCCCGGTTTCGCCAAAAGTGGCAGGTAAAACGTTGCTGGGCCAGCAGGGATACGGCACCCTGGCAGAAGTGCCGGAAAAAATCGATATGGTGGACGTGTTCCGCAATTCCGAAGCGGCCTGGGGCGTTGCTCAGGAGGCAATTGCGGTCGGGGCGAAAACCCTGTGGTTACAGCTCGGGGTGATTAATGAACAGGCGGCGGTTCTGGCGCGCGATGCGGGCATGAATGTAGTGATGGACCGCTGTCCGGCCATTGAGATCCCCCGCCTGGGGATGGCGAAGTAATAAAAAACCCGGTCAGCCGTCGGCTACCGGGTTTTCATTAGTTGCGCAGGCGCGGAGCCTGTAACTGTCTGCGGATAGTTTGCGCCAGTTCATCCATAGATGGCTGCTCTGGGTGTTCATCCTGCTGTTCGCTACTTAACTGGGCTTCGGCAAGATAGGTATGCACGGCCTGTCCGTCGTCATCTTCCATGACCACGTGGTACCAGGGCGCGGCGCGGAGTTCTGCGTTCACCGCCAGCTCATCCGCTGACGGTTCGTCGAGGGAATATTCCGGGTCGATATCCACGACCACGCCCAGATAACCTAACAGGGAGTGGCGGACCTGCTGGCCGATACCGAATTTGCTGGCAATCATAGTCACCTCCCGGGAAACGTTACTTACACTATAGGTGTGGGCAACATTCCACTTTTCAAGTTACATGATGCGACAGGCAAATCCTTTCAGATACAGCCCTTCCGGATAGGTAGCGATCACCGGATGATCGGCCGCCTGACGGAACTGCTCTATAAATTGTACATCACGCCCAGCATCTACAGCGGCATCTGCGATAATTTTCTGGAATAATTCGGTGGTCATCAGGCCCGAGCAGGAGAACGTCAGCAGCACGCCGCCCGGGTTAAGCAGCTGGATTGCCAGCATGTTGATGTCTTTATACCCACGACAGGCGCCCATCAGCTGGTTCTTGTTTTCCACGAACTTTGGCGGATCCATCACAATCACGTCAAACTTTTCACCCTGGTCGCGGTATTTGCGCAGCAGTTTGAAGACGTCGTCGCGGACAAATTCCGCTTTGCTCAGATCCAGCTGGTTCAGCTCAACGTTCTGCTTCGCCACGTCCAGCGCTTCCTGTGAGGTATCGACGCTCACCACCAGGCTGCAGCCGCCCATCAGGGCCGAAACCGCAAAGCCGCCGGTGTAGGAGAAGCAGTTCAACACGCGTTTGTCGGCAACGTACTGGCGGGTTGCCAGGCGGCTGTCGCGCTGATCGAGGTAGTAACCGGTTTTATGGCCGCCCTGAATATCCACCAGCAGCTTCATGCCGTGCTCTTCGATAGGCAGCAGGGCAGGCGGCAGTTCGCCCGTCACCGGACCCTGGGTCAGCTCCATCCCCTCTTTTTTACGCACCGCAACGTCGCTGCGATCGTAAATAGCGCACTCGGGGAACAGCGTCTGCAGCGCGCTGATCAACGCTGCACGCTGATACTCAGCACCCGCGCTTAACAGCTGCAGCACCAGGAAGCTGCCGAAACGGTCGATGGTCACGCCCGGCAGACCGTCGGATTCGCCGGCGATCAGACGATAGCTGTCCAGCCCGTCGCGTTTTGCCAGCCAGTCGCGCCACTGCTGCGCCTGCTGCAGGCGGCGGACAAAGAAGTCGATGTCGATGGATTCATCTTTATCAAACGTCCAGACGCGGGCACGGATCTGCGAGGCAGGCGAGTATGCGCCGCGCGCTAACCATTTCCCCTGGTGGTCAACGATATCGATGGTTTCACCGAGACTGGCTTTGCCTTCCATGCGGGCAACCGCGCCGGAGAAGACCCAGGGATGGCGGCGCAGCAATGACTTCTCGCGCCCTTTGGCTAACACTAAACGTACACTCATAATTTTCTGTTCTGTCGATTCCAGGGAAATGGCGCGTAGAGTAGCACAGATGGCCAGTGGCAATCATCTGCGGACACTATTGAGCGTTTCGGCACATTTTAAAATCGGTCAGGCACATTATGAGTGTGTCGCAGGCTTTACAGTGTGGTTTCCGGTTCAGCAAAAGGAGACAACAATGAAAAAGCATATTGCCATCGCCATCAGCACCCTGGCGACAATCAGTTTTACGGTTTCTGCAGCCCTGCCGTTTAGCCTCAGCAGCCAGGATATCGCCAACGGTCACCCCTTAACGCAACAGCAGGTTTTTGCCGGGTTCGGCTGCCAGGGGGGCAATGCCTCGCCACAGTTGGCCTGGCAAAATCCACCCGCAGGCACAAAAAGCTTCGCTATTACCGCCTACGATCCTGACGCACCCACCGGCAGCGGCTGGTGGCACTGGACGCTGGTCAACATTCCCGCGAAGACGCAGAGCCTGCCTTCAGGTGCAGGGAAAACGAACAGCGATAAATTACCGGCGGGAGCGGTGCAGGGACGTAATGATTTCGGTTATGCTGGCTTCGGCGGGGCATGTCCGCCTGAAGGGGATAAACCGCACCCTTATCAGTTCACCGTCTGGGCGCTGAATGTGGAAAAACTGCCGCTCGACGGCAACGCCAGCGGGGCACTGGTTGGCTTTATGCTCAACAGTCACGTGCTGGCGAAAGCACAATTAACCGCAACATACGCACGATAAAGGTGGCCCGGTGCAGGAGTTTCATTTTCAACATAACCATCTGACAGCGGCTGAGGTCAATGCCAGCAAAATGCATCGCCTGCACCACGTAAAGCTCTTCTACCCGGCCATCTGTCACATTACGCACGGCAGTAAGGTGATTATCCAGGATGAGAGACGCTTAGTGGCGACGCCGGATGAGCTCATTATCATTCCGGCGAATACCCCGATGGAGATTATCAATCAGCCTGCACAGGACGTGTTTCATTCCGATCTGCTGCTGTTATCCCCCGACCTCATCGCCGAGTTTAAAACGCGTTATCTGCAATCCTGGCCGCGGGCAAAAACGGACTCACTCTGTGCTCCGCTCAGCGAAGGACTCGCTTTCATGTGGGGCAACCTGCTGCATGCGGTGCGGCATAATTTTTCGGATGAGCTGCAAAAGCACCAGGCCTTCGGGCTCCTGCTGGCGCTGCTGCATGATGGGGTGGCCGGTCCGCTGCTGATCGAGCGAAATATCAATCTTACCGAGCAGGTGCGGCATTTCATTATGCTGGCGCCCGCCCGGGCATGGACTGCTCATGATGTGGCCAGTCGTCTGGCCTTAAGCGTGCCGACCTTACGCCGACGCTTACGGGAAGAGTCGCAAAGCTTTCGCCAGATCGTGGAGGAGGTGCGTATGGCGGTTGCGCTCTCTCAGCTGCAGTCGACCCGTCTGCCCATTGGCGAGATCGCCATGCAGTGCGGGTATCTTTCCAGCTCCCGATTTACGGCCCGTTTTCGTCAGCATTACGGCTGTTTACCCAAAACGCTGCGCTAATTCTCCGGCCATAATTTGCTATTCTTTGGGTTCAGAGCCAGGCATGGATAAGGGGAAGGAGTATGGCAAAAGTCTGCATCATCGCGTGGGTTCACGGCACGGTTCAGGGGGTTGGCTTTCGATACAGCACGCAGCGTGAAGCCACTGAGCTGGGGCTGACCGGTTACGCGCGCAACATGGATGACGGAAGCGTCGAGGTGGTGGCGTGCGGGGAGGCGGAGCAGGTCGATAAACTGCTCGACTGGCTTAAGGCGGGCGGGCCACGCATCGCCCGGGTCGAAAAGGTTCTCTCAGAACCGCATCAACCCGGCCGGGAATACGTGAATTTCGGTATTCGCTATTAAATGCACTTCACGGGCTTAGGCAGACCGGCGATTTTGGTCGCCTGTTTTGCCGGGCCTTTCGGGAACAGGCGGTAAAGATAGCGGCTGTTGCCTTTCTCCTCGCCGTACTTATTGGCCATTGCTTTCACCAGCATGCGGATGGCGGGGGAGGTGTTAAATTCCAGATAGAAATCACGCACGAAGCGCACCACTTCCCAGTGCTCTGGCGTCAGGGCGATAGACTCTTTTTCGGCAATCACAGCCGCCAGCCCTTCGCTCCACTGGCTGGTCTCTTTCAGATAGCCTTCGCTATCGGTCTCAATCTCTTTACCTTCAAAGTTCAGCATAATCATCACGGGTTTATCGAAAACCGCGGCAGTTTACCAAAAAAGAAAGCCCCGCATAAGCGGGGCTCGTTATACAGCACTGTCGGTTAATCGCGGCTCGCAAAGCCCAGGATGCTCAGCAGGCTGACGAAGATGTTATACAGCGACACATACAGGCTCACGGTGGCGCGGATGTAGTTGGTCTCGCCGCCATGAATGATGTTGCTGGTTTCCATCAGGATCGCCCCGGAGGAGATCAGGATGAACACGGCGCTGATAGCCAGGTGCAGAGCTGGCAGCTGCAGGAAGATATTTGCAACCATACCGATCAGCACCACGACGATGCCCGCCATCAGCATCCCGCCGAGGAAAGACATGTCTTTGCGGGTGGTCAGAACGTAGGCTGAACAGCAGAAGAACACCGCAGCCGTACCACCCAGCGCCAGGCCGATCAGGTCGCCCATACCGGCAGACAGGTAGGTGTTAAGCATTGGCCCCAGGATGTAGCCCAGGAAACCGGTGAATGCGAAGGCGGACAAAATGCCTACCGGCTTATCCGCGGTTTTGTAGGTCAGGAACATCAGACCATACATGCCGACCAGGGTGAGGATCAGCCCCGGTGACGGCAGCATCAGCACGGTGCTGGCAGTTGCCGTCAGCGCGGAGAAGGCCAGCGTCAGGCTGAGCATAAAGTAAGTATTGCGCAGCACCTTGTGGGTGCTGAGTAGCGATGTGCGGTCGCGTGAAGAACTAATAATACGATCCATGAGTCACTCTCTTATGACAGATGTAATTAACGGCAAGAATAGAAAACGACGCGCCGGTTACAAAGTGGTTTTACCCATCTTTACTCAACGTCTTAGGCCTCGATATAGCATGATGTGTTCCATAACGCCTCTAACGCAGAATGAACCCCGGTTTGTCAGGATTAATCAGATCAAGCTCTTATAGGTCACTGAAATATATTGCCTTATTCCAGCCGCAGCGCTAAGAGTTATTTTGCATCGTCAAAACTAAACTATAAGGCGAAGGACATGAAACCCTCATCACAAGTAACATTTACCCTCTCTTTGCTGACAGCAGGCATCCTGTGCGCAAGCGCAACGGCGTTTGCAGCCAGCGTGCCAGCAGGAACCGAGCTGGCTGAGAAGCAGGAACTGGTCAGGAATAATGGCAATGAGCCGGCATCGCTCGATCCGCATAAAGTCGAAAGCGATGTCGAATTCAATATTATCAGCGATTTGTTCGACGGGCTGGTCAGCGTCTCGCCGCAGGGGGAGATCCAGCCGCGGCTGGCCGAGAAATGGGAGAACAAGGACAACACCGTCTGGACCTTCCATTTGCGCCCGGGCATTACCTGGAGCGACGGCACGGCCATTACCGCCCAGGACGTGGTCTGGAGCTGGCAGCGGCTGGTGGATCCGAAAACCGCCTCGCCGTACGCCAGCTATCCGGGCAATATGCACGTGGTTAACGCCGCCGATATCGCCCAGGGCAAAAAGGCCCCTGATACCATGGGCGTGAAGGCGCTGAACGACACCACGCTTGAAGTGACGCTGACCCAGCCCAACGCGGCGTTCCTGGCCATGCTGGCGCACCCGTCGCTGGTGCCGGTGGATAAGGTCCTGATTGGCCGCTATGGCGATAAGTGGACGAAACCGGAGCACTTTGTCAGCAGCGGCGCCTATAAGCTCAGCCAGTGGGTGGTCAACGAGCGGATCATCGCCGAGCGCAACCCGCGCTACTGGGACAACGCCCATACCGTCATCAACAAGGTGACGTATCTGCCGATCACCTCTGAAGCCGCCGATGTTAACCGCTACAAGGCGGGGGAGATCGATATTGCCTACACCCTGCCGATCAACCAGTTTGCCCAGCTGCAAAAGACGCTGGGTAAAGAAGTAGATGTCTCACCGCAGCTGGCAACCTACTACTACGAATTCAACACCACCCGTCCGCCGTTTAACGATCCGCGCGTGCGTAAGGCGCTGAACATGGCCCTGGATAAAGACATTATTGCCGGGAAAGTGCTGGGGCAGGGGCAGCGTCCGGCGTGGGTCATTAGCCAGCCGGATATCGGCGGAGTGCAAATAAAAAATCCGGATTACGCCAGCTGGCCGATGGATAAACGCATCGCTGAGGCGAAAAAGCTGCTGACCGAAGCGGGCTTTAACGAGGGCCACCCGCTGAGCTTTAATCTGCTCTATAACACCTCGGAATCACACCAGCGTATTGCCATCGCCGTCAGCTCAATGTGGAAGAAAAACCTCGGGGTAGAGGCGAAGCTGCAAAACCAGGAGTGGAAAACGATGCTGGATACCATGCACACCCACAACTTTGATGCGGTGCGCTACGCCTGGATTGCCGATTACGACGATGCGGCGACCTTCCTGAACAACTTCCGCACCGGCGACAGCGAGAACACCAGCCAGTACAGCAATCCGGCCTATGACGAAGCGCTGGTCAACGCTGCGAAAGCCAAAACCACCGCCGAGCGCGGAGCATTCTACCAGCAGGCCGAAGATCTGCTGGCGCGGGATGTTCCGGCGATCCCGGTCTATCACTACGTGCGTACCCACCTGGTGAAGCCGTGGATAGGCGGATTTACGCCGGATAAGCTCGGGTACTACTTCACAAAGGATATGTACATCAAAAAGCACTAAGGGTCATTACTGAGATCCGGTGCTGAGAAAATGGCCAATGCGTTGTCTATTCAACCGATTAAACAGGTTTTGGCTATTTTTCAGGCGAACGATTGGGTTCATACTTTACAGCGCACACGGAGGTGTTTATAGTTCGCCTCACTTAGGAAGCGTGGCCGAGCGGTTGAAGGCACCGGTCTTGAAAACCGGCGACCCGAAAGGGTTCTAGAGTTCGAATCTCTACGCTTCCGCCAAATTTGAAAGCCCTGCGATAGCAATATCGCGGGGCTTTTTCTTTTATCTTTGTTACCAAAGAATGACGTAATGTCAGCCAGATTCAGACCCGCACTGAATAAAATTAACCCCAGAAAACTCAGGAGCATAAAAAAGTAACTCTGCCATCATCAACTGCACAAGCAGACTCGTTTTGCTAAGCTGAAAGAGATGATTCCTCTCATCCGGAGCGGTTTCAGTTTTAATGGAATACATAACATATGAGTGAAAATACCCCCATCCCAAAGCAGTCCACAAGCAAGATTAACAAAGCGGTCTTCTATACATCTGCTTTGTTAATTTTCCTTCTCGTTGCATTTGCAGCGATTTTCCCTGACGTTGCCGACAAAAATTTCAAACTGCTGCAGCAGCAGATATTCACTAACGCCAGCTGGTTCTACATCCTGGCGGTCGCGCTGATATTACTGAGCGTGACGTTTCTTGGTTTGTCTCGCTACGGCGATATCAAGCTGGGTCCCGATCATGCCCAGCCCGATTTCAGTTATCACTCCTGGTTTGCCATGCTGTTTTCCGCAGGGATGGGGATAGGCCTGATGTTCTTCGGCGTCGCCGAGCCGGTCATGCACTATCTCTCTCCGCCGGTAGGCACCCCCGAGACCGTTGCCGCTGCCAAAGAAGCAATGCGGCTAACCTTCTTCCACTGGGGGCTTCACGCCTGGGCTATCTATGCCATCGTTGCGTTGATCCTCGCCTTTTTCAGCTACCGCCATGGCCTGCCGCTGACGTTGCGCTCGGCGCTCTATCCTATCATCGGTGACAAAATTTATGGGCCGATAGGCCACGCCGTCGATATTTTTGCCGTTATTGGCACCGTTTTTGGGGTGGCGACCTCGCTGGGCTATGGCGTATTGCAGGTGAATGCCGGGCTTAATCATCTCTTCGGTGTGCCGGTTAATGAAACGGTGCAGGTGATCCTGATCGTCGTCATCACCGGTATGGCGACCATTTCCGTGGTCTCCGGGCTGGATAAAGGCATCCGCATCCTGTCCGAGATTAATCTGGGTCTGGCCTTGCTGCTGTTGGCGCTGGTGTTGTGCCTGGGGCCTACCGTCCTGCTGCTGAAATCTTTCGTTGAAAACACGGGCGGCTATCTCTCTGAACTGGTAAGTAAGACGTTCAACCTTTACGCCTACGAGCCAAAATCCAGCAACTGGCTGGGAGGCTGGACGCTGCTGTACTGGGGCTGGTGGCTCTCCTGGTCGCCCTTTGTCGGGATGTTTATTGCCCGAGTCTCCCGCGGCAGAACCATTCGTGAATTCGTGACCGGCGTGCTCTTTGTCCCTGCGGGTTTCACCCTGATGTGGATGACCGTTTTCGGTAATAGCGCGATTTATCTCATCATGAGCCAGGGGGCAACCGATCTGGCGAACACGGTGCAGCAGGATGTGGCGCTGGCGCTGTTCAATTTCCTCGAGCACTTCCCGTTCTCATCCATACTGTCGTTTATCGCCATGGCGATGGTCATTGTCTTCTTTGTCACCTCAGCCGACTCGGGTGCAATGGTGGTGGATACGCTGGCGTCCGGCGGCGAGCCGAATACGCCCGTCTGGCAGCGTATTTTCTGGGCCGCGCTGATGGGGGTGGTGGCGATTGCGCTGCTCCTTGCAGGTGGGCTAAGCGCGCTGCAAACGGTCACCATTGCCAGCGCGTTACCGTTTTCCGTCATCCTGCTTATCTCCATCTACGGGCTGTTGAAGGCGCTGCGTCGTGATTTAACCAAGCGCGAGAGCCTGAGTATGGCGACTATCGCGCCCACCGCAGCCCGCAATCCAATTCCGTGGCAGCGGCGTTTACGTAATATCGCCTATCTGCCGAAGCGCTCCCTGGTGAAACGCTTTATGGATGAGGTGATCCAACCGGCGATGACGCTGGTTCAGGAGGAGTTGCAAAAGCAGGGCACGGTGAGCCGAATCAGCGATGTGCCGGACGATCGTCTTCGTCTGGAAGTGGATTTAGGCAATGAGCTGAACTTTCTCTATGAAGTCAGGCTGCGTGGCTATAACTCGCCGACTTTCGCCCTGGCGGCTATCGATAACGACGAACAGCAGGCGGAGCAGCACAGATACTACCGTGCAGAAGTCTACCTCAAAGAGGGGGGACAGGATTACGATGTCATGAGCTGGACTCAGGAACAGTTGATCAACGACATTCTGGACCAGTACGAAAAGCATCTGCACTTCCTGCATCTGGTTCGTTAATCTTCCGGTGCCGCCAACCCTGGCGGCATTTTTTTGCCCTGCAACTGACGAAGAGAGGTCAACGATGATGTCGCGCTGGCGGTGGATACTGGCACAGGTCTTTAAAAAACTCTGGTTCAGGGCAACGCTGTTCGCCATTGCGGCCATTATCACCGCGCTGCTATCCATCGTCTTTAAGTCGATGATCCCGGAGTCCTTATCGGTCAAGGTGGGCGCCGAAGCGGTAGACAACATCCTCAATATCCTCGCTTCAAGCATGCTGGCGGTGACCACCTTTTCCCTCAGCATTATGGTCTCCGCCTACGGGTCAGCGACAACAAATGTTACCCCCAGGGCCACGCGCCTCGTTGTCGAAGATGTCACTACCCAAAACGTACTGGCCACCTTTATCGGCTCGTTTCTGTTCAGCCTGGTGGGGATCATCGCCCTGAATATGGGCGCATACGGGGAACGGGGGCGGGTGATTCTATTTTTCGTCACCCTGATCGTTATTGCGCTGATTCTGTTAACGCTGCTGCGCTGGATCCAGCATCTGACCTCCCTTGGACGCGTCGGCGAGACAACCAAAAAAGTGGAGGATGCGGCGTTAGAAACCTTTATTGAACGCGCCAAAAACCCCTGTCTCGGCGGCTTTCCCTGGCCTGAGAGCGACACGCAGCCAAAAGGCACCACTGCTCTTTTTCCCCGGGATATTGGATACGTTGAATATATTGACGTCGACAGGCTTCAGGCGCTGCTGTCCGACAGTTCGTTGCATGTCTATCTGGTGGCGCAACCGGGCAGCTTCGTTCATCCTTC
The DNA here is from genome assembly GCF_005843915.1 of Enterobacter sp. MF024. Classification (NCBI taxonomy): domain Bacteria; kingdom Pseudomonadati; phylum Pseudomonadota; class Gammaproteobacteria; order Enterobacterales; family Enterobacteriaceae; genus Enterobacter; species Enterobacter sp. MF024. Next base: position 7,399 of record NZ_VCBB01000003.1, on the reverse strand, counting down.
CCGGCCCCTGATCTACGTGACCGATAGCGTAGACGCGGCACTCAGTTCAGCGCTCCTGTCAGCAGTTCGCGTGTCTGACGTGCGCTCCTTTAATCAGGACCCCCGTTTTTGCCTTTGCGTGCTGGCGGAAATTGCCTGCCGCGCACTTTCGCCCGCGGTGAACGATCCCGGAACCGCCATTGACGTTATCGGCCGCGGGGTGCGGGTACTATCTGAATATGCCCGCCACGCCAGCACCGGGAGCGAGGTGAAATACCCTGCCGTTCACGTGGCACCTCTGCGGGACTGCGACCTGATGGAAGACTTTTTTTCACCCATCGCGCGCGACGGCGCGGCGATGCGGGAAATACAGCTGAGAGTGCTGAAAAGCCTCAGCATGCTGAGCTGCGGCTGGCCCGAACGCTTTGGCTCAGCCGCAGCGGGCATGGTCGAGGAGATGAAAGAGCGCATAGAAATCACGCCCTATATTGCATCGGATAAACAGCGGCTGAGAGCGGCCTGTCACGCTTTGTTTCCGGAGGCGGGATCTCCTCGTGACGTGCAGAGCTGAACGTCGTCTTGCTGCCATCCCCGGTTAACAATGCGTGCTTTACGCCTGGTTACTGCCTGGCTTTCAGGCGTTTGAGCGTCCCCTTTAAAAACCTTCTTCTATACTCAGTTACGTTCAGTGATCTATGCCGCTGTTTTCCTTAACTGCCTGAGTTTTTAGCTATTGCCCATGCACACAACAGCCGCATCCATCCGGGAACAGGACATATTGGCTCATTTTTATTTTTGATAGGGGACTTCCTGGTATGTTGCATTCTCATCCCTCCCGTACCGGCAGCATTTTGCTGTTGCTGGCTGCGGTCATTGGCTTCGCGGTGGCGTTATACGCCTGGCTGACGCCCCTTACCGGCGTCACAGGTACCATTGGTGCGCTGGGCGTCGCCATAGCCTGCGCCGTGCTGGCGGTACTGACCTTTATACTGCGTGCCGCATCCGGTCGCGGCGGACGTATATTCCTGATTATTGTCACTCTTGTGGTTCTGGCTGGTACGGGTTTTGCGGCCGCGCTGCTGCACCAGTACATCATAACGGCAGCCATGGTGGTCGGCCTGATTGGTCTGATTATGCTGAGCAGCACTTCCGTTCACCACCATCCCCGCGTCAGAGCCTGAGGAGCCACCCGTGCATAACGATAAACACTACCCGTTAATGAAAGTCAGCATGACAGCGCTGGCACTGCTGATCGCGCCACTCTCACTGCATGCGCAGGATAAAGCCGCTGAGGCCTCTCAGGGAACGCAGGAAGAGCTCAACGTGGATGCGGCCGACCAGCAGGCGCCGGGCACCACCAAAACCACCGATGACGCCGCAAGCGGAAAACGTGAAGGGCAGTCCGTGACCTCGGCAGAGCATCCGGGGACGCCGCTTGTGCCTTCCACCGCCACCTGGGACAGCTTCCACGGGCAGCTTAATGCCCAGAAATACAGCCCGCTGACCCAGATCACCGCAGAGAACGTCGGAAAATTAAAAAAAGTCTGGGAGTTTCATACCGGCGATGTCTCGGATGGTAAAGGCGATACCCCGGCGACCGTCTGGTCAGCCACGCCCATCTTCGCCAACGACACCCTCTACATCGGCACCCCTTTCGATCGCCTGATTGCGCTCGACCCGGGCACCGGGAAAGAGAAGTGGCACTATGACACCAAATCGCCGCGCAAGGCGCTGACCCAACCGGTGCTGAAGAACCGCGGTGTCTCTTACTGGCAGGCTAAAAATCCGGTCGCCGGTGAAGCCTGCCAGAAGATTGTCTATATGGGCACCGTTGACGGTAAGCTCTACGCCCTTGACGCCGACTCCGGCAAGCCGTGCAGCAACTTTGCGGACAACGGCGTGCTGAACGTAAATCAGTGGAACACGGTGAACGCTAAATTCCCGCTCTCCATCCTGCAGCCGCCGACGGTGGTGGGTAACCATCTGCTGGTGGGCTGGGCTGGTAAAGACTGGGCCTATGCCGAAGCGCCTCCGGGCACCGTATTTTCCATCAACGCCCAGACCGGCGAGCGGGAATGGTCCTTCGAGGCGATTCCCGCCGAAATCCGCCAACGCACGGGGACCGCTAACGTCTGGACGCACATGTCCGCCGACGAAGCCAACGGTCTGGTCTATCTCCCGGTCTCCTCCCCATCGCCTAACTACTGGGGCGGTAACCGTGTCGACGCGATCCCGCTTGGCACCTCGACAACCGCGCTGGACATCAATACCGGTAAAGTGGTCTGGTCCCGCCAGTGGGTGCATCATGACGTCTGGGATTACGATATCAACTCCGCGCCAACGCTGATGGATATCACCGTTGATGGCAAGCAGATCCCGGCGCTGATTCAGGCCACCAAGCAGGGCTTCCTGTTTGTGGTTAACCGCCTGACCGGGGAGGACGTCTGGCCTATCGAAGAGCGTCCGGTCCCGCAGGGCGACGGTTCTGTACAGGGTGAAAAACTTTCGCCAACCCAGCCGTTCCCGACGAAGCCTGCGCCGCTGCTCGATCAGTCGAAAAAGCCGGAGATCTGGAAACTGGCCGATATGGTCGGGGCCGGTCAGTGCTCACGCCTGTGGGATAATCTGACCTATGAGGGCATGTACACCCCACCGACCACCAAAGGCGAAGGCGCGCTGACCTATCCCGACAGCGCCGGTGGCGTGCAGTGGGGCGGGGTGGCGTTCGATCCGAATAAACAGATCGCTATCGTCAACACCTCACATATCGTGCAGTACGTGAAGCTCTACAGCCGTGAAGATTACGATAAGGCCGATAAAGACTCCGGCAACGAGAGTGGTTTTGCGCCGCAGGAAGGCGCGCCGTACGGTATGCGTCTGCTGGTGGCCAATAACTGGCTGGGCATGCCGTGCTGGAAGCCACCTTTTGGTGAGATTGTCGCGCTGGATATGCATACCGGTGACGTGAAGTGGCGCCGTCCGGTGGGGGCTTCGCAGCAATACGGCTTCTTTATGCCGGAAAGCTGGGGCTCGCCAACCATCGGCGGCCCGGCGATCACCGCGGGTGGGGTGATCTTCATCGGTGCCTCTATGGATGCCAAAGTACGTGCTTACTCGGTGGAGAGCGGGGAAGAGCTGTGGTCCGATCAGGCTGAAGCCCCGGCGGTTGCCAACCCGTCAGTCTATGAATATAAAGGCCGTCAGTATGTGGCTTTTGTCGCGGGCGGGAACACTATCCTGAAGGATCAGGTGGGCGACCAGGTTGTGGTTTACGCGTTGCCTGAATAATTCCACAACGCGCAATATCACTGTAATGGGGCCCGCGGGCCCCTTTTTGTCAGTCTTTAATTAAACCGTGACTCACTTGCGTCCCAGCTATACTCGCCGTTTACAGTCAAGGTATCGCCCAGTTCCTGATAGACGAAATCATAAAAATCTGCGCTGGCATCGTAACCAGAGTAATCGACGACCGCGAGGCCCACGAATGCCCCGGTAAAGAACCCGCCATAGCTTTGCAGGACATAATCATCTGAGAGAACGGCGGCATCCAGTTTGACCGGGATCTCGGTGAACGCGACGCCATCAAAGCTGTATTCGTAGGTATAGGTTTCCTTACGGACTTTCGTGCGGAACCAGACGTATTCTGTTCCCTGCGGAATTTTGATCGCGTTATCTTTCAGGTAAGAGGTATATTTTCCGCGGTTATTTTCCCCTATTTCGATAACGGCACCGTTAATTTCATTCCAGGTGATGAATACGAAGCTCCAGTGACGATCGTTATAATAATTCGTCAGGCCAGCCATCTGCTGATAGCTAAATGGATTGAATTTGACTTTAACCTGAGCATCAAAATAGAAGGCCTGCCAGCGGCGGGCAATCAGCGAAAGATCGTGAGTATTGGCTAAAGAACCCTGGCCGTTTAACGTCAGTTTTCCGTCGCCCGTTGTGCCCATTTTTTCGGTGAACGGCACGCGAAGCGTATTCCAGTTAATATCGAGCGTCGCAGTGTTGAAATCATCGCGCTGGCTATGATCTTGTGCGCTTTCGGTGTAAATGGCATCGGCAGGGCCTTCGACAAAGGTTTTACCCCCGTGGCCGCCTTCAATGCGTGGCCAGCCCGCTTCATCCCAGTACACTTTCTGGATAGAGGTTTCCCGGCCCAGGGTTGACCAGCCCCGGGGATCGTAGGCTGACTCACCCGGGCGATTCCACGGCCGTGCGCAGAGCGAGGCGTAATACCATTCACCGCCAGGGGTGGAAACTAACGCACCATGACCCTGTTTCTGAATATAGCTGTCCGGAGTATCGACGTTCGTCAGGAAGACCTCTCCTGGCTCGGTTTCAAAGCTATCGGCCTCTAAAGTTTTTGAACGGGCAACCACCTCCTGGTGGGTGAACACCGTCCCCCCCTGAGCGGCGAAAAGATAGTAATAGCCGTTCAGTTTATAAAGATGTGGCCCCTCAACCAGTGCAACGGCGGTGCCCCGGTAAATCGTTCGCGCTGTCTCTGGTTTTAATTTTAGCGTCTCGGTATTTAGCTCAGTTAACGTGATGCCGTTGAAGGGATGATGGTACTCGCGATGGTCCCAGGTTTGTTGAACCAGATATTTACGCCCATCGTCGTCATGGAAGAGTGAGGCATCGAAACCGACACCATTAAGTTTGATGGGATCGGACCAGGGACCCCGAATATCGGTGGCGGTGGTCAGGTAGTTTTTCATGTCCTTGAAGGCACCTTCGGTGATTTTCACGTCCGTGTACACCAGCCAGAATTTGCCATCGGCGTATGAGAGCGCGGGCGCCCAAATCCCACCGGAAGAGGGATTTCCTTTCATATCTAAAAGCGCTGTCGTTGATAATGGGCTGGGCAGAAGATCCCAGTTTTTCAGGTCTTTTGATTCATGCAGACGCACGCCAGGGAACCACTCAAAGGTTGAGTTGGCGATGTAGTAGGTGTCTTCTACACGAATAATGCTTGGGTCCGGGTTAAAACCAGGCAGTACAGGGTTCTGGATAAGCGACATATCATTCTACCTTTTAACGTTTTCTGAATTTTATTTTTAAAGACTATTTAATTCATATTCGAAATTACACGCGGATCTCATCAAGCTGGCGATTGATATCGGTGACATGTTTATCGGAGATGGGATAAATGTGAATGACGATCATCGAGATAAAGGCTAAAGCAATGGGGATCCAGACTGCGGTGATAATAATGCCGTCGATTGCACTCGCACTTTGCTGGGCCCCGGTTTCGCTAAATCCATAGGCTGCGAGTAACCAGAGTGGAATTGCGCCGCCGATAGTAAATCCAATTTTGAAAAAGAGCCCCATAATGGCATTGATGATGGCGGCATTGCGCTTGCCTGATTTTAATTCACCATAAGCGATCACTTCCGGCACCAGTGCCCACATGAATCCGGTCGCCGAGGTTAAGCCCCACTGCTTGATAAAGGTGGCGATATACGCGAGCCAGAGGGCATCATGCATACCTTCGCGCGACCAGACGTAGGTCAGTAATTCGCCGACAATAAACATGCCGAGGAAAATGTGGAAGAATCCTTTTTTACCAAAAATCTTCTTCAGCTTAGGCCAGAAAATGGGGAACAGAATGCCGGGGATTGAGGCAACAAGGCCGACGGCGCCCATCCATTCGGAATGGCCGACAACAAACTGATTAAAAAAGCCATTCACGGTGTTCATGAAGAACATAAATGTGAATGCCAGCATGAAAAACAGGCCGAGAATAACCAGCGGGCGGTTATTTTTGAGTTCAAGGAAGAGGTCGGTGGTTTTAACGTTGGCCGTCTGCTCTGCTGAAGCCACAACGCGTTCTTTGGTGAATTTATAGCAAATGAACAGGGCAACTGCGCCGATGACCATATAGATCGAGTAAACGCCAAACCAGGCATAGTTCGCTGAGGGATCGGTATAGTTGCCCATATTGAGCTCAAGGCCAAAGAACCCGGTGTCCTTGAGGCTGCGATCCTTGGGCGAGGCCATCTGGACAAACATAGGGAAGAGGGTATAGACCAAAAGATTGGCGCTGTTGGCCAGCATCATTCGCGTACTGGTCAGTTTATCGATAGATTCAGGATCCCGGGTCAATGAGGCATTCAGTGAACCATAAGGAATGTTCACCACGGAATAAACCAGATCCAGAGCCAGATAAACAATAAAGGCAAAAGGCGCTGAACCTTTTACGCCAGGAATAGGTGCAAAAAGTAAAGCGGACAGAATAACGAGCGGAACGCCGGCTCTTAAAATCCACGGACGATATTTCCCTGCCGATGAACTTCTTTTGTCAACATAGGTTCCGACCATCGGATCCCAAAAAACATTGAGGATGCGTACAAAAAGAAAGATGAATCCCGCCGTCGCGGTACCGATGGTATTTACCGTCAACATGTGAAGCGCCAGAAAACCACCAATCGTGCCAAAGACAAGGTTTTGCGCAAAGTCGCCCATTCCATAGCCAATGCGCTCCCCACGAGATAATTTGTGATATTCATCATGCCGGCTATGCATTATGTTTTTACTCATTCTAATCCGATCTCCGATTTGTTTTATGAACGCGAAGCTCTTTCTGACACAGGAGGCCAGGGAGGATCCATTACGTTTTTAAATTAATTTATTATGTTTTTTTATTTCTGTGATCGTCGAGCACAGGTTCTATATAAAGCCATAAAATAGCTCTGGTGAAGCGGTGTCAATGTGCTGGAAATATAAGGGTGATTTTGCGACGAAGTTCACGTTTGAGCATTATCTTACCCGGATAGTGAAATAACGTAATTGAGCAACAGGCCAGGAAAATAGAGGGTATGTCTCAGCCGATCCTTGCCGCTATCTGAGAGCGCTCTCGCTTTAACAGTCAGCACGCATTATAAGTTTCAAAGAAGGAGATAGCCTTACGATAATTGTGTAAAACCTCTGGCCCTATAAAAATAAAAATCAACTTGTTCTGATGATAGCGACATATTCTGTCAATCCGGAACGGGGTGGTTATTGTCTGAATAAAATTTAAATATATTGAGATAACCATGAATATGATTAAAAAACTTCCATTAACAATGGCGGTTATCGCCGCGCTTTGCCCGATTTCTGTATTCGCCCAGGAATTTACGCAGGAGCAAATCGACGCCATTGTGGCCAAAGCGGTGGATAAAGCCCTGGCCGATCGCCAGGCGAAAATGGATGCCGCGGTGGCGAAAAAAGCCGACGTTATTAACGAGCCGCAGAGCGCCGCCCAGTCCCCGGATATGGCTATCCCGTTCGGGATTAAATTTACCGGCTATGCCCGCTACGGGGCGCACTTCCAGGCTGCAGATCAGAAGTACGTGGCCGTGGACGGCTCCTACAACGGCGCCTCGGCAATCGGTCGTCTGGGTAACGAAGGCAACGGCGGCGAGTTCCAGCTCTC